>NZ_VFNC01000001.1:3033745-3640494 GCF_006715395.1 Streptomyces sp. SLBN-31
TCGTACCGCCGATACCGAGGAGCGGGCGCCAGGGGGCCGACATCGGCTCGGTGCGCGTCCGATCCCCCGACCACGCCTCGCATGATCGACGGTCGCTGTTGCCCGCGCATCTCGTGACCGGTTCACCCCGTGCGACGGCGCCGGACCGCGTGATCCGGCGCCGTCGGTGAGCGGTCAGTTCGCGGACGGTCCCGTCCAGTCGGCCTGCACATGGCCCAGCCGCACGCGCTGCGGGTGGTCGCCGACGGCGACGGAGGTGGCCTTCTGGCCGGTGGCGAAGTCGATCGCCGTGACCTGGTCGGCGCCGCTCTCGGAGATGACGCAGTCCTTGCCGTCACCGCTGACGGTCGCCCAGTACGGGGTCGACGCCGTGACGAGCGGGCCTTCCTGGAGGGTGGCCCGGTCCACGACGGTGGCGTAGTTGTCCATCGTCCCGGCGACGCACAGCTTGGTGCCGTCGGGGCTCATCGAGATGCCGTGGTGGCGCGAGTCCAGCAGCCAGGTGGTGCGATCGGTGCTGGTCGCCGGGTTCGCGGGCAGCGTCTTTACCCGGGTGATCTTGTCGGAGGCGATGTCGTACTCCAGGAAGCCGTTGAAGAACGACACCTGGAAGTACAGCTTCGACCAGTCGGGGGTGAACGCGGCCGGGCGGACCGCGTCGGAGAAGTTCTTCAGACCGATCGCGTCCAGCCGGTCGCGCATGTCGATGGTCTTGACGGTCTTGTACGTGGTCGCGTCGACGACGGTGATGTGCCGGTCGCCCTTGGTCCAGTCCGCCGACGGGTCGTCGAGGGAGGTGGTGACCTCGCCTATGGACATGTTCCAGATGTACCTGCCGCCGTTGGTGAAGACGTTCTCGTGCGGCTTGTCCCCGGTGCCGAACTCGCCCAGTTCCTTGCCGGTGTCGATGTCCAGCACCTGCACCTTGTTGGCGGTGGACGCGGAGACCGCGACCCTGGTGCCGTCGGGGGAGACCGCCATGTGGTCGGCGCGGTAACCGGCCACCGGGAAACGCCAGTTGATCTTGTCTGTGGCCAGGTCGATGGAGACGACGTCGGCGAAGCTGGGGCGGGAGACGACGACCGACCTGCCGTCCGGCGTGGAGTACATGTCGTCGACGTACTGGTCGTGCCCCTGTCCGACCTGGTTGCGGATGCCCGTGTAGTAGATCCACTTGATGGGGTCGGCGTTGATCTCGGCGATGCGCTGCGCCTTGTCGGGGACGACGTTGATCTCCCCGACCTTGGCGAAGTCGCCGGAGGACTTCAGGACGGTGGCGGTGCCGTCCCAGTTGTTGCCCACGAACAGCACCTCGCGCAGCGCCGCGGACGAGTCCGCGGTGGCGGCGGTCGCGGGCACGGAGACGGTCAGGGCGAGGGCGGCGGCTACGGAGCAAAGGTGCCTGGATCTGGGGGCAGGCATGGCTGCTCCCTCCTCTGGAAGACGTGGCGACAGGGGCATGCCAAACGGCAACGGCTCGGGGAATCTGAAAACGATGGCGTTCAGACTCTTACTTACTGGAAAGTAAGGAAGGGGTGGCCTTCTCCACAAGACTGCGTACACGACAAAATCGAGGGATCACGCGAAAGGGAGGTCCCGTGACGGGGAGGCTCAAGGCGCCGACCGGGCGGTACGGCGGCAAGACCGCCGCTCAGCGGCAGGCCGAGCGGCGCGGCAGATTCCTGGACGCCGCGCTCGAACTGTTCGGCGCCGACCCCGGCTACCGGGCCACGACGGTGTCGGCGCTCAGCGAGGCCGCCGGACTGTCCACCCGCCAGTTCTATGAGGAGTTCCGCACCCTGGAGGATGTGCTCGCCGCCCTCCACCTGCAGGTCAACGGCTGGGCCGAGGAGGCCGTGGTGGCCGCGCTGGCCGAGGCCCGGGACCGGACGATCGACGAGCGCGTGACCGCGATCTTCCGCGCCTACGCCGCGAACATCACCAGCGACCCCCGCCGCATCCGGATCGCCTTCGTCGAGATCATCGGCGTCAGCCCGCGCATGGAGGAGCAGCGCCTGGCCCGCCGCGCCCACTGGGTCGACCTCATCTGCGCCGAGGCCGAGACGCTGGCCGCACGCGGCGAGGCGGCCCCGCGCGACTACCGCCTCGCCGCCACGGCCTTCATCGGCAGCGTCAACGGCCTGCTGCACGACTGGAGCGCGGGCTGGGTGGACGCGACGCTGGACGAGGTCGTGGACGAGCTGGTCCGCCAATTGCTGGGGATCCTGCGGCCGCCGGGCTGGGGGCCCGCCATTGGGTGAGGTGCGATCCCGGCGCGGCACGGGTCCCTGTCCGCCCGCCCGGCCCATCGCCTCCAGTACCGGCGCCACCCCGTCCTCCGCCCGGATTCGAGCGCCCAGCGCCGCCGCCCGGCGAGCGAGAGCCGGATCGCGCGTGACGCACGTCAGGGCCGCGGCCAGGGAGTCGGCGGTCAGTCCGCGCAGCGGCAGAGCACGGGGAGCCACGCCCAGGCGCACCACCCGCGCCGCCCAGAAACCCTCGTCGAACTGGACCGGCACCGGCACGACCGGCACCCCGGTGCGCAGCCCCGCCGCGGTGGTGCCCGCCCCTGCGTGATGGACGACGGCGGCCATGCGGGGGAAGAGCGCGGAGTGCGGCACCTCGTCGATCGTCAGCACATCGTCGCCCGAGGCCTCGAGCCCGGCCCAGCCGCGCTGGACGACGCCCCGCAGCCCGGCCCGCCGCAGGGCTCGTACGACGGCGGCACTGAGCCGCCTGGCGTCGGGCACGGTCGCGCTGCCCAGGCCGACGTACACCGGGGGCGGCCCCGCGTCGAGGAAGTCCCGGAGCATTGAGGGGAGTTGGGTGTCGCCGTCGTACGGCCACCAGTAGCCGGTCACCTCCGCGCCGGCCGGCCAGTCGCCCGGCCGCGGTACCACCAGGGGGCTGAAACCGTGCAGCACCGGTCGCCGCTGCCGTTCCCGCCGTGCGGTCGTCATGCGGGTGCCGGGCAGGCCGAGGCGTTGCCGGGCCGCCGGCTGCGCGCCCGCGAAGACGTACTCCAGTGCCCGCTCCAGCCCGTGCCCCGCGATCCGGTTGCCCAGCGGTCCCAGGGAGCGGCCGCCCAGCATCGGCGGACCGAACTCGCGCGTGGGGAGCAGTGGTTGGAGCGGCACGTCCAGGAAGGGCATGGAGAGGCCTTCGGCGACGGCGCGCCCGAGCGGTCCCACCGAGCCGGACAGCAGCAGCATGTCGCTCGACCGGGCGGCCGCCACGAGGCCGTCCGTCATCCGCCCCGCCAGTGCCCGTGCCATCGCGGCCACCCGCACCAGCTTGCCCACTCCGGTCGTGCTGCGGTGCAGTCCGCGCCCAGGGGAGGACTCCAGCTCCGCCCGCGGATCGACCGGCAGAGGGTGGAAGCGTACGCCCGACCCCGCGACCAGTGGTTCGAACCGGGCATGCGTGACCAGGGTGACCTCGTGCCCGGCACCGTCAAGGGCGTGCCCGAGTCCGGTGTAGGGGGCCACGTCGCCCCGGGAGCCCGCCGTCATGATCGCTACACGCACGACGGCCAGTATGGCGCCCGCAGGCGGGAGTCGAGCCGAACAGCCGCGCCACGGCCGCCACTTCACGCCTGTCACGGCCGTTGACTTCCCCGCACCCGGAGCCCTACGTTCAGCCGCAGCCTGTTCGAATAACCGATCCGTATTCGAAATCTCGAACAAAATCCTCTCGGAGCCCGTCCCGCTGAAGGAGCCGCATGTATCCCCCACCGCGCACGCCGGTGCGGCGTCTCAGAGCCGCCGCCGCACGCCTCCTCGCACTCGCCCTGACGGCGACCGCCGCCCTGCTGTTCGCCGTGCCCGCCCCCGCACAGGCGGCGACGAACCGTCAGATACCGGTGCCATCCGCCCCCATGGGCTGGGCCTCCTGGAACAGCTTCGCCGCCAAGATCGACTACAACGTCATCAAGCAGCAGGTGGACGCCTTCGTCGCCGCAGGCCTGCCCGCGGCCGGGTACAAGTACGTCAACATCGACGAGGGCTGGTGGCAGGGCACCCGCGACAGCTCCGGCAACATCACCGTCGACACCGGTGAATGGCCCGGCGGCATGAGCGCCATCGCCGACTACATCCACAGCAAGGGCCTCAAGGCCGGCATCTACACCGACGCCGGCAGGAACGGCTGCGGCTACTACTACCCGACCGGCCGTCCGGCCGCGCCGAACACCGGCAGCGAGGGCCACTACGACCAGGACATGCTGCAGTTCACCAAGTGGGGCTTCGACTTCGTCAAGGTCGACTGGTGCGGCGGCGACGCCGAAGGACTCGACGCGGCGACGACGTACAAGGCGATCAGCGACGCGGTGGCGAAGGCGTCGGCGGCCACCGGACGCCCGCTGACCCTCTCCATCTGCAACTGGGGCAAGCAGAACCCCTGGAACTGGGCGCCGGGCCAGGCACCGATGTGGCGCACCAGCACGGACATCATCTACTACGGCAACTCGCCCTCGATGACGAACCTCCTGTCCAACTTCGACCAGACCCTGCACCCGCTCGCCCAGCACACGGGCTCCTACAACGACCCGGACATGCTGATGGTCGGCATGGACGGCTTCACCGCCGCACAGAACCGCACCCACATGAACCTGTGGGCGATCTCCGGCGCGCCCCTCCTCGCCGGCAACAACCTCGCCACGATGACGTCGGAGACCGCCGCCATCCTCAAGAACCCCGAGGTCATCGCCGTGGACCAGGACCCGCGCGGCCTCCAGGGCGTCAAGGTCGCCGAGGACACCAGCGGACTGCAGGTCTACGGCAAGGTCCTCGCCGGCACCGGCAACCGCGCCGTCGTCCTGCTCAACCGCACCTCCGCCGCGCAGAACATCACCGTCCGCTGGGCCGACCTGGGCCTGACCGACGCGTCCGCGAAGGTGCGGGACCTGTGGGCGCGGGCGGACGTCGGCACGTACGCCACGGGCTACACCGCCAGTGTCCCGGCGGGCGGCTCGGTGATGCTCGGCGTCACCGGCGGTACGGAGGCGACGAGCAGCACGTACACCGGCACCGCGAGCTTCTCCGGCGTGGTCGCCGGCAGCACCGGCGTGAAGGTCGTCGACATCGCCTACACCAACGACGCGACCACGGCCCGCACCGCCACCCTCAAGGTCGACGGACAGGGCGCGACGACGGTCTCCTTCCCGCCCACCGGCTCCTCGCAGGGCAGTGTTTCCGTCATGGTCGGCCTGTCGAAGGGCTCCTCGAACACCCTCGCCTTCTCCGGCGCACCGACGCTGTCCGACATCACGGTCCGCCCGCTGCCGGGGGCGAACGGCAACCAGGTCGTCGGCAAGCAGTCCGGCCGCTGCCTCGACATCTACGACAACACGATCGCCAACGGCACGCAGGCGGAGGTGTGGGACTGCAACGGCGGCCAGAACCAGGCCTGGACGTACACCTCCCGCAAGGAACTCGTCCTCTACGGCGACAAGTGCCTGGACGCCTACAACCTCGGCACGGCCAACGGCACCAAGGTCGTCATCTGGGACTGCAACGGCCAGAACAACCAGAAGTGGAACGTCAACGGCGACGGCACGATCACCAACGTCAACGCCGGGCTGTGCCTGGACGGGTACGACAACGGCACCGCGAACGGCACGTCACTGGTCCTGTGGAACTGCAACGGCGGCGACAACCAGAAGTGGACGCTGAACTAGGGCCGGCTACACGAGCGGCGCCACCAGCGCGGTGACGGCCATGGCCGCGGCGCACGCCAGTAGCCAGCCGGCCAGCAGGCGGCGCCGCAGACCGCGGTAGGCCTCCTCGTACTCGCCCCGCACCTCCCGGGCGCGCTCGGCCGTGTGCTCCCACGAGGCACGGGCGAGTTCGAGGTACTCCGCCTCGAAACGCCGCTCGACCTCCTCCCGCTGGGCCCGGGTCAGCCAGTCCAAGGGGGCGCTGAAGCGCGCGGCGGCCGCGCGGCCGTCCCGGTGGACGGCGGCGATCAGCAGGTGCCCCTCGGTCTCGTTGACCAGGACCCGCGCGTCCTCACCGCTCATGACGTCGTCAACTCCTTCTCCACCGAGGTGACCTGGCCGTGGTGCAGGTCGAAGGCCGGGGACTCGCTGCGGATGCGGGGGAGTTGAACGAAGTTGTGGCGCGGGGGCGGGCAGGAGGTGGCCCACTCCAGCGAACGGCCGTAGCCCCACGGGTCGTCCACCTCGACCCTCTCGCCGTACTTCGCGGTCTTCCAGACGTTGTAGAAGAAGGGCAGGAACGACATGCCCAGCAGGAACGAGAAGACCGACGACACCGTGTTCAGCGTGCTGAATCCCTCGACCGCGAGATAGTCGGGAATACGGCGCTGCATGCCCTCGACGCCCAGCCAGTGCTGCACCAGGAACGTGCCGTGGAACCCGGTGAACAGCGTCCAGAACGTGATTTTGCCGAGCCGTTCGTCGAGCATCTTGCCCGTGAACTTCGGCCACCAGAAATGGAATCCCGCGAACATGGCGAAGACGACGGTGCCGAAGACGACGTAGTGGAAGTGGGCGACCACGAAATAGCTGTCCGAGATGTGGAAGTCGATCGGCGGAGAAGCGAGCATCACGCCGGTCAGTCCGCCGAAGGTGAAGGTGATGAGGAAGCCGGTCGCCCACAGCATCGGGGTCTCGAAACTCAGCGACCCCTTCCACATCGTGCCGATCCAGTTGAAGAACTTCACACCGGTCGGAACCGCGATGAGGAACGTCATGAAGGAGAAGAACGGCAGCAGCACACCGCCGGTGACGTACATGTGGTGCGCCCACACCGTCACGGACAGACCCGCGATCGCGATGGTCGCGCCGATCAGGCCCATGTAGCCGAACATCGGCTTGCGGGAGAAGACCGGGATGACCTCGGAGATGATGCCGAAGAACGGCAGCGCGATGATGTACACCTCTGGATGGCCGAAGAACCAGAAGAGGTGCTGCCAGAGCAATGCTCCGCCGTTGGCCGAGTCGAAGACGTGTGCCCCGAATTTCCGATCCGCCTCCAGCGCGAACAGCGCGGCGGCAAGGACGGGGAAGGCGAGCAGGACCAGCACCGCGGTCAGCAGCACGTTCCACACGAAGATCGGCATACGGAACATCGTCATGCCCGGCGCGCGCATGCAGATGATCGTGGTGATGAAGTTGACCGCGCCGAGGATGGTGCCGAAGCCGGAGAAGGCCAGACCCATGATCCACATGTCGGCGCCGACACCCGGGGAGCGGACCGCGTCCGACAGCGGGGAGTAGGCGAACCAGCCGAAGTCGGCCGCGCCCTGCGGGGTCAGGAAGCCGCCCACCGCGATCGTCGAGCCGAACAGGTACAGCCAGTAGGCGAACATGTTCAGCCGGGGGAAGGCCACGTCCGGGGCGCCGATCTGCAGCGGCATGATCCAGTTCGTGAAACCGGCGAACAGCGGCGTCGCGAACATCAGCAGCATGATCGTGCCGTGCATCGTGAACGCCTGGTTGAACTGCTCGTTCGTCATGATCTGCAGACCGGGACGGGCGAGCTCGGCGCGCATCAGCAGCGCCATCACACCGCCGATCAGGAAGAACGCGAACGACGTGACCAGGTACAGCGTGCCGATCGTCTTGTGGTCAGTGGTCGTCAGCCACTTGATGCTCTTGAGGTTGCTCACGCCCCGCCTGTGTCCGCGCCGGGCCGGACGGTCACACTCCTCGGACGCGACGAGAATCACGGAAAAGGGTGTGACGATCCCGAAGGTGCCGGACACGAACCGAACATGAGCAACGACGAGATCTTCGCCGCTGCCTATCGCGAGCACTACTGGGCGGTCAGCCGTTACGTCGCGCGCCGACTGAGCGGGCGGGCCGGCGAGGTGGAGGAAGTGGTGGCGGAGGTGTTCACGGTGGCCTGGCGGCGCCGCGCCGACCTGCCGGTGTCCCCGCTGCCGTGGCTGTACGGCGTGGCGCGCAACTGTCTGGCCAACGCGGTGCGCGGGTACGGGCGGCGGCGCCGGCTGCTGGACCGGATCGGCAACGACGAGACCGCGCACGGTCGGCAGATCGTGGACAGCCCCGACACGGAGGCGCCCGGCGCCTGGGTGCACGACGCGCTGGGCCGGCTCTCCGAGGCCGACCAGGAGGTGCTGCGCCTGACGGCATGGGAGGAACTGGGTGTCGACGATCTCGCCGTCGCTCTCGGCTGCGGCACGCGGGCGGCGGCGATGCGGCTGCACCGCGCCCGGCATCGGCTGAGAGCCGAGATCGACCGTATGCGCCCCGCACTCGCCGACGGAGGGACCGCCCCGAAGGAGCACCACCATGGCTGACGAACTCGACCTCCTGCGCCAGGCGAACCCGGTCCCGGCAGCCGGCCCCCCACTCGGCGACGGCCCCCTCGAACACCAAGCGGAACGACGACTGACGGAACTGCTGGCCGAGGGGCGCGGCGAGGGCGGGCGGCAGGCGCGTCCTCCCGTGCGGGGCCGACGGGGCAGGTGCGCCACGGGCACGGTGGCCGACGGCGAACGCCGCAGCGAAGGCGGGCGGCGGACGCGTCTTCCCGTCCGGGACCGTCTGGGGCAGCTAGCCCGGGTTCCTGTCGCCGTCGTGGAACGCCGGTGGTGGGCGCGAGTTGCCGTCCCGGGCCGTCGGGGGCAGCTCGGACGCGGGCCTGTTGGCATCGGGGAAGGCCGGTGGTGGGCGCGAGTTGCCGTCCGGGACCGTCGGGGGCGGCTCGGCCGGGGGCCTGTTGCCGTTGGGGAAGGCCGGTGGTGGGCGCGAGTTGCCGTACCGGGCTCTCGGGGGCACCTCGGCCGTGGGCCTGTCGCCGTCGGGGAACGCCGACCGTCGGCGCTCATTGCCGTCCCGGGACGGTCGGCCAGGCTCGCCTGGGGGCTCGTGGCCGTCCTGGTCGTGGCCTGTGTGACGCTCGCCCTTGTCCTCACCGGGCCCGGTGCGCCGCCCGCCGTCGCCGCGCCCCGGCCGCTCGTCGTGCAGGCCGACTCCACGCCCGTACCTCTGGCGGTGCTGGCCGACCGGGCACAGGGGGCGGCCGGCGACGGGGCGCCGAGTCTGCGCAAGGGCACCCACGTGCAGTCGTGGAGCATGGGGATGAGCGAGGACGCGCCCCCGATCACCCTGCCCGAGGAACGCGTCGTGCGCTGGCGGGCGGACGGCAGCCACACCGAGCTCGTCGTCGCGACCGACCCGCGCCACCCGGGCCGGCCCGTCCTCACCGACGCGGGCGGCGCCCCACGCCCGGTGGCGGACGGCCATGTGATCACCCGGCAGACCTACCCGCCGAGCTGGAGCGACGCCCCGCCCGAGTCGCCCCCGCCGCACGACGCCGCCCGGCTGCGCGCCTACCTGCGGGAGGCGGCGCACCTGCGTGCCGCACCCTCCACACCCGAACTCCTCGACGCCGTGGAGCTGTTGCTCGATCACTGGACCCTCGGCGCCCGCGAGAGCGCGGCACTCGCCCGGCTGCTGGCGGACACCGAGGGACTGCGCCCGGCCGGGCAGGTGACCGACCGGCTCGGGCGGCGGGGCCAGGCGTACGTGTACGAGGGCCACGGTCTGCGCCGGATGCTGGTCATGGACCCGGTCACCGGCGCCGTACTCGGCCTGGAGAGCGTGTTCGCCCGGGCCGAGCCCGCGTACGGGGTCAAGGCCGGTGACGTGATGTCGTACAGCGCCTGGATGCGCTGATCACACCCCGAGCTGCCGGGCGGCGGCGTCGACGGTCTGCTCCGGCAGCGTGGCGATCGTCATCGGGCCGACGCCGCCCGGCACCGGCGTGATGAGCGAGGCGCGCTCGGCCGCGGAGTCGAAGTCGACGTCGCCGACGTCGCCCGCGCGGCGCCGGTGCGCCCGGCGAGGTCGGCGGCGCGCTCGGCGGTGTCCTCGACGATGCGACGGGCGAGCGCCGTGCCGTCGCCGGCCCGGACCCGCCGGGGGCCGGGGTCGCCCGCGGCGGGCCCCGGCCCCTCGCCGTCTCTCCTCCTACTCGTCCCAGGCCTGGATCAGGATCTCCTCGGCGATCTTCCCGTCACGCAGCGTGATCATCGACTCGGTGAGGACCCGGGTGCCGTCCGAGTACCGGCAGGACTGGCTGTACGCGGCGTGGTCGCCCTGGATGATGCACTGGTCGACCTTGTGCGTCATGTCCCGGCTGTAGATGTCCTGGAACAGCGCGCCGATCTCGTCGCGCCCGCGCAGGACCCTGGGTTGGCTCGGCTGACTGTTGCGGTCCACGATGCGCACTTGCGCGTCGTCCGCGTAGAGCGACAGAAGATCCGCCGCCGTGTGTCCTTCGACCCCCTTGCGCAGTGTCTCGGCGTTGAAGGTGGAGCTTGCCGCGGTGCCCATGGTGACCTCCTCCGAGGGCCGCGACCCTGTGCGGAGCGGGCCGCGCAGCCCCTCACCTTCGAGCCTCCTCCGCCCCGGCAGGCTCGGCAAGCGCAGCGCTCCGATGCGCCTGACGGGTGAGCGGGGCGGTCCGCCCGTGTCCGGCGGGCGTCCGCGGCCGTTGCCCAGAGCATGATCTCAACACGACGTATCGTCGCCGCCGTTGGTCTCGCCGCGGGCATCACGGGCCTCGCCGCGCCGATGGCGAGCGCGGCCCCCGCGGCCGCGCAGAACGCGGGCCGGATCAGCCCGATGGCCACGCTCGACTCGCTCGCGGTGAGTGACGTGTCCCAGGAGCACGTGGGCGAGATGCCCAGGCCGTCCGCCCAGCTGCAGCGGCTGAACGACCTCAACCAGCTGCACCAGGTCACCGACCTGGCGGCCCCCCTGCTCCCGCTCCTCGGGGCCGTCCACTGAGCCGCTCCACGACCGAGGGCCGCCCGATCCGGGCGGCCCCGCTGTTTGTGGGGGCGTGCGCTCACCCCGCCGTCGCCAGGAACTGCGTGGCGGCGAGCTCCGCGTAGAGGGGGTCCGCGGCGACGAGTTCGCGATGGGTGCCCACGGCACGTACCCGGCCCGCGTCCATGACGACGATCCGGTCGGCCATCGTCACCGTCGACAGCCGGTGGGCGACGACCAGCACCGTCGTCGTACGGGCGACGTCCGCGACGGTGTCGCGCAGCGCCGCCTCGTTGACCGCGTCCAGCTGCGAGGTGGCCTCGTCGAGCAGCAGCAGCCGGGGGCGGCGCAGCAGGGCGCGGGCGATGGCGACCCGCTGGCGCTCACCGCCGGAGAGCTTGGTGCCGCGGTGCCCCACCAGCGTCTCCAACCCCTGCGGAAGGCGCGCGACCAGCCCGTCGAGGCGGGTCGTCTTCACCACGCGGGCCAGCGCGTCGTCGTCCGCGTCCGGGTTGCCCAGCAGCAGGTTGTCCCGCAGCGAACCGGACAGGACCGGCGCGTCCTGCTCCACATAGCCGATCGCCGACCGCAGCCGCGGCAGCTCCCACTCGGCGAGCGGAACACCGTCCAGGATGATCGTCCCCGACTCCGGATCGTAGAACCGCTCGATGAGCGAGAAGACCGTCGTCTTGCCCGCGCCGGACGGGCCGACGAACGCCGTCATGCCGCGCGAGGGCACGGCGAACGACACTCCGTGATGCACGTACGGCAGATCGTCGGCGTAGCGGAAGCGGACGTCGTCGAAGGCGAGGGCGGCCGGCTCCGCGCCGGGCGTCGGCAACGGGGCGGGCCGGGCCGCGGGTTCGGAGGGCAGGCTCAGCGCCTCCTGGATGCGGGCCAGCGCGGCGGCGCCCGTCTGGTACTGCGTGATCGCGCCGACCACCTGCTGGATCGGGGACATCAGATAGAAGACGTACAGCAGGAACGCCACCAGCGTGCCCACCTCGATCGCCCCGGTCGCGACCCGCGCCCCGCCCACCGCCATGACGGTGATGAAGGCGATCTGCATCGCGAGACCAGCCGTGTTGCCCGCGGCCGCCGACCACTTGGCGGCGCTCACGCTCTGCCGCCACGACTCCTCGGCGGCCTCGTGCAGCGTCCGTTCCTCGCGGTGCTCGGCCCCGGAGGCCTTCACCGTGCGCAGCGCGCCGAGGATGCGCTCCAGCGAGGCCCCCATCACCCCGACCGCTTCCTGCGCCCGCCGGCTGGCCCGGTTGATACGGGGCACGATCACCCCGAGGACCGTGCCCGCGCCCGCGATCACGGCCAGCGTGACCCCGAGCAGCACGGGATCGACGAGCCCCATCATCACCACGGTCGCGACGAGCGTCAGCCCGCCCGTGCCCAGGCCGACCAGGGAGTCGGTGGTCACCTCGCGCAGCAGGGTGGTGTCCGAGGTGACGCGTGCCATCAGGTCGCCCGGCTCGCTGCGGTCCACGGCCGTGATCCGCAGCCGCAGCAGATACGACGAGAGCGCGCGCCGCGCGCCGAGCACCACCGACTCCGCGGTGCGTCGCAGCACGTACGAACCGAGCCCGCCCAGCGCCGCGTTGGCGATGACGAGCGCGGACATGGCGAGCAACGCGCCGGTGATGGCCCGGTCGTGGGACAGGTCGTCGATGAGTCCCTTCGCCACCAGCGGCAGCAGCAGCCCGGTGGCTCCCGTGAGCAGCGAGAGCAACGCGCCCGTCAGCAGGGCCCACCGATGAGGCCGGACGTAACCGATGAGCAGCCGCCAGGCGGCCGGTCGGGTCTCGGTGGCTGCGATGCTCACGGCGCTCCTCGCGGGAAGTGGTGAGCACTCAGGCTACGTCGGCTCCTCCGCCGGGCGCGGGGCGCCGCCGCCGTTACCGATCAGTCACGTCTAGGGTCGGGAACACGGACACCGGCATACGGAAGGGTTCAGCACCATGGCGCAGCAAGTGCGGGGCGTGATCGCACCGGGCAAGGACGAGCCGGTGCGGGTGGAGACGATCGTCGTGCCCGATCCCGGCCCCGGCGAGGCGGTCGTCCAGGTGCAGGCGTGCGGGGTGTGCCACACCGACCTGCACTACCGCGAGGGCGGCATCAGCGACGACTTTCCCTTCCTGCTGGGGCATGAGGCGGCAGGTGTGGTGGAGTCGGTGGGGGAGGGCGTCACCGATGTGGCGCCGGGTGACTTCGTGATCCTCAACTGGCGTGCTGTGTGCGGTCAGTGCCGGGCCTGTCTGCGTGGGCGCCCCTGGTACTGCTTCAACACCCACAACGCCCGGCAGAAGATGACGCTGACCGACGGCACCGAGCTGTCCCCGGCGCTCGGGATCGGGGCGTTCGCGGAGAAGACGCTGGTCGCCGCCGGGCAGTGCACCAAGGTCGACCCGTCGGTCTCCGCACAGGTGGCGGGTCTGCTGGGCTGTGGCGTGATGGCGGGCATCGGGGCCGCCATCAACACCGGAGGCGTGGGGCGGGGCGACTCGGTCGCGGTGATCGGCTGCGGTGGTGTGGGCGACGCGGCGATCGTCGGTTCCCGGCTGGCGGGCGCGGCGAAGATCGTCGCCGTGGACATCGACGACCGGAAGCTGGAGACCGCGAAGAGGCTGGGCGCCACCCACACGGTCAACTCCAGGGAGAACGACGCCGTCGAGGCGATCCGTGAGCTGACCGGCGGCTTCGGCGCCGACGTCGTCATCGAGGCGGTCGGCCGCCCGGAGACGTACAAGCAGGCCTTCTACGCCCGTGACCTCGCCGGCACGGTCGTGCTGGTGGGCGTGCCCACCCCGGAGATGAAGCTGGAGCTGCCGCTCCTCGATGTCTTCGGCCGGGGCGGGTCGCTGAAGTCCTCCTGGTACGGCGACTGCCTGCCCTCCCGCGACTTCCCCATGCTCATCGACCTGCACCTGCAAGGGCGGCTGCCGCTGGACGAGTTCGTGACGGAGACGATCCGACTTGACGAGGTGGAGAAGGCGTTCGAGCGCATGCACCACGGCGACGTCCTGCGCTCGGTGGTGGTGCTGTGATGGCCGCCCGCATCGAACTCATCGTCACCTCCGGGCAGTTCAGCCTCGACGGCGGCACCTGGGACGTGGACAACAACGTGTGGCTCGTCGGTGACGACCACGAGGTCGTCGTCATCGACGCCGCCCACGACGCCGACGCCATCCTCGCCGCCGTGGGCGAACGGCGGCTGACGGGAATCGTGTGCACCCACGCCCACAACGACCACATCGACGCCGCGCCCGAACTCGCCGACCGCACCGGCGCCACCATCTGGCTGCACCCCGACGACCTGCCGCTGTGGAAGCAGACCCACCCCCATCGCGACCCCGACGCGCATCTGGTCGACGGCCAGGTCATCGAGGCCGCCGGAGCCGACCTCACCGTGCTGTACACCCCGGGTCACGCGCCGGGCGCCGTCTGCCTGCACGATCCCGGCCTGGGTGTCGTCTTCACCGGAGACACGCTCTTCGCCGGCGGCCCCGGCGCCACCGGCCGCTCCTACTCCCACTTCCCGACGATCATCGACTCCATCCGCGATCGCCTGCTCACGCTGCCGCCCGAGACCAGGGTCCTCACCGGCCACGGCGAGTCGACCACCATC
The DNA here is from genome assembly GCF_006715395.1 of Streptomyces sp. SLBN-31. Lineage (NCBI taxonomy): Bacteria > Bacillati > Actinomycetota > Actinomycetes > Kitasatosporales > Streptomycetaceae > Streptomyces > Streptomyces sp. SLBN-31. Next base: position 3,048,148 of record NZ_VFNC01000001.1, read on the forward strand.
GGCGCCGAGGCCCCGCACTTGCGGGAGTGGATCGCCCGGGGCCACTGAGCGTGTGCGCCGTCGCCCGCCCGGAGCGAGGGTGAATCCTCGTCCGCGCCGGGTCGCCCGCGTGTGCGGCTCCGAACGAGTGGACTCGCCGGTATGCCCTGCGCAGGGCGCCTTCGCCCACCGGCCGCCGATGGTGATGTTGCCGTCCCGGCCCGTGACTGGAAGGCGCCCCCGCATGCGACGTACCTTCCACCGCCGACTGCTCGCCGCGACACTGTTCGTGGCGTCACTGCTGGTCCCGACGGCGGTGACGCCCGCGACCGCCGTCCCGGCCGCGGCTGCCGATCCGTCCGGTCGGCACCACTGTCCGCCGGGCGGCCTCGGCCCCGGCGTGACCGCACGGCTGGACAGGACGATCGAGGACGTCCGTCGGCAGGCGGGCATCCCGGGTGCCGTCGTCGGACTGTGGATCCCGGGCAAGGGGTGCTACGTCCGCGCGAGCGGTGTCGCGGACAAGGCGACCGGCAGACCGATGACGCCCGATGTCCACGAACGGATCGGCAGCGAGACCAAGACCTTCACAGCGACCGCGCTGCTGGAGCTCGTGGACGAGCACCGCGTCCGGCTGGACGACCCGATCTCCCGTTACGTCCACGGCGTGCCGGACGGCGGCCGGATCACCCTGCGGCACCTCGCCGAGATGCGCAGCGGCCTGTTCCCGTACAGCTCCGACCCGGACTTCGTCCATGACCTGCTGAGCGACCCGGAGCGCTCCTTCACCCCCCGGCAGTTGCTCGCCTACGCCTTCCGGCACGAGAACACCTTCGCGCCGGGCACGCAGTTCCAGTACTCCAACACCAACTTCATCCTGCTGGGGATGGTGGTCGAGAAGGTCACCGGTCAGCGGCTCGCGGACTTCATCGACGCGAGGATCCTGCGGCCGGCCCGGCTGCGTCACACGCTGCTGCCCCAGGGGACGGAATTCCCCCGGCCGCATCCGCACGGCTACACCAACCAGACACTGAGCGGCGCGGTCGCCGACGCCACCTCCTGGAATCCCAGTTGGGCGTGGGCGGCCGGGGCGATGATCTCCGACCTGCACGATCTGCGCCGCTGGGCGGAGATCGTCGCCACCGGACGACTCCTCAGCCCCGGCACCCAGGCGCAGCGGCTCAGGATGCTGCCGACCGGTGTCCCCGGGCTCGGCTACGGCCTCGGCCTCTTCGACGCCAACGGGTGGATCGGCCACAACGGCTCCATCCCCGGCTACGAGACGGTGACCGTGTACCTGCCCTCGATGCGGGCCACCCTGGTCATCATGATCAACACGGACATCACCGTCCAGGCCCAGGAACCCTCCACCCTCCTCGCGCGGGCGATCACGGGAATCGTCACCCCGGACCACGTCTACGACGGCGCGGCCGCGGCACGCTGAGGACCGCGGGTCGGCGGGAAAAGGCGACAGAAGATGTCCGGCTTCCCCGGCACCCTCGAACCGTGACGACATCCGAGGGATACGGGAGGCCGGACATGTCCGCAGCACTCGAGGGAAAGGTCGCGCTGGTCGCCGGGGCGACACGCGGAGCGGGACGCGGGATCGCGGTGGAGCTCGGCGCCGCCGGCGCCACCGTCTACGTCACGGGACGCAGCACCCGCGCCCGCCGCTCCGAGTACGACCGTCCCGAGACCGTCGAGGACACCGCCGACCTGGTCACCGAGGCCGGCGGCCACGGCATCGCCGTACCCACCGACCACCTCGACCCCGCCCAGGTCCGCGCCCTCGTCGACCGGATCGCCGGGGAGCAGGACCGGCTCGACGTCCTCGTCAACGACATCTGGGGCGGCGAGACCCTCTTCGAGTGGGACGCCCCGGTCTGGGAGCACGACCTCGACAAGGGTCTGCGGCTGCTCCGGCTCGCGGTCGAGACGCACGCGATCACCAGCCACCACGCCCTGCCCCTGCTGCTGCGCCGGCCCGGCGGGCTGGTGGTGGAGGTCACCGACGGCACCGCCGAGTACAACCGCGACACCTACCGGGTCTCCTTCTTCTACGACCTCGCCAAGGCGTCAGTCCTGCGCATGGCCTTCGCCCTCGGCCACGAGCTCGGACCGCGCGGCGCCACCGCCGTCGCGCTGACGCCCGGCTGGATGCGGTCGGAGATCATGCTCGACCACTTCGGTGTCCGCGAGGACAACTGGCGCGACGCCCTCACCGACGTCCCCCACTTCGCGATCTCGGAGACCCCGCGCTTTGTGGGCCGTGCCGTCGCCGCGCTGGCCGCCGACCCGGACGTCTCCCGCTGGAACGGTGAGTCGCTCTCCAGCGGCGGACTCGCGCAGGTCTACGGATTCACCGACCTCGACGGCAGCCGCCCGGACGCGTGGCGCTACCTGGTCGATGTGCAGGACGCGGGCAAGCCGGCGGACACGACGGGCTACCGCTGAGAGATCAGGTCTGCGGCACGGGCGGCAGCGGCCAGCGCGCGGAGTGACCGGGCGGCAGCGCCAGATCCCGCCGTACCGCCGCGTAGTAGGCCTGCCGCCCGGCCCGCTGCCGTTCCAGCAGTGCCTGCCAGGCCGCCGGATCGCGGGTCTCCTCGCGCAGGAACAGCTCCATCCGTATCACACAGGTGACCCAGGCGCGCGCCTCCTCCACCACCTCCGGGCTGCCGAGCAGGAGCAGCGACTCCCCGGCCGGGTCACGGGACGTCGTGGCCTCGGCGATCAGCGGCGCCGCCTCCTCGGGCGACAGGGGGTGGGGGTGGGGGTCGTTGCCGAGGCGGGACGCCACCCGGTAGGAGAGCGTGACCGCGGTCTTCAGCACCCGCGCGTAGCCGGCGTACACCGCCAGCCGCCGCTCCTCCCAACGGGCCTCCCTCCCGCCGGAACCGGGCCTGATCACCCCGCACCACGGCCAGGTACGAACCGAGCGCGCCGATAACCACACCGATCAGCGCGGGGAGTTGCTGTATGAACGCGGACATGCGCGCACGCTGTCTGCCCCCGGAGATCGTTCCGGGAGTAGGTTCGGTCCATGGCTGACTCAAAGCGCTTCGCCGGACACGGAGTTCTCGTCACCGGCGCGGCCCGTGGCATCGGGGCCGCCATCGCCCTGCGGCTGGCCGAGGAGGGCGCGCGCGTCCTGCTGACCGACACGGACGGCTCCGAGGCCGCGAGGACCGCGACGGCACTGCGCGAACAGGGCCTGCTCACCGACGCGTTGGCGTGCGACGTGACCGACCGGGTGGCCGTGGAGGCGGCCGTCGCCCACGCCGTGGACGCCTTCGGCGCGCTGGACGTCCTGGTGAACTGCGCGGCGCACTGCACCCCGGACACGCCGCTGTTCGAGGACGGTACCGAGGAAGGGTGGGCGCGCGACCTCGACACCACACTGACCGGGGCCTACCGGTGCAGCCGCGCCGCCCTCCCGCACCTGGCCGCCTCCGGCCGCGGCGCGGTCGTCAACATCGGCTCCGTCAACGCGGTGCAGGACTTCGGCAACCACGCCTACAGCGCGGCCAAGGCGGGCCTGATCTCCCTCACCCGCACCATGGCCGCGCACGTCGCCGGCCGCGGCGTGCGCGTCAACCTCGTGATGCCGGGAACGGTGCGCACCTCCGCCTGGGAGGGCCGGGACGAGGAACTGGACGCGATGCGCACGCTGTATCCGCTGGGGCGGGTCGGTGAGCCGGACGACATCGCCGCCGCAGTCGCCTTCCTCGCCTCGCGCGAGGCGTCATGGATCACCGGCACCGCGCTCACGGTCGACGGTGGCCTCACCGCCGTCAACACAGGGTTCCTCCGGGCGACAGGACAGCACCGGGATGTCTGAGAACTCACGCTGTGACCTCGGGCACTGCGAATGTCACCGTTTCGTCGCATCGTGGGCGATCCCTGCAACCGATCGCTGGGCACGCCGGTCTAGCTTGCAGACACCGCGAATCAGAAGACCACACCACACGAGAGGCAAGGCCGGCCATGGGGGACATACGCAGACGGGGAGCCGTCGTACTCGGGATCACCGGACTGGTGGCACCGCTCACACTCGTTCTGGGCAGCGGATCGGCCCAGGCGTCCACGAGCTGCACCACCTCGACCGGCCCGTACCAGAAGCAGGTGGAGAAGTTCGTCGGCCTGCCGGTCGACGGCAAGCAGTCCACCAGTGACTGCAAGGCCATCAAGGCCTTCCAGACCAAGCACGGCATCACGCCGAACATCGGCTACGCGGGCTCCGTCACCTGGGGCGTGATGGATCTCATGAACAAGCAGAAGGCCGTCGGGAACAACCCGAACAAGGACGGCAAGTGCCCGACGAACAAGGGCCGCATCGCCTGCGTGAACCTCACCCTCCAGCTCAGCTGGATCCAGGACGGCAGCAGGCTCGTCTACGGCCCCGTCCCGGTGCGCACCGGCCGCGACGGCTACGAGACCCGCACCGGACTCAAGAAGATCTACTGGCGGGACATCGACCACGTCTCGAACATCTACAACGTGCCGATGCCCTACAGCCAGTTCTTCGACGGAGGCCAGGCCTTCCACTCGGTGAACCTGAGCATGTGGAACCCGCCGGGCTCGCACGGCTGCGTCAACATGACCCCGACCACCGCCAAGAAGTACTGGTCGCTGCTGAAGACGGGCGACGACGTCTTCGTCTACGGCCGCAAGCCGGGCACCTGAGCAGGCACCCGGCCACGGCGTCCCGTCACTGCGGGGCGTCCCCGAAGTCCGGGATCTCCAGCCGTACGCCGCCCTGCCGCGCGGACTCGTGCGCGACGATGCCAGGCAGGGTGTAGCGGGCCGCCACCCACGCGTTCACCGACGGCAGCGACCGGGTGTTGACGGCCGTGACGAAGTCGTCGACGAGGAAATGGTGGCTGCCTTCATGACCGTTGTGCAGGTTGTCGAACACCCGCGGCAGCCGCGCCCGGTCGTGCACCGGCGCCGAACCCGAGGTGAAGGCCGCCCGCAGCTCGGGCGCGATGTGCCGCAGTGACGGGTCGTCGGAGGACATGGTGGGCTTGGGCTCCAGCAGTTCGCTGATGTCCTTCACGCCCTTCTTGTCCTGCCACAGAGCCACCGTCGCGAGCTGCTCCATGCTCGCCTCCGTGCCGAAGAACCGGAAACGCGACTCCCGGATGTGGGAGGGATAGCCGACCCGCCGGAACTCGTTCGTACGGAACGAACCCCCGCCCGCCACCTCGAACAGCGCGGTGGCGTTGGAGAAGTCGTTGCCGAACTGGCTGACGTCCTTGTCGAAGATGCCGTCGCCGCGCTCGTCGACCACACCGATCGCCGACACGCTCGTGGCGTACGTCTGCCAGGCGCCGAGCACCCCGCCCACCGAGTGCGTCGGGTACAGCAGCGGGGGATAGCTGGCGGTCTGCTTCCAGTTCTCGCCGCCGCTGTACTGGTACGCCTCGTAGAACCCGAGATCCATGTCGTGGACGTAGTCGCCCTCGGCGTAGAAGATCCGCCCGAAGGCACCCTCGGCGATCTGGTTCCGCGCATGCACGGTCGCCGGGTTGTACTGGCTGGTCTCGCCCATCATGTACGTCAGCCCGGTCGCCCGGACCGTGTCGATGATGGCGGCGATCTCCTCGGTGCTGATCGCCATGGGAACCGCCGAGTACACGTGCTTGCCCGCGTTGAGGCCCTGAAGGACCAGCGGGCCGTGCGTCCAGCGCTGGGTGAAGACGGCGACGGCGTCGACCGCCTCCGACTCCAGCATCGCCTGGTACGAGGGGAAGGTGCCCGCCAGCCCCTGCGCGGCGGCGAGTCGTTCGGCCCGGTCGGGCAGAAGGTCGGTGACGTAGACGTCGCTGACGCCGGGATGGGCCTGGAACAGCGTGGCGAACTGGCCGGAGAACTGGCCGGCGCCGACGATGCCGAGCGAGAACGTCATGGAGGCACTGCCCTTCACTGGTCGAGAGTCCACTTACTTTCGCCACGGAAGAATTCACGCGTCAAGAGGAGGGCGAAGAACTTTTCCAGGCGGTCCCGCCGCTCTAGAGTGGCCCCATTGGTTCCATGGCGAAAAAAATGCATGTGGGAGTGTGACCTCCATGACCACAGTTGCCGCGAGCTGGCTTCCGCTGAGCCCCGGGGAGCGCTCGGTCGCGATCGAGGTGCTCGTCAACGGCCCGCTGTCGCGCACCGAACTCGCCCGTCGCCTGGACCTGTCCGCGGGCAGCCTCACCCGGCTGACCAAGCCACTGATCGAGTCCGGGCTGCTGATCGAGGTCGTCGAGGCGGGCGCGCCCCCGGAGGTGCGCCAGGGACGCCCCTCGCAGCCGCTCGACGTCGTCGCCGAGTCCCGCTCCTTCATCGGTTTCAAGATCACCGAGGACAGGGTCTACGGCGTCGTCACCACCCTGCGCAGCGACATCGTCGCCCGCCACGACCGGCCGCTGACCACTCACGAACCCGCCGAAGTCGCCGACCTCCTCGCCGAGATGGCCGGCGAGCTCGCCGTCGGCCACTCGCGCCTGGCCGGCATCGGCATCGGAGTGGGCGGGTTGGTCGAGGGCCGCGCGGTGGTGGGCGAGTCGCCTTTCCTGGGCTGGAGGGACGTCCCGCTCGCCGGGCTCGTCGAGGAGCGCGCGGGACTGCCGGTCGTCGTCGAGAACGACGTCGCCGCGCTGGTGGAGGCCGAGACCTGGTTCGGTGCCGGCCGCGGGCTCGACCGCTTCGTCGTCCTGACCATCGGCGCCGGCATCGGCTACGGGCTCGTCCTGGGCGGCAAGCGGGTGCCGAACGCGCCGGAGGACCGTGGCTTCGGCCGCCACTGGATCATCGACCCCCACGGCCCGCTCACCCCCACCGGCGAGCGCGGCAGCGCCGTCTCCCTGCTGACCATCCCCAACATCCGCTACCAGGTCGCCGCCGCCACCGGCCGCGATGCGGCCTACGAGGAGATCCTCGCCCGGGCCGCCGCGGGCGAGCCCATGCCGGCCCGGGTCGTCGACGAGGCGGCCCGCGCCCTCGGCGTCCTGATAGCCCAGATCTCCAACTTCGTGATGCCCCAGAAGATCCTCCTGGCCGGGGAGGGCGTCGGGCTGATGGATGTGGCGGGGAACACGGTACGGCGGACGATCGGCTCCCAGCGCCACCCGCACGCCGCCCCTGTCGACCTGGAGACGAAGGTGTCCGATTTTCACGACTGGGCCCGTGGCGCCGCGGTTCTGGCGATCCAGGTACTGGTGCTCGGGGCGGTGGAGATCTGAACTCCCCGGCGGGTTCGGGCAGATGGACGTGATCAGCGACACGGTCCGATATGCCCGTTTCCTTCCTGATTACTCACGGCGCCTTCACGTCCGGGGCCTTATGCTTCACAGCATGTCCACCACTGTTGAACCGGTTTCCGATCGCTCGGCGGCCGAGGTCAACGAGGAGATCCGAGCCCTGTGGCTCCGGTCCGGCGGGACACTGACGGGCGAGCAGCGCGAGGAGTACCAGCGCCTCGTGCTGGAGTGGGCCGCCGCGGCCACGCAGCCGGCCTAGCCGCACCCGACCGCAGTCCGCCGGGAATCCCGGCGCCCGACCGGGGCACCCCGGTCCGATGGGCCCTCTCCTCGCACTGGCCTCGGCCGTGCTCTACGGCATCGTGGATTTCACCGGCGGGATCCTGTCCCGCCGGTTTCCGCATGCCACCGGTCACCTACCTCGGCCAGCTCGGCGGGCTCCTGCTCGCCCTCTGTGCCGCCCTCCTCGCACCTCCCGACGCCGTCCATCTCTCCGACCTGCTGTGGGGCGCCCTGTCCGGCGTCGGCAGCGGCATCGCCATGACCTTCCTCAACCGAGGTCTGAGCCGCGGCGCCATGAGCGTGGTCGTGCCGGTCAGCGCGGTCACCGGCGTCGCCCTGTCTGTGCTGTGCGGAGTGCTCGTCCTCGGCGACCGCCCCGACGCCGTCGCCTGGATCGGGATCGTCGTGACGGTGCCGGCGCTCTGGCTGGTCTCCGGGGGCGCGGCGGGCGCGACCCGGGGAGCCGGTGACGGCCTGCTCGCCAGCGCCGGGGTCGCCGTGCAGTACGTCGCGCTCGGACTGGCCCATCCCGGGGCCGGGCTGTGGCCCGTGGCCGCCGGCCGCGTCGCCGCCGTACTCCTGCTGACGCCGACCGCCGTCCGGCACGGACCGCCGCGGCTGCCTGCGCGGGCGACCGCCCAGGGGCTCCTCGTCGGAGCCGGTGCCGCCCTCGGCCTGACCCTCTATCTCCTCGCCGCCCAACGGCAGTTGCTCGCCGTCGCCGTGGTCCTCGCCTCCCTCTACCCCGCCCTCCCCGTCGTGCTCGGCCTGACCTTCCTGCACGAGAAGGTCACCGGGCGCCAGACCACCGGCCTCCTCGGCGCGGCCACGGCCACCGTCCTGCTCACCCTCGGCTGAGCGGCGGTCCTAGCTCCAAGTCGCCGAGTAATAGCGCCGGTAGGCCTTGCGGTCCTGTTCCTCGCGGAAGTAGCGGGTCGCCACCAGGGCGATCAGGCTGCCGCCGATGACGAGCATGCCGGGACCGATGTTCTGTGGGTCGGTGAGTCGCGCCAGCAGGGTCTCGCCGGCGACGCCCGTGGCGGGGGCCGAGGAACCGGGGGAGGCGGCGCCCGGTGCGATCGAGCTGTGCATGGAGGAGGCCGACGGCGCGGGTGTGGGCGAGCCGCTCTGTCCGGCGGCCGCCTGCTTGGACACGATCAGCTGGACCCCGAGCGCCTGCATCGCCTTGGTCAGCGGCTGGAAGAACGTCGTGCCGCCCGTCGTGCAGTCGCCGCTGCCGCCCGAGGTCACGCCCAGCGCGATGCCGTCGGAGAACAACGGGCCGCCGCTGTCGCCGGGTTCGGCGCACACGTTCGTCTCGATCAGCCCGGTCACCGTGCCCTCCGGGTAGTTGACCGTCGCGTCCAGCCCCTTGACCTCGCCGTCGTGCAGCCCACTGGTGCTGCCGCTGCGGAACACCCGCTGCCCGACCGCCGCGTCGGCCACGCCCGTGATGCGCACGCCGTTGCCGTTGCCGATGGCGACGATGTCGGCGCCCTGGCCCGCCGAACCGCTCGCGTACTGGACCAGCGAGAAGTCGTTGCCGGGGAAGTTGGACTGAACCGTCGTCCCCAGCTGCTGGTTGCCCTGGTTGTCCGCGAACCACGTGGACCCCTTGGGCCCGCAGTGCCCGGCGGTGAGGATGAAGTCGCTCTGCCCGTTGGTCACGTTGAAGCCCGCCGAGCAGCGCCCGCCGGTCGACAGGATCGGCTGCGCCCCGTTGAGCCGGGTGGTGAACGTGCCCTGCGTGCGCTCCATTTGCACGAACCCACCGATCCCGGAGGCCACCTTCGTCATGCTCGACCAGTCGGAGGCGGAGACGGTGCTGTCGGCCTGCACCACGATCCGGTTCGTCCGGTAGTCCATGACCCAGGCCGTCCCGGCCACGCGCGGCGCCGCGCGCAGCGTCCCGGTGGCCGCCCTCAGTTCGTTCATGCTGTGGCCGACCATCTTCGCCCGGGCGCCGGCCCGCTCCACCTGGGCGGCGGCCTTCTCGTCGGTCACCGCGACGACCGTGCGCCCCGACGAGTCGATCCACGTACCCGCCGTGCGCGCGGTGCCCAGCCGTGAGATCAGCGAGGCGCCGGTGCCGGACGCGGAGTCCGTGGCGGCGAACGGCACCGCCGAGGTGCCCGACGGTTCGCTCGCCATGGCGGCCTGCGTCACCATGGCGCCCCCCAGAAGGAGTCCGCCGACGGCCGCCAGCCGCGTCACTCGCCGGACGATCCGTCGTCGTGCGTGCCTCATGCATGGCTCCCGAACCCGAACGCGCGGCGTCAACACCGCGGGGCCCTCCGGTCGTCGAGCGCCCTCTTCCCATACGTGGCGGGAGCCGCGCGCGTTCAGCGCGCCGACGATCTTCTAGCGTTTGCGGCCCACCCCGCCGTAGATCCCCACCTCGTCCGGTGTGTCCCCGTCCCCGTCGTCCGGACGCCAGCGCGAGCACGTCACCACGCCCGGCTCCAGCAGCTCCAGCCCGTCGAAGAAGCGGACCACGGACTCGGTGGTGCGCTGGGTCAGCTTCGGGGTGCCGTGCTCGTTCCAGAACCTGACCGCCTCGTCCACCTCCGGCAGCGCCGGGCTCGTGACGGTGTGGGACAGCACGAGGTGGCTGCCGGCCGGCAGCGCGTCCATGAACCTGCGCACGATGCCGTACGGGTCCTCGTCGTCGCCGACGAAGATGACCACGCCGAGCAGCAGCAGGGCGACGGGACGGCTGAGGTCCAGAGTGCGGGCGGCGCGCTCCAGGACCGACTCGACGTTGCGCAGGTCCTCGTCCAGGTGGTCGGTGCGGCCCTCGGGGGTGCTGGTGAGCAGGGCGCGGGCGTGGGCCAGGACGAGCGGGTCGTTGTCGACGTACACGACCCGGGCGTCCGGGGCGAGCCGCTGGGCGACCTCGTGCGTGTTGTCGGCGGTGGGCAGCCCGGTGCCGATGTCGAGGAACTGCCTGATCCCGGCGTCGGTGACGAGATGACGCACGGCGCGGCCGAGGAAGAGCCGGTCGGCGCGGGCGTACTCGCCGATGCCCGGGTGGAGTTCGCGGATGCGGTCACCGGCCACCCGGTCGACCTCGTAGTAGTCCCCGCCGCCCAGCCAGTAGTTCCAGATCCGGGCCGTGTGCGGGCGCAGCGTGTCGATGCGTCTGCGCAGGGCCGCGGCCGGATCTTCGGTGGCTGCCGGGTTCTCCGTCACGGGCTCAGCTCCTGGAGGGCCTGGTGGTGCGGTGGGCGCGCTGTCAAGAGGCAATCTAGACGGCGGAGTTGATGTCTGCCGAGGGTTCGGAGCAGGTCGGTCCTGCGGTCCCGAGCAGCGCCCGCGCGATGTCGTCGCCCCATACGGACGCCGCGTCCACGTACGGGCGCAGCAGCGTGGTGAGCGCCGGGTCCGCGCGCCCGTTGAGCTCGTCGGAGGCGATCTTGCGGGCGATCCCCGCGAGGAAGTCGGCCAGTTGCACCCGCGGGTCCTCACGCGCGACCACGAGCCGCACCCCGGCGAGGCGGATGCCGGAACGCCGGGCGGTCTTCTCGATCCAGGCGATGCGCTCCGGCGTGAGCATGTTCTGCCGGTCGTGCACCAGGCGGACGCGCCGCCCGCCCGCGCTCCAGTAGGCGGCCGTGGCGACGATCGCGGGCAGCAGCGGGTTGAGCACCGGAACCAGCGTCGGCCCGGCGTCGATCCGGGCGCGATAGGCGTCCGCGCGCGAACGGGCCGCCGCCAGCCGTTCCAGCACCGCCGCGACCTCCGTACCCGCGTGCGCGCGCCGCAGCGCGTCGACGGTACGGAAGAACACCTCGGCGGGTTCGGAGGGTTCCCCGTCGTTGCGCACCCGCAACAGCCGGTTGGCGGCCTGGAGGAACTCCCGCCAGCGCTCGTCGCCGAGCGTCCGCCGCCCCTCCCGGAACAGCGGCAGGGCCTCGGCGCCGTCGCCGAGCAGCAGGTCGGCGGCCCGGTCGACGACGAAGAACGCCTTCTCCGTCAGGTGCACATGGGCCCTCCCGTGCAGCGGCCCCCCGGGAGCGAGCAGCCACTCCAGCACCGCCCGGTGCTTCTCCCGCAGCAGATGGTTGGCCTTGTACTCCTCCGCGGGCGAGCGGATCCGGTCCCGGACCTCCCGCAGGTACCCGGCCGCGGTGCCGACCTCCAGCAGCACACTGGCGTGCGCGAACACGTCGGTGTTGCCGCCGGTGAGGTTCTCGCCGTCCGATCCCGACTCGTCGCACCCGACTTCCAGGTCGTTCCAGGTCACACCACAGCCCCCTATCTTGTGCCCCATGAACAGGATCGCGCACGACACACCCGGTGAATCAAATCCTTTGCGCGCCCTCACCCTCGACGTCCTGCGGCGGCGCACCAGCATGAAGTGGCGCACCTACCCGCCCGACGTGCTGCCGCTGTGGGTGGCCGAGATGGACGTACCGCTCGCCGAACCCGTCGTCCGCGCGGTCGGCGACGCCCTGGCCCTCGGTGACACCGGCTATCCCTTCGGCACCGCCTACGCCGAGGCGCTCGCCGCCTTCGCCGAGAAGCGATGGGGCTGGGACGGCCTCGCCGTGGAGCGCACGGCGATCGTGCCGGACGTGATGCTGGGCGTCGTCGAGATGCTCAGGCTGGTCGGCGGCCCGGGGGACCCGGTGGTCGTGAACACGCCCGTGTACCCGCCCTTCTTCCAGTTCGTCGAGCACATGGACCGGCCGGTCCTGCAGGCGCCGCTCGGCGCGGACCACCGCATCGACCTCGACGTCCTGGAGGAGACCTTCCGGCAGGCGGTCGCCGGCGGCCGCCGGGCGGCCTATCTGCTGTGCAGCCCGCAGAACCCGACGGGCACCGTGCACACCGCGGCCGAACTGGCCGCCGTCGCCGCCCTCGCCGACCGGTACGGCGTGCGGGTGGTCGCCGACGAGATCCACGCCCCGCTGACCGCCGCGGGCGTGGACTTCGTGCCCTATCTCAGCGTTCCCGGCGGGGAGCACGGCCTGTCGCTGATGTCGGCCTCCAAGGCGTGGAACCTCGCGGGTCTGAAGGCCGCGCTCGCGATCGCGGGCCCCGCGGCCGCGGCCGACCTCGCCCGCATGCCGGAGGAGGCCGGCCACGGTGCGAGCCACATCGGCGTCATCGCCCACACGGCCGCCCTGCGTGATGCGACCGGCTGGCTGGACGCCCTGATCGCCGGTCTCGACGACAACCGGCGCCTGCTCGCCGACCTGCTCGCCGCCCAGCTGCCCGGCCTCGCCCACCGGCCCGGCCAGGCCACCTACCTCGCCTGGATCGACTGCCGAGGGCTCGGCCTCGACGGGGATCCGGCGGAGGTCTTCCTGGAGCGGGGCCGGGTGGCACTGAACTCAGGGATTCCGTTCGGCGAGGGCGGCGCGGGCCACGTACGCCTGAACCTGGCGGCCTCGCCCGAGGTGATCGAGGAGGCGGTACGGAGGATGGCGGCGGCCGTGCACCCGTGACGGTCCGACCGCGGCCGCTCTCCCCATCTGCTGCGCGCGCCCGGAGTTGCCTAGACTTCTGTCATGGACGACACGGCGCTGGAACGGCTCGGCGAGGGCAAGTATCTGCTGGTCACCAGCTACCGCAAGAACGGCACCCCCGTCGCCACCCCGGTCTGGGTGGTGCGCGACGGGGACAGCCTCGGCGTGTGGACCACCGCGGACTCCTGGAAGGTCAAGCGCATCCGGGCCCGCGGCGACGTTCTCGTGGGCCCCTGTGACCTGCGCGGTCACCCCACCGGCGCGCAGATCCCGGCGACCGCGGAGATCACCGACGGGACGACCGTGGCCCGCTACCGCGAGCTCATCGCCCGCAAGTACGGCATCGTGGGCCGCCTCACGCTCCTCGGCAGCCGACTGCGCCGGGGCGCGGACGGCACCGTCGGCATCCGGGTGACCCTCAAGCCCTGACATGCGTAAGGCCGCGCGTCCCCTTGGAACAGGGGCCGCGCGGCCGTCACGCCGACGGATCCGGGTCTACGACGCGTCGAGCACCGTGCCCGCGAGCACCGGACCGCCGGGCCGCGGGTCGCCGTTGTCGTCGGCGAGCTGGAAGCGCACCGACTCGGCGGGCTCCGCCACCCGGTCCTTGACCGTGGGCAGCTCCAGCTGCGCGGTCAGCTGTCCGGCGGGGACGCCGGCCGCCAGGGCCAGGTACCTGATCGAGGACAGCGGGCGCTCGGGATCGGGCTCCTCACCGGAGACGTCCCCCAGCCAGTGCGGGTCGACGTCCTTGGTGGACAGCTCCGGGCCGTCGGTCACGGGCGTGACGACGAAGAACTCCGCGAGGTCCACGTCCGCCGCCGCCGACAGGGACACCTTCCACTTCAGCGCGGCGCCCTCGGTGACCCGGTCCGCGACCGGGGTCACGGAGAGCGTGGGCATCGGGTCGTCGTTCTGCGCGGTGACCCCGCCCCGGTACGAGCCGACGACGGCACCGTGCACGGCCTTGACCAGCACGTCGTTCTGCACGTCGTAGCCGTAGCGCTTGTTGCCCTTCACCTGGACGGGCACGTCGATGTCGTGGCCGCCGGGGTGCACCGTCACCAGGTGCTGCTTCGCCCTGCCGGTGACCGGGTCGAGGACGTACACCCGCACCTGGCCGCTGCCCTGCCCGGCCACCCGTACCGGCACCCGGTAGGTGCGCACGCCCGAGTCGCCCTCCTTGACCGTCGTCCGGCCGACGTCGACGCGCGGCAGGGCGGCCTCCCGCACCTCGGGGGTGCCCGGGCGCCAGCCCCAGGCGTCCATCAGCCAGGCCTTGCCCCTGGTCGAACGGGGCGTCAGATCCAGGGACTTGACGTGCCCCAGGTCCACACCCGCGCGAGTCGCTGCGGTCAGCGGCACGCGGACCTCGCGCGCCCAGTAGGACGCGGTCTGTTCGGTGCCCGGCAGCCCGTCGACGCGGACGCGGCCCAGCACGGCCCGCCTGCCGTGGGTGTCGTTTACGGACACGTCCAGGCTCGTGCCGGTGGAGTTCGGCGGCACGATCAGCCGCAGCGCGAGGTCCTTGGCACCTTTGAGCCCGGCCGGCGTGCCGGGTCGCACCCGTACCGCCGATCCGGGCGCCGACCAGTTCAGCGCGACCGCGCGGCGGCCGACCTCGCGGTCCGCCTCCCACTGCGCGAAGTGCGGCGAGACGCCCTTCGCGCCGCTGCCGAGGCAGGCCACGTGCGTGTCCGGGTCCACGGCCGAGCACAGCCGTCCGCCGGTCACCGACATCTTGCCGTCCGGCAGGAAGCCGCCGGCGCGGTCGGCGCCGACCGCGTGGGTGAGCACCCGCGCCGGGTCGGCCGACGGCGCCCGCCGGCCCGTGCCGTCGAGCAGCGGCCGCACCCGGTCGTCACCGGCGACGAACAGCCGGGCCGCCGCGGCGATGTACACGCTGCCGGCCTTGTGCTGCCGGTCGGCGGTCAGCCGGGTCGCGGTCCCCGGAGCGCACACCCGGTCCGGGTGCTGGGGGTCGGTGTAGAAGTCGTCCTCCGAGGGGGCCTCGGACTGCCCCGGAGTCCACTCGGAGTTGAAGAAGTTGTGGTCGGCGCCGACCACGTACACCGCGCTGTGCAGCGCCTTGCCACGGCTGACGCCCCGGGTGCCGTCGACGTAGACCTCGCCCTGGAGGTCGGAGACGTCGCCGTCGCAGCCCGGCAGGATCGTCGCCGACGGCACGTCCGCGACCGGATTCTGGCCGAAGATCGTCGGTCCGATCAGCACGGTGCCCCGGATGTGCCAGCGGACCGGGCCGCGGTAGCCGTCCTGCGCGGCGGGCGGTGGGTACAGGCTGTCCATCGCCGCCCGGTTGACGCCCTCGCCGCCGCGCGAGTGGCCGACGAGCAGAATCCGGGACAGATCGGTCTTCGGCGCCCGGCGCACGGCCGCGGGGGCCGTCTCGGGGTGGGCGGCCCAGTCGGCCCAGCGGGCCAGGTGCTGCCGGATGAGGGAGGAGCGGGCCTGCGCCCCGCCGTCCTCGGCGGCCCAGTCCTGGCCGTTGACGCCGTTGGCGGAGATCGAGACGGTCACATAGCCCTGCGAGGCGAGCAGGCGCTGGTCGCGCAGATAGCCGCGGTAGCTGGGAATCGTTTTCGTGCCCGCCGGGCAGGGCCAGTCGCCGGTGACGTCGTCGCCCTTGTAGCAGGTCGAGTGGCGCCCGTGCAGGAACAGGGCGAGCGGCCGGTTGCCGGTGGCGCCCTCGGGCGCGACCACCACGGCCTTCATCTCGACGGGCTGGGGGAAGTCGGGCAGCTTGACCGGGTCGAGGTCGTACTCGCCGGTCGCCGTGCGGTACTGGCCCGGCTTGCCGGGGTCCACGGAGTTCGCCGGAAGCGGTGTGGGCGGCTGCGAGGCCGCCGCCTCGCGCCGGGCCCGTGGAGTCTTCGTACGGCCCGCGGAGTCCAGCTCGCGCCCGCCGGCGCGGACTTCGAGGGTCTTCAACTCGCCTGTGGAACGCAGGTGTTCGAGGTGCAGACGGAAGGTGCGGCCGTCCTTCGCGGCCGTCGGGTGGCCGAGCAGGCGGTCGCCCGCGTAGAAGTCGACGCGCGCGTCCCCCATGCGCACGGGCGCGGCCGAGCGCCACACCAACTGCCGCTCGCCGCCCCGGCCGGCGATCCGCCAGCCGGGCGGCAGACCGCCGTCGTCTGTCGCCGCCGGGTGCGGTCCGGCAGCGGACGGCGGTGCCGCCTGTGCCAGTCCTGGCGATCCCCCCGCCACCGCGAGCACCACCGCGGCGGTAGCCCATATTCGCCGGGCACGGATCAAGGTGTTCCTCCTCAAGTACCGGTTGCGGGCACCCCGTTGGTCGGGCGGAGCGCCTCGTGCCCCGGAGGACGGGGAGAGGCAGCTGTGGGTTGCCTGTGACCGGTGATGCGACCGGGGTCGGACGGTGCGATCAGGCCAGGGCCGCGTGGCAGGCATGCGCCCGCGTGCTCCGGGACAGGACCCCCCAATGAGCCGAACCCCGTTGCGCGCCGCCGTCGTCGGAACCGGGCACCGTGCCCAGACCTTCACCCGCGGTCTCGCCGCGCGCCCCGGCCACGTGGTCGCCCTGTGCGACCCGAACCCGTCCCGGATGGCCTTCCACAACAGGCTGCTCACCGCCGAGGGGGAGCCCGCCGCCACCACATGGGAGCCCGGCCGTTTCGCCGACCTGCTCGCCGAGGAGGACATCGAGGAGGTCGTCGTGACCACCGTGGACGCCGCCCAAGGCCGTTACGTCGTCCCGGCGTTGAAGGCGGCCTGCCGGGTCGTCACCGAGAAACCGATGACCGTCGACGCCGAGCGGTGCGCACGCATCCTCGACACGGTCCGCGCGACCGGCAACCCCCTCACCGTCGCCTTCAACTACCGCTTCAACCCGGTCACGAGAAGGTGCGCGTCCTGGCGCGGACGGCGCGATCGGTGGGTCCTCTCCGTGCACTTCGAGTGGCTCCTCGACACCCGGCACGGCGCCGACTACTTCCGCCGCCGGCACCGCGGGAAGGCCAACAGCGGCGGCCTGACGGTCCACACGTCGAGTCACCGCTTCGACCTCGTCAACTGGTGGCTCGGGGACGAGCCGCAGGACGTCTTCGGTTACGGGCGGCTTGGCTTCCACGGCCCCGACGCGGGCGAACGGCACGGACCGCGCCGGGACTGCGAGCGCGCCCACGGCGCCCCGCGGGCGGTCGACGACCCCTTCGCCCTGGACCTGGCCGCCGACGGCACCCTGCGCCCTCTACCCCGACGCCGAGCGGCACGACGGGTGCCTGCGCGACCGCGACGTCTTCGGCGGACCCGTCACCATCGAGGACGACATGGCCGTCCTCGTGCGCTACGCCCGCGGGGCGACGATGACGTACCACCTCACCGCCTACTCGCCCTGGGAGGGCTACCGGGTGATGTTCAACGGCAGCGGCGGCCGCCTGGAACCGGAGGTGGAGGAAAGCAGCCGGCAGCGGCCCGGCACCCGGGTCGCCTCGGACAGTGGCGCCCTGCACGGGGACACGGCCGCCGGGCACGCGGGCGGCGCACGGCTCACCCTGCGCCCGCTGTGGAAGCCGCCGGCCGACATCCCGCTCGACGCGAACCACGAGGCGCACGGCGGGGGAGACCGCCGTATGCTCGACGCGCTGTCCGGACCCGTCGACGCGGGCCGGGCGGTGGACCCGGGCGCCGCCGGGCACACGATGGCCACGGAGCGGGACGGCGCCCTCGCCCTGGCCGTGGGGCTCGCGGCCAGCCGGTGTTTCGAGACCGGCAGGCCACTGGCCGTGCGGGACCTGATCCCTGGACTGTGGGAGCGATGACGCGGAAGAAGGACGGCGCGACCGAGGCCGCCCGGCACATGTTCGACGCGGACCGCGCGGCGCGGGGTCTGGGCATCGAGTTGCTGGAGATCGCCGAGGGAAGCGCCGTGCTGCGGATGACGGTGACGGCGGACATGGTCAACGGTCACGGCATCGCCCACGGCGGCTGTGTGTTCCTGCTCGCCGACACCGCGTTCGCCTGCGCCTGCAACAGCCACGGGCCCGTCACGGTCGCTGCAGCCGCCGACATCGACTTCGCGGCGTCCGCGCGCGAGGGGGACGTCCTGACCGCCGAGGCGGTGCAGCGGGTGGGCTTCGGCCGCAGCGGGATCTACGACGTCACCGTACGGCGCGGCGACGAGGTGGTCGCCGAGTTCCGGGGCCGCAGCCGCACCCTGCGGGCCGCGCCGGACTGATCCCGGTCAGGTCCAGGCGCGGAAGGGCTCGTCGACCAGCTGGAACACCGGCTCGCCGCGGACCGGGTCCTTGGCCGTGGACAGCCGCACCCGGTCGCCGCTGTGGATGCCGATCGGCGGGCCCATCACCCGGCCGCGGACCACGAACCCCTCGGCCATCTCGACCAGGGACACGTTGCGGGCGGCGGGGGTGTTGCGGTGCACCGTCGTGGAGTGCCGGACCGTGCCGATGCCCTCGCTGCGCTCCGTCCTGAGGTCGCTGCCCTGGCAGACCGGACACAGCAGCCGGTGGTACATGGCGGTGCCGCACCAGGTGCAGCGCTGGAAGAGGATGGCGTCCGAGTCCCGCGGCGGCGTGTCGAGCACGCCCGCCGCGGAGCCGCCCGCCTGCCGGACAACGCTTCCTGAGTGGTGGTACACGCTGGTCAACTCCCTGCGCTCGGCCGGAATCCCACGTGCGCGGTTCGCCGTGCCACCGTGCACGACCACAATGTATGGCACTGAGTGTCATACGTAAAGGCACTGCGTACCCTCAATCTGGTGGGTGTCCGGTCAGTCCCGTTCGAGGGTGCTCTCGATCTCCCGGACCACCCGCCACATCGGTGCGCCGCGCCGGGAGACGATCACCACCACGTCTTCGGGCTCCTCCTCGCCGTGCGGCGCCCGGGGTCCGGCGAAGGCCTGCTGCACATACCCCAGCGCGTGGTCCAGCGCGGCACTCGCGTCGCCCTCCCCGTCCGAGCGCAGCCAGGACCGCAGTGCGTTGTTGTGCGCCGCCGCCACGGCCGCCGCGACCACATCGGCGCGCAGCGTCCCGTCCGGACGGCCGGCGAGGCGGCCGCGCAGATAGTCCGCGAAGGCCCGCTCGTAGCGCCACACCACCGACAGCTCGTACGCCCGCAGCCCCGGCACCTGCTTGGTCAGCCGGTAGCGCTGCACGGAGAAGGTGGGGTTCTCGGTGTACATCCGCAGCACGATCCGGACCGCGTCGCACACCCGCCGCACCGGCTCGTCGTCGCTGCTCTCGGCGAGGAACGCCGTCATGTCGGCCAGGCACCGCTCGTGGTCGGGGAAGACCACGTCCTCCTTGGACGGGAAGTAGCGGAAGAACGAGCGCCGTCCGACACCGGCCAGCGCCACGATGTCGTCGACGGTCGTCTGCTCGTAGCCGCGCTCCAGGAACAGCTGGAACGCCGCCGCCACCAGGGCGTCCCGCATCGGGGGCTTCGCGGCCGCCGGCTCGGTGTTCATGAACGCGAAAGTAGCACCTCCGGGACACCGGTGGCACTCAGTGCAGGCATAACAGGGAACTGAGTGCTCTACACGGTCCGAGAGGGTGACGACGGCCGGGCACTGAACTCTCGGCGACGCCCCCGCGTATCTCTCCTCGGGGAACGGCGGACAGACCCGCCACGGGAGGGAAGGAGAGCGCACTGTGCCCACGCCGCCGGCCTCCGGGTCACCGCAGGACCAGCCGCCGCTGGAGCCCATCGTCGTACTGCGGCCGCGCCGCACCGACGCCCTGGCCGAACTGTTCCGGGAGATGGAGCAGGGCAATCCCGGCCTGGAGACCGTCGCCATGCCCGACCCGCACTCCTGGGACGAGGGCGAGACGCAGGAACTCCCGCCCGTGCGCACCGGCGACCGCACCCCGCCGCGCGGCGACCGGTTCGGCTTCGGTCCCGGCCTGCGCCGTGCCGCCGTCGGCGTGGCCGTCACCGCGGCCGCCCTCGTCGGCTTCGGCGGCGCGCTCCTGCTGGCCGGCAGGAACGACGACACCGGCGCGCGGACACCCGCACCCTCGGCATCGGCCGAGCCGACCCCGACGGCCACCGCCACGTCCGCCGACGATCCCGACGGGGCGGGCACCCTCCGCGAGGGCGACAGCGGCCCGGCGGTGACCGACCTGCAAGAACGCCTGCTGCGCATCCCCGACGTCTACCGCGACGGCGCCACCGGCGGCGTCTACGACGCCACCCTGCGGGCAGCGGTGGCCCGCTTCCAGCTCTGGTACGGCATCAGGGGCGACGAGACCGGCGTCTACGGCAACGACACCCGGCAGGCACTGGAGTCCCGCACGGCTCCCACCGGCTGACGGCGCGAGGTCGGCGGCCGCTCCGGACGCCGCCGGCTACTCCGGCTCGGCCGGCACCCGGATGTCGAGCATGCAGACGTCGTCGCGCCGTTCGCCCGCCAGCACTTCGGCGAGCAGCGCGCCGAGCCTGCCCGCCTCGTCGGTGTGGTGCGCAAGGACGCCCTCGGCGAGCCGCTTCAGGCCCCGGTCGAGGGTCTCGCCGGGCCGCTCGATCAGACCGTCGGTGTAGAGCAGGACGCGGTCGCCCGGTTCCAGGGCGACCTCCGCCTCCTGGAACCGCGGATCGGTGCTCGCCCCGAGGAGCATGCCGGCGGGACGGTCGAGGAAGCGCACCTCGCCGTCGCGCAGCAGCAGCGGCGGCGGATGGCCGGCCTGGGCCCACAGCAGCCGGCGCCGGGCGCTGTCGTAGCGGGCGAGGACCATGGTCGCCGTGCCGTGCGAGTCCCGGGAGTGCAGCAGCAGCCTGTTGAGCCGGGCCAGCGCGCCGGTCAGCGACGACCCGGTGATGACCATGCCCTTGGCGGTGAAGCGGAGCTGGGCCATGGTGGCCACCGCGTCGATGCCGTGACCGGCGACGTCCCCGACGACGAACAGGGCGCCCCCGTCGGCGAGTTCGATGGCGCTGAACCAGTCGCCGCCCACATGGATGCCCGACTGGGCGGGCAGGTAGGCGACCTCGACCCGCAGCCCGGCCAGCCGGACCGGCCGGGTGGGCAGCGGCAGCAGCGCGTCCTGCAGCCGGCCCGCCAGGGTCCGTTCGGCCAGCAGCACGTCGTGCTGGGTGAGGATGGCCCGCTCGCTCTCGACGAGGGCGAGCTCCGCGCTGCGCTGCGCGGTGAGGTCCTGGATGACGCCGTGCACCTCGACGGGTTTCCCGTGCGAGTCCGGCACCGCCTCGGCGACGGCGCGCAGGTGCCGCAGCCCGGCCGTCGTCCTGATCCGGAAGGGCAGGTCGAACGGCCGCCCGTCACGCAGGAGTCGGGCGATGGCGTGGTCCAGCGCGGAGCGGTCCTCGGGCAGCGCGAGGTCCGGCAGCGCGGTGAGGCCGACCGGTCCGGACTCGGCGTCCCGGCCGAGGAGCACGTAGACGTGCGAGGACCAGGTGACCTCGTGCGTGAGCAGGTTCCAGCTCGCCCAGCCCAGGTTGCCCAGCCGCTGCAGATCCGCGAGGCGCTGTTCCTGCCGGTCCGAGGAGCCGTGCCGCACCCAGGTGAGGACCAGTCCCTCGCCGAGCGGTGCCGCCCGCACCGAGTACGTGGACAGCTCGGCGATCCCGTCCACGATCTCCTGGTGCCCGAACGGCTCGCTCTCGTACGGCTCGCCCGTGGTGAGCGTGCGCCGCAGGCCTCGGCGCAGCGAGGGCTCGGCAGCCAGGGCCGGGCAGCACTCCTGGAACCGGCGGCCGACCAGTTCGTCTCCGGCCCTGCCCACCACGACGCCGGCCTGCGCGGTCGCGGCGGCGACGCGGAGGTCCTCGACCCCTCCCGACGCGTCGGGAGGCGGTGTCAGGAGCATGGCCGCGCCGGGCAAAGCGTCGAACACCGCCTGCACGGACTCCGCGGCGGCGTCGACCGCACCCCCGGGGCGGGTGTCGAACGCGCGCAGCCGCCCTGCGCAGAGGCGGGCCACCGCCAGCAGAAGGTCACGGTACTCCGCCGAGAACGGCCCGCTCCGGGAGCGCAGGATGCCGATGCACACGTCGGTGGCGGAGCCCTGGCGTCCGCCCGCCGCCCCGGGCGCGGGCAGGGGCAGCCAGGCGCGGGTGGGCCAGCGGCTGGGCGGGTCGCCGATCAGCAGATACCGCCGGCGGTCGGTCTCGAAGTCCTCCAGCCAGCGCGGCTCGCGGGCCCGCAGCGCGTCGAGTGCGGCGACCCCGCTCAGTGGGGGGACGTGGTGCCACTGGGTGGCCAGCGTCTCCTCGATGCCCGCGTGCCCGATCAGGTCGAGTCCTCCGGCGGGCAGCCGCGCGTAGATCATGACCGCGTCGGTGTCCGCCCCGGCGAGCTGCTCCAGCAGGCACTGGGCGAGTTCCTGCGGGGTGGCGACCCGGACCAGCTCCCTGCCGAGTGTGGCGAGGGCGGCCGAACTCCCTTCGCCCAGCGCGGGGTTGCGCGACGGCGGGACGGCGGAGACGGGGGCGGCGTCCGGCCGGCTCCCCGCGGGCGGCGGGGTGTCCGCCGGGGCGGCCTGCGGCGCCGCCAGGGTGCCGAGGGTGATCCAGCACTGTTCCAGCAGGGTGCGTCGTCCGGCTTTGGCGCGTCGGCGCAGTTCCTCGTCCGCCGCGTCGGGAGTGCAGCCGGTCAGGGTCATCACCGCGCCCTTGGCCCGCTCCAGGACAGCCGCCATCGCCGCCAGGTCCCGCAGCCTGTCCAGCTCGGCGCGTTGTCTGGCGACGACCTTGGCCAGCGCGACGGTGTCCGGCGCGGCACCGGAATCCGCCGGCGTGGCGGGCTCGCTCGTCACGCGATGAGCATCGCACACAAAGCTCGGCCCGATCACGGTCTTGCCCGCCCGTACTTCACTCGTAAGGGGACAACCCCGGCCATGGCCGTGGACGGGCCCGCTCGCGCACACCGCGATCACTCATCCGGTGGCCGGTACAGCCACAGCCGCAGCAGCCGGCTGAGGCGCGGCATGATGAGGTACGTCAGGACCGGCAGGAGCACCAGCGGGAAGACGGCCGCCCGCAGGAGCAGGGGCCAGCCGGCGGTGCGGGGTGTGACCAGCCACTGGATGAGGAGAGTGAAGGGGTAGGCGCCGAGGAAGGTGGTGAGGACCATCTTCCAGCGGGGCGGGGACCGCACGGTCGTGCCGGGGAGGCTGAACCAGGTCTCCATCCCGCTCGTCGCCTGCCGTTCGCTGCCCACCTCGGTGGCCACGCCGTCGATCCGCCGGTGCCATTCGGCGCGCTCGGCGGACCGGAGCCACCGGGTGAGCCGGTCCGGATCGGACCAGCGCAGTACGGCGTGGAAGCGGTGGCCGTCCTCGGGGCGCAGCCACGAGACGCCCTCGTTGCCCGGGAATCGCCTGGCACAGCGGGTGATGCCCCGGGTCCACTCCTCGAACTCCCGCTCCCGGCCCGGCCGTACCTGCCAGGTGAGGACGGTGGTGACCGGCTCGCCTCGTCGCAGCTGGGTGGTGCTCATGCTCACCACGGGTGCCACGCGCGGCTCGGATCATGCCGCGGGGGCCGGTCCCCGGGTCAGCGGCCGGCCTCCACCAGTGCCCGGGTGACGGCGCGGACGCTGCGCGCGATGTGCTGGAGCTGCATCACTTCCGCCGCGTACAGCTTGATCGTGTGCTCGATGACCGACTCCGGCATGCCGAGGCCGGGGAGATCGGCGCGGGCGGTCTGCAGGGCGGTGCGGGCCACCCGGATCTCCTGCTGGACCTGGATCTGCGCGTGCCGGGCGAGCAGCACGGGGTGCCGGATGAGTGCCGGATAGCTGGCGTAGCGCGCCGGAACCAGCTCGCGCAGCCACTTGGCCGCCGAGCGCTCCCAGTCGTAGGAACCGGGCTGCTTGACCTGGCACGGCCAGTCCGGGCTGAGGCGCGTGGTCGTCAGTTGCATGAGCATCGCTTCCGGGTGTGCGGCGTCGTGAAGGGTGGTCCGACGGGTGCGGGCGGCCCCGGCCTAGGGGATGACCGGGACCGCCACGGGCCTCCTGAGCGGGGCCCGCCCGGACACCACCGGCGCCGACGCGGGTAGGAGACGGCGGCTTCGGATGTCCGGGTGACGCGTGAGAAGTATTTATATATGCCGTCTGCTTTGCAAGACGCATGAAAACATTCATGCGCGAAATGTTGCGAAAGGTCCCTTTGTAATTCCCGACGGCGCGTGGGAGCGGTGTTACCGACGGTTGCGGTCCGGGCGGTTCCGCGGGGAGCGCCCGCTCATTCCCGCAGGAAGAACTGGTGCTGGTCGGAGATCTGCTCGTACTCCTCCAGCCGGGCCTGGGTGCGTTCCGGATCGGCGTCGGTCATCGCCTGCAGCAGCGCGGCGGCGATCACGCCGGGCGCGGCGTAGGAGTCGAAGACCAGCCGGGAGCCCGTGCCGGTGGCGAAGACGACGTCGGCCTCGTCGGCGACCGGGCCGAGCGCCAGATCGGTGACCAGCGCGACCTTGAGCCCGGCACTGCGCGCGACCCGGACCGCCGTGAGCGTCTCCTGGGCGTGCCGGGGCATCGAGAACGCCAGCACCCAGGTGCCGCCCGCCTCGCGGGACTGCAGCAGCGAGTCGTAGGCGACGCTGCCGCCCCGGGTCACCAGCCGTACGTCGGGGTGGATACGGCGGGCGGCGTAGGCGAAGTACTCGGCGAGCGAGACCGAGATACGAAGCCCCAAAACGGTCAGCGGGGTGGACGCGGACAGCTCGCGGCCGATGTCGATGAGCTGGTCCGGGTCGGCGAAGTCGCGCCGCAGGTTCTCCAGGTTCTCGATCTCGGCGTCCACCGCCGCCTGCAGTTCGTTGCTGCCGTTCTCCTCGGTCGCGGCGGGCCCGCCGGCCAGGGTGCCCAGCGCGATCGACTGGAGCTTCTCGCGCAGCGCGGGGTAGCCGCTGAAGCCGACCGCCGCCGCGAAGCGTGTCACCGACGGCTGGCTCACGCCGACGCGTTCCGCGAGATCGGTGATCGACAGGAACGCCGCCTCGGTGATGTGCTCGATCAGGTACTGGGCGATGCGGCGCTGGCCGGGAGAGAGCCGGGGCCGGTCGAAGAGCGTCCTGAGCTGGGATGCCGGGGCGGCCTCCGCTTCGGGAGCGGTTTTGCCCGACGTGATCGAGGATGCCTGGGCGCGTGCCTGCTGCGGCGATGGCACCGGTGCGCCTCCTTTGTCTGCCACAGTGCTTCAACATAGCTCACGCACGGTCGTGACCAGGGCTTGCACAAGGGCAACGGGCCCCCGGCGGACGGACCCTGGCAGTGCCCGCCACAGGCTCGGGTCACCGACGGTAGATCGTGATCGAGTGGCCGACCTCGTCGATCGGGCGACTGCTGTCGATCAGGGTGCGCAGCCGCCCGCGCGCCTTGTCGACCGCCGAGTCCGACACGACGAGCAGTCCGTGCACCTGACGGGGTGCCACCTGCCGCGGATCGGCGGCGTCGATCCCGTAGTACGACGGCACGCCACTGCCCTTGTACACCAGCCAGACCCGCTCGCCCCGGTACCGCTCCCGGAGCCGGTCGGCGAGCCTGCCCAGATCCTGCCCCCAGTCGACGTTGGAGTCGTGCAGCCGCAGATAGGTCTTGTCCGGACCGCCGAACGCCTCGTTGGAGTACGGCAGATAGTAGGGGAACGTCCGCAGCGAGCTGACCGCGACGAACAGCACCAGGACCCCGGTCGCGAGGAACGCCCACCGCCGTCGTACGGCGAGCACACAGCCGGCCGCCACCGCCAGGAACATCGGCACGAAGACGGCGTAGCGGGTCCCGAAGTCCCGCGAGCCGGTCATGGCCGAGGCCAGCAGCGCGGCGGGCGGCACCAGCACATAGGGCGCGGCCGGCCGCAGCCGCCGTACCGCCACCACCGAGGCGGCACCGGCCGCCCACAGCACCAGCATGCCGAGCGGCGTCTTCACCAGCAGCGCGGCCGGCAGGTAGTACCAGCGGGAGCCGGTGTACAGCTGCCCGAACAGGAAGCCCTGCCACGGATACCGCTCCAGCCCGAACTGGACGCGCATCCCGTCCAGATACGACTCCGGGAACGGCAGCAGCCCCACGAGCAGCCCCTTCAGCCCGTGCACGGCGGGCACCCGCTGCCCCGCGGCCGACCATCGCAGCCGCGGATCGACCACCAGGTACGACAGCCATACGACGGCCACTCCGGCCACCGCCAGGACCGCCGCCCCCGCCGCGGCCCGCCGCAGCGCCCGCCGGCGGTCCCCGCGCTCCGCCGCCCACACCGACCAGGCGGCCAGTGCCATCAGTACCGGTACCGCCGGCAGCACGCTCATCTTGGTCGCCAGTCCCGCGCCGAGCGCCAGGCCGCCCAGCGGCACGTACAGCCGGGGGCGTCGCCGGGCCCGCCACAGCAGCCAGGCGGACGTCAGCACGAACCCCGCGGCCGGTACGTCCAGCGTCGCCAGCGAACCGTGCGCGATGACGTCGGGGGAGAGGGCGTACAGGGCCAGGGCCACCGAACCGGCCGCGGCGCCCGCCAGTTCACGGGCGAAGGCGAACACCACCAGCCCGAAAAGCAGGGTCAGCACGATCATCGGCAGCCGGGCCCAGAACATCAGCCGCCAGGGGTCGTTGCCGGACTCGTACAGCAGATGGCGCGCGTACTGCGTCTGGTCGCCCCGGTAGGCGGTGTCGACGTGCGGATCGGCGACCGCCACTCCGGCGGCGACGATCAGCTTGCCCAGCGGCGGATGCTCCGGGTTGAGCCGGACGCGGTGCTCGTGCAGGTAGTCGGCGGCCGTGGCGACGTAGATCGGCTCGTCGATCGTCGGTGTCTGCTGCACGGCGGCGGTGACCATCGCGGCCGCCATCTGCCCGAGCAGGACCACCACCAGCAGGGGCACCAGCCACCGTCGGGGCCGGCGGGCGGCAGGGGTCGTCCGCGGCGGGTGCCGCTCCTCGTCGTCGCGTGGGCCCGGTGCGAGGACCGAGTGCTGTTCGTGCGCCATCATCCGCCCCGCGGTGACACCGGCCGCGAGAGGGCGGGAGCGATCCGGGGTCCTGTCATGGACCCCACTTTCGCACCGTCTCCCGCCCCCTGGGATGTCACCGCTTCAGGAGTCGTACCGACAGACCTTCCGCCGTGTAGACGGGTACGGCCCGCAGACCCTCGGAGTTCAGCTCCACGCGGTCGAATCGGCCGCTCAGCCGGGGCGCGCACAGCACGCGCACCGTGTCGCCCGCGACCGGCGGCCGGTCGGCGTCGAGCACCAGCGACAGCACACCGCCCGCGCCCAGCAGCGCCCGGCGCGTCACCTCAAGGGCGGGCTCGTGGCCCGAGCGCAGCGTCAGCTCCAGCGTGGCGGACTCCTGGGAGTACGTGCCGTGCACCTGCACCGGCCGCGGCACCCGCAGCGTGCCGCCGGACACCCGCACATCGCCGTGCCCGAGCGCGTGGGACGAGGCGGCGACCAGCACGCCGTCCCGCACCACGGTGCCGCCGGTGTACTTGTTGTGGCCGGTCAGAGTGAGTGTGCCGCTGCCCAGCTTGGTGAGTCCGCCGTCGCCGTCGATGTCGTTGCGCCAGCTGTCGGCCGCGCCGAAGCCGCCCGCCGCCGCGTCCAGCGTGACGGTCACGTCGGAGTCGAAGGCGCCGTAGCCGTCCGCCGCGGTGAACAGGTCGAGTCGGCCCCACTGCTCGAAGCCGTCCAGCAGGACGTACCCCGACGGCAGCGCGGTGGTCCTCAGCACCTCGCGCCGCTGTTCGGCGCTCAGGTACGGCAGCCGTGTCTCCAGCAGCACCTCGGCGCCCTTGGGCACGGTCAGCGGTGTGCCACGGCCCTGCCGGGTCAGCACGTACGTCAGCCGGGGCCGCACCGCGCGGGCGTTGGCGTCCCGGTCGCCGTAGGCGTCTCCGGCGCCGGGGTGCGCGTAGGCGAACAGGGAGTCGGCGGTGGTGCCCGTCTGCCCGGTGAAGTAGGCCAGTGCCTGGGCGCGGGCGGCTGCCTTGAGGCCGGCGTTCGCCGGGTCGGCCAGGGTGGCGGCGGCCAGGGCGGTGGCCATGATGCGGCCGCCCATCACGTCGACCGTGGAGTGCATGCCGGCCATGATCCGGGTGTGGCTGAGCTCGAAGGCGCGGGTGACCAGCTCCTGGAAGCGCTCCGGCACGGCGTAGGCGTAGGCGAGGCCCGCCAGGTGGAAGGCGTTGGTGTGGCCGCTGGGGAAGCCGCCGTCGTCCGTGGGAGAGGTGCTGCGCTGGCGCAGCAGCTGGGGCGCGACGACCACCTCGGAGTCGTATACGGGGTAGCCGAGCGCGTCCGTCGCGCCGGTGTCGACGACCTCGCTGTCCTCGTTCATCCGCCACGGGCGCGGGTACTGGTAGGCGTACTTGGACGGGTTGCCCGACGCCCAGTTGCCGCACACCGTGTCGACCAGTTCGGCCACCTTGCCGAGCGCGGAGTCGTGCGAGCCGGCGCCGAGCGCGGAGCCGGCCGGGGCACCGGCGGGCACGGCGTCGTCGATCTTGGTCGGAGGGGTGCCGTCGGGAGCGCTGGTGATCGAGGTGACCGCCTTGGCGCCCGCCTTGTAGAGGTCGGACAGCGGGCCCAGGCCCGCGATCATCGCGTAGCTCTGGTGCTGGCGGTCGTAGAGGAAGGCCTCCTTCGCCTGCGCGTCCGTCCGGGCGCCGGTGAGGCGGGCGCAGTAGCGCATGTTGGCGCGCAGCACCTCGGGCATGAGCGGCGTGCCGGTGTTCCAGGCGCCGCCCGTCTTCCATGTCCGCGCGAACCCGCCGAGGACCCGAACGACCGCGTTGGTCTCCGGGGTCAGGTTCGCCATGACGTTGGTCTTGTAGTCGTCGACGAACGCGGCGGCGGAGCCGGCGGCCTTGGCGTCGGCGGCGCCCAGCCAGGAGACGAACGTGGGCGCGGCCAGGACACCGGCCGAGGCGCCCAGGGAGGTCTTGAGGAAACCCCTTCTGCCGACGGAGGGTCGGCCGTTCGACGAAGGGGAGCGGTGCCCGGCGGATGACGGCATGCGTGTGCCTCTCTTGAGTTCTTCGGCCCTGCGGCCGGGGGAGATCGTGCGATCAGAGGTGTTCGGTGGGGCGCGGGGATGTGCGAATCCGGTGCGTCCCGTGAAGCTTTGAGCGAAGATCTACGGCCGTGTCCTGGCCCACCGGGGGGTGCCCGGCGGCCGAGACGTGTCGTGCGGGTGAACGGAGCGGGCCGGACGAGGCCCGCTGCGGCTGTGCGGCGGAGCTCCGGCGAGGGCCGAGGCGCCCCTCACAGCAGCGAACGCGCCAGCGCCACCGCGCCCTCGACCGGCGGCACCCGCAGCGGCTGCGGGCGGACTCCGGGCAGGGAGGCGGCGAGCGACGAGGCGAACGCGTCGTACAGGGCGGGCTGGTTCAGGATCGTGCCGCCGGCGACCACGACGTCGTCCACCGGGAGCCCGCGGGCCGCGAGCCGTTCCACGAGTGCGGCGAGCGAGCGCCCGGCCTCCGCGATCACGGCGCGGGCGACGCGGGAGCCCGCCTCGGCGGCCGCGAACACCACCGGGGCGTGCCGGCCCCATTCCGCGGAGACGTCCCGGGCACCCTCCAACGCGGCCCCGAGCGCGGGCACTTCGCCGACGCCGAACGCGGCGACGAGACGGAGGGCGAGGTCGTCGGGTTCCTCGCCCCGGTCGTGGGCGGCCCAAACCGCGCGCGCCGCCTCGCGGACGAGCCCGGCCGCGCCGCCCTCGTCGCCGAGGACCGCGCCCCAGCCGCCGACCTGGACGGGGGTGCCGTCGGCCAGTCGGCCCACGGCGACGGAGCCGGTGCCGGCCACCAGGCCGACGGCCTTGTCCAGTCCGGCCGCGGGTACGAGGAGTTCGGCGTCGCCCACGACCAACGCGGGCGCGTCGAAGTGCAGTTGCAGTGCGGTGCGGATCTGCTCGCACTGGCGTGGGGTCTCGCAGGCGTGCCCGCCGACGGCCAGCGCGGACGGGCGGGTGCGCGCGGGGAGGGCCTCGGCGACCAGCGCGGCCAGCCAGCCGGCCGCGGCCACGGGGTCGTGCGGCCGCCAGCCACTGCTGGACCGGACGTGATCGGCCACGGGGTCGTGCCCCGCCAGGGCGCGGAGGTGGGTCTTGGTGCCACCCACGTCGATGCCGACCACGAGAGGCGTGAAGTCCTGCACGGAACCTCTTTCGTCGTTGCGCTGTGCTGCGACGGCGGGCGAACCGTGCCTGGTCAGAAGCAGGTTGAAGCACTCGCGAAGCCCCGGGACGGGCCTCTGGACGGAACACGGCAGGCGAGTACCGTGAAGTTCGTTAGGAAGTTAACTAACGAAGTACAGTGCGTCAAGAGGCTTCGCGCACCCGACCGACCGAGCTGCCCCGCGGACGGGGGCGGTACCGCGTGACGCCGGGCATCCCATCGCCGAGTCCCCCGCGGTCAGTACGACGGGGGAGCGGCCCGTGACCTGCGGGAGAACTGTGGAACACGACGTGGTGCGAGCCCCGCGCCTGACCGAGAGCGCCGGCGCGGTGTTCGCCGTGCTGGCCCGGGCGGGCAGCGCGACCCGGCCGCAGCTCGCGAGCCTGGCGGGCCTGTCCAAGCCGACGGTGTCCTCCGCCGTCGCGGAACTGGAGAACGCCGGGCTCGCAGCCCACTCCGGCACGGCGTCCAGCGGCACCGGCCGCAGCGCCGCCGTCTACCGGCTGGGCCCGGCCGCCGGCGCCGTCCTCGCCGTCGACCTCGGCCCCGCGCTCACGCGGGTGCGCGGCTGCGCCCTGGACGGCACCCTGCTCGCCGAGGCCACCGAGTCCCGGGAAGAGGCCGCCGAGGCCGTCCGGGAGGCCCTGGACGCGCTGCCCGCGGGCGCCCCGCTGCGCGCCATCGTGGTCGCCGTCGGTGACGTCACCGCGCGCGACGGCGAGGGCGCGGGCGTGCGGCCGGCCACCGCCAAGGCCGGGCCCGTCTTCGACGCGGTGACCGTCGCACTGCCGCCCGGGGTGCCCGTCCACCTCGAGAACAACGTCAACTGCGCGGCGCTCGCCGAGTTGCACGAGGGCGCCGCGCACGGCCGCGAGACCTTCGGCTACCTGCGGATCGGCGTCGGTATCGGTCTCGGTGTCGTCATCGGCGGCCAGGTGCTGCGCGGGGCCAACGGCGCCGCGGGCGAGGTCGCCCGGCTGCCCTACCCCTGGGACGACGGCCGCGAGCCGCGGCACGAGGCCCTGGAGGAGCACGTCGGCGCCCGCTCGTTGCTGCGCCGGGCCGCACAGACCTGGCGCGAGGAGGACGGTCCGTGCCCGCGCACCACGGAGGAGCTGTTCTCCCTCGCCGGCGAGGGCCGGCCCGCGGCCCGTGCGGTGGTGGGCCGGCACGCCGCGGACATAGGCCGGCTCGCCGCCGCCGTGACCGCCGTACTGGACCCGGGGCTCATCGTGCTCGGTGGCAGCACAGGCGCGTATCCGCAGCTCCTGCCGGGTGTGCGGGCCGAGCTGGAGCGGCTGAGCTGGCCCACCGAGGTGGTCAGCAGCACGCTGGGCGATCTGGGCACCGTCGTGGGTGCCGCCCGGCTCGCGGTGGCCCGTGGAGTCCAAACCGTGACCGAGGCCGCGCATGCGAAGGATTGACGGCTTCCGACTCGGTCTGCCAATGTCCGGACAAGCGCTTTCTAAGTCGGCCGGGACGCCGGCTTGGGTTGGCGTCCCGGCCGTACGCGAAGTACGGCAGCCGCACGAGGGCGTGCTTGTGCGACGACGGCCCTCGGGGCCGGGGATCCCACCCGTCGAGGCGAAGCGGCCGGGCGAGGCCGCACCCCCGGAAAGCGAAATTTCCTGCAAAATGCACCCGTGCCGCCTCGATCGGCGCCGTGCTCCGTCTCCTACGACGAAAAAGGGATCGAAGATGACCATTGTGGGTGTGCGGCGCTCCCGCCGACTCGGCCGCGGCGGTATACGCCGTGTGGTTCCCCTCGCTGCCGTGGCCACGGCAGGTGCCCTGCTGCTCTCCGCCTGCGGGGGTTCGGGGTCCGGCTCGGGCGGTACGTCCAAGTCGCTGACGTTCTGGATCTCCACGGTTCCGGGGCAGGACGCGGGCTGGAAGAAGCTGGTCGCGCAGTACAAGAAGGAAGCCGGCGTCAAGGTCAAGCTCGTCAACATCCCCTACGACGGCTACACGACGAAGCTGCACAACGCCGCGCAGGCGAACTCCCTGCCCGACGTCGCGGCCGTCCCGGCGCTGGACCCGATCTGGTCGAACAAGCTGGTCGACCTCAGCTCCATCGCCAACAACAAGGCGAACAACATCAACGCCAACTTCCTGGCGAAGGACTCGTCCGGGAAGGTGCTGTCCATCCCCTCGGACGTCACCGCGTCCGGCCTGTTCATCAACAAGTCCCTGTTCGAGAAGGCCGGGGTTTCCTTCCCCACCTCGCCGCAGAAGACCTGGACCTGGACCGAGTTCATCAAGGCGGCCAACAAGGTCCGCGAGAAGACCGGCGCCAAGTACTCCCTGACGTTCGACCAGTCGCCCTCGCGCCTTCGCGCCATGGTGTACGAACTCGGCGGCAAGTACGTCCACGCCGACTCCTCCGGCAAGTTCTCGGTGGACGCCGCGACCAAGAAGGCCGTGAACACCTTCGTCGGCTGGAACGACGACAAGACCATGCCGAAGTCGGTGTGGACCAGCGGCGCCGACCCGTCCGCCATGTTCCAGAGCGGTGACGTCGTCGCCTACTGGTCCGGCGTGTGGCAGGTCGCCGCCTTCTCGGAGTCCATCAAGAAGTTCGACTGGGCGAGCGTCCCGACCCCCGCCGAGCCGGTGCAGGCCAGTGACGTCAACAGCGGCGGCATGATGGTCGGGTTCAACAACAACGGCGCCGCGGCCACCGCCGCGAAGAAGTTCATGTCCTGGCTGTACGAGCCGGCCCACTACACCGAGCTGTGCGCGGCATCCGGGTTCCTGCCCGTCGAGAGCGGTCTGACCCCGAAGTACCCCTTCAAGTCCGAGGCGGCGCAGGCGGCGTTCAAGCTCTACAACGAGGAGATCCCGCTCTACGCCCCGATCTCCGGCTACTTCAACAGCGCGCAGACGAACTGGGTGCTGAAGGGCAAGAGCCTCACCGAGGACCCGACCAAGACGGAACTCGGCAAGGCGATCAACGGCCAGCAGTCGGCCGACAAGGCCCTGGAGAACATCGTGGCCGGCTACAACCAGCAGGTCGGCGGCGCGTCGTAGGCCGACGGGCCGGGCGGCGGGGCCGAGACCCCGCCGCCCGGCCCCGGCCCATGCGATGCCGGGCTCACGGCCCGAGCCCACAGCAATCCATTCCACCAGCACGGAGTCAGGAAGATGACAAAACGCGCCTCGGCCGTGTCCGCGAGCCCGCCCAGGAGACGCAGTAAGTACGTTCTCGCGCCGCTCGTCCTCATCGCGGCCAACGTCGTGCTCTTCGCGCTGTTCTTCGTCTGGCCGGCGGTGATCGGGCTCGTCTACTCCTTCACGAACTACACGGGTGTGGGGGCGTTCCAGTTCGTCGGACTGGACAACTACCACAACCTGTTCGGGGACTCCACGTTCTACGACGCGCTGACGCGGACGCTGCTGTACGCCGTGCTCTTCGTGCCGCTGAACTTCGCGCTCGCGCTGGCCGCCGCCAACCTGGTGGTGAGCAAGCACGCCAAGGGCACGTCGGTCGCCCGCGTCATCTTCTTCATCCCGTGGCTGCTGTCGCCCATCGTCGTGGGTGTCCTGTGGCGGTGGCTGTTCGGTGAGAACTTCGGACTGGTCAACTACGTCATCGAGAAGCTCGGCGGAAGCGCCGTCCCGTGGCAGTCGAACGCGGACCTGTCCCTGCTCGTGGTCGTGATGGCCGCGTCCTGGGCCTGGACGGGCTTCTCGATGCTGCTGTTCATAGCGGCGATCAAGAACGTGCCCACCTCGTACTACGAGGCGGCCTCCCTCGACGGAGCGGGCCCCTGGCGGCAGTTCGTCAGCATCACCCTGCCGAGCATCGCGCCCACCTCGTTCATCGTCATCCTGCTCAACACGATCAACGCGATGAAGGAATACCCGGTGTTCGTCGCCCTCAACAACGGCGGACCCGGAACGTCGAACAACCTGCTCGTCCAGTACATCTACGAGACCGGCTTCAAACGGGGGCAGATCGGCTACGCGAGCGCCGCGTCGTTCGTGCTCATGCTCATTCTGATGGCCGTCGCGATCATCCAGCTGATCGTCAACCGGCGGGTGGAGAACCGATGACAACCACAGACATTCCTCGCCCTGTCGACGCCGGTCCCGGACGGGCCGTCGCCAAGAAGCGACCCCGCAAGACGAGCAGCGGCGGGCTGCGGCGGGCGGTGTCCGCGACGACCCTGCTGTGGATCCTGGCCTGCCTGTACGGGCTGCCGGTGCTGTGGTTCGTCCTCAGCTCCTTCAAGCCGGCCAGCGACCTGTTCTCCTATCCGCTGACGCTGGTACCGCACAACCCCACCCTGTCCGGCTTCAAGGCGGCGTGGGACAGCGCCAACTTCTCCCAGTACTTCATCAACACGGCCATCGTGTGCGTGATCACAACGATCCTCACGGTGGGCGTCAGCTGCTGCACCGGCTACGCGCTGGCCAAGTACGACAACATGTGGCTCAAGGCCTTCTTCCTCTGCATCCTGGCCACCACGATGCTGCCGGGCGAGGTCATGCTCGCCCCGGAGTTCCTGGTCGTGCGCAACCTCGGCCTCTACAACTCCTTCGCGGGCATCATCCTGCCGGCCGTGCTCACGGCGACCGGATGCTTCATGTTCCGCCAGTTCTTCCTCACGGTTCCCGACGAACTCGTGGAGGCCGCGCGCATCGACGGCGCCCGCGAACTGGCGATCTTCCTGCGGATCATGGTGCCGCTGTCCCGGCCCATCATGCTGACGCTCGCCATCCTGTCCTTCCAGTGGCGGTGGAACGACTACATCTGGCCGCTGCTGATGCTCAACGACCCCAACAAGTTCACCGTGCAGATCGGCATCCAGAGCATCGTCGGCGCGCAGAACATCAACTGGTCGGTCCTGCTCGGCGCGTCGGTCATCTCCATGATCCCGCTGATCGCCATCTTCCTTGTCTTCCAGCGCTATGTGATGGGCGCCGACATCAACGCCGGACTGAAGGACTGACCTTGCCCGCTCCGATCGACCGCGAGTTCGTCCGCGCGGCAGCGCTCGCCGCCGACGGGTCGGCCGATCCGTCGGCGGAATTCATCGAGCCGCACCGCGCCCTGGCCCGGCGGGTGAAGACCCTGGTCGCGGCGTACCGCTCGCCGGAGTCGGCCCTGCACGGCAGCGAGCGGGCCGTCGCCGCCGCGCTGACCCACCTCCGTGCCCTGCGGTCCGCGCAGACCGGGTCCGGCCTCTTCGCGGGCGGCGACAACGTGCAGTCGCCGCCGGACTCCGCGTTCACCGTCAACGACGTGTGCGACGCGCACGTCCTCGCCGCGGCCGCGGGGCCCGAATTGGCCGACGTCACGGCAGCGCTGGCCGAGATCGCCGGCGCCGCCACCGAAAGCCTCCTGGCCGGTGGCGTGCACACCCCCAACCACCGCTGGGAGCTGTCCGCGGCGCTGGCCCGGCTGCACCGATCGTTCCCCGACGACCGGCTGCTCGTCCGCGCCGAGGAGTGGCTCGCCGAGGGCGTCGACATCGACGCCGACGGCATGTACTCGG
Organism: Streptomyces sp. SLBN-31; assembly: GCF_006715395.1. Lineage (NCBI taxonomy): Bacteria > Bacillati > Actinomycetota > Actinomycetes > Kitasatosporales > Streptomycetaceae > Streptomyces > Streptomyces sp. SLBN-31. Next base: position 3,083,766 of record NZ_VFNC01000001.1, read on the forward strand.
AACGCAGCGCCGTCTACGCGTCCATCGTGACCAACCCGGCGCTGCTGTTGCTGGCCGAGGTGCTCGGGCGTACCGACCTGGTGGACGCCGTCGAACGCAACCTCACCGCGACCCTGGACCTGATCAGGCCGGACGGCACGGTGGAGACCGTCCACTCGCGCCGCCAGGACCAGAGGCAGTCGTTCGCGCTGTGGCCCTACCTGCCGCACTACCGGCTGCTCGCGATCCGCACCGGCCGGGGCGACTTCGCCCGCGCTGCCCGCCTGGCGGCCGCCGACGGCATCCACGACCCCGACCTGCTCGCCCAGACCCTCCTCACCCCGGACCTGTGCCGCGCCCTGCCGGCCCCGGACGCGGAGCAGCTCCCGCGCGACCGGTACCTCCCCACCGCACGCCTCGCCGCACGCGCCTCGGCCACCGCGCACACGGTGGTGTACGGCGGCTCCGACGTGCCCGAGCACCGGCGCATCCGCTCGGGCCTCGCCTGCAACCCCACCTTCCTGCGCCTGTTCGCCGGTGCCGCCGTCCTCGACGCGGTCCGCCTCTCAAGGGGGTTCTTCGACCTGGGCCCGTTCCGCGCCGCCGACATGCAACGGCTCGCCGACGGCCGCTACCTGCTCACCGAAACCCTCTCGGCCGCCTACTACCAGCCGCTCCCGCCCGACCACCGGCGGGACGACGGCGCCTACCGGATGGCGGACGAGGGACGCTTCTCAGCCGCGATGGCCTTCCCGGACCGGCCCCGGGACGAGGTCTCCCACACGACCCGTGTGCAGGTGGACCTGCGGGAGGACGGGGCCGACCTGCGGATCGACATCAGCGGCCCGCCGGTGCCCTGGGCCCTCGAACTGACCTTCCGGCCGGGCGGCGAGCCGCAGGGCGCCGTACCGCTCGGTGACGGTAGCTGGTGCCTGACGACCGAGCCGTTGACCTACCGCGTCGGCGACGACGAGATCCGGGTCGAGGCCGCCGTCGAGACGGGTGAACCGCTCGCCGGACCGGACCGGAGCGACGTACTGCGCTACGACCCGGGGCAGGACCACACCGTGGTGGGCGGTACCGACGCGACGACCGGGAACCGCGTCTACATCGGTGGACATGGCTCGCACACACTGACCGTCGCACTGCGCGCGACCACCTCAGGCATGAAGGACTGATCCCCGTGCACCTCACGCACCAGCGCGGACCGCTGCACGACCTGCCCGACAACCCGGAGGCGTACGACGCCGTCCTCGCCGACGTCGTCGAGCAGGCGCTGGCCCGGCTCACCCCGGAGGGCAACCTCGAACACCCCGACTGCGTCGACGACATCGGAGACACCTCGCTCGGCATCACCTCCCTGCTCGCGTTCGCCTGGCAGCGCGGCAAGGACCCGCGGCTGCCGGAGGCGGTGCGCCGCAGCCTCGCCTTCCACCTGCGCGAGCGGGTGTACGTCGAGGACAACCCCGGCTACCCGAACCTGAGGGTCCGCAACTCCGGTCTGCCGTACGCCCGTTACGTCCTCGAAGCCGGCGCCCATCCCATCGGCGACTGGCCGAGCACGGCGTGGGCGCTGCTCCAGGCAGTCAACGTCCTGGACGCCGCCGAGGGCCTGGTCGAGGACGAACAGCGGGCCGGACTGCTGGAGTTGGCCCGGGGCTACTGGCGCTGGCTGACCGAGGCGACCTTCTTCAACCCGCAGGAGGCCGGCAACCAGGCCATCGGCTGCGTGGTCGGCGGTCTGATGCTGGCCCGCCATCTGCCCGACGCCGAGGGCGAGTCGGTGCGCGCCCGGGCGCTTCAGCTGTACACCGACGAGATCCGCGCCCACCGCGTCCGCGACCGGGGCGCCCTGCTGCCCCCGGAGCACGGCGGCGCCTACGACAACAACTACGGCCCGATCTCCCTGTCCTTCCTCGCCCAGGCCCACCGGGTCAGCGGCGAGGAGATGTTCGCCGAGGACGGCGACGCGCTCGCCCGCTACATCGACGCCCGGCTGACCAATGGCGGCTTCGACAACGGCGGCCCGCGCTACAGCGAGCAGCACTCCGCCTTCGAATCCGTCCTGGGCCTCAGGTACTTCGGCGCCCGCATCGGCTCCGACCTGGGCCGCTACCGCGGTGACAGCCGCTGGGCCCGGTACGCGTGCAAGCCGGACGGTGGGGTCGACGGTCACTTCGCCTGGATGCTGGTCTGGCAGATCCAGGACAGCACGCGCTGGCACCGCGAGCCGAGCCCCACGCCGGCCCGGCACCAACTGCGCGCGGGCACGGTCTCGGTGGCCTTCGACGACCGCATGACGCCGGCCGTAGTAGAGGCCGCCGGTAACTACTGGCTGGCCGCCGCCGTCGGCCGTCAGCACGGCTTCGGTCCCGTCACCGACGGCTTCCTGCTGTGCCGCCCCATGGGCGCGGTCCGCGTCCGCGACCTCAGGGCGGACGGCCTGACGGCCAAGCTGGTCACCAAGCCGGTCGTCGGCCGCGACCATGTCCTGCGGCACGTGCGGTCCCTGTACGTCACCGACGGCGAGACCCTGTGGACCACGGTGGCCGTCGAACGCCTCCACGGGACGCCGTACCTGCTGGCCGGCCTGCCGTACGCCGAGGACGACGGCGACCGGGTACGGCGCGTCGCCGCGGGGCCGGTCGCCTCGGCGGGCGCCCTGCGCCTGACCCACCCGCGGGCCACGGGCGCCGAGCACTTCGACGCCCGCGCCGAACTCCTCCAGCAACAGGCCGCGTTCGCGCTCGCGGCCGACCCGCGCGGCTACGGCAACCCGGACGAGGGCTGGCGGCACCTGGTGAGCTCGACCGCCCTGGAGGCCGGCCCGGTCCCTGGCACCCCGGACGACCTGCACGTCTTCGCCGTCCGCTACGGCTCCGAGACGCCGATCACGGTCTCGGTGGAGCGGAGCGGCGAGGAACTCACGCTCACCACGGGGCAGTTCACGGCCGTGATCGGACCGGACGACGAGAAGGGGGAGCCCCGGTTGGCGCTGCGCGCGGTCAGTCGGTGACCTTCAGCGGCGAGGGGAGTCCCAGCACGCCCGCCGGTACCACCAGGTCGGCCCGGTCCCGGGTCGCGGCGACCAGCTCGGCGTTGGGCTGGTCGCTGCGCTTCACCCAGGCGACCGCCTCCTGGTGCCCCTTGCCGAACTCCTCGTGCCGGGTGATCAGCCGCCGCAGGCGCTCCTGCTCGTCGAGCTCGCAGAACCACACCTCGTCCAGCTGCCGCCGCACCCGCGGCCACGCGCCGTCGTCCAGCAGCAGGTAGTTCCCCTCCGTCACCACCAGCCGGGCCGTCGGCGGCACCGGTACGGCCCCCGCGACCGGCTGCTCCAGCACCCGCTCGAAGCCCGGCGCGTACACCACGTCGCCGGCCGCCTCCGGGTCCGTCTCGCGCAGCCGCCGCAGCAGCGCTGCGTACCCGGCCGCGTCGAAGGTGGCGGGCGCGCCCTTGCGGTCTCGCAGGCCCCGCCGGTCCAGCTCGACGTCGGCGAGGTGGAAGCCGTCCATCGGGACGTGCGCCACCCACGGCTCGCCCGACCCGTTCAGCTCCCGCACCAGCCTCTCGGCGAGCGTCGTCTTCCCGGCGCCGGGACTGCCCGTGATACCGAGGATCGCGCGCCGGTCGCCCCTGCTCAGGGCGCGGGCACGGGTGAGGAGGTCGTCGAAGGTCAGCGGCACAACCCGAGTGTGCCATCCGGGCCACGGCGGCGATCTCCGGGGCGGCCGACAAGATTTTGCCGCCCGTGTGGTGTGAGCCACCCACTGGAGCGCTGCTTATGGGGAACGGTGTCCTGTATGACGCTGCTCGGACTCCCCGAAGACATCCAGGCCTGCCTCTTCGACCTCGACGGTGTGGTGACCAGGACCGCCGTGGTGCACGCGGCCGCCTGGAAGGAAACGTTCGACGCGTTCCTGCGCGAACGCGAGGGCGAGGACTTCCGGCCGTTCGACTGCGCCGCCGACTACGACGAGTACGTCGACGGCCGCCCGCGCGCCGACGGCGTGCGCACCTTCCTCGCCTCCCGCGGCATCGAACTGCCCGAGGGAACCCCCGACGACCCACCGGACGCCCAGACGGTCAACGGCGTCGGCAACCGCAAGAACGTCCTGCTCCTGGAGCGCATCCGCACCCAGGGCGTGGAGCCCTACGAGGGCACGCTGCGCTACATCGAGGCCGCGCGCAAGCTGGGCCTGCGCACCGCGATCGTCTCCTCCAGCGCCAACACCCTCGACGTCCTGCGCTCCATCGACGCCGAGCGCCTCTTCGACGTACGCATCGACGGCGTCGTGGCGGCCGAGCGCGGGCTGCCGGGCAAGCCGCGGCCCGACACCTTCCTCGCCGCCGCCCGCGACCTGGGCGTCGCCCCGAAGCGGGCCGCCGTCTTCGAGGACGCGCTGGCCGGCATGGACGCGGGCCGCTCGGGCCACTTCGGGTACGTCGTCGGCGTCGACCGCGTCGGCCAGACCGAAGCGCTGTACAAGCACGGCGCGGACGTCGTCGTCAAGGACCTCGCGGAGCTGGGAGGGCAGGAGTGATCAGCGACCGGTCGTACACCGTGGAACCGTGGTGCGTGCGCGAGACGGCCCTGAACCTGGACGTCCTGGCCCAGAGCGAGTCGGTCTTCGCCCTGTCCAACGGCCACGTCGGCTGGCGCGGCAACCTCGACGAGGGCGAACCCCACGGACTGCCCGGCTCCTACCTCGGCGGCGTCCACGAACTGCACCCGCTGCCCTACGCGGAGGCCGGCTACGGCTACCCGGAGTCCGGCCAGACGGTCATCAACGTCACCAACGGCAAGGTCCTGCGACTCCTCGTCGACGACGAGCCCTTCGACCTGCGCTACGGCCGCCTCGTCTCCCACGAGCGCACCCTCGACCTGCGCCGGGGAGTGCTGGAGCGGGTCTGCGAATGGGTCTCCCCGGCGGGCACGGCGATACGGGTGCGCTCGACCCGGCTCGTCTCCCTCAGCCAGCGCGCGATCGCCGCCGTCTCCTACGAGGTGGAGCCCGTCGAGGCACGTACCCGCGTCGTCATCCAGTCGGAGCTCGTCGCCAACGAGACACTGCCCGAGACCAAGGGCGACCCGCGCGCCGCCAAGGCGCTGCAGTCGCCGCTGGAACCGGAGGAGGACTTCGCCGCGGGCCGCCGGCTGCGGCTGGTGCACCGCACCCGGCGCAGCGGACTGCGGGTGGCCGTGGCCGCCGACCACGTCGTCGACGGCCCCGAGGGCACCAGCACGAGCAGCGAGAGCAACGAGGACGTCGCCCGGCTGACCGTCACCTCGGTGCTGGAACCCGGCGAGCGGCTGCGGGTGGAGAAGCTGGTCGCCCACGGCTGGTCCGGAACCCGCTCCAAACCGGCGATGAGCGACCAGGTCGAGGCGGCCCTGGCCGCCGCGAGCGTCGGCGGTTTCGCCGGACTGGCCGAGGAGCAGCGCGAGACCCTCGACGACTTCTGGGGGCGCGCCGACGTCGAGGTGGGCGGCGACGAGGAGATCCAGCAGGCCGTCCGCTTCGCCCTCTTCCACGTGCTGCAGGCCGGCGCCCGCGCCGAACAGCGCGCGATCCCCGCCAAGGGCCTGACCGGGTCCGGCTACGACGGCCACGCCTTCTGGGACACCGAGGCCTTCGTGCTGCCGCTGCTGACCTACACCGCGCCCGGGTCCGTCGCCGAGGCGCTCCGCTGGCGGCACAGCACCCTGAACGCCGCACGCGAGCGCAGCGCCCAACTCGGCCTGCGCGGCGCCGCGTTCCCCTGGCGCACCATCGAGGGCTCGGAGTGCTCGGCGTACTGGCCGGCCGGCACGGCGGCCTTCCACGTGAACGCGGCGGTCGCCGACGCCGTCGTCCGCTACACGGCCTCCACCGGGGACGAGCAGTTCGAACGGGAGGCGGGCGTCGAGCTGCTGGTGGAGACGGCCAGGCTGTGGCGCTCGCTCGGCCACCACGACCACCGCGGCGACTTCCACATCGACGGCGTCACCGGCCCCGACGAGTACAGCGCCATCGCCGACGACAACACGTACACCAACCTCATGGCCCGTCAGAACCTGCTGGCCGCCGCCGAGGCATGCGAGCGCCACCCGGACCGGGCCGCGCAACTCGGCGTCGACGACGAGGAGAGCGCGGCCTGGCGGGACGCGGCCGAGGCCATGTACGTCCCGTACAACCGCGAACTCGGCGTGCACGAACAGCACGAGGGCTTCACCCGCCACCAGCGCTGGGACTTCGCCGGCACCGGCCCCGACCAGTACCCGCTGATGCTGCACTTCCCGTACTTCGACCTCTACCGCAAGCAGGTCGTCAAGCAGGCCGACCTGGTGCTGGCGATGTACACCTGCGCGGGCTTCTTCGACGACGAGAACATCGCGCGCAACTTCGCCTACTACGAGCCGCTGACCGTGCGCGACTCCTCCCTGTCCGCCTGCGTCCAGGCCGTCGTCGCCGCCCGGGCGGGCCACCTGGAGCTCGCCTACGACTACACGGGCGAGGCCGCGCTGATGGACCTGGAGGACCTGGAGCACAACACGCGCGACGGCCTGCACATCGCGTCGCTGGCCGGAACGTGGACGGCCCTGGTCGCCGGTTTCGGCGGACTGCGCCGCGACGGCGACGTGCTGAGCTTCGCGCCGTGCCTGCCCGAACGGCTGAGCCGGCTGGCCTTCAACCTCCAGCTCCTCGGCCGCCGGCTGCGCGTGGAGATCGGCCCCGACAAGGCCACGTACACCCTGCTGTCCGGTCCGCCCCTGACCATCCGCCACCACGGGACGCAGGTGACGGTCCGCACCGAGGCACCCGTCCTGCGCACGGTTCCGCAGCCACCGGCACGCCCGGCCCCCGAGCAGCCGCCGCACCGCAGCCCGATCCGGCGCTGACGGCGCGGGACAGGGGCGTCAGGCACCTGGTCGTACTGCGCAGAGCGCGGCCAGGTGCGGCGGGTCGGTTCGTGCCCGTCCACCGTGGTTCGGGTGGTCCCGCATGACGTCCGAGCAGGTCCCGCCCGCGGCCCCCCGTCGCCACGCCTACTGGCAGACCGCCCTCACCGCCGCCGTGCCGGCGGCTACGCCGTCCACCGGCACTGGCCGGTGCTGCTCACCGGCGCCGTCCGGCCGGCCGTGGCCGACCAGGGCCGGCTGCTGGTGGGCGCCCTGGCCGGCGCGACCTGGTCGTGCGCGGCACTGGCCCAGCAGGGCGTGGTGCGGCGCTGCCCGCCGCGGGGCCGGGCCGGTGTTTCCCGGCGCCCAGCTTCAGGTAGGAGTCCGTTGTCGGTGCGACGAGGAGGGGGAGCGGCATGACGTCGAGCGACACCGGCGGGCGGCTGGGGGAGGAGTTCTTCACTCCCGGGACCGCGTCGTTCACCGAGTTCCTGGCCGCACACCGGCCCGAACTGCTGCCCACGCGCCGCCCGTTCCCCGACGGCGTCCGCGCCGGGGCCGACCGGTTCCCGCACGGCACCACCGTGCTGGCGCTCACCTACCGCGACGGCGTGCTGATCGCCGGCGACCGCCGGGCCACGATGGGCAACCTCATCGCCCAGCGGGACCTGGAGAAGGTGCATCCCGCGGACGACCACACGGCCGTGGCCTTCGCCGGCTCCGTCGGACTCGCCCTGGACATGGTCAAGCTGTACCAGGTGGAGCTGGCCCACTTCGAGAAGATCGAGGGCATCCCCATGACCCTCGCCGCCAAGGCCAACCGTCTCGCCGGCATCATCCGGCAGAACCTGGGCCAGGCGATGCAGGGTCTGGCCGTCGTCCCCCTCCTCGCCGGCTACGACCCCACCGCCCCCGAGGGCGGCAAGGGCCGCATCTTCGGCTACGACGTGGCCGGCGGCCTGTACGAGAAGCGGGGCTTCCACGCCGACGGCTCGGGATCGCCGTACGCGAGAGGCGCGCTGAAGAAGCTCTTCCGTACCGGCATGGACCGGCGCGAGGCCGCCCTGGCCGCCCTCCAGGCCCTGTACGACGCGGCCGACGACGACTCCGCGACCGGCGGCCCCGACATCGGCCGGCGGATCTTCCCCATCGTGTCGGTGATCACCGAGGACGGTTTCGAGCGGCTCCCCGAGCAGGAGACGGAGCAGCTCAGCCGGGAGATGGTGGAGCAGCGCCGCAGCCGCCCGGACGGCCCGAACGCCGCTCCCTGACAGAACCCCACGCGTCCGAACAGCCCGCCGCCGCACCTCAGCCGCGCAGCCTCAACTCCTTGCGCCACTTGACGAACTGCTGCTCCGCGTCCCCGGTGTACGACCACGGCGTACGCGTCGCCCGCCGGCCCAGCATGCGCATCAGCGGACCGGCGACCTCCCTGTCCCCGGCCAGACAGGCCGCGTGCGCAAGGTAGTTGAAGTCGCGCAGTTCGCCCGGGAGGATCTCGCTCGCCACCCGCCCCATGATCCAGCGCTGCCAGGTGCGGCGCAGGTCGCCCACCGCACCGTCGTGGGTCCAGTGCTGCCCGAGACCCACCGCGCTGCGGCCGCTGTGACCGGCGTCCAGGGCGAAGCGGTACTCCTCCACGTGCGCGTACTGCACCAGCACCGGCAGCGCGCAGCCCGGCGGCGACACTCCGGCGGCGTCGCGGGCGAAGTCGTACATCAGACCGTGACTGCCGTGCCAGCGGGCCGAGTAGTAGTGCAGGACCTGCAGGTGGCCCTCCACGCTGTACGGGTCACGCTGGTGCAACTCGTCCCACCAGCGGGCCAGTTCCTGCCGGCGCACCCCCTGCGGGTACAGCCGCGCCACGGAGATCAGCGAGATCCACGGCGTCGGATCGTCCAGATAGGCCTCCGCCGCCTGCAGGCACGCCGTCACCGCGGTGTCGATGCGGTGCTGGTCCATCGGCGCACCCCGGCCCGCGGCGATGGCCACGTTGAACGCCCGGGCCGTCTCGGTCGCCGCGCGCAGCACCAGCGCGTCCGCGCTGCGCGGTTCGGCGGCCACCCAGGTCTCCGCGGTTGAACTGCTCGCGCAGGCCTGTGCGAGCGTCCGGACGCGGTGACCGCGGGCGAGCCAGTCCGCGCCGGTCGTCCGCAGCAGGTCCCGCAGGCCCTGCCAGCGGCCGATGACGATGTCGTGCGAGGCGTCGGTGAGGGCGGCGTCGCCGCAGTCGGGGTCGAAGTCGGGAGCGAAACGGTCGCGCGCCATGGGGGAATCTCCCTCAGAAGTCGGTCGGGAGACCCTCGTAGGCATGCGTGTTCGCCACCGCCAGGTCCTCGGGCACGTACTCCGCCTCCACCGTGCGGCTGGCGTCCAGCCGGGCGGGCCGGTAGTAGTCGCTGCCCTGCCTCCAGTACCAGAGCATCGGCACGAGCCCGACGGCCAGACCGCCGATGCCGATCGCGATCGCCGCGGGGTCGAGCTCGCCCAGCGACTCGACGAAGATCCAGAACATGAACAGGGCACCGAACAGCGGCCACAGACCGCCGAGCAGGAAGTTCCCCACCGACTTCAGCAGCATCTTGCGGTACGCGACCACCACGGCCAGGCCCGCGAGGCCGTAGTACACGGCGATCTGCAGACCGATCGCCGAGATCGCGTCGCCGAGGATCTCACCCACGGAGCCCAGGGCGTTGGAGGCGATGAACATCGCCAGCGCCACCCCGCCGACCACGGCGATCGCCACCCACGGGGTGTTCCAGGTGCGGTGCACCCTGCCCAGGGCGGAGGGCATCGTGCGGTCGCGGCCCATGGCGAACAGCGAGCGCGTGACCTGGATGAGCGTGGTCTCCAGCGTGGCGATGGTCGACAGCATCACGGCCACGATCAGCAACTTGCCGCCCCAGCCCGGCCAGACCTCCTCGCCGAGCACGCCCAGCACGTTCGCGTCGTTGTCCTCGATCTGCTTCGAGGACAGGATCACGTTCACCGCGATGGTGAACACCTCGAACAACAGGAAGACGATGCCGACCCCGATCAGGCCCGCGAGTCCCGTCGTACGACGGCTGTTGCGGGTCTCCTCGCTCAGGTTGCTGGTGACGTCCCAGCCCCAGTAGTAGAAGGCGGCGACCAGCGCGCCCGACGCGAACCCCGCCACCCCGTCGAAGTGGGAGAAGCCCAGCCAGGACCAGTCGAAGGCGCGGGCGTTGCCGGTGTGGAAGAAGGCGAGGACCGCGAACAGCCCCAGAATGGCCAGCTCCACACCCGACATGACGAGCTGTGCGCGGACCGTGAGCCGTGCGCCGCCCAGCACCACGAGCAGCATGATCACGAACCAGACCGCGCCGACCACCGTGGACAGCGCCGTGTTGTCGGCCAGCCCGGAGTCGAACAGGGCCAGCGTCATCGAACCGGCCGGCAGCGAGCCCGCGACCATGAAGATGGTCGCCGAGATCACCAGCGCCCAGCCGCTGATGAAGCCCAGGAACGGGTGGAGCGTGCGGCCCACCCAGGAGTAGCTGGCGCCCGCGTTGACGTCGATACGGCTGAGGTAGCTGAAGGCGAGGGCGATGCCCAGCATGGGTATCGCGCAGTACAACAGCGCGGCCGGGCTGGCGAGCCCGACCGTGCCGACGAGGACCGCCGTGGTGGCGGCGATGGAGTACGCCGGGGCACTGCCCGCGACGGCCATCACCACGGTGTCGAAGGTACCGAGGGCATTGGCCTGCAGCCCTCTGCCCCTGTTCATGCTCATGGTTGCGCTGCTTTCCGTGTTGCGCGACGCGAGGCCGGCCCGGCCCCGACGACGTAAGGGAGGTGGGGGGTGGTGAACCAGCCTCTGACCGACGAGGGTTGACCTCGGGACAGGGGTTGGGGAAAGGCGTGGTGGATCGCGCCCGGCCAGTGCGTCGCCGGGTAGTCACAGCGTGTGTGCGAGTGATGATAGCCCCACACTTTGAGCTTTCAAGATTGACCAGTGGGTAATCTGATGAGCCGCACGGGGCCGGGGAGGTTGGACGGCGCACAACGGGAAACGCGGATCAGGACACCGTACGAAGCGATCCGCCGCAGTGCGCCAGGAGGTACTCATGGGCACCGACCCGATGGCCGACGACGCCTACCAGCCCACCGGAACCAACGAGGAGCAGGAGGACGCGGCGCCGCTCGACCTGCAGGACGCCCTCGACGAACGCGACTACGACACCACCCTCGACGAGGGCTACTCCCCGCCGGAGAAGCCGCTCGGCGTCAACCGGCACGGCACGACCGCGGCCGAACAGCATGAGGGCGAGACCCTCGACCAACGGCTCGCCGAAGAGGTCCCCGACGTCACGCCGCCGGCCGGCGACGAGATCGGCGACCTCCCCGGCGGCGAGGGGGAACCGCTCGACCCCGAGGCCGGCACGGACCGCGCGGGCCGCCTGGTCGCCCCCGACGAGGGCGCCCACCCCGATATCACCAAGGAGACGATCGCCTCCGACGTGGGCATCGACGGCGGAGCCGCCGGCGCCGAGGAGGCAGCCGTCCATGTCGTCGAGGAGGACGTCGTCGAGGACGACGCGGAGCTGCCCGGCGGCTGATCCGGCGCTCAGTCGCCGATGTGGTCGATCTGCCGCAGCCGGTTGGTGGCGTCGAGGGCGGCGACTTTGTAGGACTCCGCCAGCGTCGGATAGTTGAACACCGCGTCGACCAGGTAGTCGACGGTGCCGCCGCAGCCCATCACGGTCTGCCCGATGTGGATCAGCTCGGTGGCGCCGGTGCCGAAGCAGTGCACACCGAGCAGCGTGCGGTCCTCGGGGGAGACCAGCAGCTTCAGCATGCCGTGCGAGTCGCCGATGATCTGGCCGCGGGCCAGTTCGCGGTAGCGGGAGATGCCCACCTCGAACGGCACGCTGTCCTCGGTGAGCTGGTCCTCGGTCCGGCCCACGAAGCTGATCTCGGGGATGGTGTAGATGCCGATGGGCTGCAGGCCGTGCATCTGTCCGACCGGCTCCCCGCAGGCGTGGTAGGCCGCCGAGCGGCCCTGTTCCATCGATGTCGCCGCGAGCGCCGGGAAGCCGATGACGTCACCGACCGCGTAGATGTGCGGCACCTCGGTGCGGTAGTGCTCGTCGACCGTGATCCGGCCGCGCCGGTCCGCCGACAACCCGGCCTTGTCCAGGTCGAGTCCGTCGGTCAGGCCCTGCCGGCCGGCCGAGTACATCACGGCGTCGGCGGGGATCTTCTTGCCGCTCTCCAGGACGGTGAGCGTACCGCGCGCATGACGCTCCACCGCGGCCACGGTCTCACCGAACCGGAAGGTCACGGCGAGGTCCCGCAGGTGGTACTTGAGCGCCTCGATGATCTCGATGTCGCACATGTCGAGCATCCCGGCCCGCTTCTCCACCACCGTCACCTTGCTGCCGAGCGCGGCGAACATGGAGGCGTACTCCATGCCGATGACCCCGGCACCCACGATGACCATGGAGCGCGGGACGCGTTCGAGCTCGAGGACGTTGTCGGAGTCCATGATCGTACGGCCGTCGAACTCGACGCTGTCGGGCCGGGCCGGCCGGGTGCCGGTGGCGATGATGATGTTCTCGGCGCTGAGCAGCCGTTCGTTGCCGGTCACCTCGCGCAGCGCGACGGTGTGCGGGTCGACGAACCGTCCCGTGCCGGCGAAGAGGGCGACCTGGTTGCGGGAGAGCTGGCTGCGGATGACATCGACCTCGCGGCCCACCACGTGCTGGGTGCGGGCGGTCAGGTCGGCGACGGTGATGTCGTCCTTGAGCCGGTAGCTCTGCCCGTACAGATCCCGCTGGGTGAGGCCGGTCAGGTACAGCACGGCCTCGCGCAGGGTCTTCGAGGGGATGGTGCCGGTGTGGATGGAGACCCCACCGACCATGTCGGGGCGGTCGACGACGGCGACCCGGCGGCCGAGCTTGGCCGCGGCGATGGCGGCCTTCTGGCCGCCCGGGCCGGATCCGATGACGAGTATGTCGAAGTCGGGCACCCTCGGAAGTCTGTCAGCCCCAAGGCCCTCTTAGAAAGGGCGAACGGTCAACGGATGCCCACTGATCGATCCGAACCCCTTCCGACCGTCCGGCAGTTGTCCGCCGGCATCCGAGGAGGTGCCGATCCGCCCGACGAGCGCGAGAATGCGCCCATGGGCCATCGACTCGCCGACACAAGCAGCCCCGCCCGGCTGGCCGCCCCCGACGAGGGCATCGGCCATGACGAACTGGCGCTGGCCACCCGCAACCACGGTCTGCCGCTGGAAGCGCTCCGCTACGACGTCACCCCGCCCGGCCTGCACTACGTGCTCACGCACTACGACATGCCCTACGTCCCCGACGACACGGCCTGGCGGCTGACGGTCACGGGCCGCGTGCACCGGCCGCTGCACCTGGACCTCGCTGACCTGAAAGAGTTTCCGCAGGTCACCACCCGGGTGACCCTGGAGTGCGCGGGCAACGGCCGCGCACTGCTGACACCCCGCCCGGTCAGCCAGCCCTGGCTGGTCGAGGCGGTCGGCACCGCCGAGTGGACCGGCGTACCGCTGCGGCTGCTGCTCGCCGAGGCGGGGGTGGACGCGGACGCCGTGGACGTCGTCTTCACCGGCGCCGACCACGGCGTGGAGCGCGGCGTCGAGCAGGACTACCAGCGGTCCCTGCCGATCGACGTGGCCACGGGCACCGAACCGGAGGTGCTGGTCGCCCACGCGATGAACGGTGCCCCCCTGCCGCCGCAGCACGGCCACCCGCTCCGGCTGATCGTGCCCGGCTGGTACGGCATGGCGCATGTGAAGTGGCTCCGCGAAGTCACCGTCACCGACGCGCCGTTCACCGGTTTCCAGCAGTCCGTCGCCTACCGGCTGCGCCAGGAGTCCGGCGAGGAGGGCGAGCCGGTCACCCGGATCGTGCCGCGGGCGCTGCTCGTCCCGCCCGGGTTCCCCGACTTCATGTCCCGGGCCAGGGTGGTGCGGCCCGGCCCCGTGCAGCTCGAAGGGCGTGCCTGGTCGGGTCGGGCGCCGGTGACCCGCGTCGACGTCAGCACGGACGCGGGTACCACCTGGCAGGAAGCCGAGCTGGAACCGGACGAGGGCCGGCCGTGGGCCTGGCGCCGCTGGCACTTCGCGTGGACGGCGGCCGAGGGCGAGTACGAGCTCAGCGCCCGGGCCACCGACGCCGCAGGCCACACCCAGCCGCTCCAACAGCCCTGGAACCGCGGCGGTTTCGCCAACAACCTGGTGCAGCGGGTCCCGGTCCTGTGCCTTGCCGAGGCCCCCTAGGGCAGCAGCTTCTCCATGGCCGCGTCGCCCTCGGTCTCCAGCTTGCGCCTGGCCCATTCCAGGCTGCGCGGGGTGATGTCCTTGCCGGCCGCGAGGACGAGGTCCTCCGGTGACACCTCGGTGCCTGTGCGGGTGTGGAGCAGGGCGTCCGGGGTGACGCGGTCCTCGGACGACGCGGACGCGTCGGGCTGTGACATCGGCATGATCTCTGCTCCTCGTGTCCGGATCTCTTCTTCGGTCCCGGTGCTGTACCCGGTTCCGATATCACCATTCAACGCCCGGGCCCCGCGTGCATCCGGAGGAGACCCGAGATGCCGGAGTGACAGGACGGACGTCTAATGAGGAGACGAACGTCTGGCCGACGGGAGAGACCAAGTCCATGTCACCGACGCACATCACAACGGGGAAGACAGGGACCTCCCACGCAGGCGTACTGCGACGGCTGGGGGAGTGGTGCGCCCGGCACTTCCTGATCGTCATCGTGGCGTGGCTGGTCGCCCTCGTCGCCCTGCAGGTCCTCAACCGCACCATCGGCGGCGACTACTCCGACAACTTCTCCCTGCCGGGGGTCCAGTCCCAGCAGGGCCTCGACGTCCTGAAGAAGCACGATCCCGCGGCGGGCGGATACAGCAGCCAGATCGTGCTCCACGACGCCGACAAGTCCCTGGGGTCACTGAGCTCGCAAATGTCGAGCACCGTCGGTGACCTGCAGAAACTGCCGCACGTCCTGTCCGCCCAGAACCCGCTGTCCACGCCCGCGTCGAAAGTCGGCCCCCTCTCCTCGGACGGAAAGACCGCCTACATCACCGTCCGCTTCGACACCCAGCCCTCCACCCTCGGCGACGGCTATCTGAACGGCGTCGACAAGGCGGTCCAGCCACTGCGCTCGGCCGGAGCGCAGGTCGAGTACGGCGGACCGCTCGGCGAGCTGGCCCGGCCCGCACCCGACGACCGGGTGAGCGAGCTGATCGGCTTCGGCGTCGCGATCGTGGTGCTCCTCGTCGGCTTCGGCAGCGTGATCGCCGCCGGTCTGCCCCTGCTGACCGCCCTGGTCGGCGCGGTGGGCGGGCTCGCCTGCCTCGGCCTGCTCGCCGCGGCCTTCGAGTTCGCCACCGTCTCGCCGACCCTCGCCACGATGATCGGCCTCGGCGTGGGCATCGACTACGCCCTGTTCCTGATCACCCGGCACCGCCAGAACATCATGAACGGAGTCGACCCGGTCCACTCCGCCGGCCACGCCACGGCCACCAGCGGACGGGCCGTCCTCGTCTCCGGCTGCACCGTGATCATCGCGCTGGCCGGTCTGTACGCGTCCGGCGTGAGTTTCATCGGCAAACTCGGCCTGGCCGCCGCCGTGACGGTCGTCTCGGCCGTCACCGCCGCACTGACACTGGTCCCCGCCCTGCTCGGGCTGATCGGCAGACACATCGACCGCTACCACGTGCGCCGGCCCGTCGCCGAGACCGACGCCGAGCCCGGAGCCGCACCGCAGGGCGCCTGGCACCGCTACGCGCAGCGCGTGGAGCACCGGCCCTGGCAGTTCCTGGCGGCGGGCGTGGCGACCGTCGTCGTCCTCGCCATCCCGCTGCTGTCCATCCAGCTCGGGCACATCGGCGACGGCGCCGACCCCACGTCCTTCACCGACCGGCGCGCCTACGACCTGATGACCGACGCCTTCGGGCCCGGGTCCAACGGCCCGCTCACCGTCGTCATCGACCAGAGCACCGTCTCCTCCTCCAAGCGCTCGGACCTGTCCTCCCAGGCGCAGAAGACCCTCGACGGCGTCTCCGGAGCCTCCACGGTCACCCAGCTGACGCCCACCAAGGACGGGGACGTCCTGGTCGGCACGGTCTACTCCAAGGAGTCCCCGCAGAGCGCCGGCACCACGGACCTGGCGAACCGGCTGGTGCACGACACCCTCCCCGACGCCGTCTCCGGCACGTCCGCCAAGGGGTACGTCACCGGCACCACGGCGGCCCAGGTCGACTTCCGCGACATCGTCGCCAGCCGGCTGCCGCTGATCATCGGCGTCGTGGTCGGCCTTGCCTTCCTGATCATCCTCGCCGTCTTCCGCGGCCTGCTCGTCGCGGTGAAGGCCGCCGTCCTGAACGTCCTGTCCATCGGGGCCTCGTACGGCGTCGTGGTGGCCGTCTTCCAGTGGGGCTGGGGCGGCCCCGCGCTGGGCGTCAACGGCAAGGTGCCCATCGAGAGCTACGTGCCGATGATGATGTTCGCCATCATCTTCGGACTGAGCATGGACTACGAGATCTTCCTGCTCTCCCGCGTCCACGAGGCCTGGCTGCGCACCGGGGACGCCAAGGCCTCGGTCGCCCACGCGCTCGAGATCACCGCCCGGGTGATCACCTGCGCCGCCCTGATCATGGTGAGCGTCTTCGCGGCCTTCATCGTCAGCGACAACATCGTGGTCAAGATGCTCGGACTGGGCCTCGCCGTGAGCGTGCTGATCGACGCGACGGTGGTGCGCCTGCTGATGGTGCCGGCCGTGATGACCCTGCTGGGGCAGCGTGCCTGGTGGACGCCGCACTGGCTCGACCGGATCCTGCCGCACATCGACGCCGAGGGCGACCAGGAGCGGGCCGCGGCCCAGGAGGACGTCAGCGGCCGTCCGAGGACCCGGGCGTGAGGACGAGCATCGTGACGTCGTCCGCGACGTCGGGGCAGTAGCGGACGAGATCCGTCCACACCCGCTGGGCCAGCACCGCCGGGTCGCTATCGGCCAGGGCCGCGAGGCGGTCGGGCAGCGGGTAGAAGGTGCCCTCGCCGTCCCGCGCCTCGCTCACCCCGTCCGACGCCAGGAACAGACTGTTCCCGGTTTCCAGCCGCAAGGTGAGCCCGGCGGGCCGGCCGCCGTCGGGCAGGCCGAGCCCGAGCGGCGTCCACGCGGAGAGCTCGACCTCGGTGGCCTCCCGCCCGCGCAGCAGCAGGGGCGCCGGATGCCCGCAGGAGACCAGCCGCACCGAGCGCGCGTCCCGGGAGAACTCCAGCAGCACGGCGGTCGCGAACAGTTCGGCGTACCGCGACGACGCGGAGTCCGCCACCAGCCTGCGGTCGAGCCGGGCGGCGACCGACTCCAGGTCCGGCTGGTCCAGGACCGCCTCCCGGAAGGCCCCCAGCAGCGAGGCCACCGTGGAGACCGCCGACAGCCCGTGCCCCTGCACGTCGCCGAGCACGGCCCGCACACCGTAGGGCCCCTCGCGCACGTCGAAGAAGTCGCCGCCCACCAGGGTCCCGCGCTGCGCGGCCCGGTACAGCCCGGCGCAGCGCACCGCGCCGACGCGCTCCGGCAGCGGCGGCACGACCGCGCGCTGCGCCGCCTCGGCGACCGTGCGCTCCAGGTCCAGCTGGGCGTCGCGGCGACTGCGCACGTACGACACGAACACGCTCAGCCCGGCGACGAAGAGGATGGTCAGCAGGTCGGTGTTGCCGGGCTTGTCGAGCTGGAAGGCCGGCACGTTGAGCACGGCGACCACGGCGGCGCCGAGGACCGCGGTCGCCCAGGGACCGTACGACAGAACCGCCAGGGGCGGGATCGCGCCCAGCAGGAACCCGATGTCGAGCGGGTCGGGGCTGATCAGCGTCGCCGTGCACACGCCCGCGATCAGGACGACCGGCAGGGCCTTCACCCACCACGGCGGCGGCGCGCCCCGCAGCCAGCCCCGCCGGCCACGGTCCCGGCGCGCCGTCACTGCGGTCACCCTCTTCACACCACCACGCTCCTACGGCGGGGCGGTGAGCGCATGCCGGAGGCGCCGGGCAGGGGACGGGCCGATGCCTCGTCAGCCGGTGCGGCCGTCCAGCAGGGCCTCGGCCTCGGCCAGGATCTCGGTGACCCGCAGCCCGAACGCCGCGTCGCAGGCGTGCGGCCGGCCGGTGCCGACGGCCGTCAGCAGGGCGTCGGTGGCGTGGACCAGAGCGGTGACGGCGCCTTCGTCACCGGTGGGCAGCACGGCCACGCCCGACTCGCCGCGCAGTTCGACGGTGGCCCCCGCGGCCGCGGGCGGCGCCGACAGGCTGAGGGTGACGGTGCTGGACGCGCCGCCGGCGTGGTCGAGGACCAGGTGGACGGTGTCACCGGGGCCCGGTGCCGCGGCCGCCACCCGGCGCGCGTCCCCGAGGACGGGCAGCAGTACGGACAGCGCATGGGGACCCACGTCCCACAGCGCGCCCTTCTCCCGCCGCCACGGCGAGGCGGCGAACGGGCTGTCGCTGCCGCTGCCGTACAGCGATCCCAGCCACTGAGCCCGCGCGGTGAACCAGCCGCCCGTCTCCTCCTGCGCGGATATCCACGCCTCGGTCTCCGTGACGAAGCGGCTGGTGAAGAAGACGACCGAGGCGACCTGGGCCTCGCGTACGGCGTCGACGACGGCCCGCCCCTGCTCCACCGTCGTCGCCAGCGGCTTGTCCAGCAGCAGATGGCGGCCCGCCCGCGCCGCGCGCACAGCGAGTTCCGCCTGCACGGCCGGCGGCAGTGCCACGGCCACGGCGTCCACGTCGGCGAACAGCGCGTCGACGTCGTCGTAGGCACGGGTGCCGAACCGGTCGGCGAGTTCCTTCGCGGCCGACGGACGGCGCCCCCACACCCCGGCGAAGTCCACCGCGGCATGCTCGCTCAGGGCGGGCGCGTGTGCCATGGCCGCCCAGGGGCCGGTACCGAGCAGTCCGATGCGCATGCCGCCGCCTCTCCGCCGTGCCGCCCTCGTGGCGGCCGTCCGGCAGCGAGCGTCGCACACCGACCTGCGGGGCGCGCAAGCGTGTCGACGCATGCCGCCATTCAGCGCCCCGGCTGCTGAATCCGTTCTCTTTCCTCTATTGGACCTCCGACCCGGGGCGGTCCAGGCTGGAGGTGTTTCGGTACCGCCCTCACCCAGGTGAAAGAGGTCACGACCACATGCACACCCGCCGCATCGGGGACGTCGAGGTCAGCGCGATCGGGCTGGGCGGGATGCCCATGTCGATCGAGGGCAGGCCGGACGAGGCACGCTCCCTGGCCACCATCCACGCCGCCCTGGACGCCGGCGTGACCCTGATCGACACCGCGGACGCCTACCACCGGGACGCCCACGAGGTCGGCCACAACGAAACGCTGATCGCCAAGGCCCTCGCCTCCCACGACCGGGGCAAGGACGTCCTGGTCGCCACCAAGGGGGGGCATCTGCGGCCCGGCGACGGCAGTTGGACCCTCGACGGCAGCCCGCGGTACCTCAAGGAGGCCTGTGAGGGGTCCCTGCGCCGGCTGGGCGTGGAGGCCATCGGGCTCTACCAGTTCCACCGCCCCGACCCGAGGGTGCCGTACGCCGAGTCCGTCGGTGCGATCCGCGACCTGCTGGACGAGGGCAAGATCCGCATGGCGGGCATCTCCAACGCCGATCCGCAGCAGATCAGGCAGGCCCAGGAGATCCTCGGCGGCCGGCTGGTCTCCGTGCAGAACCAGTTCTCCCCGGCGTTCCGCTCCAGCGAGCCCGAACTGGAGCTGTGCGACGAGCTCGGCATCGCCTTCCTGCCCTGGAGCCCGCTCGGCGGCATCTCCCGAGCGGGTGAACTGGGCTCCGCCTACGCGCCGTTCGCCCGTGTCGCCGAGGCGCACGGGGTGAGCCCGCAGCGCGTGTGCCTGGCCTGGATGCTCGCCAAGTCCCCGGTCGTCGTACCCATTCCGGGCGCCAGCCGCCCGGAGACGATCCTCGACTCCCTCGCCGCCACCGACCTCGAACTCGGCTCCGAGGAACTCGCCCGGCTCGACGCCGTCTGACACCCGGTCACCACGGAGGACTCCCACCGATGGCGTCGTCGTCGGAAAGACCCCTCGACCACAGCTACCGCGACGAACACCCCGTCCGAACCCTCGGACACCCCGGCTGCTGCGCGGCCGGACCACGTTCGTGGTGGCGCACCGGCTGTCCACCGTGCGGGGCGCGGACCGGATCGTCGTGATGGGCGACGGCCGTATCCTGGAGACCGGGACGCACGAGGAACTCCTGAGCCGCGGCGGGGCGTACACGCACCTGCACGGCGGACAGGTCGCCTGACCCGCGGCGGCGCCGCCCGGCTCAGGCGGCGCTGCTGCGCGGCACCCGGTGCGGGCAGACCGCGTCGTGGGCGGTGCCCAGGCTCGTCCACCAGCGTTCGCAGCACGCCGCGTCCAGGTTCTCCCGGACGATATCGTCGGCGGCCGAACGCGCGGGCCGGTGCCGCCCGGCATCGGCCGTGCGCAGTTCCCCGATGAGTGTCTCCCGTACGACGGCGATCAGCGGGACCACCGCCGCGGCGGCGCAAAGGAACACGGCCCACAGCGGACCGCCGCCGCGGTACTCGAGGGCTGTTGTGCAGGTGAGCCCGCCGCTGGTGGCGAGGTACAGGGCGCAGAGGAGGCGGCCGGATCCGTTCATGATGGTCACCGTTCGTGCCGGGAAGGTTGCTCTCCGTACAACGATCCGCAGCGGCCGGGGAACCGGATCGGGGGCGATATTGCGTCAATTGTGATACGAGTGACTGCGGATGGGATTGAGTCCGCTCCGTTCGGGAACACGAGGCGAAAACCGAGAGAAGGGTGTTTTCGTGCTCGTTGCGGACCCGAAGGCCGTCAGAACGCTGCTCACCCGCTACGCGTCGCTGCGCATCGCGCAGGCCGAACGCAGCACACCGCGTACGACACGGGAGTTGGCGGACGTCAGCCGCAGGCTGTGCGCCATGACGGGAACCACCGACGTGCGGGAAGCGATCGAGCGGGCCGATGCCCTGCTCAGCGCGGCGCGGCGGATGAGGGGTGGGAGCGGCTGCGGCGAGGACTGCGTGTCGCACGCCGCCTGACGGAGCGCGGCCGCCTCAGGCGTGCCCGCCCGCTAGGGCCGCGCGTCTGTGGAACGCGGCGCGGTACGCCTGCGGGGTGGTGCCGACCACCCGGCGGAACCGCTCGCGGAACGCCGTCGGTGAGCCGAACCCCGCCTGCTGCGCGATCCGCTCGATCGGACGGTCGCTGTTCTCCAGCAGGTACTGGGCCCGCCGCACCCGGGCCCGCAGCAGCCACTGCAGCGGTGTCGTCCCCGTCTGCTCGCGGAAGCGCCGGCTGAAGGTGCGCTCGCCCATTCCGGAGCGCGCCGCCATCGCACCCAGGGTGATGTCGCCCGCCAGGTTGTCCTCGATCCACTCCAGGACCGGTTCGAGGGTCGAGCCGCGTGGCACCGGGGGCTGCTCGTGGACGATGAACTGGGCCTGTCCGCCCTCCCGTTCGAGGGGCATCACGCACATGCGGGCCGCGTCCGCGGCCACCGCCGAGCCGAGGTCCCGGCGGATCATGTGCAGGCACATGTCCAGGGCCGCCGCGGCGCCGGCCGAGGTGAGGATCTGGCCGTTGTCGACGTAGAGCACGTCCGGCTCGACCCGGACCTCGGGGTGGCGGCGCGCGAGGTCGGCGGCCGCCATCCAGTGCGTGGTGGCGCGCAGACCGTCCAGCAGCCCCGTCTCCGCCAGCACGAACGCGCCCGCGCACACCGACGCGATGCGTGTGCCCGCGGCGGCCGCCCGGCGCAGCGCCGCCAGTACGGGCTCCGGCGTCGGTCCGGCTCCAGGCGCCCGGCCCGGCACGACGATCGTGTCGGCGTCCGCCAGGGCGTCCAGTCCCCGGTCCACCCGCAGCACCAGACCGTCCCCCAGCACTTCCGGGGACTCGGCGCACACCCGCACCCGGTAGGGACGGCGGCCGTCCGGCAGCCGCGCCCAGTCGAACACCTGCATGGGCGCCGCCAGATCGAACGGCACCACCTGGTCGAGCGCGAGGATCGCAACGGAGTGCATGAAGGCCACCATAGGCGGGTTCACGCCTCGCTCATGACCTGGGCCCTTGCCCAGATGGGCTGACGAAGGCGTTGGCGGGAATCCGTTGGAACCTGTCGTTTCAGCCTCTGTGGCGGGGGCTCGAAGATCCTTAGCGTGAGCGCGGACCCGGCCACCGCACCTCTCCGAAAGGCCCCCGATGACCAAGCTGCTGCTCACCCTCCATGTCCTGGCCGCCATCGTGGCCGTGGGGCCGGTGGCCGTCGCCGCGAGCATGTTCCCGCCCGCGGCCCGTCGGGCCGACGGGGAGGCGGTGCACACGGTCCGGCTGCTGCACCGAATCTGCCGGGTCTACTCCGGCATCGGCATCGCCGTGCCCGCCCTCGGTGTCGCCACGGCGGCGGCGATGGGCGTCCTGGGCAGCGGATGGCTGATCGCGTCCATCACCCTCACCGCCGTGGCGGCCGGCCTGCTGATCGCCTTCGTGCTGCCCCGCCAGGACGAACTCCTCGCGGAACTGGACGCGGGGCGGCCCGTGGAGCGGCCGCTCACCGTGCGACTCGCCATGTTCACCGGGGTGTTCAACCTGCTGTGGGCCGCCGTGACCGTGCTGATGATCGTCCGCCCGGGTTCGACCACGGGGGCCTGACCGACGGCCCGCCCCGGTCGTGGCGGCGTCCGGGGCCCGGCACTCCGGGGAATTCGCACCGCGGTGTGCCGGGGCGCTTACACTCGACAACTGTGCCCATACCTATGGGCCGGCATACGAAAGGCGCGTCGAGGGTGTTTCAGGATTCCCCCATCTACGACCGGCTCGTCGCCGAGCGCGGCGACATCCCCCTTCAAACCCGCAGGGAGGCCGAGCGCGTCAGCCGCGAACTGGAGTACGCGATGCGTCCGTTGTCGTCCTTCGGCGCGGGGATGACGCCCGAGCGGCCCGCGGCGCCGGGCGCGGGATGGCAGCGGACGGCGCTGCTGCCCGGCTCGCTGCCCCACTGACCGCCCCTCAACACACCGAGGCGTCGGCGTCGTCGACCCGGGTGCCGGACTCCGGGCCGGGCCGGGCGAGCCACTCCGCGACGGCACGGGCGATCGGCTGGCCCGTCTCCACCTCGACGAAGCCGAACTGCCCCGACTGGTTGCACTCGAGAAACCACCACGTCCCGTCCGCGTCCTCGGCGAAGTCGAAGGCGCCGTACGCCAGTTGCGCCCGCGCCAGGTAGGAGCGGACGGCGTCGGCGACGCGCGGCGGCACCTCGGTCGGCCGCCACGGCACGTCTCCCGGCGCGAAGCGCACGTCCACCGCGTCGGGGTCGGCGTCCGCGGCCGTCGCCTTGCGCGCCGCCAGCATGCGCTCGCCCACCACGGTCAGCCGGACGTCCGCCCGTTTGGCGACGCGCCGCTGCAGCAGGGTGGGCCCGAAGGCGACGGCGGAGAAGTCCGTGTCCGGCGCCACCCTGCTGGTCGGCACCGCCCGGGGCGGATCCTGCGGGTGCGCCCCGGAGACCGGCTTGACCACCAGGTCCGGGTAGCGCTCCGCGAACTCCCGCGCGGCCTGCGGGAACGTCGTGATCAGCGTGGCCGGCACGGGCAGCCCGCAGTCCTGGGCCAGCCGCAGCTGCCACGGCTTGTGGCGGGCCTGCCGGGCCGCGTCCGGGTGGTTCATCCAACGGGCCCCGCTGCCACGGAGCATGCCGTACAGCGCCTGTGCGGCCTCCTCGGTCAGCCAGGCGGAGGACTGCGGAGCACGCGCGGCCGGGTCGCCCGGCCTGCGCACCCATATGGAGCGCAGGCCGGAGATGCTCACCAGCCGCCCCGCGGACTGGAGGTGGCCGCGGAAGGCCCCGTGGACGTACTCACCCGACAGCGCGACACCGCCGGGGAGGTCCGCCGGGTCCAGCCGCACCACCGGGACCCCGGACGCGTTGAGGTGCACCACCACCATGTCGGCGGTCACATCCTCTTCACAGGTCAGGATCAGGACGGTCATCGTGGACGGTTCCGCGTTCAGTCGTCGAAGTGAGTCTTGGACCCGGCGGTGGAGGTCGTGGTCCCCAGTTCCCTCAGCAGTGCGAGGTCGCTCGCGGCGACCCGGCCGTCCATGAGCACGTTCAACTGCAGCGCGCCGTCGTAGGCGTACGGAGTCGTGGCCTCCAACTCCACCGCCGGACGTGCGTAGTTGAGCGCGAACGGTTGCATCGTGTCTCCCTCGTCGGTGCTGCGCCGACCAGGCCGTCCCCCCTCCGGGACGGCGCTGGTCCGCCGACTGCCTTGCCCTTCCAGTCACTTATACGAATCGAACGGGTGATTGGTTTCCTTACTCTGCGTAGTCAAGGGGGATTTGTGGCCATAGATCCCGCGAAGTGGCGCACGCAGATTGTGCAGGGCGAGGAGAAGGACGCCGATGTCGTCCAGATATATCGGGTCGGGCAACAGGTCGGTCGGCAGTACGAAGTAGAGGACGGCCCCCCAGAAAACCCAGCGCGGCCCGGTCGGCAGACCGGCTCTGCTCAGATCGCGCCGCGTCCGCACCAGGCGGACCAGCACGGCGACGGCCGCCGCGAGCACGAGTGCCGCGAGGACCGCGGCGATGACGATCACGGTCGTGGTCGTATCCACGGATCTTCCTCCGTCCGGCGCGCCGAGCGGCCCGCCCCCTAGTCGGATTCCCGCATCCGCCCTTCGTACGTCCTGCCGCCGTTCCGGCCGCACGGCGGCGGTTCACACCCGGGGCACCCGAGTGACATGGTGCGGTGGTGACAGGTGGTAGTTGCACGTAACCTCGCGTCAACCGTGTCGACGGCCCCGAGAGTGCCGAACTACGCCCTCCCTCACAGCGGAGCCATTCGGGCGTTACGGCAACGGGGCTGGGGGTGCCTCTGGGGGAGTGCGTGCAGGCGTCGCGGGGCGGGCCCGACTGTCGAAACGCGCCCTACGGCCGGCCCGACGCGGCTGCGCTCAGCACGCGGTCCGGGGTGAGCGGTAGTTCGCGCAGGCGCACGCCGGTCGCGTGATGGACGGCGTTGCCGATGGCCGCGGCCGTTCCGACGATGCCGATCTCCCCGATGCCCTTGCTCCCCATGGGGTTGAGGTGGGGATCGTCCTCGTCGATCCAGTGCGCCTCGATGTCGGGCACGTCGGCGTGCGCGGGCACGTGGTACGACGCCAGGTCGGACTCGGTGAAGTCACCGAAGGCGGCGTCCACGGTGCTGCCCTCGGTGAGCGCCATGCCGAGGCCCATGGTCATGCCGCCGACGAACTGGGAGCGCGCGGTACGGGCGTTGAGGATGTGCCCGGCGGCGTACACCCCGAGCAGCCGGCTCACCCGGACCTCGCCGCTCACGGTGTCGACGGCCACCTCGGCGAAGTGCGCGCCGAAGGCGTGGCGGGCCCAGGGGCTGTCGGCGCCGGCCCGTCCCGCGGTGTCGGCACGGACCTCCAGACCCTCGGCGGGCAGCGGCCCGGTGTGCCCGCGCAGGGCCGCCGCCAGCCGGGCGCACGCGTCGTGCACCGCCCAGCCCCAGGAGGCCGTGCCGGACGAGCCGCCGGCCAGGGAGGCCGGGGGCAGATCGCTGCTGCCGACCTGGGTGCGGACCCGTCCGAGCTCCACGCCCAGGGCGTCGGCCGCGACCTGCGCGAGCATGGTGCGCGAGCCCGTGCCGATGTCGGTGGCGTTGATCCGTACCAGGAACGTCCCGTCGGGCA
Organism: Streptomyces sp. SLBN-31; assembly: GCF_006715395.1. Classification (NCBI taxonomy): domain Bacteria; kingdom Bacillati; phylum Actinomycetota; class Actinomycetes; order Kitasatosporales; family Streptomycetaceae; genus Streptomyces; species Streptomyces sp. SLBN-31. Next base: position 3,109,391 of record NZ_VFNC01000001.1, read on the forward strand.
GGGCCCGGGCCGACGCCGTGGACGGCTGCACGAGGACCGGGTAGACGGCGGCGGCCACGCCCGTGCCGAGGAGCAGCGGTCCGGCGCGGCGGGAGCGCGGGCGCGGGTCGCGGCGCGCCCACTCGAAGCGGCGGGCGCCCTCGCGCAGGCACTCGACGAGATGCCTGCTGCTGAACGGCTTGCCGCTGTCGGGCTCCCTGTCCGGCTCGTTGACGATCCGCAACTCCACCGGGTCCATGCCGAGTTCGCAGGCCAGCTCGTCCATCGCGGACTCCAGCGCGTACATGCCGGGGGCCTCGCCCGGCGCCCGCATCCAGGACGGTGTGGGCACGTCCAGCGGCGCCACACGGTGCAGGGTCCGGCTGTCGGGTGCCGCGTACATGATCCGCGCGGGAACGGCGGCCTGCTCGACGAACTCCTTGACGCGGGAGGTGTGGGTGGTGACCTCGTGGATCAGGGACGTGAGCCGGCCGTCGGCGCGCGCGCCGAGACGCAGCCGGTGCAGTGTGGGCGCCCGGTGCCCGACCACGGCCGGCAGGTACCGGCGCGGCAGCGCCACGGTGACCGGGCGGCCCGTCTGCCGTGCGGCCATCGCGGCGAGCACCACGTCGGGCCGCGGAGTGCCCTTGGATCCGAAACCGCCGCCCACGTGCTCGGCGACGACGGTGACCCGCTCCTCGGGAAGTTCGAAGAGGGCGGCGAGCGTGGCGCGTACGACGTTCGAGCCCTGGCTGGAGGTGTGCACGGTGAGCCGGTCGCGGTCCCACAGCGCGGTGCTCGTGTGCGGTTCCATGGGGTGGTTGTGCAGCGGCGGCACCCGGTAGCGGACGTCGACCCGGACGGCCGAGGAGCCGAAGGCGCCCTCGGGGTCGCCGTGTTCGCGGCTTGCCGGGTAGCCGCCGTTGGCCGTCTCGGGAACGTAGGCGCCGGGATGTGTCTCGGTGAGCGTGACGTCGTGGTCCTGCGCGTCGTACGAGACCCGGACCGCCGCGGCCCCGGCCCGGGCCGCCTCCAGCGTCTCGGCCACCACGAGCGCCACGAACCAGCCGTGGTGCGGCACCCGCGGGTTCTGCAGCACCGCGAGCACCGGGTCGTCCGGTTCGGTCAGGCGCGGGGCGTTCTCGTGGGTGAGGACGGCCAGCACCCCGGGTCGGCTCAGGGCGACGGCGGTGTCGACGGCGGTCACGGTGCCCCGTGCGATCGCGGCGGGCACCGGCCAGGCGTGGGCGCGGCCGGGGTGGACGTGTTCGGCGGCGTAGCGGGCGGTGCCGGTGACCTTCTCCCGGCCTTCCCGGCGCTCGGCCGGTGCGCCCACGGCGGCGGTGCGGACCATGAGGTCTCCTCGGATACCGGTGTTCAGGTCCTGGCGGGCTCGGCGAGCCGGGTCAGGACGTCCAGGGCGAGCGAACGGGCGAGCGGCACCTTGTAGGCGTTGTCCCGCAGGGGCCGGGCGGCGGACAGCTCGAGGTCGACGGCACGTTCGAACGCGGCCGCGGTGGGCGCCGCGCCGACCAGTGCCTCCTCGGCCGCGCCGGCCCGCCAGGGCCGGTGGGCCAGCGCCCCGAACGCGATCCCGGCCCGGGCGACGACCCCGTCCGCCACCTCCAGCACCGCGGCCACGGAGGCCAGGGCGAAGGCGTACGAGGCCCGGTCCCGTGCCTTGCGGTACAGGGACGGCAGCCCGGCCGTCGACCCGGGCAGCAGCACCCCGGTGATCAGCTCACCGGGGCGGATCTCGGTGTCCCGCTCCGGACGGTCCCCGGGCAGCCGGTGGAAGTCGGCGGCGGGGACGTCCCGCGTGCCTTCGGGGCCGTACAGCTCGACGCGCGCGTCGAGCGCGGCCAGCGCGACGGCCATGTCCGACGGGTGGGTGGCGATGCAGGCCTCGGAGTGCCCGAGGACCGCGTGATCGCGGTGGACGCCGTCCCGTGCTCCGCAGCCGCTGCCCGGCTCGCGCTTGTTGCACGGCTTGGTCACGTCCTGGAAGTAGGGGCAGCGGGTGCGCTGCAGCAGGTTGCCGCCGGTGGTGGCGGCGTTGCGCAGCTGCCCGGAGGCGCCCCCGAGCAGGGCCAGGGACAGGGCGGGGTACCGGTCGCGGACGGCCGGATGGGCGGCGAGGTCGCTGTTGCGGACGAGGGCTCCGACGCGCAGCGAGCCGTCGGGCAGGTCCTCCACCGCGTCCAGGGGGAGGCGGCCGACGTCGACGAGGGCGGCAGGTTGTTCGACGCCGAGTTTCATCAGGTCGACGAGGTTGGTGCCGCCGCCGAGGTAGCGGGCGCCGGGCAGGGAGGCGAACGCGGCGGTGGCCTCCTCGACGCTCGACGGACGTACGTACGCGAAGGCCTTCACGGGATCACGTCCTCGACCGCGTCGACGATCCGCGGATACGCGCCGCAGCGGCAGAGGTTGCCGCTGAGCCGCTCGCGGATCTCCTCCCGGCCCAGTGGGACCGGCCGGCCGGAGGGGGTACCGGGGTCGGTGACGCGGGAGGGGTGCCCCGCCTCGGCCTCGGTGAGCATGCCGACGGCGGAGCAGAGCTGCCCGGGCGTGCAGTACCCGCACTGGAAGGCGTCGCGGTCGAGGAAGGCCCGCTGCAGCGGGTGGAGCTCCTGCCCGTCGTCGGCGAGCCCCTCGACGCTCGTGACCTCGCGGTCGTCCAGGGTCACGGCGAGCAGCAGGCAGCTGTTGACGCGACGGCCGTCCACCAGGACGGTGCAGGCCCCGCACTGGCCGTGGTCGCAGCCCCTCTTGGCGCCGAACAGGCCCAGGTCCTCGCGGAGCACGTCCAGCAGGACGCGCCGGTGGTCGACGGTGAGGGTGTGCGGTTTGCCGTTGACCCGCAGCGTGATGGAGGACTGGTGGGGACCGCTGGTGGTGCCCTGTCCAGCCCGGAGGCTGTGGTTGCTGCCCATGGCGAGGGACCTTCCGGGACGGGCTCGGATGCCGTCCAGACCGCGTATCCAACCTGCGCCGGCTGACACGTCCGCCCCGGGAAGCGACAGGGGTCAGCCGTCCGCGGGTCGGGACCCCTCGTCCGTGCCCTTCCCGGCGGGTTCCCCGGTCTCCCGGTCGGCGCCGGGCGTGGGCCGCAGCGCCTTGGCCGAGAACTTCAGGCGCTCGAAGGTCCGCGTCAGCTGCCGGAGGGGCGAGCCGGCCGCGGGCGTCGCCGGGGGTTGCGGCTGTGCGGGGATCTCGACGCCTGCCTCCCGGTAGACGGCCAGCGCCTCGTGCGCGCGCTCGGCGGCCTCGCGGTACAGGTCCCGCGACTTCGTCATGGCCTCCAGCGCCTCCGCGTACATGGCGACCAGTCTGCGCTCGTGGTCGAGCTGCTCCTCCAGCGTCATCAGCCGCCAGTCGTCGCGCAGTTCGGCGACGGCCGCCTCCGCGCCGTCGGGCAGCGGCCGGGGCAGGGCGGCGTAACGGGTCAGCGCGTCGACGAGCTCGTCCGGGCGCGAGCCGTCGAGGAAGACCGTGCGGATCGAGAAGGCCTCCGCCTCGAAGCCCTCGGGGGCGGGGTCCGGTGGCAGCACGACGGCACCGCCGCGTGGGACCTGCACGCCGAACTCGCGCAGCGCGCGGTTGACGATGCGCAGTTGCTCGGGGGCGGCGCGGTGTTCCAGGACGCGGTGGCGCAGGGCCGGCGGCAGGAACGTGTGGAGCGGACGCCGGCCGCGCTCGTCGGGCGTCATCGCCTCGTGCACGACGAAGTTGACGCTCCAGCCGCCGCGCACCGAGCTCCTCAGCAGCCGCCGGATCTCCTTGTCGTCGTCCGGCGGCAGATGGGTGGCCTCGCGGAAACGCAGTCCGGTGTCGGGCTCGTGGTCCCAGGCGACGTCGGGCTCGTCGGGCCAGAACATCGTCGCGGGAGAGGGCCATCCCTGGTCCCACGCGCTTTCGGCCTCAGCCGCCAGCACCCAGTCGCGCCCGTCCTCGGCCGGCGGGGCCAGTGTCAGCCGGGCGCGCACGGTCACCGTCCCGGCGACCTTCCAGCGTGCCTCGAAGATCTGCCGGGCGTCGCCGTCAGACCCGGGCACCTCCAGATGGTCGTCGAGGATCTCGCTGTTCGTGAGCCGCTGGAGTGTGCGGCGTACGACGTCTGCCGCGTCGGGGCCGGTGTGCCGGCCACGGGCCAGCCACAGGGTGGTCGAAGGTGTCGGGCGTGCGGTCGGGGAAGTGCGCATGAGTCCATCTGAGGGCGGGGGCATGTGCGGACACCAGTATCTCTGCGCCGCTCGGCCGAGATCATGCGGGGTGGGGCGCACGGGACGCGGGCCGCGCACTCGGGGTGCGCGCGCTCCACCTCAGGCGCCGGTGTTTCACACGTCCCCTGGCGGTACCGGTCCGGCCACAATGGCGCCGCGAACAGGGCCCGCCCACCATCCGCTTTGGGGCGGGTCCTGTTCCGTCCGCACCCGCACCACGACACGCCGCCTTGCTCGCCGCCGCGCTATATATCGGAAGGCGAGATATCATGGCCACATGGCATCGAGGAACATGACCCAGGCGGCGTTCTTCGTCCTCACCGCCCTGGCCGACCAGCCCCGGCACGGTTACGGCATCCTGCGTGAGGTCGAGGAACTGTCCGGCGGCGACGTGCAGTTGCGCGTCGGCACCCTCTACGGCGTGCTCGACCGGCTCACCGCGGACGGGCTGATCGCGCTGGACCGCGAGGAGGTGCACGACGGCCGGCTCCGCCGCTACTACCGCGTCACCGACGACGGGACGCGGGCCCTGGCCGCGGAGGCGGAGCGGATGGCCGCCGGAGCCAGCGCCGCCAGGCAGCGCATCGCCGAAGGCCGCAAGACATCCACGCAGCCGGCGAACCCGGCCGCGAATCCCGCCACCGGTCCCGGACTCGCAGGAGGTCTGGCGTGACGACCCTGCTCGAAGCCCGCTACCGCACCGTGCTGCGCCTGCTCCCCGCCTACTACCGCGAGGACCGCGAGGAGGAGATGGTCGAGGTGTTCCTGTGGGACGTCGACCGCGAGACACAGGACCAGAGCAGGCCCACCCTGGGCGAGATCGCAAGCGTGGCCGCCCTGGCCGTGCGCAGCAGACTGGCCGCCTCCGGCGCGCCGGGGCCGTACGCGCTGCTCGGCTCGGCCGTGCGCCACTTCGCGCTGTTCGCTGTCCTGCTGCAGGCGGCCGCCGCCGTCGTCGACCGGATCATGAACCTGACGTGGTCCTCGACGCACGGCGGACGCGAATGGGACATGTTCCTGTCGGGGTTCACCGGTCGTGGCGCGCTGCTGGGCGCGGTCGCGGTCGCGCAGTGGGTGCTGCCACTGCTGTGGACGGTCGGCTTCTTCGCGCTCGTCCACGACCGCCGGCGTCTCGCCCGCACGGCCGTGCTGCTCGCCGCGCTGCCCACCCTGTGGCCGCTGGTCGAGCCGCTGGTGACCGAATGGGCGCCCTCGGAGCCGTGGTACGCCGTCGCCAGTGCGCTGCTGGCGTGGCTGCCGGCGCTCGCCCTGTGCGCCGCGTTCCACCGGGACGCCCCGCCGGCCGCTCTGCCCGCGGGCACCCCCGGCATGCTCTACACCGCCTGCTGCGTGGTGATGGGCGGATCGCTCGTCGTGCTGCCCGCCCTGGCCGACGCGGCCTGGGCCCCGGCCACCTGCTTCGTCCTCGGCGCGCTGGGCTGGCTGCTGCTGCGGACCCGCGGCGCGGACTCGACGCGTACCGGCGGCGGCGCCGTGGCCCTGGCCGCGCTCGGCCTGCTTCTGCTGGCGGTACGGGTGGCCGCCCTGTCCCCGTGGCTCGGCCTGCCCCTGCCCGCCGCCTTCGTCGGCGGCGCGCTCGCGCAGACGGCTGCGCTCACCCTGCTCGTGGTGACCCTCGCCCTCGTGGCCAGGCGCGACCTCGCGACACGCTGAGCGAAGGGGGCGATACGGTCGTCCCCGACCGCTCGCCCCGACCCAGCCGGACGAACACGCCCGCACCCTGGGGGAGTACGAGGAACTCGCCGGCCCTGCGCCGTCACCCGTGGAACGTGATGTACCCGTTGCCGTCGCTGTCGTTGCCGCTCTTGGTGTACGCGTGCGAGTCGGCGCCGCTGCCCGAGGACTTGTACACGTAGATGGTGTCCTTGTCGTTGTTCCACATGAAGTTGCAGTTGTTGCGGTACACGACGTTGCGCGCGTCCGAGTCGGTGCCGTGGCCGCCCCGCAGCTTCACATAGTCGCCCGGCTGCAGGTAGTGGTTGCGGGTGAAGGTGAACTTGTTGCCGGCCTTGTCCTTGACCACGTACCCCTTGAGGTTCACGGTCGTGTGGGACGAGTAGTTCTTGAGCGTCAGGTACTCCTCGTCCGTGTTGCCGGTGGAGCAGTTGTTGGAGTCCCGGCCGGGCGCGTCGTACTGGACGCCCTTGATCTTCAGCGCGGACTGGTACTCGGTGGCGTGCGCCGGGACGGCGGCCAGGATGGCGAGCGTGCCCGCGGCGGTGGCGGTCGCGGCGACAAGACGTATACGCATGGAGAAGTTCCCCCCTGTGTGCATGTTTCGTGAAGAATCTGGAGCGTATGCGACGGGGCCGATTTGTGTGGTCAGTTCACCGAAATCGTGCCGCCGGTTGCCCGGCCGTGTCAGTGTGGATAGGCCCGCGGTGGCCGCTGACGCGGCAGGCCGCCGCGGAACTCCGAGACGGCGGTGCTGATCTGACGCATCAACGCGGTGTTCTCCAGCCGGTCGAGATAGAGGTTGCGGCGGGCCAGGCCGACGGCGTCCACGCAGAAATACAGGGACATCAGCGGATTGACGAACAGTTCGCTGTCCTTGGTCCGTTCCGTGAAGCGGACGTCGCCGAAGTCGCCGCGCACGGCGGCCGCGACCGAGCCGTTGACGATGCTCGGGTACTCGGGCGTGGCGCGCTGGGCGTGGGCCACCGCGTCGAGGTACAGGGCACCCTCCCGGCTCTCACGCGGCAGGGAGAACGCGCCGAGATAAACGCCCTCCCGGTCCAGCGCGGCCAGGTTCTCCAGCACCAGGGAGTGATTGACCCCATGGTGGGCGTCCACCCCGAACCCCAGGCAGGCGACGAGCCGTTGGGGTATCTCGTCCATGCCGTTCACGGCGGCCAGGCTCGCCATGTCCTCCTCCGGCGTGCCCAGTCCGTGCTCGTCGCCCCGCATCAGGATGTCGGTGCCGCCGTCCACCAGCACCACGGCGTCCACTCCGCCCAGATGCGACACGAGGGCGCGGTAGGCGGCGCGCAACGGCTGGACCCCGGTCTGCGGGAACGCGTACACCGTGGCCGGCAGCCCCTGCTGTTCGAGCCAGCGGGCGAGGGTGCGCTCCGGGAAGTAGTCGCCGCGCGCGGGGGTGTCGGGCCGGACGGCCGCCACGTCCGCCTCCAGCCACACGTCCAGGTCGAGGCCGTAGAGGTCGGCGAAGGAGAGGTTGGCCAGATGGACCTCCTTGCCCGCCGACCGCAGCGCGAGGGCCAGCGGAAGGCCGGCGTACACGTCGAATCCACCGCCCGCGCCGACGACGAGGACCCGCCGCGCGTCGTGCAGACGAGTGAAGAAAGGGGGTTCGGTGAGGGTGAACACCGGGGGACGGTAACAGGCTGACGGGATTTCAGGGCCGTGCGGGAAGACCGGCCGTCCAGTCCAGCAGGCCGACGAGTTCCTCCTCCCCGGGGCGCGGGGGCGCGGCGCCCCGACCGGCCGGGGACGGGGAGCTCACGCCGCGGGAGATGTTGCCGCTGACGGTGGTGTTGTGCTCCACGCGCGGTCGGCGCAGCTCCTCGTAGCGGCCGAGGGCGGCGTCCGTGTCCGGAAGGTCGCGCAGGCACTTGGCGAGGATCACCGCGTCCTCCAGTGCCATCGACGCGCCCTGGCCGGTCGCCGGGGAGGCCGCGTGCGCGGCGTCGCCGACGAGCATCACGCGCCCGGAGCGCCAGGGGCTGCCGGGCGGGACCTCGGTCGCGTTGGTGACCAGGACGTCGTCGCCGGTGGCCGCGACGATGTCCGCCGCAGGGGTGTCGTCCTTGCGCAGCGGCGGAAAAAGGGTCTCGCGCCATCCGGCAGGGGTGCCGCCGCCGGTCTCCTCGGCGGGCAGCGGGTCGCCGCTCACTCGCGCGAACCAGTACGTCTGCCCGTCGGGGGAGACCGCGAAGCCGAAGGCCGCCGCGCTGCCGCGCACCATCGTGATGCACGCGTCCCCCGCGGGCAGCCCCGCGGCGGACGTGCGGCCGTAGAAGACCTGCTGGCCCGCGTAGGACGGCCGGACGGCGGGCGCGAACGTCGCGCGGACTGCGGAGTTCAGGCCGTCGGCGCCGATCAGCAGGTCGCCGCGCGCCGAAGTGCCGTCGGCGAAGCGGGCGGTGACGCCGTCCGTGCCGTGCTCGACGGAGACCAGCCGTGCGCCGTGCCGGACGGCGATGCCGCGGCGGACGGCCTCCGCCTGCAGCGTCGAGCCGAGGTCGCCGCGGCGCAGGCAGCGGTAGCGCAGGAGGGGGTCGGCCGCCTCGCCGAGCGGCACCCGCGCCAACTGCGCACCGGTGCCGTCCAGGACCCGCATCGAGGTCAGCGGGAAGCCGAGGGCGGTCACCGCCGCGGAGGCGTCCAGCGCCGCCAGCGCGCGCATCCCGTTGCTCGCCAGGGTGAGGAACGCGCCCAGGTCCTCGGCCGCGTCCGGATGCGCCTCGTACACCTGGGCGTCGAGCCCCGCCCTGTGCACTGCCAGAGCCGTCGCCGCTCCGGCGATCCCGCCACCGATGACCACCACCCGAGTCACGCCCACCCCCGTGTGTCCGTACGGCCCCCGTGGTCGTACGCGCACAGGTGAGAACGTTCTCCCGACGGCGGAGGTTCCGCGGACCGCGGTGAACGGGCCGGTTCGCGCCGTGGACACGGAAGAAACCGGTGGGGCCACGCGATCCGTACGCGTGAGCCCACCGGCTCGCGTGATCTCAGGCGCCGCTCTCCCGGAGCATGTCCTCGCGCTCGACGATCTTCACGCGCTCACGGCCCTGCGGCTCGCCCAGCGCCTTCTCGGCGGCGTCCAGCTTGTACCAGCCCTCCCAGGTGGTGAAGCGGACGTTCCGCTCGGCCAGGAACGCGTCCACGGCCGCCGGTTCGGGCGTGGCGGGGGTGTGCAGACGGCCGCCCGCGTAGTCGTCCAGCAGGTTGCCCACCGTCTCGTTGGCGTCGCCCTTGGTGTGGCCGATCAGGCCCACCGGGCCGCGCCGGATCCAGCCGGTGACGTACGTCGACTGAAGGTGCTCGCCGGACTCCTGGACGACCCGGCCGCCCTTGTCCGGGACCGTGCCCGAGTCGATGTCCCAGGGCAGCTTGGGGAGTTTGTCGGACAGGTAGCCGACCGCGCGGTAGACGGCGGTGACGTCCCAGTCTTTGAACTCGCCGGTGCCCTTGACGTTGCCGGTGCCGTCCAGGGCGGTGCGCTCGGTGCGCAGCCCGACGACCCTGCCGTCCTCGCCGAGGACCTCGACGGGCGACTCGAAGAAGTGCAGGAACAGCTTGTGCGGGCGGTCACCGACATCGCGGATCGCCCAGTTCTCCAGCGTCTTGGCGACCATGTCGGCCTGCTTGTTGCCGCGCCGGGTCTCGATCGAACCCGCGTCGTAGTCGATGTCCTCGGGGTCGACGACGACCTCGATGGTGGGGGAGTGGTCCAGCTCGCGCAGCTCCATCGGCGAGAACTTCGCCTGCGCCGGGCCGCGGCGGCCGAACACGTGGATCTCCAGCGCCTTGTTGGCCTTCAGACCCTCGTGGACGTTCGGCGGGATCTCCGTCGGCAGCAGCTCCTCGGCGGTCTTGGCGAGGATGCGGGCCACGTCGAGGGCGACGTTGCCGACGCCGAGCACGGCGACCCTCTCGGCCTCCAGCGGCCAGGTGCGGGGAACGTCCGGGTGGCCGTCGTACCAGGAGACGAAGTCGGCGGCGCCGTAGGAGCCGTCGAGGTCGATGCCGGGTATGCGCAGCTCGCGGTCGGCCGTCGCACCCGTCGAGAAGATCACGGCGTCGTAAAAGGCGCGCAGGTCGTCGAGGCTGATGTCGTTCGGGTAGTCGACGTTGCCGAACAGCCGGATCTGCGGCTTGTCGAGCACCTGGTGCAGGGCCGTGACGATGCCCTTGATGCGGGGGTGGTCGGGGGCGACGCCGTAGCGGATCAGCCCGAACGGCGCGGGCATGCGCTCGAAGATGTCGATGGACACACCGGGCTCGGCGGCCACGTCGGACTTGAGCAACGCGTCGGCGGCGTAGATCCCGGCGGGGCCGGCACCGACGATGGCTACCCGCAGGGGGCGGGGCATGATCAGGTTCCCTTCGAGCGGCGAAAAGATCGACTCGAACAGGAAGCCTAAGTTAAGGCAAGCCTAAGTCGGTACGCGGGTCCGGTCTATGGGCTCATAAGCCGGGTTTATGAGCCCATAGAGGCCGGTCCTTCGGTGGCGTCAGCCGATGTGGTAGCTGTCGCCGTAGACCTTCCAGTCCAGTGGCGTGTTCAGGCACAGGTTGCCCTTGCGCAGGAAGACGCGCTGCTCGGTGTCGACCCGGGTGGTGTCGCTGTGGGCCTCCTCCTGCTTCATCGCCCACACCCGCGCGTCCAGGAAGGCGTTGAGGTACGTCACCTCATCGCCGCCCTGCGCCGGCGGCTTCGCCTTGTTCAGGGCGCGCTTGCGTATGTTGCGGAAGCTGGTGGGGTCGTCGCCGTCGCCGTGCATGACGATGGCGTCGTAGTACGCGAACTGCCCCAGCGTGCCGATGCCGTCCGCCTTGCCCTGCTTGACGGCGGGCTTGAAGTAGACGCGGTCGCGCTCGTCGTTCTGCGCCTGCTGGAACGCGGTGTCCTGGGCCGCCTTGCGCCAGTCCTTGGGGAAGTTCGGGTCGAGGCCGTCGTGCGAGTCGGAGCCGTTCACCTCGCGCAGGGCCGGCAGGTACTTGGCGAGGACGTTTCCGGGCTTGCGGTCGGTGTAGAGCTGGACCAGGTCGAGCATGTCGCCGGTGCCCGAACAGAAGCCGATGATCCCGGCGGTGTAGCCCCGTCCGTCACCGATGTCCTCGATGTACTTGTACTGCGCCTTCCAGTCGAGCGAGGAGTTCTCCGCGCTCGACACCAACTTCATCGCGATCTCCTTCTTGGCGGGGTCGTCCAGCCCCACGCAGCCCGCGGCGGCCGGGGACGCCGAGGCGTGGGAGGGGCGCAGCAGCAGCGGGGCCGCCGCCAGGGAGGCGCCGAACAGGGCGAGGAGGGTGCGGCGCGAGGTGTGGACGGCGGTGCCGTCGGAAGCGTCTCTCACGGGTGCTCCAAAGGGGAGTGGGGGGTGGGGAGTTGGCCGTACTTCACTCTGATAGGAAGGTTTCCTATCAGAAGCTGGCCGTGAGGAACACCCACCGCGGAGAACTTGGCGGGGAACCGGGAGAACTTCGTAGGGAACGACGAAGGACGTCCGCTCAGGGCAGCGGCTGCTCGGCCCAGATGACCTTGCCCGCCGGCGTGTACCGCGTCCCCCAGCGCTCGGCGAGCTGGGCCACCAGGAACAGCCCCCGGCCGCCCTCGTCGGTCATCGCCGCATACCGCAGATGCGGAGAGGTGCTGCTGCTGTCGAAGACCTCGCAGATCAGGGTGCGGTCGAACAGCACGCGTACGTGGATGGGATCGGCGCCGTAACGAATCGCGTTGGTGACCAGCTCGCTCAGGATCAGCTCCGTACTGAACTCCAGCTCGTCGAGCCCCCACCGCTCCAACTGCCGGTTCAGCGCGGCCCGCACCCCGGCGACGGCCGCCGGGTCCGGCGGTACGTCCCACTCGGCGACGCGGTCGGCGGGCAGGGCCCGGGTGCGGGCGACGATCAGCGCGACGTCGTCGCTGGGCTTCGCCGGCAGTTGCGCCTCCAGTACGGCCCGGCAGGTCTCCTCCGGCGACTTGCCCGCCCGCTCCAGCGCGCCGCGCAGCATGTCGAGTCCCTCGTCGATGTCCCGCTCCCGGTTCTCCACCAGCCCGTCGGTGTACAGGACGAGACGGCTGCCCTCCTCCAGCGCCAGCTCGGCCGTCTCGAACGGCAGACCGCCGAGCCCCAGCGGGGGACCGGCCGGCACGTCCGGGAACGTGACGCTGCCGTCCGGCCGGACGAGGGCCGGCGGGGGATGGCCCGCGCGGGCGACGGTGCAGCTCCGGGCCACCGGGTCGTAGATCGCGTACAGGCAGGTCGCGCCGGTGATCGGGGCGCTGCCGTCGTGGGCCGCCTCGTCCTGGTCGATGCGGGCGACCAACTCGTCCAGCAGCGCCACCAGTTCGTCGGGCGGCAGGTCCAGCGCGGAGAAGTTGTGCACCGCCGTGCGCAGCCGGCCCATCGTGGCCGCCGCGTACAGGCCGTGCCCCACGACATCGCCCACCACGAGCGCGACCCGCGCCCCCGACAGCGGCAGTACGTCGAACCAGTCGCCGCCCACCCCGGCCTGCGCGGGCAGGTACCGGTAGGCGATGTCCAGGGCCGACTGCTCGGGCAGGCGGCGCGGGAGCAGACTCCGCTGCAGCGTCACGGCCATGCTGTGCTCGCGCGTGTAGCGGCGCGCGTTGTCGATGGAGACCGCGGCCCGCGCCACCAGCTCCTCGGCGAGGGCCAGCTCCTCCGTGTCGAACGGCTCGGGCTTCTCCGAGCGCCAGAAGCTGACCACGCCCAGCAACAGGGACCCGGCACGCAGCGGCACGGTGATCAGCGAGTGGATGCCGTAGTCCACTACCTGGGCGGTCCGCTCCAGGTCCTGGGCGTGCCAGCCCATCGCCAGGTCGAGGTCCGGTTCCAGCACCGCCTGCTCGGTGCGCAGGCTGCGGGCCTGCGGCGAGGTGTCGACGAACCTGAGCTGCCGGCCCACCGGGTACAGCGGCGCGTCCTCGCGGATCCCGCTCACCGCGGTACGGCGCAGGGGCGTCACCGCCTCCGGCTGGCCGCCGCCGAGCACCGCGTCGAACAGGTCGACGGTCGCGAAGTCCGCGAACCGGGGCACGGCCAGCTCGGCCAGCTCCTGGGCGGTGCGGGTGACGTCCAGGCTGGTGCCGATCCCCACCCCCGCGTCGTACAGCATCTCCAGGCGTTCGCGAGCCGCCTCCGCTCGGCCGGACAGGGCACGCAGCTCGGTCGAGTCACGCAAGGTCGCGACACTGCCCGGCGGGCCGCCCTGGACGTCGGTGGGGCGCTGGTTGACCGCCAGCAGCCGGTCCTTGACCAGGTGCACCTCGTCCGTGGCGACACGGCCGGAGGCCAGCAGGTCGGCGGTGTCCGCGGGCAGGCCCAGCTCCAGGACGTGCCGGCCCTCGGCGTCCTCGGGGAGGTCGAGCAGCCGGTGCGCCTCGTCGTTGGCGAGCAGCAGCCGCCCCTCGTCCGTGGCGATGAGCACGCCCTCGCGCACCGCGTGGAGTACGGCGTCGTGGTGCTCGTACATGCGGGTCATCTCGTGCGGCCCGAGTCCGTGCGTCTGCCGCAGCAGACGTCTGCTCACCAGTGCCGTGCCGCCCGTGGCGAGGGCGAGTGCGACGGCGGCGGCCAGCAGGACGAGCGGCAGCTGACGGTTGGCGGCGCCGCCGATGTTCCTGGTGGTGACGCCGGCCGACACCAGGCCCACCACCTTGCCGTCGGGCGCGGTGACCGGCACGACCGCCTGGTCCAGCCGCCCGATCGTCCCGTTGACCTCCTCGACCACCGTCTTGCCGGCCAGCGCGGGCGCGATCGTGCCGACGAACTTCTTGCCGATGCGGTTCGGTTTGGGGTGGGTGTAGCGGATGCCGTCGGTGTTCATGACGACGATGAAGTCCACGCCGGTCGCCTTGCGGGCCGCCTCCGCCCGGGGCTGGAGGATCACCGTGGGACGCGGGCTGCTCAACGCCTCGCGGGTGCCCGGCGCGTTGGCGAAGGCCTGGGCGACCGCGACCGACCGTTTGCGGGCCTCCTGGGTGCTGTCGTGCCGCGCCTGCAGGTACAGCGACACCACCGCGGCGACCACCAGCAGCAGCACGATCACCACTTGCAGGACGAACACCTGCCCGGCGACGCTCCGCCCGGTCAGCGTCGACCGCAGTCTCCCCGTCCGCTTCTGCTCCGCGCTCTCCGTGCGCCCGCCCGCGCCGACCGCCGCGCCCCGGGCCCGCCGCCTGTGCGTCGCGCGGGCATGGTCGGCCACGCGCCGGGCACGGGGACCGCCGGGCCGGTGCGGGGACCGGCTCCCGGAGCGGTCCGGAAGTCGGACCATGTGCCCATGTCTACACTGCCGGGCCCCGGGAGGCGAGGGGCGTCACAGAGGGTGACAAGGCGGCATTCCGAGGGAAAGCGGTATCACCGAGGGGGTGCGGCGGTGCCGCGGGGGCGTTGTTCCGCGGTCCCGCACGGGCGCGGTCCCGCGATCCGGTGGGGTGATCGGGCGCCCGTGCGGTGGCGCCTGCGAGTGCGTGTGGGCGCGGTCTCGCGGTTCTGTGCGGTGGCGTCCGCGGACGCGTGAGGGCTCGGTTCCGGGGTCCCTTGTGGTGGCGTCCCGCGAGCGCGGTTTCGTGGTCCCTTGTGGTGGCGTCTCGCGAGCGCGTGCGGGCGCGGTTTCGTGGTCCTGTGTGTTGGCGTCTGCGGTCCGCCTGCGGGGTGCTGTCCGCGATGGCGGACGGGCGCGGACTGGCCGGTCCCGTGCGGTGGCGTTTACGGACCCGTGCGGGCGCGGTCTCGCGGGTCTTGCGCGTTGGCGTCTGCGGACGCGCGAGGGCTCCGTCCCGTGCTCTGTTGGAGTGGCGGCCCGCGAGCCCGTGCGGGCGTTGTCTCTAGGTCCGGTGCGGCGTCGGCAATCCGTGCGGGCGGTGGCGAAGAGCCGCGGAAAGCGGCGGCGAGAATCGTCTGAGGTCGGCGGTGAAGAGCCCTGGGGCCGCTGGTGACGGAGCCTCGGAGGACAGCGGCGCACGCCCGCCGGGGGCCGGGATGTACGCCAAGGGGCAGCAGTGGATTCCGGGCGGCGTGGGGTGAACGCCTCCGGGGATGGCGGTGAACTCCCGGGCCAGCGGTGAATGTCGCGTGGCCCGGGTGCACGCCCACGGGGACGGTGGTGAAAGCCACGGGGCAGCGGTGAACTCCCGGGCCAGCGGTGAATGTCGCGTGGCCCGGGGTGCACGCCCACGGGGACGGTGGTGAGAGCCACGGGGCAGCGGTGTACGCCCCCGGGGCAACGGTGGATTCCGCGTCGCCTGGGGTGCACGCCCCGGGGACGGCGGTGAACACCACGGGCAGCGGTGTACGCCCCCGGTCACTCGTGAATCCCCCGCGGCAGCGGTGTACGCCCCCGGCCACTCGTTAATCCCCCGCGGTAGCGGTAGATGCCCCCGGCCGCCCGTTAATCCCCCGCGGCAGCGGTGACGGCCCCCACGCCTCCCCTGAGGCAAAGCCCGTCAGGTCGGGGGGCGTAGGGGATGGACGGTGCCTCGGCGGTGGTTGCGGGCCGCTACTCGGCGGGTGGCCAGGAGGAGGGCGATGTCGTCGGGGCGGTCGGCGGTGTGCCGGGCCTTGGCGGTGAGCCGGTCGGCGACCCCGGCGAGGGGACGCCGGCCCGGACGCGCGGCGGAGGCCCCCGCCCTGGCCAGGGCGACGCGGAGCGCGGTGATGCCCTCGTCGATGTCGACGCCGGGCCGTTCGACGAGCCCGTCCGTGTACAGCGCGAGCACGGCGCCGGGCTCGATCAGCAGCTCGGTGACCGGGTAGCGGGCGTGTGGGTCCACCCCGAGCACCACGCCGCCGGGCAGGTCCACGACCTCCGTATGGCCGTCGGGGCGGCGCAGCAACGGCGGCGGGTGCCCGGCGTTCGCCGCCCGGGCCAGTCCCGAGGCCGGATCCAGCCGGATGTAGCAGCAGCTGGCGAACTGGCCGGGGTCGAGGTCGATGAGCAGATGGTTGATGCCGCTCAGCACCTCGTCGGGCGGCCGGTCGCCGAGCGCGAACGCCCTCACCGCGCTGCGCAGTTGCCCCATGGTGGCCGCGGCCGACACCCCGTGCCCCTGGACGTCGCCGATCACCAGCGCCAGACCGTCACCGGCCTCCACGACGTCGTACCAGTCGCCGCCCACCTCCATGCCCTGGGTGCCCGGCAGATAGCGCCCGGCGGTGTCGACCTGCGGATGGACGGACAGCCGGCGGGGGAGGAGGGCCTGCTGCAGCCCCCGGGCCAGCGCTGCCTCGCTCTCGTAGCGCTGCGCCTTCTCCATGGCGTGGGCGATCAGCCCGGCGAGCGCGGTGAGCACGGCCCGCTCCTCGGTGCTGAACGTGCGCGGTGTGTCGAAGCCCAGGATGCAGGAGCCGACCGGCCGGCCGGAGGCGATCAGCGGCAGGAAGGCGCGCGCTCCGCGCGTGGCGTCCAGCGGTATGCCGGGGTAGGCCTCCGTCAGCTGCTGCATCGAGTCGAAGAACAGCGGCCGGCCGCTGGTCAGCGTCTCCACACCGGGCAGATGGGCGTCCAGCCCCACGCCCTCGAAGGGGGTCAGGAAGCCTTTCGGGAAGCCGTTCTCCCAGGCCAGGTAGAGATGCCGGTCCTGCAGGAGGTAGATGGCGAGGCGACGGCCGCCGAACGCGGGCAGCAGCTCCCGCATGACCACGGCCGCCACCTGGCGCGCCGTGACCGCCTCGGTGAGCGCGATGGCCAGGACGATGGGCCGGTACAGCGGAGCCAGTGACGCGGCGCGGGGCGCCGCATCGGGGACCGTCTCTTCGGGCTCGGCCGGGGGAGGCAGCCCGGCGGCCTCGGCGACCCGGCTCGCCGGGCGGAAGGTGCACGCCAGGACGTCGGGCCCCGGAAAGACGCACACATCGAGCCAGGCGCCCTCGTACGGCGCTCCGCCCACCTCCTCCTCCGAGGGCGGGGTGGCGCTTCCGAGGGCCGGGCGGGCCACGTGGAAGCGCACCGGGTCCGGAGAGAGCAGGGCGCCGCGCAGGTGGTCCTCGCAGGTCGGCTGGTTCAGCCAGGGCACCCCCTCCCACAGCGAGCGGCCGAGCAGCTCGGCCCGGGGGCGGTGCAGGAGCTGTGCGGCGCGCGGGTTGGCGTAGTGGATCACGCCCAGCCGGTCCAGGCACAGGATTCCGTCCGGCAGCAGGTCGGCCGCCGCGTCGGCCGCCGCCCCGGGGCCCGGATCCACGACGAAGCCCCGGACCGGGTGAGCGCCCGAGGGCGTGCCGGGCGGAGAGGGCGCGGCGTACGGGCTCCACAGCTCCAC
Organism: Streptomyces sp. SLBN-31; assembly: GCF_006715395.1. Taxonomy (NCBI): domain Bacteria; kingdom Bacillati; phylum Actinomycetota; class Actinomycetes; order Kitasatosporales; family Streptomycetaceae; genus Streptomyces; species Streptomyces sp. SLBN-31. The sequence goes on from NZ_VFNC01000001.1 coordinate 3,126,587, forward strand.
CAGCCGCAGCGCCTCGTCCGCGGCCCGCACGTACAGCGGCAGCGGCGGCGGTCTGCCCGCCGCCGTCTCCCGCAGCGCGGCCAACACCCGTGACGGGTCGGCCGGGGCCACGGCCTCGGCGAGCGCGTGCACACCCGGGCCGAACTCCTCGGCCGGCACCCCCAGCAGCGCGGGCAGCCGTTCGTCGACGGTCACCACGTCGGTCACCGGGTCCCAGGCGAACCCGCCGGCCCGTCCGGCCGGCGGGCGGGTGCCGGGCGGCCGCACGCACACGGGCTCGCCGTCCCAGGCGACGGGCGGGCCGCCCCTGCCGCTCTCCAGCCGCAGCAAGGTCGCGCCCAGGTCCTCGGCCAGGGCCACCAGGCGGTCGCGGTGGTGCATCAGCTCGGCGGCGTCCGCGGCGGAGGGGCGCAGCACGGTCAGTACGCCGTAAGTGGTTCCCGCGCCCACCACCGGGACGTAGAGGGATCCGAACTGGAACGGCAGCCCCGCGGCGAACTGCGGGTAGCGGCGCATCGTCTCGGTGGCGTTCGGCAGGACCACCTGGACGCCGAGCCGGTAGGCGTCGGCCACCGGGAACGGCCGGTCGACGTGCATCCGCCACCAGGGCCGGAACAGCTGGCCGGGCAGTCCCGCGAGCACCGCCAGCCGCAGCAGTCCGGGCGTGCCGGAGCGCAGATAGATGCCCCCGGAATGGCCGCCGGCCACGCCGATCGCCTCTTCCGAGGCGTCGATCAGCAGCGTGGACAGCTGCCCGGACGTCCGGTGTGCCTCCTCCGCGCTCCCAGTCATCGGCCCTACCTCGTCCGTGCCGCCCTAGGCCCCGTCGTCAGATCCCCGCCCGCCCGGAGGCGCCCGGCGCCCGCTCCTCCGGAGGGCACACCCTCAGTGGCGTTCCCGAACCACCCACGTGGCTCCTCCTCCACGCTCGAATGCACTTGCGCGGCGGCACCCCCGTCGAGGGCGCCCCGGCGCCTTGCGATCGCACGCACCAGACACCTCCGGGCCGTCCTCCGGACGGACGACGGGAATTCGACGACAGGGCCTTGCGGATGACACAGCAAGAATGCGCCACCAGGGGCCTCGGGCGCACCCGGGCGGACAGTGTGGATCCGGCGACGAGAGCGAGACAGGCGTCGCGGGGGACCGCGCCGAGTGCCCCCAGGGGCACCCCGGCAGGCCCGGACCAGGGGCTTTTACGCCGACCGGGTGAGGCTCGCGCGCCCGGGCGGGGCGCGCCCGGCGGGATCTCCCGAGCGGCCCACGTCCCGTACCGAGTGCCACGGGGACGTCGAGGTGGCCGGAATACGGTTCCCGGCGGCGCGAGGAACGTGGCCGAGGAGCATGCCCTGGGCTGCTCGGCGGACCGGCCGGAAGATTGTCGTGGCCCGGCCGGAACGGCGATGCAGCGTTCCGGCGTTCCCGGTCCCGCCGGCTTGCGGGAGCCTGTGCGGGAGCTTGTAGAACCTCTTGTGGGAGCGCTCCCAGAGCGTCAGGATGCTGGGGTGACCCCGACTCCCATCGTCCGTCCGTACCGGCTCGAGGACCGCGAGGCCCTCGACGACATCTGCGTCCGTACCGCCCATGTCGGCCAGGACAGCCGGGGCGTCCACGCGGACCCCTCGATCTTCCCGGCGACCTTCGCGGCGCCCTACGTCCACCTGGAACCGGAGCTGGCGTTCGTCCTCGACGACGGTCACGGGCAGGCGGTCGGCTACATCCTGGGCACCGCCGACACCCCCCGCTTCGTCGCGGAGTTCCGAGCCAAGTGGCTGCCCCTCGTCGCGGAGCGCCACCCGGAGCCCGCCGGGCCGCCGGAGACCCCCGACGAGGCGATCGTCCTGCTGCTGCACCGGCCCGAGCGGATGATCGTCCCCGAAGTCGCCGCCTACCCCGCCCACCTGCACATCGACCTGCTCCCCGACTGGCAGGGCCGCGGGCACGGCCGTGCGCTGATGCGCACCTTCCTGCAGGCGCTGCGGGACCGGGACGTGGCGGCGGTCCACCTCACCATGGTCACGGCCAACACCCCGGCCCGGGCCTTCTACGACCGCATGGGCTTCCACGAGATCGAGGTGCCCGACCCCGGCCCGGTCACGTATCTCGGGCGCACGACGGGGGACTTGGACGCCCTGTGAGGTGCCGTACGGCCGTCAGATCCAGGTGTCCAGCCACATCCGCGCGTGCCAGTCGGCGTAGGGGATCGCCCGGCCCGCGTACAAGGGGAAGAAGTAGATGAAGCTCCAGGCGATGAGCAGCACCAGTGCCCCCGCGGCCACCGCGCCCACCACACGCCGTCCCTCACTCGACCGCGGCGGTCCCAGCAGGGCGCCCACCAGCATCGCGACGGCCAGACACAGGTACGGCACGAAGGCGACGGCGTAGAAGGAGAAGATCGTCCGGTCCTGGAAGCCGAACCAGGGCAGGTAGCCGGCCGCCACCGCGCACAGCACGGCCCCCGCCCGCCAGTCGCGGCGCAACGCCCACCGGAAGAGCAGGTAGACCAGCGCGGCGCAGGCCGTCCACCACAGCAGCGGCGTGCCCAACGCGAGGATCTCCTGGGGGCAGGGGGAAGTGCCGTGACAGCCCTGCTGCCCCGGCTGCGGGGTCTCGTAGTAGAAGGACACGGGACGGCCGAGGATCAGCCAACTCCAGGGATTCGACTGGTACTTGTGCGGCGAGTGCAGGTTCACGTTGAACTGGTAGACGAGGTACTCGTAGTGCCACAGGCTGCGCAGCGGGGCCGGGACCCACCCCCAGGGGCCGCCACGGCCGTCCGCCCAGTGCCGGGCGTAGCCCTTGGCGGACAGGAACCACCCCGTCCAGGTGGCCAGGTACGTCACCAGGGCGACCGGTATCAGGGACAGCACGGACCAGCCGAGGTCCCTGCGCAGGGCCGAGTGGTACGGGCGGTGCGCGCCGGCGACCCGGCGTGCGCCGACGTCCCACAGCAGGGTCAGAGCGGTGAAGAAGACCAGGAAGTACAGGCCGTTCCACTTGCTGGAGGCCGCCAGCCCCAGGAACACGCCGGCCGCGAGCCGCCACGGGCGCAGGCCCAGGCGTGTGTGCGTGCCCGTGTCGTGGTCGGGCCCGGCCGAGCCGTCCTCGCGCGGCGGCAGCGCGGCCGCGAGCCGGGCCCGGGACCGGTCGCGGTCGATCAGCAGACAGCCGAACGCCGCCAGCGCGAAGAACATGACGACGATGTCGAGCAGCGCGGTGCGGCTCATCACGAAGTGCAGACCGTCGACGGCCATCAGCGCCCCGGCCAGGCAGCCCAGCGCCGTGGACCGGAACAGCCGGCGCCCGATGCGGCACAGCATGAGGACCGACAGCGTGCCGAGCACCGCCGTCATGAACCGCCAGCCGAACGGGCCCAGCCCGAACAGCCCCTCCCCGAGGGCGATCACCCACTTGCCCACCGGCGGGTGCGCGACGAAGGAGGCGGTGTCGGAGAGCGGGACGACCTGAGGGTGGGCCAGGAGTTGCGGGTCGGCGATCTTGCGGTCCGGCCAGGTCCCCTCGTAGCCGAACCGCAGCATCGACCAGGCGTCCTTGGCGTAGAACGTCTCGTCGAAGACGACCGCCCGGGGCTGCCCCAGCCGCCAGAAGCGGAGCACCCCGGCGAAGACGGCCACGAGGACCGGCCCGAGCCAGCCCATCGCGGCGCCCGTCCGAGAGGTGGGCCCGGGGAAGGGCGGCACCAGACGTTCGCGGGTGTCGGGTCGGGGGAGGGCCAGGTAGCCGAACCGCCGCAGTCGCTCGGCCCATGCGGTGGCCTCGGGCACGACGGCCGTGCGCACGTCTTCGTCGACGCCGGTGTCACTGGTCATCCGGTCATCGTAGGGAACGCGCGTACGAGCCGTGACGATCTCCCGGACAGTGACAGCGCTGATCCACAACCGCCGTGCCACGGCGTCTGTTTCACTGGGCGGATGCTCTCCCGTCCCGCCCTGATCGTCGTCAGCGGCCCGCCCGGAAGCGGCAAGACGACCCTCGCCCACGAGCTCGCCCGCCTGGTGGGCTGCCCGGCCGTCTGCCGGGACGAGATCAAGGAGGGCATGGTCCACGCGACGCCCGGCTTCGTGCCCGGCCCCGGGGACGAGCTGAGCACGCGCACGCTGTCCACGTTCTTCGACGTCCTCGAACTGCTCCTGCGGGCCGGCGTGACCACCGTCGCGGAGGCGGCGTTCCAGGACCGCCTCTGGCGCCCCGGCCTGCGACCGCTGCTGGACCTCGCCGACATCCGTGTCGTCCACTGCCGGGCGGACGCCCGCGTGGTGCTGCACCGCAGGCGCCGGCGGCTGCGGGACAGCCCCCTGCGGTGGGCGCACGCCGAGCGTTCCTACGACGATCCCGCACAACATGCCCGCGACTACGCCGCGTTCGACCGGGTCTTGCTCGACGTGCCGTCCCTCGAGGTCGACACCACGCGCGGATACGACCCCGCGCTCGACGAGATCGCGGCGTTCGCCTCCGCCCGCCGCACATGACGGACGGCCGCCGTGGTCACCGCTGTCCACGACAGCCGCCGTCCGCCCTCAATCAGGTTGCGGGGCAGCTCACTTCGGCAGCGTCCCCGGGTTCGTGGCCCACTCGGTGTTCGGCTCCACGGCCAGCCGGAAGTCGAGCCGGCCACCGGTGCGCAGCAGACCGGTGTCCGTCCAAGACCGTTGCAGTGGAAGCCCGTTGAGCCGCACGGCGTCGATGTACTGGTGCCTGTCGTCGGCCGCCGGCGCGGTGATCACCAGGTCCGCCCGGCCCGGCCGGTCCACCACCGCGGCCGGGAAGACCGGTGCGCCCAGCAGGAGGGTCGCGGTGCCCGGCGTCTGCGGATAGACGCCGAGGGCGGAGAAGACGTACCAGGCGGACATGGTGCGTGGTGCGGCGGGGGTGCCGCGGGGTGGCGGGCGGTCGGGGTGAACGGTGCCGCCGGGGCGCGTCGGGGCGTCGACGCCGGGGGCCGGGCCGCACGGTTCCCCCGGAGCCCCGCCGCCGGGCGCGGGACCGCCGCGGGCGCCCGCACCGGCACATGGTGGCGGCCCCGACTTGACCTATGGGCGCGGGAGCCTCGGCGGCGGGGCGGGGGACCACAACGCCGACCGCGCCGAGTACCGCGGGAGCTTCTTGCGTGCGCGCACCGGCCGCCCGGCAGTGGCCCGGCCCGTACCGACCAGGCGGGACCGACCCGGGCACCCCCACCGCCGGCGGCCCGCGCCGCGGCCGACCAGCCGGCGGGCCCAATGCCCCATGATGTGCTCGTGACTTCGCTGACCTTCGAGCACTACTGTCACCAGATCGTCGCCCAGACCGACCTGCTCAGAGATCAGGTCGGAGGGGCGGACACCGGAATCCCCGTGCCGACCTGCCCCGGATGGGACCTCGGCCGGCTGCTGCGGCACGTGGGTGGGGACCATCGCTGGGCGGAGGAGATCGTCCGGACGCGGGCCGTCGACCCCGTCTTGGACGACGGCGTCAACGACCCCCAGGCGTATACCGGGTTGGACGGCTCCACGCTCGACGGCTGGCTGGGTGAGGGCGCTGCCCGGCTCGCCGCCACCTTGCGCGGTACGGGGCCGGACGTGCGGGTCTGGACCCCGGCCGACGGCAGTGTCGTACCGCAGTCCGCCGGGTTCTGGGCCAGGCGGATGACCCATGAGACGGTCGTCCACCGGGCCGACGCGGCGTTCGCGGTCGGCGACGGGTTCACCCTGGAGGACGGGTTGGCGGTCGACGCGGTGGAGGAGTGGCTGGAGTTCTCGACGGTCGCCGAGGCGTATGAGCCGGGGCCCGGCACCCCCGGTCTGCTCGGGCCCGGCCGCTCGCTCCGCCTCGACGCGCCCGGCGCCGGGCAGTGGTTCGTCGACCTCACCGGAGACCGGCCCGCATGGCACGCCGGGGCCGGGCGGGCCGCCGTGGTCGTGCGCGGACCCGTGACGGACCTGCTGTTGTTCCTCTACCGCCGCCCCGCGCCGGCCGTCGAGACGCGCGGTGACGCGGCGCTGCTCGAACTCTGGCTCCGCCGCACGGGGTTCTGGCTGGAGGCGTAGCCGTCGAAACCGACGTCTCGCGGCATGTGTTCGGTCCTGCCCTTGGCGATCACTTGCCGCCGACCCCTTGACCTTGGGCGAGCCACCGACCTAACGTTCCGGCGTTTACATCGGTTTGAAACGATTCAATCCACCGACTCCAGGGGCACACCCATGCACGAACTCGTCTCGCGCGGCGGGATGTCACGCCGCACGGTCCTCGCCACCGGACTGGCCGTGGGGGCCGTGGCCGCCCTCGGCACCGTGTCGCCCGCCGCGGCCGCACCGGCCGCCGGTGCCGAACCGGGCCCGGCCGCCGACTGGTTCGCCCGGCCCGCGCGGTCCGTGCGCCCCCGGTTCCGGTGGTGGTGGCCGGACGGCCTCGTCGACCCGGACGAGATCGCCCGCGAGATCGACCAGATCGCCGACGCCGGCTTCGGCGGCGTGGAGATCGCCGGTGTGCACCACAGCATCAAGGACAAGTCGGTCCTCGACACCGACCACCACGGGTGGGGCAGCCGACCGTGGCTCGACGGTGTGGAGGCGGCGCTGCGCCGGGCGGCGAGACGCGGCCTCACCGTCGACCTCACCCTGGGCCCCAGCTGGCCCGTGGCCGTCCCCGGTGTCGGCCCCGACGACGAGGCCGCCGCCCAGGAACTCGCCTACGGGCGGGCGTCGTTGGCCGGCGGAGCCACTTACCGGGGCCCGGTCCCGCCGCCCGCGCACGCCCCCGCCTCCGGCGTCACGCGCCGGCGGCTGCTCGCCGTCCAGGCCGCCCGCGTCGCACCGGCGAACTCCACCCGCAAGGAGACCGGCCTCGACCTGTCGACGGTCCGCGACCTCACCGCGACCGTCGCCGACGACGTCCTGAGCTGGACCGCGCCCACCGACGGCGACTGGGTCCTGATCTCCTACTGGCAGCGCGGCTCCGGCCAGCAGCCCGAGTCCGGCCCGCACACCGCGCCCGCCGCCTATGTGGTCGACCACTTCAGCCCGGCCGGCACCGCCGCCGTCACCGGCCACTGGGACGACATGCTGACGCGTGACCTGCGGCTGCTCCTGAAGGCCGCGGGCGGTTCCTTCTTCGAGGACTCCGTGGAACTGGAGACCGACGGGCTGACCTGGACCACGCGCCTTCCCGACGCCTTCCGTGAACACACCGGGCGAGAGCTGCTGCCGTACCTCCCGGCGCTCGTCCTTGACAAGGGAAACCAGGTCTTCGCCTTCGAGGCCCAACTCACCCGGCAGATCAGACACGACTTCTGGGAGACCGTCTCCGGCCTCTTCAACCGTCACCACCTCGGCGCCCTGCGGGACTGGGCGCACTCGCTGCACATGACCCTGCGCGCCCAGCCCTACGGCCTGCAGACCGACGCCATCGCGTCCGCGGCGCTCCTCGACATCCCCGAGGGGGAGTCCCTCGGCTTCAAGAACCTGGACGACTTCCGCTGCCTGGCCGGCGGCCGTGACATGGCCGGACGGACGGTGCTGTCCTGCGAGGCGGGCGCCTACAACGGCTCCGCGTACAGCACGACCTGGGACCGCTTCCTGCGCACCATGGGCGGCGCGTACGCGGCCGGCGTCAACCAGACCGTCGTCCACGGCTTCTCCTACGCCACCGCCCCCCAGGTGAGCTGGCCCGGCTTCGCGGCCTTCAGCCCCTACAACGGCGCCCCCGGGTACGGCGAGTCGTGGGGACCCCGGCAGCCCACCTGGGACCACGTAGAGGACATCTCCGGTTACCTCGGCCGCGTGCACCAGGTACTCCAAGCCGGCACGGCCAGGGCGGACGTCGCCGTCTTCCGGCAGACCGGCTACACGGCCACCGGCATCGGCGCCTCCTGGTTCACCTTGACCGGCATCCCCCTCGGCTGGACCCACCAGTTCCTCAGCGGTCCCCTGCTGGACCTGCCCGGCGCCACCGTGTCCGACGGCCGCCTCGCCCCGGACGGCCCCGCCTACAAGGCGCTGTTCGTCGAGGGCGACTTCTTCTACGGCTCCACGTCCACGCTCGCCCTCGCCGACGCCCGCAAGCTGCTTGGGCTCGCCCGGCGGGGACTGCCCATGGTCCTGCTCGGCGCCTTCGACCAGACCCTCACCCCCGGCGTGCCCGCCGACGGCGAGAGAGCCCGACTGCAAGGTGTGATGGACGAGTTGCTGGCACTGCCGCATGTCACCCGGATCACCGACAAGACCGCGGTCGGCGACGCCCTCGCCGGGCTCGGCGTCAGCCCCGACGTCCGGTACGCCACCGCCTCCACCCTCCTCAACGCCCACCGGGCCACCGAGGAGGCGGACTTCTACTACCTGTGCAACGGCAAGCACGCCGAGACCGTCAAGCCGCCGGTGGCCGCGATCGACCACGACGTGACCCTGCGCCGCACCCGGGGGAGGAAGTCGGTGCCGTACCTCCTCGACGCGTGGACGGGCCAGGCCGTGCGGCTGGCCCGCTACACCGAGGACGGCGACGACGTCACCGTGCGGGTCACGCTCCAGCCGGGCGAGACGATGATCGTGGCCCTCGGGCGGCCCGGGTTGTTCGGCGACCGCAACGGCGACCGCCCGCACGCCGTCACCTCCGACGCCGACACCGTGCTGTTCACCGAACGCGGCCTGACCGTGCGGGCCGGCGCCGGGGGCACCTACACCACGCGCCTGTCCCAGGGGCGCACCGTCGCCACCACGCTCCCGGCCGTTCCCGACGCTGTCGTCCCGAGCCGGTGGCAGCTCGACGTGGACGACTGGACCCCCGGCTCCACCCCGACGCGCACCGAACACGTCCGGCACACGGTGACCCTGGACGCCCTCGCCCCCTGGTCGCGTATCCCCGAACTGGCGGACTCCGCCGGTATCGGCCGCTACCGCACCACGGTCTTCCTGCCGGAGCACTGGACCTCGTCCCACGGCGCGGTACTCGAACTCGGCCAGGTCAGCGACACCTGCCGAGTGACCGTGAACGGCACGCGCCTGCCCCCGGTGGACCGACTGCACCCCGTCGTCGACATCGGCCGCCACCTCCGGGGCGGCGACAACGTCATCGAGGTCGAGGTCGCGACCCCGCTGATCAACCGTCTGAGGGTCGCGCAGTCGGCGGTCTTCGGCACGACGGCCCGTCAGGACCACGGCCTGGTCGGCCCCGTGCGGCTGGTGCCCTACGCCCAGGAGGCCGTGGCCTGACGGCGTCCGGGGGCGCACCGTCCCTCGGTGCGCCCCGGACGCAGTACCCCTGTCGCCGGACAACAGCCGTCCCGTCGGACACTGCCCACTCGGCGGCGACACGGCGGAGCCGAACAGCGCATCGACGCCGGCCCGTTGCCCGCCGACCGCTGGGTGCACGTCGCTGGGTGCACGTCGCGGTCACCTACGGCAGCGGCACGGCCGTCCTCCACGTCGACGGCCGCGAGACCGGCCGGAACGCGCGCATCATCGTGGAGCCGCGGTACTTCGGCAACCACATCCGGGCCGCGTCCATCGGCAGGTCCCAGTACGACGACCCCTGTTCGAAGGCCGCGGTCGACGACTTCCGTGTGTACGGCAGGACGCTGACCGCGGCCGAGGGCGCGGAACTCGCGCGGGCCTGACCGGCTCCCCTCCCGTCAGCGCGGCAGCTTGGCCCGCAGACCGCCGGCCACCGCCGCCGGACGGGCGGTGGCACGGGCGGTACGCCGCACCAGGTGCGCCTCCCGGCGCGCGCCCCGGGCGGCGTGCCGTCCTCGCCACAGCAGCGACGGGGCGCCGGCGGTGTCGTCGGCGGCGATCAGCAGACCGCCCAGCATGGACAGGTTCTTCAGGAAGTGGATGCGCTGCTGGGCCCGGTCCCCGGGATCCTCCGCCTCCCAGAAGCGATGGCCCGCCAGCGTCGTGGGCACCAGCGTGGCCGCGAGGGCCAGCGAGGACAGCCGGGGCAGCCGGCCCAGCCCCAGCAGCACGCCTCCCACCACCTGGACGGCGCCGCTCAGCCGTACGACCCGGTCGGTGCGGTCCGGCAGCGCCGACACACGCTCCGTCACCGGCCGCACCACCGGCTCGGCGGCCGGGGCGACCTCCTCGGGGGCCCGCAGGCTGTTCAGGCCACCTGCCACGAACATCGAGGCGAGCAGGGGACGGCCGGTCATGCGCAAGAGACTCATGGCGCTCTCCAGACGTGTCGATGCGGACGGCACCACCCGGGTTCCCGGTCCGGACGGCCGCAATCGACACCTCGTGTCACCAGCGGGATCGAACATCTTCTGAGAGGTTTCTATGAATTCTTGAGGCGATTGAACACTCCGGCGCCGCCGTCCGTATGGGGCGAGGGATTTCCATGCCGACCGCCGGAAGCAGTAGGAGAACACTCGTGGGACGCAACTCGCGCAGACGCCCGACAGGCCCACGCCGGGCCACGTTCGCGGCCATGGCCCTGATGCTGGGCGGCGGCGGACTGATCGCGGCCAACGTCTACGCCTCCGCCACGGAGGACGGCTCGGGGGCCCAGCAGGGGACGACGTTCAGTGCCACGGGTGGCACGATCGACTGCCCCGACGTGGGCAGCAAGCTGACCGAGGTCCCGGACAAGGCCAGGCCGGACGTCGACAAGGATTTGGCCGCGCTGGACCAGCAGATAGCGCAGGCATACCAGCAACTGCAGGCGGCGACGCCGCAGCAGCGCCAGGACAGCGGCTACACCGACGACAAGGTGATGAAGCCGCTCGAGGAGCAGCGGGGCCAGACCCTCGACAGCATCGGCGCCGCCATGGACCAGGCGGGCGGCAAGTCCGACGGCCTCGACTCCATGGCCGACTGCTCGATGCGCACCTGGAACGGCCAGGACGGCGGCCAGAACGCGGGCGACTCCCAGAACAACGGCCAGAACAACGGGAGTTCCCCGAGCGGCCAACCGCAGGGAGGCCAGCAGAACGGAAACGGCGGCCAGGCCGGCAACGGACCGGTCGCCGCCGACTACCAGGACATCAACACCGTCCAGCCCAACTCCCCTGCCCCGGACCTGAGTTCCTTCGCCTCCAAGGGCACCTTCACCACCAGCTGCGGGGTCAACGCCAACGGCCTGCGCAACTCGGACAACGTGATCGTGGCCCCCGGTGTCAGCAACGGCGCCCACCACTTCCACGACTACATCGGCAACCAGTCCAACAGCGCCTTCGCCAGCGACGACGACCTGGCGAAGGCCGACACCAGCTGCGAGAACGAGGGCGACAAGTCCACGTACTACTGGCCCGTGCTGCGCCTGCAGAACGGCACCCAGGAGCAGGACGCGGACAAGCCGGGCGGCGGCACCGAGGGCAACGCCGGCCAGATCGTCACGCCCAAGCAGGTCACCATGACCTTCATCGGCAGCCCGCGCAGCAAGGTCGCGGAGATGCCCCGCCTGCTGCGCATCATCACCGGCGACGCGAAGGCCTTCGTCAACGGCCCGGCCAATGCCAACGCCGCCTGGAGCTGCACCGGCTTCGAGGACCGGCAGCTGAAGGACAAGTACCCGCTGTGCCCGCAGGGCAGCGACGTGGTGCGCACCTTCCGCTTCCAGAGCTGCTGGGACGGCCGCAACATCGACAGCGCCAACCACCGCACCCACGTGGCCTTCGCCGACGCCTCGGGCGCCTGCCCCAACGGTTTCGAGGCCATTCCGCAGCTCGTCCAGCGCATCGTCTACGACGTCAAGGCGCCGAGCCTGCAGGACGGCGGCAAGACGACTCCGCTGTTCGCGGTGGACTCCTTCCCCGAGAACCTGCACAAGCCGGTCACCGACCACGGCGACTTCATCAACGTCTTCGACGAGGGCCTGATGAAGGAGATGGTCTCCTGCATCAACGGCGGCCGTAACTGCGGCGCCGGCACCGGCGAGGACCCGGGCGGCTCGGGCGGTTCCGGTGACACGGGCGGCAACGGCGGCGGTGGAAACGGCGGCAACGGTGGCTCGGGGGACAACGGCGGCTCCGGCGGGGGCGCGACCGAGTCGCCCTCCGTGCAGCCGACGGACCAGCCGTCCGAGCCCCCCTCGCAGGAGCCGACCGCCCAGCCCTCGCAGGAGCCCACCGAGCAGCCCACGCAGGACCCCGCCAAGGGGAACGACGGCAAGGGCGACGACGGTTCGGGCAAGGGCGACCAGGGCGGTTCCGGTGACGGGGCGTCGCAGCCCGCGACCGCCGCACCGCAGACCGGTCAGCCGGCCGACGACGAGCCGAGCGTGTCCAGCACGTCCGTGCCCAAGGTCTACGGGAAGTCCTCGGCCTCCAAGAGCGCCTCGGCCGCGCCGGCGAACAGCGCCCCGGCGGACAACGGCGGCTCCGGCGGCGGTTCCGCGCAGTCCGAGGCCTCGGGCGGGAACGACGCGTCGGCCGCGGGCCAGACCGAACCCCAGGCGGTCCAGGGGAATCTGGCCGAGACCGGTACGAGCCTGTGGCCCGCCGCGGCCGGCACCGTCCTGCTGGTCGCGGGCCTGATCGTACTGGCCCGCTCGAAGCGCACCTTCCTGCGGCAGCGCTGAGGACGCGTTCGCGCGGGTGACACGCCCGCGCTTGCGCGGGTGAGGCACGAAAGGGCAGGGTGCGGGATGTGCCCACCCTGCTGATCGTGCACCACACGCCCTCGCCGAACTGCCAGGCCATGCTGGAGGCCGTCGTCTCCGGTGCCACCGCGCCGGAGATCGAGGGCGTCGACGTGGTACGGCGGCCGGCACTGTCCGCCTCCGCGGCGGACGTGCTGGCCGCCGACGCATGTCTGCTGGGGACCCCGGCCAACATCGGGTACATGTCCGGGGCACTCAAGCACTTCTTCGACCAGATCTACTACCCCTGCCTGGACGCCACCCAGGGCAGGCCCTTCGGCTACTACGTGCACGGCGGCAGCGACGTCACCGGTGCCGTCCGTGCCATCGACACCATCACCACCGGGCTCGGCTGGCGTCGTACCGCGAGCCCCGTGACCGTGACCGGCGAGCCCGGCAAGGCCGACATCGAGGCCTGCTGGGAACTGGGGGCGACACTCGCGGCCGGGCTCATGGGCTGACCGTGCCGAACCCCACTTGCCTGCGCAGCATTTGAGACAGCCTGCCCGCGGAAATGGTATGGACTATCAATGCCCGTCCTCCTTTTCGCTGGCCGAGCGAGTCCCACTGCGCCGCGCGGAGTGTGGGAATGAGCCACCCGCGGAGAACCACCCCACCGTGCGATTGATTCTTCAATGGTGACGCTGCCATACTCCGGCTTCCGGCCGGGATCTTACTGATTCCCGCCCTTGCATCCGGAAAGCGGCAGTTCCGGATTCACCGATCCCCCACAATGTCCGCACGGGAAGCGATTCCAGCATGCCTCTTCCGTCTCCGTCTCTGCCTCTGTGAGCTGGACTTTCGACCTTTCGACGGAATTGCGTGCGCGGCCCGAAGCAGCGAAGAAGGTGCTCTGGTGTCAAGGAACCATGAAGGATTCGAACCGCCCCCGCGATTTTCCACCGCTACTGCCGATGAACTGCAACGGCGGGCGATATCCGGCAATCCAGAGTTTCAAACCCTGAAGCGCGCGCAGCACCGCTCCGGCGTGGCAATGGCGGCGATCGCCGTCGGCGGCTTCCTGCTGTATGTGCTGCTGTCGAGTTTCACGCCGGGCCTCATGAACAGTTCCCTCAGCGGCCATCTGACACTCGGACTCGCCCTCGGGCTGGGGCAGTTCGTCCTGATGGCCGTCATCGCCCGGCGCTACGTCGTCCACATGCGCACGCGCGTCGACCCGGTCGCCCGCGGCTTCCGCACCCAGCTCCACCGGCCGACCGCCGAGGGCCCCGGCCGTACCGCGCAGCACCCGTCGGTGCCCCGCCCGCGCACCGAGGAGTACCGCACATGGTGACGACCGGCGCCGGCGTCGTGGACCGGTTCAGTCTCCAACTGACCTTCCTGCTCTTCCTGTCCGTGGTCGTGGTCACCCTGTTCACAGCGCTGCTGCTCGCCCCGCAGCGCGACGAGATCAGCGAGTTCTACCTCGGCAACCGCGAGATGACCCCGCTGCGCAACGGACTGGCGATGTGCGGCGACTACATCTCCGCCGCCACCCTGCTGGGCAGCACCGGCCTGGTCGCCCTGACCGGCTACGACGGCCTCCTCTACCTGTGCGGCACCGCCGTCGCCTGGATGACGGTCCTGCTGCTGATCGCCGAACCCCTGCACAACGCGGGCAGGTTCACCCTCGGCGACACCCTGACGCTGCGTCTGTCGCAGGGACAGCGTTCGGTCCGCCTCGCCCTGTCCCTGTGCACCCTGGCCGTCACCACCCTCTACCTCGTGGCCCAACTGGTCGGCAGCGTCGCTCTGTTGACCCAGTTCACCGGCGAACCCAGCGCGGCCACGCGCACCCTGTGCGTGGTGGTGATCGGCACCATCGTGATCGTGTACGCCGCGATCGGGGGCATGCCAGGAGCGACGTTCATCCAGATCGTGAAGGCGGTCATGCTCATCTCCGGGATCGCGGTGACCGCGGTGATGGTGCTGAACCGCTTCCACTGGAACCTCGACGCGCTGCTCGGCTCGGCCGCCGACAACAGCGGCCTCGGCACCCGCTACCTGGAACCGGGCCTGCGCTACGGCGCCAGCACCGCCAGCAAGCTGGACTTCTTCAGCCTGCAGCTCGCCATCGTGTTCGGCCTGGCCGCCCTCCCGCACGTCATGATGCGGCTGCTCGCCCCGCGCACCACCCGGGTCCTGCGCTCCTCGGTGGTCTGGGCGATGGGCCTGGTGGGCTTCGTCTGCCTCGCGGCCGGCATCCTCGGCCTGGGCGCCACGGCCGTCGTGGGCCGCGCCACCATCGAGCAGACGGACCACAAGGGCGACTCGGCCGTACTGCTCCTGGCGCACCAGCTCGGCGGCGGAGTCCTGACGGCCCTGCTGTCCTGCCTGGCCTTCGTCACCCTCCTCGCCGTCGCCTCCGGGCTCACCCTCGCCGCGGCCTCCTCCCTCGCCCACGACCTCTGGGGCGAGGTCATCCGCAAGGGCAGGGCGGAGCAGACCGAGGAACTCGTCGTCGCCCGCCTCGCCGCCGTCGTCATCGGCGTTTTCGGCATGCTGCTGGCCCTGGTGTCCTGGGGCGCCAACACGGCGACGCTGGCCTTCCTCGCCTTCGCCATCGCCGCGTCCGCCATCCTCCCCACCCTCGTCTACACCCTGTTCTGGCGGCGCTTCAACGCGACCGGCGCCCTGCTCAGCCTCTGCGGCGGCCTGCTGTGCTCGGTGCTCCTCGTCGTCTTCTCCCCGGTCGTCTCCTCGACCCCGGCCTCCTTCTACCCGGACGTCGACTTCGCCTGGTTCCCGCTGCAGAACCCGGGCATCGTCTCGATCCCGGCCGGCTTCCTCCTCGGCTGGCTCGGTACGGTCACGGCGCGCCACGAAGCGCCCGACACCTACGACGAGTTCCAGGTGAAGGCGCTGGTCGGCGCCGAGTGACGGGCCCGCGCGAGCGTGCCCCGCACCGGACCTCCGGTGCGGGGCACGGGTTGTCCGAGGCGTCCCTTAAGCTCCTCGCCATGAACGACGGGGACAGCGGCAGACGCATCGTCGACGACCGCTTCGAGTTGCAGACCAGGCTCGGTGGCGGCGGCATGGGCACGGTCTGGCGCGCCCGCGACCTGCTGCTGCACCGCGCCGTGGCCGTCAAGGAGGTCCGCCCCGCGGACCCCGACCTCGCCGAGTACGACCCGGACAGCGCGCGGATGCTCCGCGACCGGGTGCTGCGCGAGGCCCGCGCCCTGGCCAGGGTCCAGCACCCGAACGTCGTGACGATCCACCACATCGTCGACGGCGGACCGGGCACCTATCCGTGGATCGTCATGGAACTCGTCGAGGGCGGCTCGCTCGCCGACCGGCTGGCCCGCGGGCCCATGGCACCCGCCGAGGCCGCTCGCATCGGCCGCGGGGTGCTCGACGCCCTGCGCGCCGCGCACGCCGCGGGCGTCCAGCACCGCGACGTCAAGCCCGCCAACGTGCTGCTGCGCACGGACGGCCGCCCCGTGCTCACGGACTTCGGGATCGCCGCCGTCCGCGAGGCCACCGCCCTGACCGCGACCGGCTCGATCATCGGCACCCCCGACTACATGGCACCGGAACGGGTGACGGGCGGCGACGGCGGCCCCGCGGCGGACCTGTGGTCGCTGGCGATGATGCTGTACGTGGCCGTCGAGGGCCACCACCCGCTGCGGCGCGGCACGACCCTGGCCACGCTGGCCGCCGTACTCCACGAAGAGGTACCGCCGCCCAAGCAGGCCGGGTCGCTGACGCACGTACTCGAACGCGTGCTGGTGCGGGACCCCGCGGCGCGGCCGGGCGCCGAGGCGATCGACGCCCTGCTCGCCTCGGCCGCGCAGGACCCCGGCGGTCCCGGCACGACGTCCTACCCGCTCGCGCCTCCGCGACCGCCGTCGACGCCGCTGTCGTCCGAGACCGTCGTCGCCCGCCCCGGACGCCCGCGCCGTGCGGTGATCGCCTCCGTCGCGGCCGGCGCCGTGCTGGTGGGCGGGGTGACCTGGCTGGCCCTGTCCGGCGGCGACAAGGGCGACGGCCCGTCGGGGTCCGCGGGACCGGGCGGGCATACGACGGCGTCGCACAGCCCGACGCCCACGAAACCGTCGGCCTCGGCGGCGCCCGGCGGGGCGTCGAAGCTCGCGACCGGCATGCTCACGCCCACCGCCATCCGAAAAGCACTGAAGGCCATCGAGGACGAGACCGGCAGGAACACCTTCGGCGACTTCAAGGTCTACCCCCAGTACGTGTCGGCGGAGGCGATGGTCCCGGGCAGCCGGACACGCTACGACACCTACACCTATCGCCCGGCGAGCGGAGTCGAGAAGGGCATCATCAAGGGCACGCTGACAAGCGGCGACACCCCGGTGAGCCGGAAGAACTACAACTGGGACGCCGTGCCCGGCCTGCTCGCAGTCGCCGAGAAGAAACTCCATGTCGACAAGCCGACACTCACCTACCTTTTGACGCAGATCCCGGGAAGCATCTTCGACGAGCCTGCCTCGATCCGGGTCTACCTCACCAACGACTACGGCGAGACCGGCTACCTGGAGGCCACCCCGCAGGGCAAGGTCACGAAGCTGTACCCGGCCGACGCGTGACGGCCGGAGGAGTGCCGTTCGGCCGGATGCAGCAGCACCGCAGGGCGCGGGTCCGGACGAGCGGCAAGGCTGGGTCCGCACCGCAGTCCCGCCCCCGCCTGGAGCGCCCATGCCCCGCCGCTTCACCGTCCGTTCCCGACTACTGATCTCCGGCTGCCTCGCGCTCTGCGTCACGGCCCTCGGCCCGGCCGCGACCGGCACCGCAGCGACCCCCGCCCCGCACCACGACGATCTGTGGCGCCAGGCCGAGCAGCTCACGCACGAGCCCGGCGGACCGCCCGGCGTCATCGCCGTACTGCGCCGGGACCGCGAGACCCGCGTCGTCCGCGCGGGCGTCGCCGACCTCGCCACCGGCCGCCGCCCGACCTCCGACGACCACATGCGCATCGCCAGCACGGCGAAGGCCTTCAGCGGCGCGGTCGCGCTGACCCTGGTCGACCAGCACGCCCTGCGGCTGGACGACACCATCGGCAAGCGGCTTCCCCAACTCCCGCGTGCCTGGGCCTCAGTGACTTTGCGTCAGTTGCTCGCCCACACCAGTGGTCTGCCGGACTACACCACCTCGCCCGTGTTCCGCAGTATCCTCGCGGCCGATCCCCACCACCAGTTCGACTCCCGGCGGCTGCTCGACTTCGTCGCCGACCGGCCCCTGGAGTTCCCCCCGGGAAGCCGCTACCACTACTCCAACTCCGACAACATCGCCGTCGCCCTCATGGCGGAGGCCGCCACCGGCACCCCGTACGAACAGCTTCTGCGCGACCTCGTCTACCGCCCGCTGCACCTGCGCCACACGAGCCTGCCCCAGGGCTACCGCATCCCCGAGCCCTATCTGCACGGCTACGACGTGACCCCGCCCGCGCCCCCGCAGGACGTCAGCGAACTCCTCGGCGCCTCGGGCTCCTGGGCGTCGGGAGGCATCATCTCCACCCCCGCCGACATGACCCGCTTCATCCGCGGCTACGCGGGCGGGCGCCTGTACGGTCCGGACGTCGTACGGCAGCAACGGCACTGGATCGCCGGCGCCTCCGAGCCCGCCGGTCCCGGGAGCAACTCCGCCGGACTGGCCCTGTTCCGCTACACCACCCGGTGCGGTGTCGTCCTCGGGCACACCGGTAACTTCCCCGGCTACACCCAGCTCATCGCCGCGACCCCGGACGGCCGCCGCTCCCTGACCTTCTCCGTCACCACCCAGATCAACGAGGCGCTGAAGCCGGACCTGTTGCGGCGGCTGCGCGCCGTTCAGGAGAACTTCGTCTGCGCGCTGCTCGGCCGGCCCGGGCACTGACCCGCTCTCGCTGCGTGCCGCCCCGGCGAGGGAAGATGGGGCGGCAAGCAGTTTGGACAACCGATGTGGAGGAGCGGGCACATGCAGCACGAGCGAGCGGGCCGCCCGGCCGGCCCCGAGGACCTCGTCGACGTCGCCCGGCTGGTCACCGCGTACTACGCGCTGCACCCGGACCCGAGCGACCCGGGTCAGCGGGTCGCGTTCGGCACGTCAGGGCACCGCGGATCGTCCCTGACGACCGCGTTCAACGAGGACCACATCGCCGCCACCAGCCAGGCGATCTGCGAGTACCGCGCAGGGCAGGGCACCGACGGGCCGCTCTTCCTTGGCGCCGACACCCACGCCCTGTCCGAGCCCGCCCGGGTCACCGCCCTGGAGGTGTTCGCGGCCAACGGCGTCACCGTGCTCATCGACAGCGCCGACGGCTACACGCCCACCCCCGCCGTCTCGCACGCCATCCTCACCCACAACCGCGGCCGGGCCTCCGGCCTGGCCGACGGCGTGGTGGTCACCCCCTCGCACAACCCGCCCGCCGACGGCGGCTTCAAGTACAACCCGCCCAGCGGCGGACCGGCCGGCTCGGACGCCACCTCCTGGATCCAGGACCGGGCCAACGAGATCATCGCCGGCGGTCTGAAGGACGTGCTGCGCATCCCGTACACCCGGGCGCTGGCGGCCGAGACCACCCGCCGCCACGACTACCTCGGCGCCTACGTCGCCGACCTGCCGCACGTCCTCGACCTGGACGCCGTACGCTCCGCCGGAATCCGCATCGGCGCCGACCCGCTCGGCGGGGCGTCCGTCGCCTACTGGGGCCGCATCGCCGAGCAGCACCGCCTCGACCTGACCGTGGTCAACCCGCTCGCCGACCCCACCTGGCGGTTCATGACGCTGGACTGGGACGGCAAGATCCGCATGGACTGCTCCTCGCCCTACGCGATGGCCTCGCTGATCGAGCAGCGCGACCGCTTCCAGATCGCGACCGGCAACGACGCCGACGCCGACCGGCACGGCATCGTCACCCCCGACGCCGGCCTGATGAACCCCAACCACTACCTCGCCGTCGCGATCTCCTACCTCTACAGCCACCGCGAGCAGTGGCCCGCGCAGGCCGGCATCGGCAAGACCCTGGTGTCGTCCGGCATGATCGACCGGGTCGCCGCCGACCTGGGACGACGGCTGGTCGAGGTGCCCGTCGGGTTCAAGTGGTTCGTGGACGGCCTCGTCGACGGCTCCATCTGCTTCGGCGGGGAGGAGTCGGCGGGCGCGTCCTTCCTGCGCCGGGACGGCTCGGTGTGGACCACGGACAAGGACGGCATCATCCTGGCGCTGCTCGCCTCCGAGATCACCGCGGTCACCGGGAAGACGCCGTCGGAGCACTACGCCGTCATGACGGAACGCTTCGGCGAACCCGCCTACGCGCGCATCGACGCCCCAGCGACACGGGAGGAGAAGGCGCTGCTGGGCAAGCTCTCCCCGGCGCAGGTCACCGCCGACACCCTCGCCGGGGAGGCGGTCACCGGAGTGCTCACCGAGGCGCCCGGCAACGGCGCGTCCATCGGCGGCATCAAGGTGACCACCGAGAACGCGTGGTTCGCGGCCCGTCCCTCCGGCACGGAGGACGTGTACAAGATCTACGCCGAGTCCTTCCGCGGGCCCGAGCACCTCGCGCAGGTGCAGGACGAGGCGAAGGACGTGGTCATGGCGGCGCTGGGCGGCTGACCCGGCGTCCTTGTACCGGGGGCGGACCGACGCGAGGCCGTCGGGCCGCCCCCGCTTGTCGCTGTCATCCGCTTAAATATGAATTCGGGGGTTCTGCCCTGAAGGGGCCACGGCCCACGCCCCCGCCGGAGTGATCGATGTCCACCATGCGCGACGCGGAGGACGGCGACGAACTGCTCGCCCGCCTCGGTTCGCTGACCGCCCAGGCGCGCGAGCTCGCCGAGGTGCAGCGTTCCCGCGTCGAGCTGGCCATCGCCCTCCAGCGCGGCATGCTGCCCCGGGACCTGCCCATCGCCCGCGGTTTCCAACTGGCCGTCCGCTACGCCCCCGCCTACCACGGCCTCAACGTGGGCGGCGACTGGTACGACGTCTTCACCCTGCCCGACGGGCACATCGGCCTGTCCATCGGCGACGTCCAGGGCCACAACATCGAGGCGGCCGCCTTCATGGGGCAGGTCCGGGTCGGACTGCGCGCCCTCGCCTCCGTGACCAGCGAGCCAGGAGAGCTGCTGTCCCGGACCAACGACCTGCTGCTGTCCCTCGGCACCGACCTCTTCGCCACCTGCACCTTCATGCGCCTCGACCCGTCCACCGGGGTCCTGGAGAGCGCCCGGGCCGGGCACATCCCGCACATCTGGGCCACCGCCGACGGACGGTCCGGCATCGCCGACGGCGAGGGCGGCCCGCCGCTGGGCATCGTGGCGGGCGTCGACTTCCCGGTCACCCGGTCGCGGCTCACCACCGGCGGCGTCTTCGTCCTGCTCACGGACGGCGTGGTCGAGGGACCCTCCCTGAGCGTCGACGACGGCCTCGAGCAGGTGGTCCGCCTCGCCGGCATGGCCGCGGTCGCCGGCATGGAGGCGGGCGCACTCGCCGCCGCGGTGATGAAGGTCGCCGAACGGGTGGGACACGAGGACGACGCGGCGGTCCTGGTGGTCGGCCACGACGGAGTCGCGACGCGACCATAGGCGCCCTCGGGCGGGCGGGGAACATCGCTCGCCTCGCACAGGCGGCTCGGTCGGTGTGTGATGGCAGGTGTGGTGGGAAACGAGGATCTGCGCCGAGCGGCCGGCCACGCCCTCCTGCTGACGGCCGTCGCCGCCTGTTACTTCGCCGCCGGACGGCTGGGCCTGATGCGGCAGCTGGTGGTGGACGGCGCCGTGGTCACGCCCGTCTGGCCGCCCACCGGCGTCGCGGTCGCCTGCCTGCTGCTGTTCGGGATGCGCGCCTGGCCCGGCATCGCACTGGGCGCCCTGCTGGTCGTCATGTCGATCACCTCGATCCAGCCGACCGTCATCGGCACCCTGGTGGGCAATACCGCCGCCCCCGTGTGCGCCTACTACCTGCTGTGCCGGGTGGGCTTCCGCACGGACCTCGCCCGACTGCGGGACGGCTTCGCCCTGGTGTTCCTCGGGGCCCTGACCGCCATGCTGGTCAGCGCGACGGCCGGCGCCGGCCTGCTGGTCCTCACCGGCAAGCTCGCCTCCGGCAGCTTCTGGCTCGTCTGGGCGACCTGGTACGCCGGCGATGCCATGGGCGTCCTGATCGTCGCCCCCGTCCTGCTCGTGCTGTGGCGGGCGCGCCGGCTGCCGCACACGCCCCGCTGGAAGGAGGCCGTGGGCCTGGCCCTCGTCGCCGGCGGCCTCATCCCCTTCGCCACCCGGAGCGACGTCAGCCTGCTGTTCCTCGTCTACCCGCTGGTGATCTGGGCCGCGCTGCGCTTCCAGCTGGCCGGCGGCATGCTGTGCGCCGCCCTGGCCTCCGTCATGGCCACGCTGGCCGCCACGGACCAGGTCGGGCCCTTCGCCCGGATGAGTCGCATCGAAGTGATGATCAAGCTCCAGGCCTTCAACGGCGCGATAGCCCTGACCGCCCTCCTGCTGTCGGCGGTGATCACCGAACAGCTCCACACCAGGCGCTCGGTGGAACAGGCCTGCAGGGAACTGGTCGAGGTTCTGGAACACCTCACCGCCGGCGAGTCCCTGCAGGGCCGCTCGCCTCTGGACGCGGGCGACCAGGGCTCACGCGAGGAGAGGGATCAGTCCCACAGCGGATAGACCACCGTCCGCGGGAAGGAGCGCGGCCGGTCGGTGTCGTAGACGAGGGTCATCCGCGTGTAGTGCCGCAGCCGCGGGTGCTTCTTCCACGGCTGCGCGTGGTCCAGCCGTACGACGACGGGGTAGGCGTGGAACCGGCCGGCCGCGCAGTACGGCTTGCAGTCGTTGACCCAGTTCACGCCCTGCGCCTTCGCCGCGTTCCGGCCCCACGTCGTCCAACGCAGCGACGCCAGGCGGCTGTTGCCGTCCCCGCAGGCGAGCATGAAGTCCGCCGGGCGGACCCGGGCGTGCCAGAAGCAGTCGACGAGCACCGGACCGGTCGCCGGCCGTGCGGCCTGCGCGGCGGCTACGGACGCGGCCCGGGCCGCCGAGGGAGGTGCCGTTGCCGCCGCCGTGAGCGACGCGGCGAAACACAGGGCGACCGCCGTACTGATTACCTGTCCGCGCATGACCGCTCCCGAGCGCGAGCCACCATCGTCCGTCCCCGATTCGACGCTACGGCCGGGCGCGCGGATCCACCACTCGGGCGGAGCAACGCGCCGTCGGCGGTCTTCCGCCCGCCGTCAGACACGGCCGCTCGTGGACACCGGCGGGGGACTCGTGGGCACCGGCGGGGGAGAGGTGTCGGCCTGCCGCAGCTCGGCCAGGAGTTCGTTCTGCCCGGCCAGCAGCTCGGTCAGGATCCGGCGGGCCGCGCGCAGCAGTTCGGCGACGTCACCGCCCGCGAGGGCGTAGGTGACGGTGGAGCCCTCCCGGATGGACACCACGATCCCGGAGCGGCGCAGCACGGCCAGTTGCTGCGAGAGGCTGGACGGTTCGATCTCGATGTCGGCCAGCAGGTCCCGCACCGGGACCGGACCGTGCTGGAGCAGTTCCAGGACCCGGATGCGCACGGGATGCCCGAGCATGCGGAAGAAATCCGCCTTGGCCTGGTAGAGGGGGACCTGCATCAGTGCTCTCTCCCTGCCGGGTCGGGTGCGGTTGCCATGGAGCGGCGGCCCCGAGGGCGCCGCCGCGGCTGCCCTTCGGAACCGATCCTGGCCGCCCGGGGCCGTGCGCAGGCACGAATTGGGATCATGCTGATGTGGTGAGTTGAAGAAGTCTTCACATCATGGGCGCACGACACCCGGACGCCGGAGGACCTTTAGACCTCGAGCTGTTCCTCGACGCGCTTGAGCTGGTGGCGGGCCATCGCCAGGTTGGAGCGCTCCTTGTCGAGTACGAGGTACAGGAACAGGCCGTTGCCGTTGCGGCCGGCGACCAGCCGGATCAGGTGGTACTGCCGGTCGAGCGTGATCAGGATGTCCTCGATCCCGCTCTTGAGCCCCAACTGCTCCATCGTGCGCACCTTGGCCCGGATCACATCGGTGTTGCCGGCCGCCGCGACCGTCAGGTCGAGGTCCTTGCTGCCGCCCAGTGTGCCCAGGGCCATTCCGCTGGTGTAGTCGACGACCGCGGCCCCCACCGATCCCTCGACCCCGGCCATCATTTCCTTCAGTGACACTTCCACGCCCGCCATGGCGCCCACCCCTTCGCAATGCGTTGTCGGCTGTGACGGACCGACGGCCCGCCCGGTCCTCGGAAGGTAGGCGCGGAGCCGGGGCGCGGGACGCGAGTCTCCGGGACTGACGGATGATGGACGGGAAACGACGCCGGAAGACCGTTCGGACAGCGGTAACTGGCGTACCGGGGAGACAACTTGTCGTCCGGCACCCGAGTCGGGGCATCCCGTCCGCCCTCGCCGGCCGATGCCGAGGCCGTGGGTTCAACCTCCTCAAAAGGGGCACGCGTCGTGTGCTGCGCCACGATCGCGGAGGTGATGAACGATGACCGAGTACGAACGCTCCCGCACGATGCCCGCCCTGCCGGAGCACGTCTTCGACCAGGCGGCCAACGTCGACCAGCTGGACAGCTGGCTGCCGGGCGAGCTGCACGTGCGCCCCGACGACCCGCCGGCGGTCACCGTCCACGAGGACGGCACGGACCACGACACACCCGCGCTCCTGCGGCAGCGCCGCGACCAGATGCGCCTGGAGTGGGGCACCCGGGAGGACGGCGGCTACGCCGGCTGGCTCCAGGTCGCCGGCCTGGACACCGGCACCAGCGAGGTGACCGTGCACCTGTCCTTCTTCGAGGACGCCCACGACCCGGGGGAGGCGGCGGCGTGCGAGGCCCTCGACCACAGCCTGGAGCGGCTGGAGGAGCAGGTGCGTCTGCGGGTCGACAACGCCGCCGGGTGACGGCGTCCGGGCGCTCGGCCCCGGTCAGTCCGGCGGGTTCAGCTCGAACGTCGTGAGCACGGCGGCGTGGTCCGAGGGCCAGTCGTTGCCGGCGACATCGGGCCAGGGGCGCGGGACGCCGGTGACGACCGTGCGGGAGTCGAGGACCCGCAGGCCGCGCCCGTTGTGCAGTACGTAGTCGATCCGGTCCTGCGGCTCCGGCAACGAGGGGTCGTCCTCGTGCCGCGGGTGGACCGGCGACCAGGTGTGGCCCGGGTCGCGCACCGGGTCGGGACGGGCCTCCCGGTAGGAGTCGCGCAGCCCGGCCTCCTCGGCCGCCCTGGTCACCGGCCAGTCGACGTCCGTCCGGTCGAGGTGGGAAGGGCAGTTGAAGTCGCCGGTGAGGACGACGGGCGTGGTCGCGCCCGCCGCCTCGGCGATCTGCCGCAGGGCCTGCCGCAGCTGGGCAAGCCGCACGTTCTCGTGGGCGATCAGCTCGTCCGGCCCCAGCCCGTCGAAGGCGGCCTCGTAGGGTCCGTACGGTGTGTAGTGCAAGTGGGCCGTCCACACGTCGAGTTCGTGCGTGCCGCCGAGGCGGATGCGGGCGCCGGCCGCCCCGTAGAAACCGACGGCCGGATCGCCCAGGGCGGCCGTGATCGGGTGGCGGCTGATGATGCCGAGGTTTTCGCCCGCCTGGTGGTGGTGCCAGCCCAGCGCCTCGGCGAGTTCCCGGGCCGCCGTGCCGGCCGTCTCCTGCAGGCCCACCACGTCGGCCTCGGTGTCGAGGATGACCTTGAGCTGCTTGGCGCGGTGGTCGTCGACCATCGTGCCGCCGTACCAGAGGTTCCAGCTCAGCACGCGCAGCCGCGGCCGGACCAGGCCCCGCAGCCGTTCCGCGGTCACTTCCTCCAGGCTGGTCACGACCGTCCGCCCGGGGGCCGCCTCGATGGGGGCGAGCGACGGCACCGCGAGGACCGCACAGCCCGCCGCCTCGGCGGAACTGACGCCGGTGGGCGTGTCCTCGACGGCCACGCAGCGGGCCGGTTCGACGCCGAGGGCGCGGCAGGCGGCGAGGTAGGGGTCGGGGGCGGGCTTGGTGCTTGCGGTGTCGTCGGCGGTGACCGACACCCGGAAGCGGTCGGCGCCCAGCACGGCCAGCACGCTGTCGGCGACGGACCGCGGCGAGGCGGTGACCAGGGCGATCGGGACGCCGTCCCGGGCGAGGGCGTCCAGCAGGGCAAGGGCGCCCGGGCGGGGCACGATGCCGGTGCGGACGCGGTCGGTGAACTCGCGGTGCAGCCGGTCGGCCGGCCCGGACGTGCCGGTGAGCCGGCCCAGCCAGTCGGCGGTGTGCTCGACGGGCCGGCCGAGCACCTCCGGCTGGTCGGCCTCGGTCAGCGGCCGGCCGAGGCCCGTGGCGACGTCCTGCACCGCCTCCCACCACAGCCGCTCGGTGTCGACGAGCGTGCCGTCCATGTCGAACAGGACGGCCTGGAGCGGGGGTCGGGTCACGGTCTCTTCTTTCGTGTGTGTGGGGGGTGTGCCGGGAGGCGGGGGGTGTCCTCACGCCGTTCGTTCGGCGACCAGCACCGGCCGCTCGGGCAGCGACACCCGTACGGCGGCGCCGGCGCCCAGCGCGGCGGCCTCGTGCGTGGACAGGTCGGCCTTTACCTCGGTGCCGTCGGCGAGGCGCACGGTCAGCCGGGTGGAGGCGCCGAGGAAGGCGGTGGCGATCACCGTCGCCCCGCCGGTGGCGTCCGCCTCGACGCGTACGGCCTCGGGCCGCACCAGGACGTCGACCTCCGACACCTGCGGCAGCGTGCCCTCGGCGGGCAGCCGCATCCCGAGGACCTCGACCGTGCCCGCGTCCAGGTGCCCCGGTATGCGGCTCATGGTGCCCACGAACTCGGCGACGAAGGCCGTCGCGGGCCGCCCGTACAACTCCGCGGGCTCGGCGCACTGTTCCAGTCGGCCCGCGTGCATCACGGCGACCCGGTCGGCGATCGACAGGGCCTCCTCCTGGTCGTGCGTGACGAACAGAGTGGTGATGCCGAGCTCCTGCTGCAGCCGGCGGATCTCCTCGCGCAGCGTGAGGCGCACCTTGGCGTCCAGCGCGGACAGCGGCTCGTCCAGCAGCAGGACCCGGGGTCGCAGGGCGAGCGCGCGGGCGAGCGCGATGCGCTGCTGCTGACCGCCGGAGAGCTGGTGCGGGAACCGGTCGCCCTTGTCGGCGAGCCCGATCAGCTCCAGCAACTCGGCTGCGCGGGACCGGCGTTCGGCGGTGCCCACCTTGCGCATGCGCAGCCCGAAGGCGACGTTGTCGAGCGCGTTCAGATGCGGAAAGAGGCTGTACGACTGAAAGACCATCCCGGCGTCGCGCCGGTGGGCCGGCACGTCGGTGACGTCCTTGCCGTCGACCAGCACCTCTCCGGCGTCGGGGTGTTCGAACCCGGCGAGCATGCGCAACGCGGTGGTCTTGCCGCACCCGGACGGGCCGAGCAGCGCCAGGAACTCCCCGGGGCGTACGGTCAGGTCGAGCCCGTCCAGGGCGACGGTGGCACCGAACTCCCGGCGCAGACCGCGGAATTCGACGGTGGCGGCCTTGTCGACGGCGGCCTTCTCAAGCGTGGTGGCGGTCATGGTTCATCCCCGGGACGAAGCGGTACGGGTACGGCCGCCGACACCGGCGAGCGCGAGGAGCAGGGCCCATGTGACGAGCAGGCTGAGCACGGACACGGCGACGGACAGCTGGGCCTGCGAGCCGCCGACGCTGTAGATCCACACGGCGAACGGCTGGAAGCCCAGCAGCTGGGCCACGGTGAACTCGCCGAGGACCAGCGCGAGGGTCAGGAACGCCGCGTTCAGCAGCGCCCCGCGCAGGTTGGGCAGCACCGTTCGCAGCAGAGCCTGCGGCCAGCTCGCGCCGCAGCTGCGGGCGGCCTCGACGAGGGTGCGCACGTCGATCGCGCGCAGCCCGGCGTCCAGCGCCCGGTGCGCGAACGGCAACGCCATCACCACGTACGCCAGGATCAGCACGAACGGGAAGCTCGGGTTCTGGATCGCCACGAACGTCTCGAACAGAGGCGTTCGGGATAGGTAGTCGGGGCCCCACTTCAGGACCGTGGAGATCCCGGCGACAAAGGCGATCGGCGGGACCACAAGCGGCAGTTGGCAGACGACCTCGACCACCGGGCGCAGCCGGGGCGCGCCGAGCCGCAGGGCCACCATGGCGGGCACCATCAGCAGCAGCACGATCGCGATGGTCGCCAGTGCCAGCTCCAGCGAGAGCAGCAGGCTGGAGACGAAGCCGTCGGCGGAGACGATCTGCGTGTAGGCGTCGAATGTGACGCCCTGGCCGGGCACGTCCACGGTGAAGATCACCGACGAGGCCAGCGGCACCAGGAAGTACAGCGCGGCCAGGCCGAGGACGACCCAGCGCCACGGGTTCAGGCGAGCCATCGCGCGCTCCGTCGTTGCAGGGGCAGGTACACGGCCATGACCAGGCCCGCGACCAGGACCATGTCGAGGCTGAGGGCGAGCGCCACGTTCTCCTGGCCGACGAGGACGTTGCCGGAGATGGCGTCGGCGATCTGCAGCGTCACCAGCGGCACCGAACTGCCCACCATCGCCGCGGCGGTGGCGTACGCGGCGAACGCGCTGCCGAACAGCAGCACGAACCCGCCCAGCAGCGAGGGCAGCAGCACGGGCAGGGCGACGTGCAGCCAGTACTGCACGGTGGTGGCCCCGTTGTTCTGCGCGGCCTCCCGCCACTGCGCGCGCAGGCCCTCCAGGGCCGGCGTGATGGTGAGCACCATCAGCGGGATGAGGAAGTACAGATAGACGATGACCAGGCCCCAGAAGCTGTAGAGGTCCCAGCCAGCCTTCGACAGGCCCAGGTGCCGGGTCAGCACGCCGGCGTTGCCGAGCGTGGCGACGAAGGCGAAGGCCAGCGGGATGCCGCCGAAGTTGGCGAGCACGCCGGACGCGGTGAGCACGGCGTCGCGCAGCGCCCGGAACCGGGACGTGACCACGACCTGGGCGAGCGGCAGCCCGAGCACCGTGCCGATGCCGGCGGAGACGGCCGACAGCTTGACGCTGCCGAGCAGCGCGGTCAGATAGGCGCCGTGCAGGGACGTGGTCAGGTTCTCGGCGCTGTACGAACTGGTCCCGGTGGCCGGGTCCTTGACGCTGAAGGCGCCGTCGAGCATGGCGACCGCCGGTACCCCGAAGGCGATCGCGGTGAACACGAGCAGCGGGACGACGGCCAGCCAGCCGGGGGCACGGCGCCGCCGCTTCACCGAGGTGACCGGCGGCGCCACGTCCACGCCAGTGAGGGTCGCCGTCATCCGCTGACGGCCTTCGCCCAGCCCTGCGCGATGACCGTCTTGGCCTTGGACTGCTGGGCCTCGGTCGGGAAGGAGGGCGTGCCGGAGACCTTCGGCAGCTTGGCGGCGGCCGCCTTGTCGAGGGTGCCGGCCGTGTCCATGGCCGTCATCAGTGCCGGGCGGGCGTAGCCCTTGAGCCACAGGTTCTGACCCTCGGCGCTGTACAGGTACTCCTGCCACAGGCGGGCGGCCGCCGGGTGCGGGGCGCCCTTGTTGACGGCCTGGGAGTAGTACTGCGAGAACTTGCCGTCGGTGGGCACCGCCACCTTCCAGTCGACGCCCTTGGACTTGAACTCGTCGGCGTAACCGGCGTTGAGGTAGTCCCAGTCGATGCTGATCGGCGTCTCGCCCTTCTCGACGGTCGCCGGGGTGGACTCCACGGGCGTGTAGTTGCCGTTCTTCTTCAGCTTGGCGAAGAAGTCCAGGCCGGGCTGGACGTCGTCGAAGGAGCCGCCGCTCGCGAGCGCGGCCGCGTACACGCCGCCGAAGGCCGAACCGGACTTGGTCGGGTTGCCGTTGAGGGCGACCTGGCCTTTGTACTGCGGCTTGAGCAGGTCCGCGAAGGTGGTCGGACAGGCCTTGACCCGCTTGGCGTCGCAGCCGATGGAGATGTAGCCGCCGTAGTCGTTGTACCAGCGGGCCTGCGGGTCCTTCTGGCCGGCCGGGATGTCGGCGTAGGAGGCGACCTTGTACGGGGCGAGCAGGCCCTGCTGGGCGGCGCTGAGGGCGAAGGAGGAGCCCAGGTCGAGGACGTCCGGGGCGCGGTCCTGGCCCTTGCGGGAGGTCACGGCGTTGATCTCGTCCTGGCTGGAGCCGTCGGGGTTCTCCACCTGGATCCTGATGCCGTACTTCTTCTGGAAGCCGTCGATGAGGGCACCGTAGTTGGCCCAGTCGCGGGGCAGCGCGATGGCGTGCAGCGTGCCCTCCTTCTTCGCCGCGGCCACCAGCTTGGACATGCCGCCGAAGTCGGCGGCGGAGGTGGCGGTGGCGGCGCTCTTGCCGTCGGCGGTGGTCGACGCGTTGTCGGGGGCGGCGCCGCAGGCGCTCAGGGCGAGCGCGGCGACGACGGCGAGGGAGCAGGCCAGAGCGGCTGTTCTCGGCTGGGACACGGGGACTCCAGAAGGGGGCGCAGGGGACGCACAAAGACTGAGAACTTGTCTGAACAAGTTGGCCTCAGTAATGCTGCCTGTGGTGACGCCTTCGTAAACAGTGGCGAAATTGTGACCTGTCATTCCCCGTACAGTTCGGGGAGAGCGCGATCGATCGCCGGCCTCGTTTAGGGTGGTCACGCTGTGCACAGCAGCAGACTCGGAGGGGCACGGTGGCGACGCGACACGAGGAGATCGCCGACGAACTGCGGCGGGCGATCGACCGCGAGGAGTACACGGTGGGCAGCAGGCTGCCGCCCGAGACGGAGCTCGCCGCCCACTACGGCGTCTCGCGCGGCACCGTCCGCCAGGCCGTCGCCGCGCTGACCGCCGAGGGACTCATCGGCTCCCGGCAGGGCGCCCGCCGGGTCGTCCTCGCCGGCCGCCGCAGCCAGAGCTTCGCCGAACTGCGCAGCTTCGCCCAGTGGGCGCGCGCGATGGGCCGCGAGGCGACCGGCCATGTCGTGTCCCAGGGGTACCTGCCCGCCACCGCCCAGGACGCCTCCCGTCTCCAACTGCGCGAGGGGACGCAGGTGTTGCACGTCCTGCGGGTGCGCGGGCTGGACGGCGAACCGGTTCTGGTGGAGCGCACCGTGTACGCCGACTGGATCTCACCCGCCGTCGAGACCGTCGACCCCGACGCGGCCTCCGTCACCCAACTGCTGTACGAGAGCACCGGTCTCGTCTTCGCCTATGGCGAGCACGTCATCGACGCCGTCGCGGCGAGCGCGCAGGACGCCGAACTCCTCGGCATTCGCCGCACCAGCCCGCTGCTGCGCGTGCGGCGTGTGACCACGACCCGGGAGGGACGCCCGGTGGAGTGGTCGGACGACCGCTACCGCTCGGACGCCGTCAGCTTCAGCGTGCACAACTCCATCGACAACAACGCCCTCGCCCGCAAGACGGCCGACTGACCACCGGGCCGCGGATTCACGCCCCGCCGGGCCGCACGCCCGCGGGCAGGACCGGTCGCCGCCACCACCGCCGTACCGCAGGGGAGACGCGCTCGCGCTCGTACCCGGTGTGGATGACGAACGCCTCGATCACCTGCGCGGCCGGCCGGTGCGGGGCGAGCGCCATCAGCACCGCGTTCCCCGTGCCCGACAACGGTGGTGCCACCAAGGCGACTTCGTCCCCGGAGCGCAGCCGCAGCAGAGCCGCGCGCAGCCGGTGCTCGTCCCCGGGCACGGGTCGCAGGCGGGAGAACAGCGGGTCCTGGGGCGGCGGGTACAGCCGCACGTGCGCCAGCAGCCGCCCGCTGCGGTACTCATCCCAGCGCTCCAACGCCAGGCTCCGGTACGGCGGTTCCAGCCACGGCCGCAGCGCGTCCAGGCGCTGGAGCAGCCGTCGCAGGAAGTCCCGGACGGCCGCTTCGCCGTGCGGCTGCCAGGACAGATCGTCCTCCCAGACCGGTGCGGCCAGCGCCGCCTCGATGTCGGCGTACTGCTCCTCGACCGTGAGGTCGTAGAAGGGCCGCTCCAGGACCATGGCCGCGATGCGCTCGACCTCGCCGCCGTCCAACTCCCGGCTGAACTGCACGCAGTAGAGGACCGCGGTGACCACCCCGAGACGCATGCGTCCAGTATGCCGGTGGCGCTACCGCGCCAGCCGTGCCAGCAATTCGGTGACGTGCCCGCGCACGACCTCCCAGCCCGTCTCGTGCAGCGAGCCGACGGCCGTCTCCCGGAGACGGTCCAGGGCCTGCCCGGCACCGTCGCCACCCGCGATGTCGGCGGCGAGCACGTCGTAGCCCTCGCGCACCGCGACGCGCACACGGTCCGGCCCTTCCTCCCCGGCGCGCACCGCGGCCGCGACGACCAGTGGCGGCGGACCGCCCGCCTCCCCCTCCAGCTTGCGGTAGCCGCTGATCAGTGGCTCGGACCAGTGGAGGCTGAGCAACAGGTGCTGTTTGGCGAGGACTTCGGCCAGATCGGTCTCGAAGACCCGGTCCCGCTCCAGCACCGTCGCGCGGGCGTCCAGCACCAGGGCGGCGGGCAGCAGGCAGCGCAACGTGCTGCCGACGATGTTGCCCCCGACGGTGGCCGTCCGGCGCACGGCACCGGTCCCCACCTGGGCGGCGGCCTGCCGGAGCACCTCCGGGACCCGTTCGTCGATCCGGTTCAGCACCACCGCGGCGCCCAGCCTGCCGCGCTCGACCACATTGGCCTCCGGCAGATTGCGCAGTGACATGGCCTGCTCGGGGAAGCCGTCGCGTTGCCAGCCCGCCCACACCAGCGTGGCCCCGCCGACGGGCACCGCCCCTTCGGCGACGCACTCCTGAGCTTCGGACACGGACTCGGGCAGACGCAACAGCACGGAGCCGACCTGCTTTCTCGACGGGGTGGAGCTCAGGTACGCGATGTCCCGGCCGAGCGGCCGCCGACACGGCACATCCTCCCCGTGGTGGTGCGGGCGCATGCAGGGCTCATTGGTCTGTGCGTGCGCCCCGCCCCGCGGAGGGGCGGGCACCGGGGTCCGGCGCTCCGCGGGGATGGGGCATGGTGGGAGGGTGCAACGCAACGAGTCCGCGCTGATCGTGCGGCACGCCCCGCAGCAGTCCGTCTCCGCCGCGATCGTGACGCTGCACGGCGGCCAGGAGGTGAGCCGCCGCGCGGTGCGCCCCTGGCAGCCGGCCGCGCTCCGTATGCACCCGGTGCTGCGGGCGGCCGCCGCGGCGGTGCCCCCGGACGCCCTGCTGGGGCAGGTCCGCTACCGCTACCGGGGGTGGAACACCGGCGATCCGGCCGACGACGCCCTGCGCGCGCTCGACGAACTCGCGGAGCTGGCCGAGGCCCCGCGGGTCGTCCTCGTCGGACACTCGATGGGAGCCAGGGCCGCCCTGCGCGCCGCCTGTCACCCGCTGGTGCGGGGCGTGCTGGCGCTGGCGCCCTGGTGCCCGCCCGCGGACCCCGTCGCCCACCTCGGCGACGTGCGGATCGTGCTCGTGCACGGAGACCACGACCGGGTGTGTGCGCCCGCCGAGTCGGCGGACTTCGTGCGCCGGGCCCGGGCCGCGGGCACGCCGGCCGGCATGGTGACGGTCCGCGGCGGGGACCACGCGATGCTCCGGCGCAGCGGCGCCTGGCACCGGGCCACGGCCGAGCTGGTCGCCCAGCTGCTGCGGCCGGACCCCGGCCCCGGCGGGCTGGCCGCCGAGGCCTGCGCCGCGGACGGCGCCGTACTGCTGTAGTGCGGGCGCCTCAGGAAAGCCCGGGCAGGCTCGCGCAGTTGGAGGTGGCCGGCTTGGCCTCCAGCCGGTCGGTCAGCCAGGAGATGGCGTCGCCCTGGTCGGTGAGCAGCGGGGTGACGTGATTGAGCAGCGCGCTGCCCAGGTCGAGCTGGCCGATCGGCTTGTACGTCACGTCGGCCCCCTTGGCACACCAGTCGGCGGCGAGGCGGCGTGCCTGGGCGTGCGGGACGAGGTTGTCCCTGGTCCCGGTGGCCACCCGGACCGGCGAGGCCGGCTTCATCCTGCCGATGCGCTGGTCGGCCAGGAAGTTCCGCAGGGCCGGCTCCGAGGCGATGATGTCGCTGAGGGACGAGCCGTCCGTGGTCCACTTCGTGCTGTGCGCGCCGCCGTAGGAGAACAGCGCGTCCCCCACGCACATGGTCGACAGATCCTTCAGCGCCGCCCGTCCCGCCGCGTTGAGGTGGGCGTCGGCGATCGGCACCAGCGCGGGGTCGGACTGCAGGAAGCCGTTGACCGACCAGCCCAGCGCGCCCGCGAGTTCGCTGCCGTCGATGGCCTTGGTCACCTCGACCAGGTCGGCCGGCGGGGCGCCCGCGTAGGTGCCGGAGAGGGTGACGTCGGGGGCGTAGGTGGGCTGGAGTTCGGCGGCGGCCGCGGTGGCCCCGCCGCCCTGGCTGTAGCCGTACAGGCCCACGCGGGACGCGGAGGTGATCGACGACCCGGGGAGGGAGCGTGCGGCGCGGACGGCGTCGAGCACGGCGTGGGCCTCGTCGACCCGGTTGACGTAGGTGTGCAGCCGGTCGGTGGCGCCGAGCCCGGCGTAGTCGGTGACGACGACGGCGACGCCCTCGGACAGCAGGCGGTAGGCCGCCAGGTCCTCGTAACCGACCGACACCGTCTGGCCGTTGAGAAACAGCGGGTGCTCGAGGCCGAGGGAGGCCGAGCACTGGTCGCCCTGCCCCAGGGTGCCGGGGGCCAGGGCGACCAGCGGCCGGTCTCCGCTGCCCTTCCAGGCGGCGGTCGGTTCGATGTAGGCGCCGGTGACCGCCATCGGACGGCCGGTGGAGTCCGTCGACTTGTACATCAGCCGGGTCGCCTTCCCCGGCAGCGGGCCGTCGACGCGGGGCAGGCTCAGCGCGAGGGGGAGCGGCTCGCTGCGCACGAGTGCGCCGTCGGCCGACGGCAGGGCGGCGGGCGGGTTGTAGAACTCGGGGATCGTGACGCCACGGGAGACGACGGCGTCGGTCTGCGACGCCGATGCGGCGGGCACGGCGGTGGCGCCGAGACACGCTGCGGTGGTGACGGCCAGGGCGAGCTGGCGTGCGGAAACGGGCATGACGAGCCTCCGGTGCGAGGGGAGGCCGAGCCTCGGTCTGCGGCTCGGGCGGCGGCTGATGACCTGGTGGGGCAGGTGCCGACGGCACGAGAGCACGGTCGTCCCACCGCACCCCGCACCGTTCTTAGACGAAGTGTCAGGACGGTACCGAGGCCGGTGTTACCGGGGGTAGCCCCTGGAAGGTTACGGTTCAGTAATTTAGCCGCGGACGAGCCCTGCGGGTCGCACGTGCCTCCGAGCCGGTGATTCGCGGCGGATTCGGGAACCCTCCCCGGACCGGATACGTGATCGGGCGAAGGAGGCACCGTGCCGACGCACACGGACGGCGGGAGCGACCCCAGGCGGTGGAAGGCCCTGTGGGTGACCCTGGTGGCGGGGTTCATGAGCCTGCTGGACGTGACGATCGTCGCCGTGGCACTGCCGTCCATGCAGCGGGACCTGCACGCGAGCGCGCCCGCCATCCAGTGGGTGGTCTCCGGCTACGCCCTCGCCTTCGCGCTGGTCCTGGTGACCGCCGGGCGGATCGGCGACGCAGTGGGCAGGCACCGCATCTTCCTGGCGGCCCTCACCGCCTTCGTGCTGTGCAGCGCCGCGGCCGGCGCCGCCCCCACCATCACCTTCCTCATCGCCGCCCGCATCGCCCAGGGCGTCGCCGCGGGCTGCCTGGCCCCGCAGAACTCCGCACTGATCCAGCAGATGTTCCGCGGAGCCGAACGCGGCCGCGCCTTCGGTCTGTTCGGTGCGACCGTGGGTATCTCCAGCGCCGTCGGCCCCGTCGTCGGCGGACTCATCCTCGCCCTGGCCGACGGCCCCCAGGGCTGGCGCTGGATCTTCTACGTCAACGTCCCGGTCGGCGCCATCGCCCTGCTGCTCGGCATCCGCCTGCTGCCCAGGGCGGTCCCCGGGCGCCGTGAGCGCCTCGATCTGGGCGGCGTCGCGCTCCTGGGCTGCGGCGTCCTGGCGCTGATGCTGCCGCTGGTGCTGGCCGAGTCCGGCGGCGTACGGCACCTGTGGTGGCTGTTCGTCGTGGGCCCCGCGCTCCTGGTGGCCTTCGTCCGCTGGGAACGCCGGGTCGCGGACCGCGAGGGGCAGCCCCTGCTGGACCCGCGGTTGCTGACCGAGACCCGCGGCTACGGCGTCGGCGCCGCCATCGCCACCCTCTACTTCGTCGGCTTCAGCGGTGTGTGGCTGGTCTTCGCCCTCTTCTTCCAGAACGGACTGGACTACTCGCCGCTGCGGTCGGGCCTGGCGGTGACGCCGTTCGCGCTGGGCTCGGCGCTGGCCGCGGCGGTGGCGGGCCGGCTGGTGGACCGGCTGGGCCGGCTGCTGACCGTGTGCGGACTCGCCGGCGTGACCCTCGGCCTGGGCGGCACCGCGCTGATCCTGTGGCTGGCGCCGAAAGGCCTGGCCGTCTGGCTCACCCCGCCCGTCCTGTTCGTCGGCGGTCTGGGCGGCGGCTGTGTCATCTCGCCCAACGTCACGATGACGCTCAGGGAGGTGCCGGTGCGTATGGCGGGTGCGGCCGGCGGCGCCCTGCAGACCGGGCAGCGGCTGGGCGGGGCCGTCGGGACGGCCGCGCTGCCCGGCCTGTTCTACGTCGTGCTGGGCGCCCGCGGACACGACTACCACCTCGCCGTGGCGACCTCCGTCGGCCTCGGCGTCCTGCCCGTGGTGTGCTCCCTGGCCCTCGCGGTGCACGACTGGCGGCGCGACCGCCGGGGCGAGGACGCGCCGTGCCCGCCCGAGGTGTCACACAGTCATCTGCACGCGGGCCAGGGGTGATGCCAGGAGGGGGGCGCCGTGGGTGCGGGTACCGGGCGGAGGTGTCCCGTCGGTCAGACGGGAAGCGCCAGAACGGCGCGCACGCGCTTGCCGCCCCCGGTGACCGAGCTGACGTCCAGACGCTGGGCAAGGCAGCGCACCATGGCGAGGCCGCGCCCGCTCTCGCCGTCGGCGGTGAACGGACGGATCCGGGGCGGGACCGGGTTGTCGTCGTAGACCTCGACGGTCACCCGGCCGTCCGTCATCTGCAGGCGCAGGCGGCAGCCGCTCTTGCCGTGCTCGGTGGCGTTGGCGACCAGCTCGGACACGACGAGTTTCACGTCGTCGATCCGCTCGGCCGTGACAGACGTCGCCCTGTGACGGGGGTGGGTGAGGAATCTGGAGGTCAGCCCCCGGGCCCGGCCGGCCGACGCGGCCTCGTCGGACAACAGGTACTCCACTCGCACGGAACGCCGATGGGTACGCCCCTGCGCACGCATCGCGGATCACATCCCCTCCAGGCGCATCCGGTATCCCCGCGGTCTGTCCGCCCACCGGGGCCGCGGCACCTCGCGCGCGGCCGGCCCTGTCCAGTCCTGATGCCCCGAGCGGGAGATCGTCAATCCCTCCCGTCGCACCGCTCTCAACGCCCTTGACCCCGCGTGGAGTTGGCGGCCCCCGTGCGGACGGTGGGCGAGGTCCGGCGATCGGGCCGGTTGCCGGAAATCCGGCCACGCGCGCGGGCGGCGTGCGGCATTCTCGGATCTCCGGGTGTCGCGGGGCGGCCCCGGGAGGAAGGGGAGTGGCCGTGGCGTGGCGCACCGAGGAGTTCGGCGACTCGCACGAGGGCATCGTCGGCGCGGTCCTCGCGGACGGCGGCGAGCCCGCGCCGGTGTACTTCGACATCGGCGGTGGCGGCGCGGGCCGGGAGACCCGCGAGCTGTGGGCCTACGACGGGCGACTCGGTCGGCCCGAGGCGGCCGCCTTCCGCGCCGCCTGCGCGTGTGGCTGGCGGGGCGAGAGCCATCCGCTCGACGGGCAGCGGATTCCCGA
This sequence comes from Streptomyces sp. SLBN-31, assembly GCF_006715395.1. NCBI lineage: Bacteria > Bacillati > Actinomycetota > Actinomycetes > Kitasatosporales > Streptomycetaceae > Streptomyces > Streptomyces sp. SLBN-31. The sequence continues at coordinate 3,163,866 of NZ_VFNC01000001.1, forward strand.
GGACCCTCTGGACGACCTCGACACCTCGGCCGCCTTCGACGACTGGCGCGAGCACATCCGGGCGGTCGAACGGCAGACGGTGCCCCTGCCCGAGGAAGTCACCGACCTTGTGCGGCGGCTCGACGAACGGCTGACCGTCCTCGCCGACCAGGCACCGGTCGCCGCCCTGAAGTCGGTGGCCGCCCTGGAACGCCTGTCCCGCCGCATCGGCCAGGAGGCCGCGTACGCCGCCCGGGCCGACGAACTCGCGCCCGAGGCGATCGGCAGGGCGCTCGGCATCACCCCGACCGCCGCCGAAGCCCGCCTCTCCCACTACCTCCTGCCGGGCTGATCGACGCCCCCCGGACAGGCGGCGTCCGACGCACGGTTTCCATGCGGTTTCCGCCGTATTGATACGGCGAAGCGATGGTCAAAACTTGTACAGCTGCGCTTGTGCCGTGGTGTGGCGCCACGGATCATTGGCCGAATCTCGCCCCGGCACAAGCACACAGGAGCGTCCGGTGACCGCTGGCCCCATAGCCCCCGAATCAGCCGGCACGCCGGCAGCCGCGCAGACCGAGCGCCAGAAGCTGCGCAAGCATTTCGGCCGCTTCGACATCCTCTTCTTCCTGCTGTGCACGATCGTCGGCGTCGACACCATCGGCACGGTGGCCGCTTCCGGGGCCGAGGCCTTCACCTGGCTGATCGTCCTGGCCGCCGTGTTCTTCGTGCCCTCCGCGCTGCTGACCGCCGAACTCGGCGCCGCCTTCCCCGACGAGGGCGGCCCCTACATCTGGACCAGCCGGGCCTTCGGCCGCCTGGCCGGCGCCGTCAACAACTTCCTCTACTGGATCACCAACCCGGTCTGGCTCGGCGGCACCCTGTCCGTCTCGGCCGTCACCGCCTACACGACCTTCTTCAACGGCGGCAAGGACCTGAGCACCCCGGCCTTCTACGCCTTCACCCTCGTCTTCGTGTGGGTCGGCGTGCTCGCCGCGATCCTCTCCTTCGACATCGGCAAGTGGATCCCCACCATCGGCGCCTGGAGCCGCTTCCTGCTGCTCGGCCTGTTCACCGTCACCGTCGTGATCTACGGCGCCCAGCACGGCCTGCACGGGTTCGGCCTCGGCGACTTCGCGCCGTCGTACGCGGGCTTCGTCGCCTTGGTCCCCGTCCTGATGTTCAACTACGTCGGCTTCGAACTGCCCAACACCGCCGGCGACGAGATGACCGACGCCCAGAAGGACGTCCCCTTCGCGATCTTCCGCAGCGCCGGCCTCGCCATCGCTCTCTACGCCCTGCCGATCCTCGGCATCCTGCTCGTCCTGCCAGTGAAGGCCATCACGGGTCTCGGCGGGTTCATCGACGCGATCCGCCAGGTCTTCACCGTCTACGGCGGTCATGTCGCCGCCGACGGCACCGCCACCCTCAGCGGAGCCGGCAGCCTGCTCGGCGACCTCGCCGCGGTCATGTTCATCCTCACGGTGCTGTCCTCCGGCGTCACCTGGGTCATGGGCTCCGACCGGGCCCTGGCCGTCTCCGGCTACGACGGCGCCGCCTCGCGCTTCCTCGGCGTCATCTCCAGCCGGTTCGGCACCCCGGTCCGCGTCAACATCCTCAGCGGCCTGGTCTCCACCCTCGTGCTGATCCTGGCCCACGAGCTGACCCACGGCAGCGCCGCGAAGCTCTTCGGCGCCGTCCTCGGCCTCGCGGTCTCCACCACCCTCGTCAGCTACCTGGGCATCTTCCCGGCGCTCGCGGTACTGCGCCGCAAGGTCCCGGACGTGCACCGCCCCTACCGGGCGCCCTTCCCGCTCGCGATCAGCGTGGTGCTCACCGCACTCGTGCTGTTCGCCACCGTGCAGCTGGTCGCCCCCGGCGCCGGCGACCACTGGTTCGGCTCCGCCTACGCGCCGGACGGCTGGACGCACGGCGAGCGCGTGCGGTACCTGCTCACCGAGGTCGTCCCGCTCGCCGCGTTCATGCTCTTCGGCGTGCTGTTCTGGGCCCTGGGCAAACCGACCCGCGACGCCGCCAACTCCCGCTAGATCGACGGGCTTCCGCCAACTCCTCCTCGCCTCACCGGCCGCCCCCGGAAATTGGTTGTTGTACGGCTCTGGCCCGTATGCGCTACTCGCGGGTATACAGGCGCAGTTGAACCGGTGACGGCCGTACGGGGGCCATGCCCGTCGTGACGGCTCCGAGGAGGAGGCTCTCCATGAAGAGTGACACGCAGTCGGCCGTCGCGCCGCGAAGACGCCGACGGACGAGGGCGGCCGCGGCGGCGGTCAGCGGCTGTGCCATGGTCCTGGCCGCGGGTACGCCGGCGGTGGCGCACGGCTCACCCGGCGGTCACGAGCGGCAGTACGTGGCCCTGGGAGACTCCTACACCTCGGGACCGCTCATCCCGACCCAGGTGGACGCGAACTGCGCCCGCTCCGACCACAACTACCCCTCCCTGGTGGCGGCGCAGCGCAGGGCGACCGTACTCGAGGACGTGAGCTGCGCCGGAGCGACCACCGAGGAGATGTGGAAGCCTCAGGGGACCAACCCGCCCCAACTCGACGCCCTCGACCGGGACACCGACCTGGTGACGGTCCAGATAGGCGGCAACGACGTCGGGTTCGGCTCCATCATCGCCACCTGCGCCCAGCTCGCCCCGCAGGACCTCGCGGGCAACCCGTGCCAGACCCACTACACGGCCTCCGGCATCGACGAGCTGGCCCTGGCCGTCCTGCGAACGGCACCCAAGGTCACCCAGGTACTGCGGGCCGTCCACCACCGGGCGCCGCACGCGCGCGTGGTCGTCGTCGGATACCCCGACCTCCTGCCCGACGACGGCAGCGGCTGCTACCCCTCGGTGCCCTTCGCCGCCAAGGACTTCCCCTACCTGCGCGACACCGAGAAACGCCTCAACCTGATGCTCCGTCTGACGGCCGCGCTCAACCGCGCGGAATACGTGGACACCTACGGGCCCACTCGCGGTCACGACATGTGCAAGGCGCCTGCCGACCGCTGGATCGAGCCGCTGCGGCCGGCCTCACCGGCGGCCCCCGCCCACCCCAACGCCAAGGGCGAGGCCGCCATGGCGCAGGCGGTCCTCGACCGGCTGGAGAGCGGGCGGGGCCACTGAGAGACCGCGACCACGGCCGCGTCCGTCGCCGAGGCGTCCGCCCCGTGTGCACGGCCGAGTTTGGGGGCATCCGGACCTCACATCCCGCGGGGGACCCCACCGGTCGAAAGGACGCACATCATGCTGGCCATCGTCTCGGCGATCCTGTTCTTCATCGCCTTCCTCATCAACGCCGCGGACATCTCGACGAACGACACGTTCACGTCCACCAACGTGATGCTGCTGGGCCTCACCGCGCTCGCCCTGCACCTGGCGGGCGTGGGCAGCGGCTGGAACGTGCGGGGCCGCAGAGGCTGACCCGTGGTGCGGAGGGGCCGTCGTCAGGAGGTGGCGCTGCGGATGCGCGCCAGCAGGGCACGCATCCGCTCGCGGTCCTCGTCGTCGAGCCCCGCAGTCGCCTCCGCGAGGGCGAGGCGGTCGACCTCCTCGGCCTCGCGGTGGCACCGCAGGCCCTCGTCGGTCAGACGCAGCAGGAACGCGCGGCGGTCGTGCGGGTGGCGTAGGCGCTCGACGAGACCGTCGCGCTCCAGCGTGTCGACGATGCTGGTCGTGGTCCGCGCCGCCACGCCCGTCATCTCGCTCAAGTCCCGCATCCGCAACGGCTGTTCCGCGCGGGCGAGCATTCGCATGGTGCGCAGGCGGGCGACCGAGGCCCCGCCGGTCCGCAGCCGCGCCTCCACGAAGTTGCGCAACTGGTGGGTCGTCTCGTAGAGCTCGTCGATCAGGATGTCGCTGCTGCCCTGTACTGCCATGCCGCTCCCCGTTCCATGCTCCACCGGAAAACCCAATTCTATGAGCACTCACATAGTGAGTATGCTCAGCATGTGCTGTCGTTCCCCCGCCGATTCCGCCCTTCCGCCCTGTCCCTCCGTCTGGACCAGCGTCTCGTCGTCCCCGTGATGTGCGTCAGCGTGACGTTCATCGCGATCGTCGACGGAGCGATCACCACGGTGGCGCTTCCCTCCATCGCCCGCCAGTTCGGGCTCACCACGGCCGCCCTGGACGGCGTCGTCGTGGTCTACCCGGTCTGTCTGGCCATGGCGATCCCGGCCTCCGCCTGGCTGGTCGAACGCTTCGGCGCCAAACACGTCCTGCTCACCGCGCTCACCGCGTTCCTCGGCTCCTCACTGCTGTGCGGTGCGGCCGCCGGACTCTCCCAGCTCGTCGCCGCCCGCGCCGTCCAGGGCCTCTCCGCCGGCGTGCTCTTCCCCGCCTCGGCCGCCCTGCTCTACTCCACGTTCAGCTCCGCCGAGCAAGTACGCATAGCCCGCTACATGATCGTCCCGCAGCAGATGGCCCCGGCGGCCGCTCCCGTCCTCGGCGGTCTGCTGGTGGACCACCTGTCCTGGCGCTGGGTGTTCTACGTCAACCTCCCGGTGGGACTGCCCGCCGTGCTGTTCGGGGCGCTGTGCCTCGGCGCGCACCGCGGCCACCGGCCGCCCCGCTTCGACCTGCCCGGCCTGCTGCTGAGCGCCGCGGCGCTCGGGACCACGATGTTCGGCGTCTGCGAGGGCCCCAACCGCGGCTGGTCCTCCACCGTCGTGGTCACGGCCGTGGTCTCCGGCGCGGTCCTGCTCGTGGCCGCCGCCGTCCACCAACTGCGCACCCGCACACCCCTGCTGAAGCTGCGCCTGTTCGCGAACCGGCTGTTCCGGGACACCAACCTGATCAACCTCGTCGGTCTGGTCCCGATCCTCGGCGCCATGTTCCTCGGCCCGCTCTTCCTCCAGGAGGCACAGGGCCGCACCGCCCTGGAGTCCGGCACCAGCACCTTCCCCGAGGCCTTCGGCGTCCTGCTCACCGTCCAGGTCGCCGGCATCCTCTACGCCCGGGTCGGGCCCCGCGTCATCGTCGGCTGCGGCCTCACCGGCGTCACCCTGGTGCTGCTGCTGTTCGCCACCTGCGACGAGCACACCGGCCTGTGGACCTTCCGCGCCTACATGTTCCTCCTCGGCATCGCCATGGGCGGGGTCTTCATGCCCACCACGGTCGCCTCGCTCGCCACCGTCGACCGGCGCGACCTGGCACAGGCCTCCACGCTCAACACCGTCGTACGACAGACCGGAGGCGCCCTCGCCCCGGCCATGGTGACCACGGCCCTGGTCCTGAACACCCCCGCGGCCGCCGCCGCGCACCCACCGGTCAGCGCCTACCAGCAGGCCTACCTGGTGCTGGCCGCCATCGCGGCGGTGACCGCCGTCTTCGCCTTCACCATGCCGGACGGCCCGGCCCGCGCGGCCGCGGGCGGCACCACCACCGTCTCGAGGCGGTCGGTGCCCGCGCGGTCCCGCGGAGCACGCACCCGCTGACACCGATCCGCCCGGGAGCGTCGACACGGCCCGTACGGCCTCGTACGGGCCGGACGCCGTGCGCTGCGTATCGTGGCCGCGTGTCAGCCTCCCGTCTGCGTCGTGTCGCCGTCCTCGTGCTCGAAGGAGCCAAGCCGCTGGACGTCGGTATCCCGGCGCAGGTGTTCACGACGCGCGCGAGCATGCCCTACGAGGTGCGGCTGTGCGGCGCCGCGCCAGGCCTGGTCACCGGAGGCGACGGGCTGTCGTACCACGTCGCCCACGGCCTGGAGGCGCTGGAGTGGGCGGACATCGTCTTCGTGCCCGGCTACCGCTTCCCGGACCGCGAGGACCCGCCGCGGACCGTCGTCGAGGCGCTGCGCGCAGCCCACGCCCGGGGTGCCAGGCTGGCCGCGATCTCCACGGGTGCCTTCGCCCTCGCGGCCACGGGCCTGCTCGACGGTCGGCGGGCCACCACCCACTGGCACTACACCCGCGCGCTGCTGGCCAGGCATCCGCTCGTCCGGGTCGACGAGAACGTCCTGTTCGTGGACGAGGGCAGCGTGCTGACCTCGGCCGGTGCGGCCTCCGGCATCGACCTGTGCCTGCACATCCTGCGCGGCGACCTCGGAGTCGCCGCGTCCAACCACGCCGCCCGCCGCCTGGTCGCGGCCCCCTACCGCAGCGGCGGTCAGGCCCAGTACGTGCCGCGCAGTGTGCCCGAACCGCTGGGGGAGCGGTTCGCCGCCACCCGGGAGTGGGCGCTGCACCATCTCGACGAGCCGCTCACCCTGGAGACACTGGCACGGCAGGCGGCGGTCTCGCCGCGCACGTTCTCGCGCCGCTTCGTGGAGGAGACCGGGTACACGCCCATGCAGTGGGTGATGCGGGCCCGTATCGACATGGCCCGCGCACTGCTGGAGCGTTCCGAGCGCAGCGTCGAGCAGATCGCCGCCGACGTCGGCCTGGGCACCGGCGCGAACCTGCGGCTGCACTTCCACCGCATCCTGGGCACGACACCCACCGAATACCGGCGCACCTTCGCCCAGGGCGAGTAACCCGCCCCGCGCTGCGCCCCGTCCCCGCGCCTTGGCGCGATCCTTTTGAACCATGGCGATCGCGCCACTGTCCGCGGTCGGCACGGCGAGCGACTCTGGTGGCGAACGAAAGGGACACAGCTGATGACTCGCATCGCCATCAACGGATTCGGCCGCATCGGACGCAATGTGCTGCGCGCGCTGCTGGAGCGCGACAGCGGCCTGGAGGTCGTCGCCGTCAACGACCTCACGGAACCCGCCTCGCTGGCGCGGCTGCTCGCCTACGACTCGACGGCCGGCCGGCTCGGCCGCCCCGTGACGGTCGACGGGAACGCCCTCGTCGTCGACGGCCGTCGCATCACGGTGCTCGCCGAACGCGAGCCGGCCGACCTGCCTTGGGCCGAACTGGGCGTGGACATCGTGCTGGAGGCCACCGGCCGGTTCACCTCGGCCAAGGCCGCGCGCGCTCACCTGGACGCGGGCGCGAAGAAGGTCCTCGTGAGCGCCCCGTCGGACGGCGCCGACGTCACGCTCGCGTACGGGGTCAACACCGACGCCTACGACCCGGCCGTGCACACGATCGTCTCCAACGCCTCCTGCACGACCAACGCGCTGGCACCGCTGGCGGCGGTGCTCGACGAACTCGCCGGCATCGAGCACGGTTTCATGACGACCGTGCACGCCTACACGCAGGAGCAGAACCTGCAGGACGGCCCGCACCGCGACCCGCGCCGGGCCCGGGCGGCCGGGGTCAACATCGTGCCGACCACCACGGGCGCCGCGAAGGCGATCGGGCTCGTGCTGCCGGGCCTGGACGGCAAGCTGTCGGGCGACTCGATCCGCGTGCCCGTTCCGGTGGGCTCGATCGTCGAGCTCAACACCACGGTCGCGCGCGAGGTGACACGCGAGGACGTGCTGGCCGCGTACCGCACCGCGGCCGAGGGCCCGCTCGCCGGCATCCTCGAGTACTCCGAGGACCCGCTCGTCTCCTCCGACATCACGGGCAACCCGGCGTCGTCGATCTTCGACTCGGCGCTCACCCGGGTCGACGGCCGTCATGTGAAGGTCGTCGCCTGGTACGACAACGAGTGGGGCTTCTCCAACCGTGTGATCGACACCCTCGGACTCCTGGCCGCCGGCTGACACGGAGTCGTTTCCGCCCCGGCGGCCCGGGACGCGCCCGCGTCCCGGGCCGCCGCGGCGCTCGGGCGACCCGCTCGCGCGGGACACGCGCGCCCGGCGAACCGGGCCGCGTCGTTCAAGGCCGACCGTGGCTCAGCCGACCGCGCCGAGATCGGCGGCCAGCCAGTGCTCCGGCCGCATGCGGACCACGACGTGATCGGCCAGTTCCGCCTCCGCCCACGTCGCGAAGGTGTCGAGGGCCTCTCCGGACAGATACCGGCCGGCCATCTCCCGGTGCAGCGCGCCGCTTCCCTCCGCCACTTCGGCGACCGGCCCCTCGACCGACACGTACCGGGTGGTCGGCGAGGTGCGCTGGACCAGCAGGCTGAAGCGGCCCGCCGCCCTGATCAGCCGCATCTTCCGGGAGTTCGCGCCGGTGAGGATCCAGGGCAGCCCGCCCGGCTCGTACGCGTACCAGATCGGGACCAGCAGCGGTCCGCGGTCGTCGCCGGCCGCGACGCCCAGGGCGGCGACATGCGGCTCGGCCAGAAAGCCTTCACGTTCCTCGCGTGACAGTGCCATACGCCGACTCTAGGCGCGGCCACTGACAACGGACGCGGCGACGGCTCACGACCCGGGTGGTGAGAACAGTTCGCCGAAGTACGTGCCCTGTGCCCAGCGCCTGAGGGCGGAGCCGTCGAGCAGACGGGTGTTGCCCTGGCGCCGTGCCCACTGGACGTCCCGCGCCCGGAAGCTGCCCCGGTGCACGATCAGCCGGAGGGGTTTCTCCGCGGTCCCGCGATGACGGTGCGGATGCGGCGGATCCTCGTCGGGCAGGGGTTCGGCCACCGGGCGGAACGCCACCTCCAGTTGACGGCCGCCGCGGTCCTGGGCGCATAAGCGGGGCCGGTCCGGGGCCGGCAGCAGACGCACCCGCCACCCGTCCCTGCGCAGCATGCGCGCGACGGCCAACGCCAGCCCCTGGGTGTCGAGTTCGAGAAGCTCGTCCGGCGTGTAGTACCCCAGTCGGCGCCGCATACCCGGGCGCCGGCGCCGTACCGCCACCGTGGTGACCAGGAGCAGGAGGACGACACCGGCGAGGGGCACGCCGGCTCCGGCGGCGCGGTAGCCCGCGGCGAGCGCGGCCGCCAGCGCGCACACCGCCACGACGGCCACCGCGAGAGCGGGAAGCACATCGCGGAATGTCGGCCCGGACGTGCTGGATCGGCGCGTCACAGTGCCAGCCCCCTCAACACCGCCTGCTTGCAACCGTGTTGAAGAGATACCCAGCGGGGGACCGGTTGTTCGATCCCGTGGAGCCATTCGGCCACACGCGCGGGCGCACGGAAGCACGGCAGGGGGACGGAAAGGCCCGCGCTCCCCCTCGGGGGCGCGGGCCGCGGGACCGTGAGGGCCGTCAGCAGGCGCCTTCGTCCTGCCACGGACCCCAGTCGGTGGTGGTCGGCGTCTCGTTCTGCGTCCACCACTTGGCCTTCCAGTCGTGGTGGTTGTACGAGGCCTCGTCACCGGCGGTGTAGACGGCGGTGGGACTCCAGGCGGTCTTGCACCCCGTCGGCGTCGGAGTGGGGGTGGGCGTCGGAGTGGGGGTGGTGGACGGCGGGGTGGCACCCGCGAACCGGACCGAGTACTTCGCGAAATCCCAGGAGTTCTGGGCCACGCTGGAGCAGGTGCCCGAGGTCCGCCCGCCGTTGTCGACCGGCGTGCACTGGCGGTCGCGGTTGAGGGACCAGAAGGTGAACCGGTCCATGTTGTGAGCGGTGGCGTAGTCCAGGACGGTCTGGAAGTCGGTCTGGGAGAAGATCTCGCCGGTGTCGCTGCGCCCGTTCATGCCGGAGAAGCCCTCGTGGGCGTAGGCCGTGGCCTGGTCCCAGCCGAACGTCGACTGGAGGATGGCGTTGAAGTTGGTCAGCGCGCTGGTCTGCGAGGCCGCTCCGTTGAAGCCGCCGTCGAACGGCATGATGGAGAAGTTGTTGGGCGTGAAGCCCTGCGACTTGGCCTCCAGCAGCATCTGCTTGCCGAACCAGCCCGTGCCGTCGGCCGTGCCGGCCGTGGTGACGGAGACGTACAGGCCTGGGTTGTTCCGCTGGAGGATCTTGGCTGCCCCGATCTCGTTCTTGATCGCCGCCGTGTTCTCGTACTCCGGCTCCTCCAGGTCGAAGTCGATGGCATGCAGACCGTACTTGGTGATGACCTGCTGGTACGCGGCGGCGGTGGCCGCCGCGTCCGCGCACGTCTGCCCGAGCTTGGTGCCGCCGTAACCACCGACGGAGATCGACACGTCGCCGCCCTTGCCGCGGACGGTGTCGATGACGGACTGCACGGCGGTGTCGGAGGAGACCGGGGCGGTGCCGCCCCAGGTGGGGGAGCAGCCACCGCCGTTGGGGGCGAGTACGAAGGCGAGCTGGAAGGCCTTGAGGCCGGTCGCGTCCATGATGGCGGCCGGGTCCAGCGGGTCGTTGTCAAGGGGCATCAGATAGGGGGCGGCCGCGTACCAGCGGTTGCTGAGTGCGGTGGTCGCGCCCGAGGCGTTGCCCGCCACGAGCGTCGTGGCTCCTGCGGTGGTCAGCCCGACGGCAGCGGCTGCGCCGAGACATGCGCGAAGACGTCTCACGGTGTGCCTCCGGTGGGGTGGGGGAAGAGCCCAAGCTTCGTGCCGCCGCACGGTCCACGTCCATGCTTCGGTCTAGACCAAACCCCATTTTGGTCTAGACCATACGAGCTCTTTGCGTACCCCTCACGCCCGCTCGACGGGCACGCCCGCGCGAAGTGCCCTGGGAATCTCGGCGACCTCGTCCACGACGTCGAGCAGCCGGTCCAGGTCCGCGGCCGAGGCCGCCGAGTCCAGCCTCACCGAGTAACCGACGCCGGTCGACGTCCAGTTGTCGCCCCCAGCTCGTGCCGAGGCGCGCAGGCCCGTGTGCCGGGCGTGAGGGGACGTGGGTCGGTCGCCGCGCACCCCGGTGCGCTCTACGTCGGCGGCGCCCTCGGGCGGGACGATGCCTGGGCTCGCAACACGACGAGAGGGGTGGGGCATGGCTGTGGTGCTGTCGATGAGGTGGGCCGGGGTCACACCGGAGCAGTACGACCTGGTGCGGGACGCGGTGGGCTGGGAGGAGGCCGCGCCGACCGGCGCCGAGCTGCATGTCGCCTGGTTCGACGCGGCGGGGCTGCATGTGGTGGACGTGTGGGAGTCGGAGCAGGCCTTCCAGGCCTTCTTCGCCGAACGGCTCGCCTCGGCGGTCGAGAAGGCGGGCATCGTGGGCGAACCCGAGAGCGAGTTCGCCCCGCTGCACAGGCGTTTCGTCGCTCCGGGAGTGACCGGCGCCGCCTGAGTCCTCGTGCGCTCGCTCCGGGGCTGGACCGTCGCCCGCCCCGGAGCGAGCGAAAGCATCGGGTGCGGCCGGGGCGGTCGTCAGGCGACGGTGCCCGTCACCGAACCGCCGGACCTCGTCACGTGGTACATGACGGTGGCTCCGCTCCAGAAATGGAACGTGAGTGTCGTCTGAGCGCCGTCGCGCAAGGCGTTGAGGTAGTCGGCGGTCAGGGTGATGGCGTTGCCGGAGTGGTCGGGCGAGAAGGCCACGTTGAACTCCTGGTACGGAGTCCAGCTGGTATTGCCGGCGTTGCTGCCGTCGGCGTACGTGGACTCCATGGTCGCCAGCAGGTCGCCGCGGAACTGGGTGGGGACGGTGAGGCCGCCGGTGGTGCCGTTCGCGTTCGACAGCATCGGTTTGTCGTACGTGGTCACGTAGATCTTCCAGGGCAGGCCGGCCGAGAACCGGGCCTCGATGGTCGCATTGGTCCCGTAGGCCCTGTTGCCGGCCAGCCGGGTCAGGGCGGAGGCCGTCAGCGTGAGCCGGTCACCGGACACGGTGTAGTCCCTGCCCTGGGCGAGTTTCGTGCCGCCCTGCCAAAGCCCCTTGAAGGCCAGCCCGTTGGGGTTCAGGGGCAGTGTCTGGGCCGTGATCGCGTCCGACTTCGACAGGAACACCCGGTCCGAGGAGGCGGTGCCCGAGCGGGTGGTCCAGGCCGACTTGATCTGGTTGATCAGGTCGGGGTCGCGCCACTGCAGTGTGCTGCGGTTCAGGAAGTTGAAGGCGTCCCACAGGGCCGTGGTCACTCCGGTGGTGCGCGCCTCGTGTCCGAGCATCTCGAAGTACTTGAGTCCCTCGCCCTGTTCGACGCGCGGGGGGTGGTTGTAGTCGGGGTAGCTGAGCAGGCCGTACTCACCCATGTAGACCGGGATCCCTTTGGCGATCAGGGTGTTGCCGATCGCGGTGAAGGTGTCGGTCATGTCCTTCTGCGAGGTGGCGTCGAACCGCGTGCCGCCGGCGATGTTGACGCTGAAGGGATACCAGCCGTAGTAGTGCACGGTGGCCACGAGGTTGGGGTCGCTCAGCGAGCCGATCTCGGTGACCAGTGGGTCCATGCGTTCCTGGGAGGGCGTGGAGCCGAGGCTGGGCAGCATCAGCAGGCGGCTCGCGTTGTTGCCGCCGGACTGGCGCACCACGGTGTGGAACGTGGTGTTGAGTTCGTCGAGGTACTGGTTGCCCTGGGTGTCGGTGGTGTTGTTGAACTGCGGTTCGTTGATGCTCTCGAACAGCAGGGCCTGCGGCGAGTCCCTGAACTCGGCGGCGATCTGGGTCCAGGTGGCCTTGAAGCGGGTCAGGACGTTGTCGTGGTCGGTCGGCATCGAGGAGATCCACTGCCACGAGTCGTGGTGGACGTTGATCACCACGTAGAGACCGTCGGCCAGGGCCCAGTCGACGACCTGCCTGACACGGCTCAGCCAGGTCGCGTCGATCGTGTAGGGGGCGGTGGAGGACTGGTGGCCGCTCCAGGTGACGGGGAGGCGGACACTGCGGAAGCCCTGGGCCTTGATGGTGTCGAACAGCGCTTTCGTGGCCGGCGGATTGCCCCAGGAGGTCTCGTCCGGGATGGCGTCCAGGGTGTTGCCGAGGTTCCAGCTGGGCTGCATCGCCGCGACGATGCTCTTCGGGCTGAGCACCCGTGTGGTGGCCGCCGCGGAGGTGCCCGGGCGGCCAGGTGCGGCGAGCGCGGGGGTGCCGGTCAGCGCGATGGCGGCGACCAGTGTCAGGAGCAGAGCGAGCACACGGCCCGGTCCGTGTCTGCGCTGACCGGGGTGTTGCGTTCCCTTCATCTGCGACCTTTCTCGTTGACCGAGCGGAGGTCCGCCCGTGGGGGGATGGTGAGGACAGGGGGCGAGTAAGGGGATGGGCCGGTTTCAGGGGGTGAGGGGCTCGTAGTCGAACCAGTCGAAGTGGACGGTGCCGGACGCGGCGTACATGCCGATGACCCGGCCGGTGAAGCCGCCGGCCACCTCGGTCGACAGGTAGCGCCCGTCGAGGGTGCCGAGTTCGGTGAACGTGCCGTCCGGCTCCTCGACGCCGAGCGTGAGCAGGTCCGGGCCGGTGCGGGCATCCCGCTGGGGGGCGCCGGAGACACGGACGCGCAGGACCACGGGCCCGGCGGGCACCGCCCGGGACGCCACGACCGCGCGCAGCGGGCCGATGCGGGTGAGCAGTCGCACCTCTCCCTCGGACGCCTCGATCTCGTAGTGGTGGTCCTCGTCCAGCCGGACCGCGAGCCCGCCGCGCCCCTGTGCCGTATCGATCAGGGTGCGCGCCTCGCAGGTCAGGTGCTGCTGCCGGCGGCCGACGAAGACGACGGCGGGCTCGTCGAGGGAGCCGCCCCGGGCGCGCAGGGTGAGCCAGCCGGACCGCTCCTTGACCGTGCAGTGCTCTGCCGGACGGTCCCGGAGCGAGATCCACAGCGGCCGCAGCTCGCCGAGGTCGAAGTCGTCCCGGACGGGCTCCACCGGAGCGGGCACGAGCGGCCACGGGGGCGCGGGCAGGCCGAGTGCCACCTCGCCGACGACCGGCCAGCCGTCCGCCCAGGTCACCGGTGCCAGGAAGGTCTCGCGGCCCAGGACGTGCCAGCCGGGGGTGCCGCCGCCGGGGCGCACCCCGAGCAGCACCATCCACCAGGAGCCGTCGGGTGCCTGGACCAGGTCCGCGTGCCCGGTGTTCTGCACGGGGTGGTCGGTGCCGCGATGGGTGAGGACCGGGTTGGCCGGGCAGGGCTCGAACGGGCCCTCGGGCGTGCGCGCGCGGGCGATGGAGACACCGTGGCAGCGCTCGGTACCGCCCTCGGCGATGAGCAGGTACCACCAGTCGCCGATCCGGTACAGGTGCGGCGCCTCCGGGGCCTTGGCGCCGGGCATGCCGGACCAGAGCCTGCGCGAGGGGCCGGACGTGTCCCCGGTCGTGGGGTCGAGGCGGATCTGTGAGACTCCGGCGACCGTGCACCAGCACGTTCCGTCCTCGTCCCAGGCCAGGTCCGGGTCGATGCCTTGAACACCGGGCAGCAGAACCGGGTCGGACCACGGGCCCGCCGGGTCGGTGGCCGTGACCAGCAGATTGCCGTCGGCGCTGACGTTGGTGACGATCAGCCAGAACCGGCCGTCGTGGTGGCGCAGGGTGGGTGCGTAGATCCCGCCCGACGAGGGCGAGTCCAGGGGCAGGCGCAACTGGCCCGGTCGGTCGAGGGCGTTGCCGACCTGCGTCCAGTGCACCAGGTCCCGGCTGTGGAAGACGGGCACGCCGGGGAAGTACTCGAAGCTCGAGCACGCCAGGTAGTAGTCCTCGCCGACCCGGCAGATGCTGGGATCGGGGTGGAAACCGGGGATCACGGGGTTGGACACAAGGGCGCGCGCCTGCTGCGTGTCTGACACTCGGTCGATTCCGTTCTGGATCGTCGAAGCGCTTCATCTGCCCGCGAACGGTAATGACATGCTTCCGACGAAACAAGAGCCGAAGCGCCGCGAAACTTTCTCTCGCACCCTGAATTGACAGGCCCTGGAGGGCCGGTGAGGCTGTCGAAGCGCTTCAACACATTGGGAAGAAGGTCCCTGGTGCCGGACACAAAGGACCGCCGGTCCATGGAGGACCGGCGGTCGTTTCGAGCGAGGTGTCAGGCGTTGGGGTCGAACGGGATGCCGGACGGCATGGAGTGGGCGAGCGCGTAAGGGAAGTCGCCATCCTTGATCTTGATGGTGGCGGCGCCGAAGTCGGCGCTCAGCAACTTGTCGCGGTAGCCGGCGGGATAGCCGTTCCAGCCCACCAGACGCGGGTAGAACCAGCCGCCGGTGACGTTCTCCGGCGGGTCGTCGTTGCCTCCTGCGAAGCGGAGGTCGTGGGTGGACACACCGTCCTTGTGGTAGACGATCTTCGGGTGGGTGCCGTCGAAGCGGACGGACGAGGCGGCGGCCACCTGATAGCCGCTGTGCTGCGACACCGACACGTACCGCACCTGGTTGTCGTTGATCCACACCACCACGTGCTCCCAGTCATGGGTGTGCCCGATGGCCGCGGGGCCCAGGGTGGCCTGGTCCTTCTCGAAGTAGCTGGCGTACATCACCGCACACCAGCCGTTGTTGCACTTCTCGCGCGAGTACGTGTTGGCGTTGGCGAGCTGGGCGTAGTCGTGGCAGTGGCCGTTGACGTCGCCGCCGAGCTTCAGGCCGGGGTTGATGGTGCCGTCCGCGCCGATGGCGGCAGTGGCGTAGCAGCCGTCGTCGTCGTAGTCGTAGGCGGGGGAGAAGGTCTGCTCCAGGCCGTCGGCGTTCTGCGGCAGCAGCGTGAGCACGTTGGCGTTCGCCTGGGCGGGGAGGGCGACGACCAGGGCCAGGGCGCCGAGGACGGCGGCCAGTGCGGACCTCCCCGACCGGGAGAAGGGATGACGCACGTCAACTCCTACGGGTAGCTGGTCAGGTTGGCCACATGTGCCGGAGTTGGACGGTCCTCCGGTGTTGTTGACGACGTGGCTGATGGTGCCGGTGCCGCCGAGGGAGACGGTCACCATGCTGGTGAAGCGGACCCCGGAGGTGTTCGGTGCCTCGATGGCGTGGGCGGCGACCACGGAGGGGTTGACGTTGAAGTAGCAGTAGCTGCCGAGGCCGTAGGCCTGGTGGCTGGTGACGGAGGCGGCGACCTTGTAGGCGGCGTAGCCCTGCGTCGAGCCGTTCATCCAGGCGGACTGGTTGGGCGGGTCGTACGGCATCTCGTTCTGGAAGAAGTACGTGCGGCCGCCGTTGCCGTTCCAGATCGTCTGGTACTTCTGGAAGTGCTCCACGAACAGGCCGTACATGGTGACGTCGTCACCGTTGACGATCAGTCCGGTGTCCGCGGTGTTGCTGGTCCAGCCGACACCGCTGCCGTGGTCGGCGCGCCAGATCCACATGTGGTCGCCGATGACGTTGTCGCTGTTGACGATCAGGCTGGTGGTGGCCCTGCCGACGCCCGCGCCGCCGACGCGGAAGTAGACGTCGTGCAGGGAGGTCGGGTCGGCCGCGTGGGAGGCGGCGGAGCCGGCGGGCCCGACCTCCAGCAGGGAGGGCGAGTTGGTGGTGCCCGCGTCGAACAGCAGGCCCGCGATCTTCACGCCGTCGACGTCGGCGACCTTCATCGCGGTGACGCCGTTGTCGGGGACCAGGGTGGCCAGGCCCAGGCCGAGGACGACCGTGCCGGCCCGATTGACCCGCAGGGTCTGGTCGAGGTGGTACACGCCGGGGGTGAACAGGAGGTTCTTGCCCGCCGAGAGCGCGGAGTTGATCTGGGAGGCGGTGGCGCCCGGCTTGACGACGTAGAAGGTGTCCAGCGAGAGGGAGGTGCCCGAGGGGCTGCCGCTCGCCCAGCTGGTGCCGGCGGAGTTGGACCGCACGGACGGGACGAACACCTGGTAGGCGCCGCTCCCGTCGACGTACAGGAAGGGCTTCTCGCGCGTCACCGGGCTCTGCGCGACCGTCGTGTACGGCGGGCTGGGGAAGGTGGTCGAGGGGACACCCGTGCTGCCGGTGAAGACCATGTTCCAGTTGGAGCCGGTCCAGCTGCCGAGCTGGGAGTTGCGGGTCAGCCACTGCTGCTGGCTGCCCGAGTTGACCTGGCCGTCGATCTTGCTGTCGGCGAGCAGGCCGCCGCTGGACCAGCCGCCGTCGTCGAGGGCGAGGCCCCCGCGCAGGTGCATCCGGCGGTACGGCGCCGCCTGCGAGACCGCCCAACGGTCGCTGCCGCCGCTCGGGTTGACCGACAGGTTCTCCGCGCCGCGCCAGAAGTTCTGGGTGGCGTTGCCCTGGAACCAGTCGGCCTCGGCGTGCACCGCACCGTTGACGGTCACCGCGTCGGGGGAGAGGCCGAGCCCCAGCACCTGGGTGTAGAAGCCGACATTGACGTCGGCGTCGTAGGAGCCGGGCTTGAACAGCACGGCGTGGCGCTGGGAGCCGAACTGGTTGGTCTCCTGCTGCTGGAAGACCGAGTTGAGTCTGCTCTGGATCGTCGAGGACGACATCGACGGGTCGAAGACGAGGACGTTCGGGCCGAGGTCGGGGTTGGCGGCCGACTGGTCGACGGGGACGACCTGGAAGCGCTGGGCGGCGGTGCCGTTGCAGGTGTACTGCACGAACTGCACACCGTCGGCGGTCGAGGCGCCGGGGTCGTCCAGGCACTTGCCGCTGTTGCGGTTGACGAAGTGGTAGGCGCCGCCCCCTTCGCTCACCGGGAGCCACTGCTGGTTGGCGCCGCCGCCGTAACTCCACAGGTGCACCTGGGCGTTGTCGGCGGTGGAGACGTCGGCGACGTCCACGACCTGGCCGGTGTCGTTGGCGTTGTCGATCCGGACGTAGCCGCTGTCGGTGGCGGTGAAGCTCCACCGCTGGGCGTTGGTGTTGTTGCAGCCGTACTGCTGGACGACGGTGCCGTTGGCGGTGGCGGCCGCCTTGGCGTCCAGGCAGCGGCCGCTCGCCGCGTTCATGACGGTGGCGAAGCCGGTGGGCAGGGCGGCGGCGGCCGCCTGTGCGGGGGCCGTGCCGAGGAGGGACGCGGCCGTCACGGCGACGACCGCGGCGGCGAGGGATCTGCCGCGGCGAGGTAGGGAAGGCATGGGGTCTCCTGGCCTGGGGTGGGGGCTTCAGCCGGTGTACTGCGCGAAGACGCGGGTGTAGTCCCAGTCGGACTGGGCCACACCCGAGCAGCTGTCGGCCGGGCCGCCGGTGCAGGGGCGGTCGCGGTTGGCCGACCAGAACGTCAGGCGGGCCAGGTGGTGCTGCTGGGCGTAGGCGAGGATGGTGCGGAAGTCCGCGACGGTGACCGTCTCGTTGTCGTCGGTCACGCCGTTCATGGACGAGATGCCCATGTCCCGGTAGGCCTGGTCGTCGCTGTAGTGGTAGGCGTTCTTGAGCGCGTTCTTCAGCCCCTCGGCGGCCTGGACGGTGAGGTTGCCCATGTTCTGGCCGGCACCGCCGAAGTCGAACGGCATGATGGCCCAGGCGTCCACGGTCAGACCGGAGGAGGCGGCCCGGTTGATGAGGCTGGTGTCGGGGCCGCTCTGGCCGGTACCGATCGTGATGTACACCTTCAGACCGGGGTTGTTGGCCTTGACGGTCTTCAGCGCGTCGACAGTGCGCTGCTGGACGGTGGGGTTGCTGTAGGCGTCGGCCTCGATGTCGATGTCGATCGCCTTCAGGCCGTAGGCGCTGACCACCTTCTGGTACGCGGCGGCGAGCTCGCCGGCGCTGGAGCAGGAGCTCTCCAGCTTGTTGCCGCTGTAGCCGCCGAACGACGGGATGATGTCACCGCCGTTCGCCCGCACGGTGTTCACGGTCTGCTGGTCGACACCCCCGGTCAGGGGGCGGCTGCCGTCCCACTGCGGGTTGCAGTAGCCGTTGCTGAGCACGAAGGCGAGCGTGAACCACTTCACGCCGGTCGCGTTGGTGATGGTGGTCGGGCTCGGCGGGCTGCCCCAGCCGTTGTACAGGTACGGCGCCACCGCCATGGGGGAGGACGGGGTGCCGCCGTTGTCGGAGGCGGGCGCGTTCCACTTCTGGTTGGCCGCGCCCGTGCAGCTCCAGATCTGGGCGCGGGCGCCGTTGGCTGAGGAGTTGTCGGTGACGTCGAGGCACTTGTTCGCCTGCGGGTTGACGATGTCGTGCGCGGCGGTGACCGTCCACTTCTGGTTCGCGCCGCCGGTACACGTCCACAGCTGCACCTTGGCGCCGTCGGCGGTCGAATTGCCGCTCACGTCCAGGCACTTGCCGAGGGCGCGGACCGTGCCGTCGCCGCCGACGGTCCACTGCTGGGCGGCGGTGCCGTTGCAGTCGTAGAGCTGAACGGCCGTGCCGTCCGCCGAGTTGGCGCCTGCCACGTCGAGGCACTTGCCGGCGAGACCGGTGATGGTGCCGGTGGCGGCCTGCGCCGGGGAGGCGGCGAGCAGGCCGCCGGAGAGGGTGAGGGCGGTGATCGCGAGGACGGCGGACGCGGGCAGGGGGAAGGATCTGGCCATGGGGGGCGGCCTTTCGTGGGGGGTGGGTCGCCCGGTGAAACTAAAGGTACGGACCACTTCCGTCAAGATGTGAAGTAAGAGTTGAGGGAAGCGAGTTGCCGCCTGGATGTATGGGGCGGGTCGCTTCGGGAAGTGAACGGGCGGGCCGGGTGGGCACGAGTGTGGTGAGCTGGTGCCGAGAGGGCCCGGAACGCAGGACGGGAGTGATGGCAGGTGGACGGAGCCGACGTGTTCACGGACCGGCTGAACCCGCAGATGTGTGTGGTCACGGCCGCTGCCGAGGGGCGGCGGGCGGGCTGCCTGGTGGGCTTCTTCTCGCAGTGCTCCATCCGGCCGGTGCGGTTCATGGTGTGGCTGTCCACGGCCAATCACACCTACGAGGTCGCCCGCGCCGCCGACTTCCTCGCCGTCCACCTCCTCGACCGCGAACAGCACGATCTGGCCGAGCTGTTCGGCGGGGAGTGCGGCGCGCGGACCGACAAGTTCGCCCGCGTGCGGTGGCGCGGCGGACACGGCGGGACGGTCGTGCTGGAGGACGCCGCGGCCTGGTTCGTCGGCACCGTCGTACGGCGTGTCGAGGACGGCGATCACGTGGGGTTCGTCCTCGATCCCGTGGAGTGGGACGGACGGGCCGAGGGGCACCTGCTGCGGCTGCGCGAGGTGCTCGACATCGCCCCCGGACATCCGGTGGACTGACGCCCGCCCCCTCGTGGGCCGCCCCCCGAGCGGGTCGACCGATGAGTTCCGCGGCCGGCCGGGGTCTACCCGCTCCGGAGGACAAGCGCCCACGAGTTCTGTGAGGGAACCATGACAGCCCAAGCACTACCCCCGGTCGTCGACGCCGCGACATGGGAAGGCCGACTGCAGGCACTGCGGGCCCGCGAGAAGGCGGCGACCAGGGAACTCGACGCCATCGCCGCCGAGCGCCGGCGCCTGCCGATGGTCGAGATGCCCGACTACGTCCTGGAGGGCGAGAACGGCCCGGTCCGGCTGGTGGACGTCTTCGAAGGCAAGCGGCAACTGATCGTCTACCACCACATGTGGACCGCCGGCCGGGAATGGCAGTGCCCGGGCTGCACGGGATTCACCTCGCAGTACACCCGGCTGGAGTTCCTGGACAACTACGACGCCCGGTTCGTGGTGGTCACCCAGGGCCCGATCGAGGAGGCACTGGCCTACAAGCGGCGCGTCGGCAACCGCATGACCTGGTACTCGACCGCCGGCAGCCCGTTCGGAGCCGACGTCGGCGCACCGCCCGGCGGCGGATTCGCGGTCAACGTCTTCCTGCGGGACGGCGACCGGGTCCACCGCACCTGGCACACCGACGGCCGCGGCACGGAGCAGCTCGGTCACACGTTCGCACTGATCGACCTCCTGCCCTACGGACGGCAGGAGGAGTGGCAGGACTCGCCCGAGGGCTGGCCCCAGTCACCCACCTACAGCCGGTGGGCGACGTCGAAGGACATCGCGGCGCTCTACGGCGACGCAAGCGCCGGCGCCTGAGCGCGAAACGGCCGGTGCGCGGGACGAGACGTCGCCCCGCGCACCGACCGGCCCCCCGGTCACCGTCAGTCGGCGTACACCTTGCCCTGCTTCACCACGTAGTGCATCGAGCCGGAGCAGCCGATGGACGGGGTGATCGTCAGGCTGACCGCGACCGGCGCGGGGGCCGTGCTCGCGGTCGAGAACTCGCAGACGGCGCCGTCACCGGTGAGCGGGTACCAGAACCAGCCGTCGGCCTCGCCGACGGTGACCCGGTCGGACTCCTTCCAGGCGCCGGTGGAGTGCGTGTACACCTGCATCCGTACCGAGGCGGCGTACTCGTCCTGCGTCGACCGCACCGCCGTGAGGGTGATCTTGTAGGTGCTGCCGAGCACCGAGGAGGCGATCTGCCGCGTCTGCGGCGCCGCGGTGTCGGCGCTGGACGCGGTGGCTCCGGCGGTCCCCAGGGCCGCGGCCGTCATAAGGGTGAGGCCTGCCGTCGCGGCGCGACGGGCAAGGCGGTGTGCGCGGATCGGTCTCATGGTTCCCCCGTGTGGTCTGCGATGTGCCGTTCGGCCGTACGGCCGTCGATCTGCCGGTGATGATGGTCCGCCCACCGGCCGGGTGGAAGCTTTTCGAACCTGCTCGAAGTGCCGGAGCCGCGAAGCGGTCCTCAGGCCCGGCCGAGCGTCGAACCCACACCCGTCTCCTGCAGTCTCTCCGCGTCCCCGTCCAGGAGGCGGTGGCCCACGGGTGTCACCGAGTGGCGGACGTACTGCCCCTCGCGATGGCTCGCCACCAGCCCTCCGTCCCGCAGCACGCTGAGCTGATAGCTGGCACTGGGCAGGGCGATGCCGACGGCCGCCGCCACTTCGGAGGTGGTACGGGTGCGTCCGCGGGCCACCTCCGTGAGGACCGAGGCCCTGGTGCGGCCCAGCAGGCGGTCCAGTCCGCCGTGGCGCAGGCCGGTCACGTCCAGCGGCCGTGCGGTGACGGGGTAGACGAGGACGGGGCCGAGGGTGGGATCGGCGAGGGCGGTGGGCCTGCGCCAGCAGAAGTAGGACGGCACGATGCGCAGGCCGCGGCCCTCCAGATGGAGCTCACGGTGGGTGGGGTAGTCGACCTCCAGGACGGGGGCCTTCCACTGGGCGAGCGGACGCAGGCTCTCCAGCAGGGCGAGGACGCCGCCGTCGAGGAGTATCCGGGACCGCAGGTCGATCTCGTCGTGGATGGCCCTGCGGACATGGGGCCAGCGGGGTTCGAGCAACGCGCGGGAGGAGATCTCCAGGGCTCTGACCAGCGAGCGCATGCTGCGGCCGTCCGGCCGGCCGAGCGCCGTGGTCCACGCGGGGAGTGGTCGCGCCGTGCCCAGCCTGGTCAACTCGTGCCGCAGACGGCTCGGGGGAGTGGCCCCCACCTCCTCCAGCGCCGCGGGCAGACCTCCCTCCGGGACGGACGACGGGGTGAGGAAGTCGGGGATGTATCCGACGGGTGGGACGAGCGTCTGCAGAGCGAGCACGGCACGGTGCGACATGGGGTCGTCGGTCAGCCGTTCACGGACGGAGCGGCGCCAGGCCCCGAACTCCAGCGGTCCCTGGTGCGTGGGGAGCCGGCAGGTCGCGCAGACCAGTTCCCACAGCGGATCGGGGCGGCGGGAGATCCGGATGTTCTGTAAGTCCTCGGGCGTGAAGTGAATGCGGAGCATGCGGCCTCTCTCTTGGACTGTGGGGGGTGGGCCGAGGGTGGAACGCGTACAGGCGGTACACGTCGTCATGGGTGACGACTGACACGTACCGATGGTTGGCCGCGACGTCGAAACCAACCGTCGGAAAGGTCGAACCCGCAGGCGAGTGGGGGGCGTTGGGGCGTAGGTTGTGCTGTGACTCGATCTCATCGTGGTGAAAGGCGGAGCGGCTGATGAGCGACCCCGGGGCGAGGCCCGACAAAGTTCTGAGCCAGACGATCGACACCTCGGTCCCGCATTCGGCCCGGATCTGGAACTACTGGCTCGGCGGCAAGGACAACTATCCCGTCGACGAGGAGGCCGGCGACGCCTACACCGCCGTCTTCCCCGGCATCGTCACCATCGCCCGCAGCAGCCGGGCCTTCCTGCGCCGCAACATCACCCATCTGGTGTCCGAGGCGGGCATCCGGCAGTTCCTCGACGTCGGCACCGGCCTGCCGACCGCCCAGAACACCCACGAGGTCGCCCAGGGGATCGCCCCCGAGGCACGGATCGTCTACGTCGACAACGACCCGATGGTCCTGGCCCACGCCCGCGCCCTGCTCTACTCCTCCCGGCAGGGCGCGACGGCCTACATCGACGCGGACGTCACGGACCCGGACCGCATCCTCGCGGCGGCCGCCGAGACGCTGGACTTCGAACGCCCCACCGCGCTCATCCTCAGCAACATCCTCGGTCACGTCGCCGACTACGACCAGGCCCGCGCCATCGTCGGCCGGCTCATGGGCGCGCTGCCGTCCGGCAGTTACCTCTCCATCAACGACGGTTCACGCGGCATCGACCCCGTCTTCGAACAGGCCCAGGACGCCTACAACGACAGCGGTGCCGTCCCGTACAACCTGCGCACCGTCGAGCAGCTCACCGGGTTCTTCGACGGCCTGGAACTGGTCGACCCCGGCGTGGTGTCGGTCACCCAGTGGCGCCCCGAGCCCGGTTCACCCGCGCCCGAGGTCATCGCCGAGCACGGAGGTCTCGCCCGCAAGCCCTGACCGGCGACGGCCGTACTCGACGACGGCATCCACCTCCCCGGGGCCGGCCTCCGCGTGAACCAGAACCCGCCCTTTGCGCCACTTCGGTGCGCCGAGGGCGTTGCGCGGTGCCGCCCCGGGCGGCGATCTCACACGTGTGACCTCGGCAATCATGGGCCGAAGCCTGGCGTACGGCGGCCTCGCGCCTGCCGCGGAATTCGCCTCAGCGAAGCAGCACGTGGTCGAGAGAGGGTGGGAACGTGGCCGGGGCCGTGTCCGACGGAGCGTCCGGCGCAAGAAGCACGCCTTCCGTGCCGACGACGTCCAGGTCGTCGAACCGCCGCTGCTGCGGCGCGCGGTCGGCGCCTCGGCGCTCGGCAACTGCATGGAGTGGTTCGACTTCGGCGTCTACAGCCACCTGGCCGCCACCATCGGCTCAACGGCTCGCAGCCCATGGTCGGTTCGCGGGGGGAGCGGCAGGAACTGATCACCGCCTCGCAGGAGTTGTACCGCGTCTTCGCGCAACAGCACGAAGGCGCACCGCAGTCGGAGGCATCAGCCCACTCGTGCCGGCGCTGATGCCGAAAAACGCACGGGCAGGTGCAGCGGGCCGCGGATGAGCAGGCCGCCCCGCCAGGTCAGCGCCGCCGGATGGATGTCCAGTGCGAGGTCCGGGCACCGCCGGAGCAGGGCATCGATCGCCACCCGGGCCTCCAGCCGGGCCAACGGGGCGCCCAGGCAGTAGTGGATGCCGTGGCCGAAGGCGACGTGCCCGCGCGCGTCTCTGCGGATGTCGAACCGGTCGGGGTCGGGGAAGCGCGCCGGGTCCCGGTCCGCGTCGGCGAGGGCGACCAGCACGAGCTCCCCGCCCCCGGGGACGGTGGTGCCGGCGATGTCCACGGCATCGGTGGTGAAGCGGTACGTGGGGGTCTCGACCGGACCGTCGTAGCGGAGGACCTCCTCGACCGCGTTGTCGATCAGCGACGGTTCGGCGCGGAGCAGGGCCAGTTGGTCGGGGTGGCTGAGCAGTGCGAGCACCCCGTTGGAGATGAGGTTGACGGTGGTCTCGAACCCGGCGACCAGCAACAGCCAGACGGTGCCGGTCAGTTCGTTCGGGGTGAGGCGGTCGCCGTCCTCGTCGGAGGTCCGGATCAGGGCGCTGACCAGGTCGTCGCCGGGGTTGCGCTGCTTGTCCGCCAGGAGCTGCCCGATGAACCGGGACGTCGTCCCCGCCGCCTCGCGCTGCTCGGCGGGATCGGGGGAGGACACGGCCGTGTTCGACGCGGCGGCGAACTCCTCACGGTCCAGCGCGGGTACGCCGATGAGCTCGCAGATCACCGACATCGGCAGCGGGAACGACAGGGCGGCCACCAGGTCGGCACGCCCGTCCGGTGCGGCCAGCATGGCGTCCAGCAGGCGGTCGGTGATCCGCCGCACCCACGGCTCCAGGGCCTGGACGCGGCGCGGGGTGAACTCCTTGGCGACCAGTTTGCGCAGCCGGGTGTGGTGGGGCGGGTCGGACGAGAGCATGTGACGGCCCGCCGCGACCGTGGTCATCCCCAGCGCCGGCGAGGCCTTGTCCCAGTCCTTCGTCAGCCGTGGATCGGCCAGTGCCGCCCGCCCGGCCTCGTACCCGACGACCAGCCACCCTTCCGCGCCTCCGGGCATCCGGATCCGGTGCACCGGCCCACGAGACCGCAGCCGCGCGTATACGGGGTACGGATCGCGGGTGAAGTCCTCGCCCAGGGCACCGAGGTCCACCGGGCCGCCGGCGGTGTGCGTGGTGTCCGTCTGCGTCATCTGGCCTCTGTCCGTCGTCCTGCTCCGTCGCCCCCATCCTTTCCTTCCGCGGTGACCCGGAACAGGGGCATCTCGGACGGCACCGGTCCGATTCCGCCTTCCCCGTACGGAGCGGTCCACTGCCCCTCGTCGACCGGCCTCAGCTCTCGTCGGTCCTGACGAGCGCGGCGAGTGCGGCGTCGAGGCGGCGGGTGGCCTCCTCGGCGACCGGGCGCAGGGCGTCGAGTTCGGTGAGGGCGACCATCGTGTTCGGATCGAGTGCCTGTACGACAGTGCCGTCGCCGTCGCGGCGGACGACCACGTTGCAGGGCAGCAGCAGTCCGATCGAGCGGTCGGTGTCCAGGGCGCGGTGGGCCAGGGGCGGGTTGCAGGCGCCGAGGATGACGTAGTCCTCCATGTCATGGTCCAGCTTGGCCTTGAGCGTGCCGGTGACGTCGATCTCGGTGAGGATGCCGAAGCCCTGCTCGGCGAGGGCGTCACGGGTGCGGGTGACGGCGGTGGCGAAGTCGGCGTCGAGGCGGACTGTGCGGTCGTAGCGCATGGCGGTGATCCGTTCCTTCTGGATGCTCGCGCGGCACGGGACGGGTGTCCGGGCGTGAGCGAGGTACTCGAGCTGTGTTCCAGGGGTCTTCTTGCCCCTGTGGATACCCCCCGGGGTACTCATGTTACCGTCGTTGGTATACCCCCAGGGGTAAATCTTCACCGGAAGGGAGTACCTCGTGTTCTTCGTCGACACGATCGAGGTCGCCGGACTCGGCAACCGCAGCTATCTCGCGGGGGGTGAGCGGACCGCGGTGGCGGTGGACCCACCCCGCGACATCGACCGGGTGATCGCGGCTGCGGCCCGGCGCGGGGTGCGGATCTCGCACGTGGTCGAGACGCACGTGCACAACGACTACGTCACCGGTGGTCTGGAGCTCGCCCGGCTCACGGGGGCCGCGTACCTGGTTCCGGTCGGCGCGCGGGTGTCGTTCGAGCGGATATCCGTGCGCGACGGCGATGTCACGACGCTCGACACCGGCCTGGCCCTGCGCGCGCTGGCCACGCCCGGCCACACCCCGCACCACACCTCCTACGTACTGGAGGAGAACGGCGCGGCGATCGCCGTGTTCACCGGCGGTTCGCTCCTCATCGGCACCGTCGGCCGCCCCGACCTGGTCGAGCCCCGTCTCACCGAGGACCTGGCCCGCGCCCAGCACGCCTCCGCCCACCGACTGGCCGCCGAACTGCCCGACGAGACGGCCGTACTGCCCACCCACGGCTTCGGCAGCTTCTGTTCGTCCACGCAGTCCGCGGGCGGCGACACGACCATCGGCAAGGAGAAGGTGTCCAACGAGGCCCTGACCCGGGACGTGGACGTGTTCGTCGCCGACCTGCTGGCCGGCCTGGACGACGTCCCCGCCTACTACACGCACATGGGACCGGCCAACGCCGCCGGACCCGCGCCGGTCGATCTGACCCCGCCCGCCGTCGCGGACGCCGAGGAGATCGCCGCCCGGCTGGCCGCGGGGGAGTGGGTGGTGGATCTGCGCAACCGGGTGGCCTTCGCCCAGGGGCACGTCGCCGGCTCCTTCAACTTCGAGGCGGAGGGCCAGCTCGCCACCTACCTGGCCTGGCTGATCCCCTGGGGCAAGCCGGTCACCCTGCTCGCCGAGTCGCCCGAGCAGCTCGCCGCCGCACAGCGCGAGCTGGTGCGGGTGGGCATCGACCGCCCGGCTGCCGCGGCCACGGGCGGCCCGAGTGAGTGGCTGCGCGAGGGCGAAGCCCCGGCCTCCTTCACGCGGAGCACCTTCGCCGATCTGGCCGCACGCTCCCGGGAGGGCGTGGTCGTCGTCGACGTGCGCCGGGCGTCGGAACGCTCCGACGGGTACGTGGAGGGTTCGGTGCACATCCCGATCCACACGCTGCCCCGCCGCCTGGACGAGATCCCCGACGGCGAGGTGTGGGTGCACTGCGCCGGCGGCATGCGCGCCGCCATCGCCGCCTCCCTGCTGGACGCCGCGGGCCGGGACGTCGTCGCCGTGGACGACTCCTTCGACGCGGCCGGCAGGGCGGGCCTCATCGTCCGGACCCCCTGACGCCGTGCCGGCGCGCAGAGAACTTCCGAACCGACACGGGAAACAGGAGCCAGAAACCGAGATGAGCATCTTCCGACGGGAACGGGGCGCTCCGGGCCGGGTGAGTGTGCGGGTGGCGGCCGAACGCACCGGGCACGGAGACGGCGGCGCCGACGCCGTACTGCTGGACGTACGGGAGCCGTACGAGTGGCAGGCCGGGCATGCGCCGCGAGCCGTGCATCTGTCGTTGTCCGCGCTGGCCGCCGGGGCCGGACTGCCCACCGGCGCGCAGGCGCGGCCCCTGATCGTGATCTGCCGCTCGGGCAACCGCTCCCGGCAGGCCGCGGAACTGCTCGTGGCCCGCGGCTCGCAGGCCGTCGACGTGATCGGCGGGATGCGGGACTGGGCCGCGGCGGGACTGCCGGTGGTGGACGCCCGCGGCGGCAACGGCACGATCGCGTGAGCGCGGTCGTACTCGCCCTGGCCGCCGGGGCCGTGATCGGCCTGGCGCTCGGCGCGCTCGGCGGCGGAGGGAGCGTCCTGGCCGTCCCCGCGCTGATCTACCTGCTGGGCTTCAGTCCCGTAGGGGCGACGACCGCGAGCCTGGTCATCGTCACCCTCACCTCGGTCACCGCGCTCGTCGCGCACGCCCGCGACGGCCATGTGCGCTGGCGGACCGGGCTGCTGTTCGCCGCGGCCGGGATCGGCCCGGCGATGCTGGGCGGCGCGCTCGCCTCCAGTGTCCCGGCGGCCGTACTGACGTCGGCGTTCGCCGTGGTCGCGGGAGTGGCCGCCGTGCGCATGCTGCGCTCCCGGCCGGCCGCGGCAGGCGCCGTGACGGTGCGTCCCGGGCGGGCCGCGGCGGCCGGCGCGGGCCTCGGCGCGGTCACCGGCGTCCTCGGTGTCGGCGGCGGCTTCCTCGCCGTCCCGGCGCTGGTGGGCGTGCTCGGGATGAGGATGCGCAACGCGGTGGGTACCAGCCTGCTGGTCATCACCGTCAACTCGCTGGCCGCACTGTCGATGCGCGCCGGTACGGTCGAGACGCTGGACTGGACGGTCGTCGGGCCGTTCATCGCCGCCGCCGTCCTCGGCGCCTGGGACGGCAAGCGACTGTCCGCGAAGGTCTCCGGACACACGCTCCAGCGGATCTTCGCGGTGGTGCTGCTGGCCGTGGCGGCCTTCATGCTCATCGACGCGCTGCGGTGAGCGGTCGCGCGGCCGGCGCCCTCAGGCCAGGGACAGGAACAGCTTCTCCAGGCGGGCGCGCATCGCCTCCGGATCCTCGCCGTTCTTGCGCCCGGACTCCATGTCCGTCAGGCACTGCTGCAGCCCCGTGGCGATGATCGCGAAACCGGCGCGGTCCAGCGCGCGTGACGCGGCGGCCAGCTGCGTGACGACCTCCTCGCAGTCACGACCTTCCTCGATCATCCGGATCACCCCGGAGATCTGACCCTGCGCGCGGCGCAGCCGGTTCAGCACGGCCTTGAGATCCGCGCCCTCGAGTTCCAGTTCCACGATCACTCCTTGAAATACCCCTAGGGGTACTGTACGTCCCGGTTCGGGACGGCGTCGACCATTAAGGATCACACCTGTCATGACCCACTCCCCCTCGCCCCTCACCCTCGTCCCCGAGCAGGCCCGCACCCGGCTGCCGGAGCTCACCGTCATCGATGTGCGCACGCCCGCCGAGTACGCCTCCGGTCACCTCCCGGGGGCGGTGAACATCCCGCTGGACCACGTCCGGCGGGCGCTGCCCGAGATACGGCACGCCGCCGGGCGCGGTGACGTCCTCGTCGTGTGCGCCTCCGGGGCCCGCTCCGAGAACGCCTGCAAGCTGCTGGCCGAGGAGGGCATCGCCACGGCGACCCTGGCCGGCGGCACCGGCGCCTGGGCCGCCGAGGGGCACGACCTGCACACCCCGGCGGCCTGCGTGACCCGCTCCGCCTGGAGCATGGAGCGCCAGGTGCGCTTCACTGTCGGCACGCTGGTCCTCCTCGGCCTCGCCCTGGGGCTGCTCGTGCATCCGGCCCTCCTGCTGATCTCGGCCGGCATGGCGGGCGGCCTGGTGTTCTCCGCCCTCACCAACACGTGCGGCATGGCGGTCGTGCTCGGCAAGCTGCCGCACAACCGCCCGCGCGCGGCCGATCTGGACGCCGCCCTGACGGCTCTGCGTACCCGCTGAAGCCACGACCGGAGGGCACCCGTGCCATAGGCGCGGGTGCCCTCGGCCGTGACGGGCTGTCGATACCGGTCCGGGTATTCAGTCGGGGCAACCGGCTCCCGGCCGGGTTTGTTCCACGCAGACCGGCGGCAGCGGGAACCACCGCATCCGCTCGAAGTCGGCGGCCAGTCCGGTCGGACCCGCGTCGAGACGGCCGGGACGGGCGGCCAGTGCCTCGCGGGCGCGATCGAGCTGTCCGGCCAGGGACTCCTCGCCCAGTCCCGGGTGGCGCACGGCCGGCGCGGTGATCCGCCCGTCGGCGCCGAAGCGCACGTCGGTCAGCCGCAGCGGGGGCTCGGCGGGTCCGTCGTGGTGGCGCCACTGCCCGGTGTGCGGGTCGAAGCGGTAGTCGGGCAGGAGCCGGTGGCCGTGTGTGGCGATCAGGTCGACCGAGTCGACGAGGTAGTCGCGGACGGTGTCGCTGATGAAATAGTTGAAGTTGAGGCGTATCCACCCGTACTTGATGCCGTCGCAGCCGTGCGCGACCTCGTCGCGCAGCGCGTGGGAGGTGGCGGCGTCGATGGCGAGCAGGCGGTGCCCGTAGGGGCCGGCGCAGGAGCAGCCGCCGCGGGCCTGGATGCCGAAGAGGTCGTTGAGCAGGGCTACGACGTAGTTGTGGTGCAGATACGCGTGCTCGCCGTGGCGGATGCGGAAGGAGACGATGGACAGCCGGCGCGCGTGGTGGTCGCCGAGGATCTCGATGCCGGGGTTGCCGTCCCAGCGGGCGAGGGCGTACCGCCAGTGCCGTTCCTCGGCGGCCTGGATGGTGTCGGTGCCGACGGCCTGCTTGAGAGCGAAGACCAGGCCGGCCCGGACGGACTCGACGATAGCCGGGGTGCCGCCCTCCTCCCGGGCCACCGGGTCGTCGAGGTAGCGGTGGCCCAGCGGGTCCACGAAGGACACCGTGCCCCCGCCGGGCGCCGTGGGCACCGCGTAGCGCACCAGTTCGCGGCGCACGACGAGCACGCCCGGGGTCTGCGGGCCGCCGACGAACTTGTGCGGCGACAGGAACAGCGCGTCCTTGTGGTCTCCGGCCCCCGGCGCGCTCTCGGCCGTCCGGATCGGGATGTACGGCGCCGCCGCCGCGTAGTCCCAGAAGGACAGGGCGCCGTGCGCGTGCAGCAGGGCTGCGACTCGGTCGGTGTCGGTGAGGATGCCGGTGACGTTGGACGCGGCGGAGAAACTGCCGATCAGCAGCGGGCGGTCGGCGTACCGCCGCAGTTCCGTCTCCAGCCGGTCGAGATCGATGTGGCCGTCGGCGTCCGCGTCGATGACCACGACGTCGGCGACCGACTCGCGCCACGGCAGTTCGTTGGAGTGGTGCTCGTACGGGCCGACGAACACCACCGGACGCTGCTCCGGCTCCGCCCGGTCCGGGCCCCGCAGCCGAAGGATGCCGACCAGCTTGTTGACCGCGGCGGTCGCGCCGGAACCGCAGAAGATCACCAGGTCGTCCGCGGTGCCGCCGACCGCGTCCCGGATGATCCGGCGGGCGTCCTCGCGCAGCCGGGTCGTCTGCAGGCCGGTGCTGGAGCTCTCCGTGTGGGTGTTTCCGTAGCGCGGCAGCACCTGTTCGCGGATGAAGTCCTCGACGAAGTCCAGCGAGCGGCCGGAGGCGGTGTAGTCGGCGTAGACGATCCGTCTCGGGCCGTAGGGCCCCTCCAGTACCTCGTCGTCGCCGATGAGGCCGGATCTGATCCGTTCGACGAGCGTCGGCGCGGCCGGTGGGAACAGATCCGAGCCGACGGTCAGCGGGGTGGTGTCGGTCATCGTCGGGTCCCTTCGCCGTGCCGGCCACTGCCCCCGATACCCGGCAGGGTATTTTCCCACAGTCGGCCGCTCGCCGCCTCGGGCCGGGACGGTCTTGGCCGGAGTGCGACGACGCGTCCGGCGCGGGTGTCAGTTCCGCACGGCGCGTACGAGTGCGTCGAGGGCCGTACGGCCGACTCCCCCGGCGTCGGTCACCGGCCGGGCGACCGTCTCGGCCCGCACGATGTCGGCGAGCGGTCGCCACAGGTCGGCGACCTGCTCCGGCGTGTACAGCACGCCCGGGTCCTGCGGGCCGCCGTGGCCGCGCGCCGGATTGGCCGCGTCGTGGCCCACCAGCAGGAGGGTTCCGCCCGTGCGGACGCAGTCGGCGGCCCGGGTCAGCACCCGGGCCATCCGAGGCCACGGCAGGTGGAGACAGGAGATCAGGGCGAGGCCGTACGTCGACGGCTGGGCCGTCCAGGCCGTGAGGTCGGCCCGGACGGTACGCAGCCGCACACCGCGGTCGGCGGCCAGCCGCTCGGCCTTCTCGAGCGCCACGCCGGAGAAATCCACGGCGTCCACCTCCCAGCCGCGCTCCGCCAGCCAGACCGCGTTACGGCCCTCGCCGGCCGCGAGGTCGACCGCCCGCCCGAACGGGCGAAGGTCGCGCAGCTCCTCCTCGACGAACCGGTTGGGCTCGGCCCGCCACACCAGTTCGCTGCCCCGGTACCGCTGGTCCCAGTCCGCTGCCTCCACCGTGGGCACCTCGTTCCTCGGTCGGTGTGGAAACCTCGCTCCTACTGTCGCCGACACAGGGGCGGTCGCGGCGGATTCACACGTCGGCGGGTGCGGGGAGGGCGAGCCAGGCGCCGTAGCCGCCGAGCAGGTCGGAGACGTCGGTGCGGCCCGCGTGGCGCAGCAGGCTGGCGGCGATGGAGGAGCGGTGGCCGCCGGCGCAGTGCACGACCAGGGGGCGGTCGGCCGGGATCTCCTCGACGCGGCGGGCGAGTTCGGCCAGGGGGATGTGCGCGGAGCCCTCGATGGAGCCCTCTTCGCGCTCGGCGGTGTTGCGCACATCCAGGACCAGCGGGGGCTCCGCTCCGGCGAGTGCCGAGCGCAGCTCGTCCGCGGTGAGCCGACTGGCCTGCGCCATCTCCTCGGCCAGCGCGGGGAAGGCGCCCTCGGGCTCCCGCAGGTATCCGCCGACCTTGTCGAAACCGATCCTCGCGAGCCGGGTGACGATCTCCTCCTCCCGGTCCTGCGGCGCTATGACGACGACGTCCTGATCGGGTGCCACGACCATGCCGGCCTGCTCGGCGAAGCGGCCGTCGGCGGGCACGTTGACCGAGCCGCGCAGATGACCGGCCGCGAAGTCCTGCGGGGAGCGGGCGTCGAGCACGACGGCCCCGTCCGCACGCCGCCGCATGAACTCCTCGGCGGACAGCGGCAGGGGTGCGGCGGCCGCGTCGAACAGGCCGTGCTCCTTGCGGTTGAGGATGGCGTCGTAGACGAAGTAGGCGGGCGCCGAGGGCTGTCCCGCGGTCACCAGCTCCACGAACCTCTCCCGGCTCATCGGCCGGCACGCGTAGTTGCTGACGCGCTGCTCGCCGATGGTCGACTGGCGCTGGGTGGAGAGGTTCTTGCCGCAGGCGGAGCCCGCGCCGTGGGCGGGGAAGACCCGCACCGCGTCCGGCAGGGCCATCAGCTTGTGCTGGATGGTGTCGTACAGCATCGTGCCGAGCTCGTCGGCGGTCACGCCGATGGAGGCCAGCAGATCCGGCCGTCCGACGTCGCCGATGAACAGCGCGTCGCCCGTGAGGACCCCGTAGGGCACCGCGTCGTCGGCGTGCTCGTACACCACGACGCTGATCGACTCCGGGGTGTGGCCGGGGGTTTCGAGGATCTGCAGCTGCACGTCGCCGAGGCCGATGCGCTCGCCGTCGGTCAGCTTGCGGATCGGGTACTCGGCCTCGGCGCGCTGTCCGTAGCCGATCCAGGCGCCGGTGCGGTCGGCGAGCTCCAGGTGGCCGGCGAGGAAGTCGGCGTGGAAGTGGGTGTTGACGACGGCCTCGATGGTGAAACCGTGGGCCGCGGCGTCGGCGAGGTACTCGGAGACGTCGCGGCGCGGGTCGACGACGACGGCCTTGCCGGTGGTCTCGTCGGCGATCATGTAGGACGCCTGGGAGAGGCAGTCGAGGTAGTACTGGGCGAAGAACATGGTCGGAGGACCTCCGTGAAGAACATGGGATAGGGGTCCTGATACCCCGCGGGGTATCAGGAGGGGCTGTTTCAGAGGCGGCCGGTGAGCATGCCGTGCCAGTAGACCGGCGGCAGTCCGTACCGTTTGAACAGCCACATGCTGCGCCGCTCCTTGAAGGGGTCGAGCAGCGGGAACGTCGGGGTGGGCTTCAGGTCGTAGTCGAACTCGGCGAGCAGCATCCGGTCCCGGGCCGTCACCAGCGGGCAGGACGTGTAGCCGTCGTAACGGTGGGACGGGGACCGGCCGTTCATGACCTCCAGCAGATTGCCGGCCACGACCGGGGCCTGCTTGCGCACGGCCGCGCCGGTCTTGGAGGTCGGCAGGTTCGCCACGTCGCCGAGGGCGAAGACGTTGTCGTGGAGCGGGTGTCGGAGGGTGTGTTTGTCGGCGGCGACGAAGCCCTGCGGGCTGGTGGGGTCGGCGAGGGGGCTCTCCTTGACCCAGTCGGGTGCGCTCTGCGGGGGCACGGCGTGCAGAAAGTCGTAGCCGAGGGTCTCCTTCGTACCGTTCGCGTGGTCGGTGACGGTGAGTTCGCGGGCGTCGCCGTCGACGGCCGTCATCTCGGAGCGCAGTCGCACCTCGATGCCGTAGCGGGCGGCGACCTTCTCCAGGACCTGCGACCAGGCGGGCACCTTGAACATCGAGGGGTCGGGGATGACGAGGACGACGCGGATGTCGCCGAGGACCTTCTGCCGGCGCCAGTGGTCGGCGGCCAGGTAGGCGATCTTCTGCGGGGCGCCGCCGCACTTCAGCGGGGTGGCCGGGTGGGTGAAGACGGCCGTGCCGGACCGCATCCGCTTGATGAGGTCCCAGGTGCGCGGGGCGTACTCGGGCGCGTAGTTGCTGCTGACCACGTCGTGGCCGACCGCTTCGGCCAGACCCGGCACGCCGTTCCAGTCGAGCTGGATGCCGGGCGCCATGACCAGGAACTCGTAGCTCAGGTGGTCGCCGCCGGACAGCCGCACCGTACGGGCTTCGGCGTCCACGGCCACGGCGCGGCGACGGATCCAGTGCACGCCGTCGGGTATGACGGAGCCCTCCGGGCGCCGGGTGCCGCTCAGCGGGGCCTGACCGCCGCCGACGAGGGTCCACAGCGGCTGGTACCAGTGGGTGTCGGACGGTTCGATCAGAGTGATGTCGGTGATGCCGGCGCGCCTGAGGCGGGCAGCGACGCTGATCCCGGCGCTGCCTCCACCGATGACGACGACGCGGTGACGGCCGTCGAGCGGTGCGTCGGAGGGGGAAGGGGTGGCGGCCAAGGCGGTGCTCCTTTCCGATTGGCCGGTGGTGCGGGTTACGAAGGCGGGTGTCAGGCCGCGCGTTCGGCGGGGCCGACGGCGATCGGGCGGCCGGCGCGGGCCCAGGCGCCGGTCCCGCCGGCCACCGAGTAGGCGTCGATGCCGCGGGCGGTCATCCAGTCGGCGGCGCTCTTGCTCCGGTTGCCGCTCGCGCAGATGACGAACACGGGTCGGCCGGCGGGCAGTTCACCGCACCGGGCGGGCACGGTCCGCAACGGCATCGGCCGGGCGCCCGGGACGTGCCCGGCCGCGTACTCGTCGGGCTCTCGTACGTCGATCACGAGTCCGCCGTCGGCCCAGGCGGCCGCCAGCTCGTCGACTGTTGCTTCTCGGGCCATTTGGTTGCCTCCTCAAATACCCCCGGGGGTTTCTTGTCGGCGAGAGTACGGGGCTTCGGGCTGGACCGTCAAATACCCCTGGGGGTATTTGCCCGCGAGGCAACTCGCGGCTCGGCGACGGCCCCTTGGCGCAGTGGTGAGCTGCTCGGGGGCGCGGCCCTGGGCAGCCGGAGGGTCATCCGCGTCCCGCCCTCCGGACCGGAGGAGGCGGCGACGGTGCCGCCGTGAGCGGTGACGAGTTCCTTGACGACGGCGAGCCCGATCCCGCTGCCCCCGCCGGACCGGGCGCGCGCTCCGCGCCACAGGCGGTCGAAGACGTGGGGCAGTTCGTCGGTGGGAATGCCCGGACCGGTGTCGGCCACCTCCACGACCGCCTCGGCGGGCGTGGCGGAGGTCGTGACGGTCACGGTGTCGCCGGGACGGCAGTGGCGGGCGGTGTTGCTGAGCAGGTTGCCGAGCGCCTGGTGCAGCCGGTCCGCGTCCGCCCGGACCGGCAGGGGAGCGGGGCCGGGGACGGTGCGCACGGTCAGTCCGGCGGTGCGCAGTTCGGCCTCCCGCTCGGCCACGGCCGCGACGGCCAGTGCGGTCAGATCCACTTCGGCCGGCCGCAGCGCCAGCCGGGCCGACTCGGCGTCCGCCAGCTCCCCGAGATCGTCGACGATCCGTCCCAGCCGCAGTGCCTGGTCGTGCAGGGAGGCCAGGCGCCGGGCCGACGGGTCGGCGTAGCCGTCGCGCAGTTCCTCCAGCCCCGCCTGCAGGGAGGCCAGAGGCGTGCGCAGCTCGTGGGCGACGTCGGCGGCGAGCCGGTGACGGGCCTGCTCGGCGTGGGAGACGTCGTCCGCCATGGCGTCGAAGGCGGCGGCGAGGTCGCCGAGTTCGCCGGGCGCGTCGACGCGGGCGCGCGCGGTGCGGTCCCCGGCGGCCAGCGCCCGGGCGCTCGCGGCGACCCGGACCACGGGCGCGGTCAGGCGCCGGGTGACGAACCAGCTCACGGCCAGGGCCAGGACCAGCGCACCGGCGGCGGCAGCGGCCACCCAGCCCCAGGCGACGTCCAGGCCCGCGGACCCGGAGCCGGCCGGGAAGACCAGGTGCACCGAGCCGACGGTGCGGCCGTCCACCACCACGCCGGCGCTCGCAGTGGGGCCGCTGCCCTGTCCGTGCTGACCGTGACCCGAGCCGGTCATGCCGTGGTCGTCCTCGGCCCCGGGGCCGGTCCCCTCGCCGGAGCCGCCGGACATCATCCCGCCCTCCGCGTCGCGGACCGTGAGCGCCGCTCCGGCTCCGGCGGCGATGGAGCGCGTGGTCGACAGGTCTGCCGTGGACCAGCCGCCCGCCGCCCGATAGGCGTCGGCGGCTGCCGCGGCGACCCTGGTGGCGGTGTGCTGCCGGTCGGCCTGATGGGCGCTGCCGAGGCCGCGGCCGGCGCCGACGAGGGCCGCGGCCGTCAGCAGGGCCACGGACGCCAGCGCGACCACGGCGAAGGCGGCGAACAACCGGCGGCCGAGGGGGCCGAGCCCGCCCGGACCGGCCGTAGGGGGTTCACGGGTCACGGGACCACCCCAGCCGGTAGCCCACGCCCAGCACCGTCTCCACCAGCTCGGGACCGCGGGCCCCGAGCTTGTGCCGAAGGTTCTTCACATGCGAGTCGATCGTCCGCTCGTACCCGGCGAACTCGTAGCCCCGCACACGGTTGACCAGCTCGTAGCGCGAATACACCCGGCCCGGCACCGCCGCCAGCGTGGTGAGCAGGCCCCACTCG
Source organism: Streptomyces sp. SLBN-31 (assembly GCF_006715395.1). Taxonomy (NCBI): domain Bacteria; kingdom Bacillati; phylum Actinomycetota; class Actinomycetes; order Kitasatosporales; family Streptomycetaceae; genus Streptomyces; species Streptomyces sp. SLBN-31. The sequence goes on from NZ_VFNC01000001.1 coordinate 3,200,477, forward strand.
GTGGGCGTCAGTTCCACGGCCGCGCCTTCCAGGACGACCTCGTGCCGGCCCTCGTCGACGCGCAGCCGGCCGCCGCCGTACGACTGGAGCGGTGCCGCCCCCGCGGCCGTTCCGCGTGCCCGCTGCAGCACCGCCCCCACCCTGAGCACCACCTCGGTCGGGCTGAACGGCTTCGTCACGTAGTCGTCGGCGCCCAGCCGGAGCCCGTGGATGCGGTCCTCGACGCTCGTGCGCGCGGTGAGCACCACCACCGGCACGCCACCCCGGTCGTGGGCCTCGCGCAGCACCTCGTCGCCGTCGACGTCCGGCAGCCCCAGATCGAGCAGCGTCAGGTCGACGCCCCTGTCGGCGAGCAGCCGTACGGCCTCCGCGCCGGACCCGGTGGTCAGCACCCCGTACCCGGCACGCTCCAGATAGCGGCGCAACAGCTCGCGGATCTCCCTCTCGTCCTCGACGACGAGCACCGTGGCGGACATGTTCCACACCTACGTGCCCCGCACCCCTCCCGGCGAGGGGCCGAACAGCCCCAACCCGGCACCGGCCGGCTTCTCCATCCCGTCTCCACACGCACCGCACGGCGGCTGCAGGGGCCGGCGCGACGGTGACGGTGCGGGAAACGGCACGGACCCTCCCGCGAAGCCGAGGAGGTTCGCCATGAAGCGCAACATGAAGATCGCCACGGCGGTCGCCGCGGGCGCCCTCGCCATCGGCGGCGTCCTGACGGTGGGGCCGGTGACCGCGGACCCCGGCGGCGCCGTACCGGTGGCCGCCCGGACCATGTCCCACGGCGGGCCGGCGATGGGCGACCACCGGGCACGCGGGTACGGCGACGACGCCACCGGCATGCGGCACCACGACGGGCCCTGCACGGGGAGCGGCCTGGCCTCGCGAGGCACGCTGACGGCCGCCCAGAGGACCACACTGACCGGCACGGCCGAGGAGGAGAAGCTCGCGCACGACCTGTACACGGCGTTCGCCGCGCGCTACGACGCGCGGGTCTTCGAGCACATCGCGGCAGCCGAGACCGGGCACCTGACAGCCGTCCGCACCCTCCTGGACCGCTACGACGTCACGGACCCGACCGCGGGGCACCGGGCCGGCGTGTTCACCGATCCGGCCGTACAGGCCACCTATGACCGGCTGCTGAAACAGGGCCAGGGCGGCCTGGACGCGGCCCTGAAGGTCGGCCGCACGGTCGAGGCCGACGACATAGCCGCGCTGACCGAGGCACTGCCGGGGCTCACCGCCCCGGACGCGCGCCAGGTGTACACGCACCTGCTCACCTCCTCGGAGCGGCACCAGGAGGCCTTCGACCACTGGATCGCCGACGAGTGAGTCAGGAGGGGGCGTCGAGGGTGAGCTGGGCGCGGTGGAAGTCGAAGTGTCTGGTGGGATACCGGTAGACGTCCTCGAGGGTCATGGTGTCCGCGAAGAACGGGTCCCACCGCACGGGGAAGTGCATCGTCCGTGCCAACTCCGTGTCCCGCTCGCCGTTCAGGCGGCGGGAGAGTGCCGCGACGGTGCGATCGAACTTCGCGCCCATGCGGCGGTGGCCGTACACCCGGGCACCGCCCACGGCCCCCCAGTAGTTGATCACGTCGAACGGGCGCGTCGAAGCGTTCAGCAGACGCGCCCAGGCGCGGCTCGCGCCCGGCGGAAGACGGCCGAAGAGCCGTACAAGGGGCAGCAGGGCCAGGACGACGAGGTAGCCGAACAGCATGTGGTAGAGCAGCTGTTCATTGGTCCAGCGGGTTCCGCTGCTTCGGCGGCGCAGGTCCTCGGTGCTCGCCGAGTCCAGCAGCGCGTGGAAGACCGCACCGGCCTGCCGGAGCTCCGCGTGCACGACGTCCCGGTCCATGGGGCCTCCAGGGTCAGGTGGGATCACCCGAGTCGACGGGCAGTTCGGCCAGTCGCCACTCCAGCATGCCGTCGTCGAGACGGATCGCCCGGCGCCCGTGATCGGTGAGCAGCCGGACGGCGTCGTGGGCCAGCACGCAGTACTCGCCGCGGCAGTACACGACGATCTCCGACTCCTCGGGCAACTCGGCGATGCGGTCGGCCAGTTCGCCGACCGGGATGGAGCGCGCGCCGGGAATGTGTCCGGCGAGGTACTCCTCCAGCGGCCGCACGTCCAGCACCACCACCTCACCCGCCTTCGCGCGGGCGCGCAGCTCGTCGCGGCTGATCCCCCGAGCGCCGTCCGCGCCCAGGTAGGCGTCCCGGGCGGGGGGTACGGCGGCCTGGTGGCGCTCGGCGACCTTGCGCAGCAACGCGAAGAGCCGGGCCACGTCGTCCCCGGCCAGCCGGTAGTGGATGCGTACACCCTCGCGTCGGGTGGCGACGAATCCGGCCTGCTTGAGGGTCTGCAGATGCGCCGAGGCCGTCGTGAGATTGAGTCCGGCCGCCTTCGCCAGGGCGTCGACCGTGCGCTCGCCCTGGGCCAGCAGATCGAGCAGCTCCAGACGCTTTCCGCTGGCCAGCGCCTTGCCGCTGACCGCGAAAGCGTCGTACAGCCGCGCCTTCGAAGCCGCTGTCGTGGTGTCCGCCATCAGCATCCTCCATAATTCCATGGAATAGTGTAGACGAGGTCGGTGCGCAGCGAAGCCCGCTGCGCCGCACCACCCCTCGACCAACCTGGAGGACTGCCGTGAGCCCCGCCGCGACCAGCCCCGTACAGCTCGGGCTGCGCGAGAACCGGCTGCAGTTCACGCTGCTGGTCATCGTCAACGTCTGCGTCGGCGGGCTGGTCGGGCTGGAGCGCACCACCGTCCCGCTGATCGGCGCCCGCACCTTCGGACTGACCAGCGACCTGGCGGTCTTCTCCTTCATCATCGCCTTCGGCCTCACCAAGGCCCTGACGAACCTGGCCGCCGGAGCGCTGACGGCCCGCTACCGCCGCAAGCAACTGCTGGTGGTCGGCTGGCTTCTCGGCATTCCCGTCCCCTTCGCGCTCGCCTGGGCACCCTCCTGGGGATGGATCGTCGCCGCCAACGTGCTGCTCGGCGTCAACCAGGGCCTGACCTGGTCGATGACCGTCAACATGAAGATCGACCTCGTCGGCCCGGCCCGCCGCGGCCTCGCCACCGGCCTGAACGAGGCCGCCGGATACACCGCCGTCGGTGCCACCGCCCTGTTCACCGGCTACCTCGCCACCACCCACGGACTGCGCCCGGCTCCCGAACTCATCGGCGTCGTCTTCGTCGCCGCCGGACTGGCCCTCTCGCTCGTCGTCCGCGACACCGCCGCCCACGTCGCCCTCGAACTCGCCCGGCACGCCCAGCCACCGCCCGCCCGGGAGGACACCGGCCTGAAGGTCACCTTCGCGCGCACCTCCTGGCACGACCGTTCGCTGCGCGGAGCCAGCCAGGCCGGACTCGTCAACAACCTCAACGACGGGCTGACCTGGGGCGTCTTCCCCCTGCTGTTCACCGACCACGGCCTCGGCATCGCCGCCGTCGGACTGATCAAGGGCCTCTACCCCATCCTCTGGGGCCTGGGGCAGATCCCCACCGGCCACCTCGCCGACCGCATCGGGCGCAAACCGCTCATCGTCACCGGCATGTTCGTCCAGGCCGGCGGCTTCGTACTCGCCCTGGTCCTGCTGTCGCGTCCGCTGGCGGCCGGCATCCTGTCCGCCGTCGCCCTCGGTCTGGGCACCGCCATGGTGTACCCGGCCCTCATCGCCTCCGTCTCCGACCACGCCCACCCGAGCTGGCGGGCCAACGCGCTGGGCACGTACCGCTTCTGGCGCGACATCGGCTACGCCGCCGGTGCCCTGGTCGCCGGTGTCCTCGCCGACGCCTTCGGCCTGAACGCGACCGTCGTCGCGGCCGCCGTCCTCACCGCCGCCTCCGGTGTGCTCGCCGCCCGCTGGATCACCGAGCGGCACGCGGCGACGCCGCGCTAGGCTGCGCCACCTGCGCGAAGTGGGGTGGAATGGACGTCCTGGGAGTCGACGCCTGTGGCAAGCAGGGCTGGGTCGGTATCACGCTCACGGACGGCGCCTACGGGGGCAGCCTGGTGGACATCCGGCTCGACTCGCTGATCGAACGGGCCGCGGGAGCACGCGTGATCGCGGTCGACATGCCGCTCGGCCTGGTCGAGCAGGGCTGGCGCGCCGCGGACCTCGCGGCCAGGGCCCTGCTCGGTGTGCGGCGCGGCAGTGTCTTCCTCATCGCACCGCGGCCGGCCTGGCAGGAGCGGGAGTACGTGGCGGCCGCGGACCGCTGCCAGGAGCTCACCGGCAACCGGCTCAGCCGTCAGGCGTGGGCGCTCGCCCCGAAACTGTTCGAGGCCCGGGCGTGCTGGCTGGCCGATCAGCGGCTCCACGAGGTCCATCCCGAGCTGTCCTTCCAGACCCTCGCGGGCGGGGTGCCGCTGACCCACCCGAAGAAGACCTGGCGCGGTCAGCACCTGCGGCGCTCCTTGCTGGCCGAGGCCGGGATCGTGCTCCCGGACGCGCTGGGCGAGGCGGACCGCGTTCCCGCCGACGACGTGCTCGACGCCGCCGTGGCCGCCTGGTCTGCGCACCGGATCGCCCGGGGCACCGCCGGCCGGGTTCCCGAGACGCCCGAACCGGACGCGGAAGGCCGCGCCGTCGAGATCCGGTTCTGACCGGCCGCCGTACGCCGTACGGCGGTCGTGGACCGGACAGCGGCAGGCGGCTGGCGGGTGGCCGGTGGCCGGTGGCGGCCGGCGGGTGGCGCCGGTCGGCCGCCGTGGTGGCCGATCGGCCCTATGGCGACGGGGCTCGCCGAGTGAGTCTGAAAGTGGAGACGCTCTCATGTCTGGAGGTGGGAGCCATGATGATGAGCCGTCTGGTGGTCGTGGGCGTGGACGGTTCGGCGTCGAGCCTCGCCGCCGTCGACGCGGCGGCCCGGGAGGCCCGGTCGCGCGAGGCCGGTCTGCGCGTGGTGCATGCCTTTCTGTGGCCCGCGACCCACGTACCCGTGGGACCGTGGCCGCTGGGACCGCCCGAGGGCGGGGTCCGGAACATGGTCGAACATATGGTGGCCGAGGCGGTGGAACGAGCGCGCAAGGCGGCACCGGAGGTCGAGGTCAGCCATGTCGTGGTGACCGGTGAACCACTGACCGTGCTGGAGGGCCAGTCGCGGGCCGCCGAGCTGGTGGTGGTCGGGTCCCGAGGGATGGGCGGGTTCGTCGGACTGCTGGTGGGATCGACGGCGGTGCACCTGGTGGCGCACGGCCGCTGCCCGGTGCTGGTGGTACGCGAGGAGCCGGACCCCGACGGGCCGATCGTGCTGAGCGTGGACGGCTCGCCCGCGGCCGAGCGGGCGGTCGACTTCGCGTTCGCCGAGGCGGCGCTGCGCGGCACCGGCCTGACGGCGGTGCACGCCTGGACCACCTGGAACGCGCCGCTGCCCCCGCCGCAGGACGCCTCCATGCCCTACGCGAACCCGCCGGGCACGCTGGCCGCCGAGGAGGAGCGCCTGCTCGCCGAGGCCCTCGCCGGCCACCGCGAACGCTATCCGGAGGTGGCCGTGGAGCATCGGGTCGTGCACGGCAGGACACGCGAGACGCTGATCGAGGCCAGCCGCTCCGCCCAGCTGATGGTGGTCGGCGCCCGAGGCCGCGACGGCTTCGCGGGCCTGCTGCTGGGCTCCGTGAGTCAGGCCCTGCTGCACCACGCCCACTGCCCGGTCGCGGTGGTACGAGGAGACGCCCCGCACCACTGACGATCGCCCGGGCGGTTCTCGGGTCCGAGGGCGGGCGGAGGCGTTCGAGGGGGGGGCCGACCGGTCCCCGCTGCGGTCGGATGGCCCCTGCCGGCCGGAGGCGGCCGCGTCGAAGCTGGGAGACGGAAGCTGGGAGCGACCGCTCTCCGGTGGTCCTTCGGGACAGGAGCGCGCCATGAGTGATCCAGTGGTCGTCGGGGTGGACGGCTCCGCCTCCAGCCTCAACGCGGTCGCGGTGGCGGCCCGTGAGGCGCACCTGCGTGCCGCACCCCTGCGGATCGTGCACGCCTGCGACCGCCCTCCGCCGTTCCTCCCGCCCGGCGCACCAGCCTGGCCCCCGCTCGACCCCGTACTGGAACCGACGGTGCAAGGGGTACTGGCACGTGCCGAGGAACGGGCGTACGAGGCGGCGCCGGACATCGACGTCTTCCGGTCGGTGGTGACCGGCGAGGCCCTCGAAGTGCTGGAGGTCGAGTCCCGGTCGGCGGCCCTGGCGGTGGTCGGCGGCCGGGGCCAGTCCGCGTTCGCCGGGCTGCTGCTCGGCTCGACGGCCGTGCAGCTGGCGGCTCACGGCCGCTGTCCGCTGATGGTGGTCCGCGGCCGCCCCGCCCCGGACGGCCCCGTGCTGCTGGCCGTGGACGGCTCCCCGGCGGGTGAGACGGCGGTGGAGTTCGCCTTCACGGAGGCGGCACTGCGCGATGTACCGCTGGTGGCGCTGCACGTGTGGAACACCTGGAGCGCACGCGCCCACGAAGACCCCGGAGACCCGCCGATCGCTGTCGTAGCGGACGTCGACCACCTCCGTGCCGCCGAGCAGCGGCTGCTGGACGAGACGGTCGCCCACCGCCGTGAGAACCGGCCGGCGATCGACGTAGAGCGGCGCCTGGTGCGCTCCCGGATCCGCCCCGCCCTGATCGACGCCAGCCGAGAGGCCCAGCTGATGGTGGTCGGCGCCCGGGGCCGGGGCGGCTTCCCCGGCCTGCTGCTCGGCTCGGTCGGCCAGGCCCTCCTGCACCACGCCCACTGCCCCATCACCGTCGTCCGCGGCAAGGAGTGACCATGCCTCAGCAGGCACCGTCCACGCCGACGCTCCACGCGCCCCTCGCCGAACCGGTGACGGACGTCCACCGGCGGGAGGCCGACGAGGTGGCCGGCCTGCTCGGCGTGGACCCGGCCACGGGCCTGACCACGGCCGACGCCGAACAGCGCGCCGACACCTGGGGCGCCAACGAACTGGCCGAACCCGCCCGCCGGCCGCAATGGCTGCGCCTGCTGGACCAGTTCCGCAGCTTTCTCATCGGCATCCTGATCGCCGCCGCCGTCGTCGCCGGGATCATCGGCGACATCAGGGATGCCGTCGTCATCGCCATCGTCCTGCTCATCAACGCCACCCTCGGCTACCTCCAGGAACGCCGGGCAGAACGCAGCCTGGAGGCTCTGCGCCAGATGCTGGTGCCCACCGCCCGGGTGCGCCGCGACGGCCGCGTGTGGGAGCTGCCCGCCCGTACGCTGGTGCCCGGCGACGTCGTCCTGCTGGAGGCGGGCGACCGTGTCCCCGCCGACGGCCGTCTCGTGGTCGCCGCGTCGGTCGAGGCCGCCGAGGCCGCGCTGACCGGAGAGTCCCAGCCGGTCGCCAAGACCACGGCGCCGAGCACGGCCGACGAAGGGGCCGTCTCCGTCGCTGAGCGCACCGGCATGCTCTTCATGAACACGGCGCTGACCCGGGGCCGCGCCGAGATGATCGTCACCGCCACCGGCATGCGCACCGAGGTCGGAGCCATCGCCGAGGCCCTGCGCACCGAGGGCGAACCCCCGAGCCCGCTGACGGTCCAGATGGACAGTCTGGGCCGGCGCCTGGCCCTGGTCAGCGGGGTCGCCGTGGCCGCCTACGCGCTCGTCGCCCTCGTCCGCGGCGAGGACCTGGCCGACTTGGCGCTGCGCGCGGTGGCCCTGGCGGTCGCCGCGATCCCCGAGGGACTGCCCGCCGTCATCGCCCTCACCCTGGCTCTCGGCGTCTACCGCATGGCCGGCCGCGGCGCCATCGTCAAACGCCTGGCCTCGGTCGAGGCGCTGGGCTCCGCGACCGTGGTGTGCAGCGACAAGACCGGCACCCTGACCCTGAACGAGATGACCGCTCGCGCGCTGTGGGCGGCGGGCCGCCGGTACGACGTCACCGGCGAGGGCTACGACACCGCCGGCACCGTCCGCTCCCCGCATCCGGGGGAGTCGGCCGAACTGCTCGACGCGGTGCGGCCGTTCGCGCTGTGCAACGACGCCCGCCTCACCCCGGACGGACCCATCGGCGACCCCACCGAGGCGGCCCTCGTCGTGCTCGCCGCCAAGGCCGGGCTCGACGTCGACGCCCTGCGAGCCCGCACACCGCGCGACGGCGAGGTCCCCTTCGACCCCGCCGTGAAGTACATGGCCACCTTCCACACCGGCCCCGACGGCCGCACCCGCGTCCACGTCAAGGGCGCCGTCGACGTCCTGCTGGACCGGTGCACCGACGTCCTGACCGCACAGGGCCCCGCCCCGCTCACCGCCGAGCGCCGACGCGAGGTCACCGAGGCCGCCCGGCGGATGGGCAGTCGGGGCCTGCGCGTCCTCGCCGCCGCCACCGCCGACCACGCGGACGCCCGGGAGGTCACGGGGCTGATCCTGACCGCGGTCGCCGGTATCGCCGACCCGCCTCGCCCGCAGGCCCGCGAGGCCGTCGCCCTCGCCCGGGGCGCCGGCGTCGCCGTGAAGATGGTCACCGGGGACCACGCCGACACCGCCGCGGCCGTCGCCGGCGAACTCGGCATCACCGGTGACGTCGTCACCGGCACCGACCTGGAGCGGATGGACGAGCAGGACCTCGCCGGCCGCATCGAGGACATCGGCGTCTTCGCCCGCGTCGCCCCCGAGCACAAGGTCGCCATCGTCCGCGCCCTGTCCCGGCGCGGCCACATCGTGGCCATGACCGGCGACGGCGTCAACGACGCCGCCGCCTTGCGCGCCGCCCACATCGGCGTCGCGATGGGCGGAACCGGCACGGACGTCGCCAAGGAGGCCGCCGACATGGTCCTCACCGACGACGACTTCTCCACCATCGTCCGCGCGGTGCGCGAGGGCCGCTCCATCTACGACAACATCGTGACCTTCGTCCGCTTCCAGCTGTCCACCAACATCGGCGCCATCATGACGCTGCTGGTCACCGTGCTGGCCGGACTGCCCGCCCCGATGTCCGCCATCCAGCTGCTGTGGATCAACATCATCATGGACGGGCCGCCCGCCATGGCCCTCGGCGTCGACCCGCCCAGGGACGACGTCATGAACCGCCCGCCCCGCGCCCCCGGCGAACGCATGCTGAACGCACGCCGGCTGACCGCCATCACCCGCTCCGGCGCCGTCATGGCCCTCGGCACGGTCGCGGTCTTCGCCGCCGCCCGCCGGCTCACCGACGAAACGACCGCCGCCACCATGGCGTTCACCACCTTCGTGCTCTACCAGCTGTGCAACGCCCTGACGGCCCGCAGCGAGGACGGCCCCGTCCTGGGCCGCCACCAACTCCACAACCGCGTCCTGTGGAGCTGCCTGGCCGTCGTCCTGGTTCTTCAGTTCATCGCCGTACAAGTGCCGTTCGCCCACGGCGTGTTCGACACCGTCTCCCTCGACCCCGCCCAGTGGGCGGTCTGCCTGGCGACCGCATCCACGGTGCTCCTGACCGAACACGTCTGGCGCACCATACGAACGCGGTTCTCCCACGCGCCCCGCGCCGTCCTGCCCATGCCGCCTTCGTGAGGTGCGCCCGAGCGGCCCGTGGCCGGTGACACGGGCGGCCGAGCCCCGCCCCGCGTCGGCGACCGGGGCGCGTTAGGTTGTCGGTGTCGTTTCCCTGCCGTTCGTGGGCCGTCCGCTGTGTCCTGCGCCTTGTGCGGCAGGGGAAGGCCACCATCTTTCAAGGGGGAGCGGGGACATGACCAGAAACCTGCACGCGGACACCAGTGCCGTCCGGAGCGAAGTTCCGTTACACCACGAGCCGTGGTGGAGCCGCCGGGACGACCGCGTGTGGCTCGCGCTGGTGGCGGCCGCCTTCACCCTGGCGCAGCTGCTGCTCGTCCGGCCCGGTATGGGGCTGGGCTGGGACGAGACGGTGTACGTCAGCCAGGTCAGCCCGCAGGCACCGGCGGCCTTCTTCAGCGCGCCGCGCACCCGCGGTGTCTCCGTGCTGGTGGCGCCCGTCGCCGCCTGGTCGACGTCGACGCCGTTGCTGCGGGTGTACCTGGCGCTGCTCTCGGGGCTCGGCCTGTATCTGGCCCTGCGGTGCTGGCGGGGCTTGTTCCCGGCGCGCGTCCTGGCCGTGGGCGGCGCGCTGTTCGCGAGCCTGTGGGTGACCGTGTTCTACGGCCCGCAGGCGATGGCCAACCTGTGGGTGGCCCTCGGCGCGCTCGCCGCCGTCGGCTGCTTCCTGCGTGCCGGGGCCGACCGCACCCGCCGTGCCCCGCTGTGGGGGCTGGCGTTCAGCGCGGCCCTGATGGCCCTGATGCGGCCCACGGACGCCGTGTGGGCGGCGTTGCCGCTGCTCGTGCTGCCCGTGGTCGCGCGGCGGTTCCGGCAGCCCCGGCTGCTGCTCGCGCTGGTCGGAGGGCTGGTCGCCGGGGCGGCCGAGTGGGTGGTCGAGGCGTACGTGAGCTTCGGCGGTGTCGCGGAGCGGCTGTCCAGGGGCTCCGACATCCAGGGCGGTCTCGGCTGGAACCTCGCCGTCGACGACCAGTTGCGCAGCCTCGGCGGCCGGATCTTGTGCCGCCCGTGCACCGGGGCGACACCCCATGCGGCGGTGTACGCCTGGTGGCTCGCGCTGCCCGTGCTCGCCGCCGTGGGACTGCTCGTCGCCGTGCGCGTCCGCCGCACCCTGCCCACGCTGCTGCCGTTGGCCTGCGCCACGACGGCAGCCCTCCCGTACCTGTTCATGATCGACTACGCGGCGCCGCGCTTCCTCCTGCCCGCCTACGCCCTGGTGGCGATCCCGGTCGCCGACGCCCTCGTATGGCTGCTGACGGCGCCGAGCGCGCCGTGGCGGCGGCTCGCGACGGTGCTCCTGGCGGTGGGGCTGGCCGGACATCTGGCAGTGCAGTACATAGTGCTGGACCGCACCGTGGACCGCGCCACCTCCAGCCATCGCGACTGGGCGCGCACGGCGGCCGCGCTGCATCGCGAGGGCGTCCGGCCGCCCTGTGTGGTGGCGAGCCACGGCACCGACGTGCCGCCCATACCGATCGCGTTCTCCGCCGGGTGTTCCTCCGCCGCCACGAAGGGCCACAACGCCAACACGACGGCCGCGCGGCTCGCCCGCACCGCACGGCGCACGCCGGTCGCCGTCCTCACCACCGCCACCGGCCGCGCGCCTTCGTACGCGCGCGGCTGGCCCTTGGTCCACCTGGACGGACCGGTGTACGCCTACCTCAGCCTGCTCCCGGTACCGACGGCGGGTGCGTCGGGGCAGTGACCGGCGGTCTGCTGTATGCCGGGTGCCGTTGACTCGGGAGCGGCTCGGGGCCGTTCGCCCCGCGCCGGCGGGTCGTTGATCCCCTCGAGGCGTCCGATGTCACGGGGCGAGGGAGAAGTAGTTCTCCTCCTCCTGGGTGAAGTGCAGGCGCAGGACCGTGTTCAGGCCGTACAGGCAGGAACGCAGGTCGTCGAGTTGTTCGGGCGCCAGGCCGCCTTCGGCGTGGGCCAGTTCGAGGTGCGTGGCCACGCGGCGGGAGAGGCGTTCGATCTCGGTGTGGGCGCGGCTCATGGTGGCGGTGGCCTCGGGACCGCCGAGGGTGGGGGCGAGGGCCGGATACAGCTGGTGCTCCTCGGCGTACTCATGGGGCAGCAGGCGCTCGATGAGCAGCCGGTGGGTCTCCTCGACGGCGGCCAGCGCGCTGGGTCCCGGCGTGTCGGAGAGGCGGTCGGCGGCGGCCCGTACGGATTCCAGTACGTCCTGGAGGTCGTCGTGTTCGGCGGCGAAGCGGTGGATGAGGGCCTCGGCGGCGGGGGTCAGCGGCGGACGGGCCGCCTGGTCGACGCGCAGGGCACGCAGCGCGTTGAGGATGACGGCGACGTCGATGCCCTCCTGGAGCAGGGCGCCGGCGGCGGGCGGGAGCAGCCCGGCGGCCGCCGCGGCCATGGCGGCCAGGGACATCAGCATGCCGCCGAGGGCGCTCTGGACGGCGATGCGGCGGGCGCGCTGGGCGATGGTGACGGCGTCGGCGAGCCGGTCCACGCGGTCGGTGGTCAGGACGATGTCGGCGGCCTCGGAGGAGGCGGTGGAGCCGCGGGCCCCCATCGCCACGCCGATGTCGGCGGCGGCGAGGGCGGGGGCGTCGTTGACGCCGTCGCCGACCATCACGGTGACCGCGCGCTCGCGCTCGGCGCGGACGGCGGCGACCTTGTCGGCGGGGCCGAGTTCGGTGCGCACCTCGTCCAGGCCGAGGACGGCGGCGACCTCCTGGGCCGGCGCGGCGCGGTCGCCGGTGAGCATCAGCAGCCGCTCGATGCCGGCGGCCCGCAGGTGGCGCAGGGTGCGCGGGGCGTCGTGGCGCAGCGGGTCGCGCAGCAGGACGGCGCCGGCGGGTTCGCCGTCGAGGGTGAGCCAGGCGATGGCCGCACCGTCGAGGAGGGCGCGGTTGTCGACCGCCTTGGCCCAGACGGGAGGTTCGTCCTCGCGGCCGAGGCGCCCGATGGAGACCCGGTGTCCGTCCACGACGCCGGTGGCGCCGCGGCCCGGTTCCTCGGTGACGTCCGTCGGGGCCGACAGCTCCAGCCTGCGTTCCCGGGCAGTGTCGACGATGGCCTGGGCCAGGACGTGCGGCGAGTACTGGTCCAGGGAGGCCGCCAGGCGCAGTACCTCGGCCGGCTTGAGGCCGGGGGCGGCTGTGATGTCCAGGACGCGCGGGCGTCCTCGGGTGAGGGTGCCGGTCTTGTCGAGCAGGAGGGTGCGGGCGCGGCCCAGGTTCTCCAGGGCGCCGCCGTCACGGATGACCACGCCGAGCCGGGAGGCGCGGGACAGGCCGGAGACGATGGCCACCGGGGCGGCCAGCAGCAGCGGGCAGGGGGTGGCGACGACCAGGACGGCCACCGCGCGCACGGCGGAGCCGCTGAGCAGCCACGCCAGTCCCGCGACCACGAGGGAGAGGGGCAGGAACCAGGCCGCGTACCGGTCGGCGAGCCGCACGACGGGCGCCGACTCGGCCCCCGCCTGCCGGGCCAGCCGTACGATCCCGGCGTAGGTGCTGTCCTGCTCGGCGGCGGTCGCCCGCAGCTCGAAGGCGCCGCCGGCGTTCACGGCGCCGCTGCGCACTCCTTCTCCCTGGATCCGCTCTACCTGGAGCGGTTCTCCGGTGAGCACGGACTCGTCCAGGACGGCGGCCGTGCTCTCCACGCGGCCGTCCACGGGGACGACCTCGCCCGGCCGCACGACGAGCAGGTCGCCGACGGCGATCTCCGCCAGCGGCACGGTGTCGACCCCGGCGTCCGTGCGGCGGTGCGCCGAACGGGGGGCGTGTTCGAGCAGGGCGCGCAGGTCGTGGGAGGCCCGTCGCTGGGCGGCCGACTCCAGGGTGCGGCCGGTGGCGAGCATGAGCGCGATCAGCGCGCCGGCCAGGTACTCGCCGACGGCCAGCGTGCCGCCGAGGGCGAGGACGGCGATCAGATCCACTCCCGCCTGACCGCGCCGCAGCGCGCTCAGCACCCACCCCACGGCGGGGACGACGGCGGACACGGTGCCCAGGCCCCAGAGCAGGTCGGCGAGGCCCCCGGCGTCCGCCAGCCAGGCGATGACGCCGCCGGTCAGTGCGGCCGCCGTGACGGCCAGGAGAACGGGTTCGAGCCGTGGGGACACCACTGCGGCGGTCAGCCGGCGCAGCCGTGCGATGCGATCGGAGTGGTTCATGACACACCTCGGTGGGGCCGGCGCGGCGGCCGCCGGACCGGTCTTCCTTCGTCCCATCTCTCTCTTCATCCCATCGCGGCACCGGTCCCCGCGGCAGGGGACGTCCGGCCCTGCGTCGGGGCCGAACGACCGGTGCACGTGGGTGCTTCGCTCCTCACGCGCCCGGCGCGGGGCTGTGGCGGGGGAGTTCCACGGTGATGCGGAGCCCGCCGGCCGGGCGCGGTGCGAGGGTGAGCGTGCCGTCGTGCGCGTGGGTGATGGTCCTGACGATCGCCAGGCCGAGGCCGACGCCCGCGTGGTCGCCGTGGGTGCGTTCGGTGCCGCGTTGGAACGGTTCGGCGAGCGTCTCGGCCAGTTCCGGGGGGACGTGCTCGCCGGTGTTCTCGACGGTGAGCACCACCGTCTCGGAGCGGACGGCGGTGTGCACCCGCACGGTGCCCCCTCCGGGCAGGTTGTGGACGATCGCGTTGTGCACGAGGTTCATGGTCAGTTGCAGTAGGAGTGCCGGCGATCCGGCCGTCGGGGCGATGTCGCCGCACGCCTCGACGGTGACGCCGTGCTTCTCCGCGAGGGGCAGCAGCGTCTCGGTGGCTTCCTCCGCCACGAGGGACAGGTCGACGGGCTCGCGGACGAAGGACCGCTGGTCGGCGCGGCTGAGCAGCAGCAGCGCCTCGGTGAGGCCGATCGCCCGGGTGTTGACGGCGTGGAGCCGGTCGATGAGCTCGTCGGTGTCGTGGTGCGGATCGGCCCGGGCCACGTCGAGGAGCGCCTTGGAGATCGCCAGCGGGGTGCGCAGCTCGTGCGAGGCGTTGGCGGCGAATCTGCGTTGTTCGTCGACGTGTGCTTCGAGCCGTGCGAGCATCGCGTCGAGGGCGTCGGCGAGTTCGCGGAACTCGTCGCTGCGGCCCGGCAGCCGGACGCGGTGGGAGAGCGAGCCGCTCGTGGCCCTGCGGGTGGCGTCCGTGATGCGGGTCAGCGGGGCGAGCATGCGTCCGGCGAGGATCCACCCTCCCAGTAGCCCGAAGAGCAGCAGGAACGCCAGTACCGCTGCGGCCCTGGGAGCGAAGACCTCCAGAAGGGCGGACCGGATGGGGAAGACGCCCGCCGGCCTGTCGTCGGGGTTGATGAGCATCGCGCGGTTGGGGACGTAGCGCAGGAGGAAGACCCAGACCGCCGCGAGCAGCAGGACGCCGGCGAGCATGAGGAACCCGGCGTAGCTGAGGGTGAGTTTGAGGCGCACGCTCACACCGGGCGCCCTATCCACGGTCGCCTCCCTCGTCCGTGGCCTCCGGCTGCGTGTCGATGCGGTAGCCGACGCCCGGCACGGTGGCGATGATCCAGGGCTCGCCGAGCCGTTTGCGCAGTGCCGAGACGGTGATGCGTACGGCGTTGGTGAAGGGGTCGGCGTTCTCGTCCCAGGCGCGTTCCAGGAGTTCCTCGGCGCTGACGACCCCGCCCTCGGCGGCGACGAGGACTTCGAGCACGGCGAACTGTTTCCTGGTCAACGCGACGAAGCGGCCGTCACGGTAGACCTCTCTGCGGAACGGGTCGAGGCGCACACCCGCGATCTCCCGCACCGGGGGCCTGCTGTGGGCGCGTCTGCGGTCGAGTGCCCGGAGCCTGAGCGCGAGTTCGCGCAGTTCGAAGGGCTTGGTCAGGTAGTCGTCCGCGCCCAGCTCGAAACCGGAGGCCTTGTCGTCGAGGCGGTCGGCCGCCGTGAGCATGAGGATCGGCATACCGCTGCCGGAGGCGACGATGCGCTTGGCGATCTCGTCACCGGAGGGTCCGGGGACGTCCCGGTCGAGCACGGCGATGTCGTAGGCGTTGACGCCCAGCAGCTCCAGGGCGGTGTCGCCGTCGCCCGCGATGTCGGCGGCGATCGCCTCCAGGCGCAGACCGTCGCGGATGGCTTCCGCAAGATAGGGCTCGTCCTCGACGATCAGCACACGCATGCCTTCGATGCTACGAACCGGCGCGTATCGCCGGCATATCGAAAACCGCATACGTGCCCGCAACACCGCGCCGCCTTGACTGCGAGCATGATGCGGCCGACACCGTCAACACGTGAGACGTCCCCTCCGAACGATCCGTCCGCACCGCCTTCCGACTCGGGGCCGGGCGATGCCGGTACGCCCGGCACCGGCACCGGTCACGGGCGTTTCCGCCGGGCGGCCCGTGCCCTCGCCGGGCCGGGCCCCTGGAGGCGCGGTCCGGTGCTCGCGGCGCTGGCGCTGCTGCTCGGCCTGGTCATGCTGCTGCACGCGCGGATCACGGACCGCGGGAGTCTCGGCAGCCTGGTGGAGACCTTCCTGCCCTGGTTCGGCCTGCTCGTCCCGGTGTTGCTGGCCGGGGCGCTGTGGCGCCGCTCCGCGTCCGCGGTGATCGCGCTGCTGCTGCCGGTCGTGGTGTGGCTGAACCTCTTCGGCGCCCTGCTCGGCGACAAGTCCCACCCCGGCGGCGACCTCACCGTGGTCAGCCACAACGTCGACGCGGGCAACCCCGACCCGGCCGGCACCGCCCGCGAGCTCGCCGCCTCCGGGGCGGACGTACTGGCCCTGGAGGAGCTGACCCCGCAGGCCCTGGGCGCGTACCAGAAGGGGTTCGCGAAGGCGTACCGATATCACACGGTGCAGGGCACGGTCGGGCTGTGGAGCAGGCTGCCGCTGTCGGACACCGGGCCGGTCGACATCCAGACGGACTACGGGCCGCTGGCCGCAACCAAGCCGGCCGACGTCAAGATGGCCGGCAATCGGGCGCTGCGCGCCACGGTGACCACCGGCAAGGGGCCGGTCGCCGTCTACGTGGCGCACCTCGGGTCCGTCCGCCTGATGCCGAGCAGCGGCTTCTGGACGGGCAGCCGGGACCGCAACGCCACAGCGCTCGGCAAGGCCCTCGCCGCCGAGCCGAACGAGCGGGTGGTGCTCCTCGGAGACCTCAACGGCACCACGGACGACCGCGTCTTCGACGCCATCACCTCCCGGCTGCGCTCGGCCCAGGACGTGGCCGGGGACGGCTTCGGCTTCACCTGGCCGGCGGGGTTCCCGGTGGCGAGGATCGACCAGATCCTGGTCCGGGGTGTGACGCCGCGGAGTTCCTGGGTGCTGCCGTCCACCGGCAGTGACCACCTGCCCGTGGCGGCCCGGATCGACTGGTGACGCGCCGAGCGGTCGCCGCCGCCTCCGTTCAACGGCCCTGCCCGGCCACCCGGTTGCCGAGTTGTCCGCGAACGCCCCCGGAATTGTCCTTGATCGGTAACGGACGCATCCCGCGGCCGCCGTCACTCGTCTCGTCAGGTGGTCGGAAGTCGACCGGGGAATCGGCGAGGAACTGCGCGGAAGCGGGGCGGACATGGCACGGCACGGCGGCGGGCGGGGCTGGTACGGCAAGGTGGTCGTGGCGGCGGTCGGGGTGACCGCCCTGGCCGCCGGTGCCTCGGTGTGGACCGCCCAGGCGGGCGTCGTGGGCGGTTCGTCGCCGAAGGCCGCCGCCTCGGCCGCGCACGGCAGCGAGGTCGAGCCGGTCGCGGTAACCATCGTGCACGCCTCGGACAAGGGGGCGCGCGGCGTGAACATCACCATCGACGACGGCCCCGACCCCGAGTGGACCCCGCAAGTCCTCGACGTGCTGCGCCAGTACGGGGTGAAGGCCACGTTCTGCATGGTCGGCACGCAGGCACAGGCGCACCCCGACCTCGTGAAGAAGGTGGTCGCCGCCGGGCACCGGCTGTGCGACCACTCGGTGTCGCACGACACGGGCATGGACAAGAAGTCCGAGGCCTACCAGTCCCGGGAGATACTCGACGCCGAACGCATGATCACCGAAGCGTCCGGGGGCGTACGGCCCATGTACTACCGTGCGCCCGGCGGCGCGTTCACGCCCTACAGCCGCAAGCTCGCCGCCTCCCGCGGCATGCGCCCGCTGGGCTGGAACGTCGACTCCAAGGACTTCGAACGGCCGGGCACGGACGCCATCGTGGCCACCGTGGAACGGGAACTGCCCAACGGACCGACGCTGCTCTTCCACGACGCCGGCGGCGACCGCTCCCAGACGGTCGAGGCGCTGCGCCGGATCCTGCCCCAACTCAAACAGCAGGGCTATTCGTTCGGCTTCCCGGTGCGCTGAACCGCGCGATGGAAAGTCACCGCTGCCGGGCCTGATGGTCTCTTTGTCAGCAGACCTCGCCAAAAGTCCTGTTACGGCCCCGGAAACCCCATACGCTGAAGACGGCCATGAGCCGGGGGCGGGGCTGGGGGGGCGGGGGCATGGATCCTCGGATGCAGTTGTCGGTGGGCGGATACGTCTACGAGCGCGAGCTCGGCCGGGGCGGGCAGGGTGTGGTGTGGCTCGCCCGGGACAAGGCGGGACGCCAGGTCGTGGTGAAGTTCCTGCTGCCGGGCAAGGAGTACGACGAGGTCGCGCTCGCCCGGGTACGCCGGGAGTTCGGCGCGGCGAGCCGGGTGGGTGAGCTGGCCACGGCGCGGGTTCTGGATGCCGACCTCTCCGGGCCGCACCCGTACATCGTCAGCGAGTTCGTGCCCGGGCCCACCGTCCACCAACACGTGGCGGTGGGCGGCCCGTTGGCCTCCGGGCGGCTTCAGTCCGTGGCGCTGGCGGTGGCGCACGCGCTGGCCCAGGTGCACCGCGTGGGTGTGGTGCACCGGGACGTCAAACCGTCCAACATCCTGCTCTCCCCGGACGGCCCACGGATCATCGACTTCGGCATCGCCCGCGACGACCGGCTGCTGGAGTCGGCGCTCACCACGCCGGGCAGTGTGCTTGGCTCGCCCGCGTACATGTCTCCGGAGCAGGTCAAGTCCCACCGGGTGACCAGTGCCTCCGACGTGTTCTCCCTCGGCGGCACGCTCTACTTCGCCGCCACCGGCCGGCATCCCTTCGACGGGGAGAGCGACTACGAGGTGCTCGTCGCCGTGTGCGAGCGCGAGGCGGACCTCACCGCGGTGCCCGAGCCGGTCCGCTCGGTCATCGCCGACTGTCTGCGCAAGGACCCGGCCCGGCGCCCCACCGCGGCCGAGCTCGTCACCCGGCTCGCCGCGGCGGCGGGGGCGACAGAAAGCGCGCACGCCCAGCCGGTCGTGCCGGCACCGCAGCGGCCGCCGTCACCCGTGCGGGCGAGCGGCGCGGCGAGCGGCAAGCAGCTGCGGCTGTGGGCCCTCGCGGCCGGCAGTGCCGCGGTGGCGGTGCTGCTCGCCGTCGTTCTCAGCACCACTTCGGGCGGATCGGCGAGCGAGGGCGATCCGCAGTCCCACGGCTCCGTGTCCGCGGCGGCCGGGAACTCCAAGAGATCAGCGGGCACCCGACTCCCGTCGTACACCGATGACTTGACCGACTCGGGTGACTGGACGCACAAGGACCCGGCCCTGGCCACGATCACACACCAGGGCGGGACCATGCTGGTGGACCCCAGATCCGAGCTGGAGGTGTGGCCGCAGGCGCCCTTCCAGCCGTCGTCGTACGCTGTCCGGCTCAGCACCCAGACGGCCTGGTACGGGGGCGAGGGCGGCGTCGGACTGTGGTGCGACGGCTCGGGCGACTACCGCACGGGCTCCCGCTGGGCGACCTACCTGACCACGGATCAGGAGGCCTTGATCGTGCGCGAGTTCCGCTTCAAGGGAGCCTTCCAGCACGACCGGGTCGTCGAGGTGAACCTCGCGGACATGGGGCTCCGGGTGGACAGCCGGCAGCTGGTCGACATGGCCATGAACTGTTCGTCGGCCGGTGCGGGCCTGATCAAGGTCGAACTGGCCGTCGACGGCACCCAGGTGGCCTCCTACACCGGAGCCGCCTTCGACGCGCGCGGCTGCGGTGTGGCCGCCTTCCACTACAGCGCGACCGACCCGCGGGGCACGGCCTTCCACGCGGGCTTCGAACGCTTCACCGCGTCGGAGCCACCGGCACACTGACCACGCGGGCGCCGTGACCATGACCGGTCAGCGCGGCGGGCGCCGCGGTTCAACCGCGCACGGCGGCCAAGCACTCGTCGTAGAGGTCCATGAGCTCACCCTCGCCGTCGTTGTCGACCCATGTCATCGACGCGGCATCCAGGCATGCGAACGCCGTCGCGATCACGGCACGGGCCCTGGGAGCCGTGTCACCCGCCGCGGTGCCGGCCATGCGCGCCTCGACGAGCGGCAGCAGCTCCTCCTGGAAGCGCAGTCGCTTCTCGAGCCAGCCGGCCCGCAGCGAGGCCGTGTTGTGCAGGAGGCGGAACCGCTTCAGGGCCTGTTCCCGGCTGTCGTGCAGGGCATCCTGCCCGCGGGACATCCGCTGGCCTCTCGCGAACAGCTCACGCTGGCGGAGGTGAGCGACGTGCCGGACCTGCCGATCGCGCGATGGCCCCGCCTCGACGGCACCTACCCGGACGGTCCCGGCCCGGAGGTGCGCACCCAGTCGAAGCTCGCCCAACTCGTGGCGCTCGGCAGGACGCTGCTCGTCATCCCGGCGTCCAGCCGTGCCTGGCAGTGGCCCGAACACGTCGCCGTGCCCGTCGTCGACGCCCCCCGCGTCACCACGGTGCTCGCCTGGCCCTCCGGCAGCAACTCCCTGGCCGTGGCGGCGCTCGTGCGCTCGGCGGCCGCACTGCGTGACGGGGCGCCATCCGTGCGGGCCTGAGCGACTTCGAGCCTTCGGCGGCCGGAGAACAAGAAGGGCCTGGAGAACAAGAAGGGCCTGGAGAACAAGCAGCGCCCGAAAAACAACAAAGGCAAGGAGACCTCTCCTTGCCACTCTCAACTTATAGCGCACTGGGGGGCTTGCGGCAAGGCCCGGGTCACGGCGCAGAATCGTCGGCCAAGGCCATGACCTGCGGAGATGAGGGCGCTACATGGGTGGGCTGTTAACGGGGGCGGGCGTTGGACCGGCCGGTGCGGGGGACGAGGGCACGGCTGCCCGGGAGGAGTCGCGATGAGTGAGCAGTACGTGCTGGATCTTGATGAGGTCGACGAGACGCAGGTCGCGGTCGTCGGCGGCAAGGGCGCCCATCTGGGCGGCCTGGCACGGATCGAGGGCGTCCGGGTGCCGGGCGGCTTCTGTGTGACGACGGACGCCTTCCGGCAGATCATGGCGCAGGTGCCGTCGATGGCGGACTGGCTCGACGTGCTGTCGCAACTGAACCCGGGCGACCGGGCGGGGATCGGCACGCTCAGCGCGCGGATCCGCCGGGCCGTCGAAGGGATCGCCGTACCGGACGACGTGGCGGCGGCCGTCACCGGCGCGCTCGCCCGGCACGGCGAGCGGGCCGCCTACGCCGTCCGGTCCAGCGCGACGGCGGAGGACCTGCCGACGGCGTCCTTCGCGGGCCAGCAGGACACGTACCTGAACGTCGTAGGAACGACCGCGGTCATCCAGCACATCAGCCGCTGCTGGGCGTCCCTGTTCACCGAGCGAGCCGTGACCTACCGGCAACGCAACGGCATCGACCACCGCACGGTCCACATGGCCGTGGTCGTGCAGCGGATGGTCCTCCCGCGGGCGTCCGGCATCCTGTTCACGGCCGACCCGGTCACGGGCAACCGGAAGGTCGCCACCGTGGACGCCGGGTTCGGTCTCGGCGAGGCCCTGGTCTCCGGCCTGGTGAACCCGGACGTCTTCAAGGTGCGGGACGGCGAGGTGATCGCCAGGACGGTCGCCGCCAAGGAGCGCGCCCTGCACGCCCTGCCGGACGGCGGTACGCGGGAGACGGCGGTCGACGCCCGGTTGCGTGAGCAGCCGGCGCTGACGGACGAACAGGTCCTGCGGCTCGTGCGGCTCGGCCGGGACATCGAGGCGCACTTCGGCAGTCCCCAGGACATCGAGTGGTGCCTCGTCGGAGACGACTTCCGGTTCGTCCAGAGCAGGCCCGTCACGACGCTGTTCCCCGTCCCCGAGGCCAACGACCGGGAGAACCACGTCTACGTCTCCGTCGGCCACCAGCAGATGATGACCGACGCCATGAAGCCGCTGGGGCTCTCCCTGTGGCGGCTGACGGCCATGGCGCCGATGCGGGAGGCCGGCGGGAGGCTGTTCGTCGACGCCACCCGGCAGCTTTCCTCACCCGCGAGCCGAGCCCGCCTCCTGGATCTCATCGGACGGGGAGATCCGCTGACCAGGGACGCGCTGGAGACCGTGCTGGAGCGCGACGGCTTCGTCCCGACGCTCCCGGACGCGGCTCCCGGCGGGCCGCCTGTCACCGGCGCTTCCGCGCGGCTCGACACCGATCCGGCCATCGTCACCGAGCTGATCAAGCGCAACGAGGAGTCCCTCGCCGCCCTGGAGCACGACATCCGGAACCGGACCGGACCGGCGCTGTTCGACTTCCTGCTGGAGGCCTTCGAGGAGCACAAGCGCGTTCTCACCGATCCGCTCAACCTCCCCGCGATCATGGCGGGGATGGAGGCCACCTGGTGGCTCAACGACAAGCTGCTGGAGTGGCTGGGCGAGAAGAACGCGGCCGACACCCTCACGCTGTCCGCTCCCGGAAACGTCACATCCGAGATGGGGCTGGCGCTGCTCGACGTCGCGGACGCCATCCGCCCGCATCCGGAAGTGGTGGCCTTCCTCCAGGGGGTCGAGGACGAGCACTTCCTGGACGAGCTGGCCGAACTCCCCGGCGGGATCGAGGCACGGGCCGCCATCGAGGGCTACCTCGAACGGTACGGAATGCGCTGCGTCGGCGAGATCGACATCACCAGACCCCGTTGGCGCGAGCGCCCCGACACGCTCCTGCCGCTGATCCTCGACAACGTCAGGAACTTCGAACCGGGCGCCGCCGAGCGGCGGTTCGAGCAAGGGCGGCGGAAGGCGCGGGAGAAGGAAGAGGAGGTGCTGTCCCGCCTGCGGGCGCTGCCCGACGGCGACCGCAAGGCCGACGAGACCAAGCGGATGATCGACCGGGTACGGACCTTCATCGGATACCGGGAGTACCCCAAGTACGGCATCGTCAGCCGCTACTTCGTCTACAAGCGGGCGCTGCTCGAAGAGGCCGAGCGCCTGGTGCGGGCCGGGGCGCTGCGGGAGAAGGAGGACGTCTTCTACCTCACCTTCCAGGAGTTCCACGACGCCGCGCGCACGAAGCGGGTGGACGAGCAGCTCATCCGGCGGCGCGAGGAGGCCTTCCGGTCGTACAAGGCGCTCACACCGCCGCGGGTACTCACGTCGGACGGCGAGACCCTCAACGGGGCGTACCGGCGCGACGACGTACCGGCCGGCGCCCTGATCGGCCTGCCGGTCTCCGTCGGGACCGTCGAGGGAAGGGCCCGGGTCGTCCTCGACATGGCGCAGGCCGATCTCGAGCCGGGCGACATCCTGGTCACGGCCTGCACGGACCCGAGCTGGTCGCCCCTGTTCGTCGGAATCGCGGGCCTGGTGACGGAGGTCGGCGGTCTGATGACGCACGGCGCGGTGATCGCCCGGGAGTACGGTCTGCCCGCCGTCGTGGGCGTGGAGCGGGCCACCCGGCTGATCCAGGACGGACAACGCATCCGGGTGCACGGGACCGACGGCTACGTCGAGGTCCTGCCCTGACCGCCTGAACCGCCCCCGCGATGCCGGCCCGCCCCGGCATCGCGGCCGGCTCAGGCGGAGCCCGGTGTGGGACGCAGCACGAGGGAGAAGAAGCCGAAGGGATCCCGGTAGACGCGGAGCCATTCCGTACGCCGGGTCGTGGCCGTCCGCAGTGCCTGCGCGCTGTGCGGGTCGTTGGGGTGGTCCAGGGCCCAGGCGGCCAGGTAGCCCCAGCAGGCCCATTCGTAGTCGTCCAGTTCCTGACGTGTGCTGACGTGCCCGTCCACGGGAGTCCAGCCCTCGGCGACGACCCGGTCCACGGTCGTCGCCAGGTCGGTGAAGTCCCCGAGCATCTCCACGGCCTCCTGCGAGGGAGGCCTTTCCCAGAAGCCGTCACCGATGAGGACGAGGCCACCGGGGGCCAGGTGCCGGCGGGCCGCCGCGAGCGTGGGGAGCAGGCCGCCGAAGGCGTGTGCGGCCCCGAAGCTGAGGACCACGTCGAACGGCTCCTCGGGCGCGAACTCCTCGGCCTTGCGGTGGTGCAGTACGAGACGGTCCCGGACACCGAGGCCGCTCGCCGCGGCGGCCGCCTGGGCGAGGGCCTCCTCGGATATGTCCACACCCTCGGCACGGACGCCGGGTCGCATGTCCAAAGCGCGCAGGAGCCACTCCCCGGTGCCGCAGCCGAGGTCGAGAACCCGCTCGTCGCCCCTGGGCAGCGCGCGTTCCAGCAGGCGGCGCACCGAGTCGTCGGAGAGCGGGGACTTGATCGGGTGTTCGGTATGAGCGATGCGGGAGATCTGTTCGCGATTCACCGGGGCAGCGTGCCAACGGCGTGGCGTGTCCGCACCTCATTTACGCCCGGCACCTCGGTCACCCCCGGTAGGGCGCCAGCACACGGTCCAGCTCGTCGGTCACCGCGGCGGGCGCGTCCAGCCCCTGCACCACGTTCAGCAGGTGTTCCGCCACCGTGGCGACGTCCATCCCGACGGCGCGGCCGAGGTCCGCCAGCACCTGCCTCGCCTCGCCGAGGGGCACGGGCCCCAGCACGGCCAGAGCGCCTTCCGCCATGTGGACGGCGGACTGCGCCGCCAGCGCGCGACGGAACTGGTCATCCTCCGACGGGGCCGGGCCCTGGCGCAGGACAGTGGTCGAGAGGAGGCTGAGGACACGCGATTCCGGTCTGGGAGAGTGCATACGACCGCCTTGGCATGGGACTGGGAACTCCAATTACCCGCAATCACCTGCTCAATAGCGCCGTATGGGCCATGGTCACATCACCCTCACCGTCGGCGGACCCTCGCCGTCCGCATGGGTCCGCGGCCCGCGAGAGGGCGGGCGGTAGGCTGGCCGGACCGGTGATCGAGGCGGGTGGTGGCGGTGGAGTGGCGAGAGTTCGCCGAGGCGATGGCCCAGCTCGCGCGGAACCTGCTGGCGCAGGAGTCGGTGCAGGGGACGCTGGACGAGATCGCGAACTCGGCGGTGCGACTGGTGGAGGGCTGCGACGCCGCCGGAATCCTGGCGGTGCGCAAGGGCCGGGCGGTCACCCTGTCCGCCTGCGGGGACGTGGTCGAGGCCTCCGACCGTCTGCAGGGCGAGCTGGCCGAGGGCCCCTGTTTCGACCTGGCCCGACGAGCGAACGGGGAGCGGGTCTTCCGGATCGAGGACATGACGCGGCCGCAGGAGTCCTGGCCGCGGTTCGCGGAGGCGGCCCGCTGGCTGGGGATCGGCAGCATGACCGGGGTGCTGCTCTACACCCACGACGAGGACTTCGGCGCGCTGAACCTGTACGCCCGCCGCCCCGGCGCCTTCGGCAAGGACATCGAGACCGCCGGCTGGCTGCTGGCCTCGCACGCCGCCGTCGCCCTGGCCGACGCCCGCACCATCGACCAGCTCGAGGACGCCATGAAGACCCGGCACGCCATCGGCGAGGCCATGGGCATCCTGATGGAACGCCACAAGCTGAGCGAGGACGACGCCTTCGACGTGCTGCGGCGCATCTCCCAGCAGCACAACATCAAGCTGCGTGACGTCGCCCAGCGCGTGCGCAGAGACCCTCCGGGCCAGGCCTGATCACATCGTTCGCACGAGGGGCCACGGGCGGGCGGGTGTCGGGGGGGAATCGCACCCGCCCGGCCCGTGGGCAAGGACCCGCACGGGGGAAGCGGGCCTTGCGGGCCTTGATCAGGGCCCACCGGTTACAGCGCACCGCGCACCCCATGTGTCACAGTCCACTGCTCCCTCGACGCCGGCCCGGCCGACGGGCCGACGCCGCACCTCGCGTCCGTCGTCGTGGGAGCGCCATGTCGCATCCCGGCGCTCAGCGGGTAACAGCATGTCTCGGAGCCCTGGAGAGGCCCTGACATGGGAGGTGACGGGCGGTGGATCGGCTGGATGGCAACCAGCGCGCGCTCGACATGATCGACTGGCTGACGGAGACCGCCTCGGTACGCGACTTCCTGCAGCACCTCGTGGACGACGCCGTGGGCAACTCGGGGGCGGACGGCTGCGGGGTGACACTGCAACGACGCGGGCGCCCGCTGACCGTGGTCAGCACCGGGGGAGTGGCGGACAAACTGGACGAGAAGCAGTACGGCCAGGACGACGGCCCCTGCCTACAGGCCCTGCGCACCGGTCTCGTCGTCCATGTGCCGGACACCCTGGACGAAGACCGCTGGGGTTCCTACCCGTCGTTCGCGGCCGACCTGGGCATCCGTTCCTCGCTGTCCCTGCCGGTACCGGTGGGCACGCACACCGCCGGGGCGCTGAACTTCTACGCCGCCCAACCGGACGCCTTCACCGAGAGCGACCGCTCCGCCCTGGCGTCGTGCGCCGCACAGGCCGGTGGCGCCATCGCGCTGGCGCAGCGACTGGCCGACACCGAGGACTTCACGCGCGAGCTGCAGGGCGCACTCGCCTCCCGCCGCGTCATCGACCAGGCCATCGGCAGCGTCATGGCGCAGCACCAGTGCACGGAGGAGGAGGCCTTCGGCCTGCTGCGCCGGCTGTCCCAGGAGACCAATCTCAAACTCCGGGACGTCTGCACGCGTCTGCTCACCGATCTCGCCGGCCGGCCACCGGCGCCGCGCCCGCCGCTGCGTCCCCGACCGTGACGCCCCGGCGAAACGCCGGCGCGTCGGCGTCCGACGGCCGGCCCGGCGTTTGAGTGCCCCGACCCGGTCAACACGGTGACCAGAGGGACACGGCCGTACGGCCCGGTCCCCGGACTCGGTGGATGGACGTGGAGGAGTCATGGATCACTCGCGGGTGCCCGTCCTGGAGGCGCTGCAGGAGTTCCGGCGCCGTGGAGACGTGGTCTTCGGTCCGCCCGGCCACAAGCAGGGCCGAGGCGTCGACCCGCGGGTGGCGGAGATCGTCGGCATGGACGTGTTCCGGTCGGACGTGCTGTCCCTCAACGGCCTGGACGACCGCCGCCAGTCCCAGGGTGTGCTCAGCCAGGCGCAGGAACTGATGGCGGACGCCGTCGGCGCCGAGCAGGCGTTCTTCTCCACGTGCGGCAGCTCCCTGTCGGTGAAGACCGCCATGCTCGCCGTGGCCGGTCCCGGCGAGAAACTGCTGCTCTCCCGCAACGCGCACAAGTCGGTGATCTCGGCCGTCGTTGTCAACGGCGTCGAGCCGATCTGGGTCCACCCGAAGTTCGACCGCGAACGGCACATCGCCCATCCGCCGGAGCCCGACGACGTACGGCGGCGGCTCCAGGAACACCCGGACGCCAAGGGCATGCTGCTGATCAGCCCCACGGACTGGGGTACCTGCGCCGACATCCGGGGCGCGGCCCGGGTGTGCCACGAGTTCGACGTCCCTCTGATCGTCGACGAGGCATGGGGCGCCCATCTGCCCTTCCATCCCCAGCTGCCCGCCTGGGGCATGGACGCCGAGGCGGATCTGGTGGTCACCAGCGTGCACAAGATGGGCGGCGCGATCGAGCAGAGCTCCGTCTTCCACCTCCAGTACGACCGGGTCTCGCCCGAGGCGCTCAAGCAGCGTGAGGACCTGCTCGGCACCACCAGTGCCTCGACCCTGGTGTACGCCACCCTCGACGGCTGGCGGCGCCAGATGGTCGAGTACGGACACGACCTCCTGGACGCCGCCCTGCACCGCGCGGAACGCGTGCGCCAGGCGGCCGGGGACCTGCCGGGACTGCGGCCCATGGGCGGGGAGATCATGGACGAGGGGCTCGCCGCGGACTTCGACCCCCTGAAGATCGTGATCGACGTACGCGAACTCGGCATCAGCGGTATGCAGGCCGCCGAGTGGCTGCGCGCCGAACGCCACGTGGACGTCGGCGGCTCCGACACCTGCCGCATCAGCGCCTCCATCACGCACGCCGACGACGACGAGACCGAGAAGGTGCTGCTGGACGCCCTGCGCGCCCTCGTCGACCGGGCGGACACCATCGAGCGCCTACCCCAGGTGCACCTGCCCGAGCCGTCCGTCCTGGAGCTGGAGCAGGCGATGCTGCCGCGGGAGGCGTTCTTCGCCGAGGTCGACCACGTGCCGGCGGAACAGGCCGCCGGGCGGATCGCCGCCGAGATGATCAGCCCCTACCCGCCGGGCGTGCCGGCCATCGCCCCCGGTGAGGTCATCACCGCCGATGTGCTGGACTACCTGCGCAGCGGCGTCGAGCACGGCGTTCTCATCCCGGACGCGGCGGACCCCACGGTGAAGACGCTGCGGGTGGTGGCCCGGCGCTGAGGCCGTTCGCAGGACCGGGCCCGTTCAGCTCTTCTCACCCTCGCGCGTCGTGAGCAGTTCCTGGTCGGCGATCGCGGCCAGGGACAGCGTCCGGTAGCCCATGGAGTCGAACAGGACGGTGATGCGGTCGCCCTCCTCGCTCATCACCGTGCCGTCGCCCCATTCCCGGTGCCGCACCAAGGCGCCCGCCGGATAGGACGGGGCCGCCGGATGGGCCTGACGGGTGTCCTCGGTCTCGCGGACCCCGTCGACGACCGTGTCCTGCGCGGAGGCGGGCACGCACACGTCGCAGTTGTCGCACGGCGCCTCGTACGGCTCACCGAAGTAACCGAGCAGGAAGCGCCGGCGGCAGCCCGTCGCCTCGGCGTATCCCAGCACCATCTCCAGCCTGGACTGCTCCAGTCTGCCGCGGGAGCGGGCTGCCTCCGCGGCGCGTGCGCCGGCGTCCTCGGGCGTTGTGCCGTCGACCGCGCGCACCCGCCCCCGCTCGTCGGTACGGACGACACCCGCCTGTTCGAGGAGGTTCACCGCGGCCGTCGCTCGCCGGCGCGAGAGGCCCGCCTCCCGGCCGATGTCGTCCAAGGGCAGCCACCCGCCGTGTTCGTGGATCTCTTCCGCCACCGAGCCGAGCGTCTCCTCGTCGGGTGCCCGCTGGGCGAAGAGGTGCTGCAGGGCGCTGTCCTGGGGCCGGTAGTGCAGGACGGCGACCGCGGGCCGCCCGTCCCTGCCCGCGCGGCCGATCTCCTGGTAGTAGGCGTCGAGCGAACCCGGCACGGACGCGTGGAGCACGAACCGCACGTCCTCCTTGTCGATGCCCATGCCGAAGGCGGAGGTGGCGACCACCACGTCGGTCTCACCGGCCAGGAAGGCGTCGTGCACCCGGGACCGCTCACCGGACGCCAGACCGGCGTGGTAGGCGTCGGCGGACAGGCCCAGGTCGGCGAGGTCGGCCGCGTACTCCTCGGCGTCGCGGCGGGTGGCGGTGTAGACGATGCCCGGTTTGGGCTCCGCCGCGGCGCGCTCCACGACCGCCCGCCGCTTGTCCGCGTCCTCCTGGAAGCGGCGCACCTCCAGGGCGATGTTCGGCCGGTCGAAGCCGGCGACGACCAGCGCGGGATCGTCCATGTCCAGCCGTCGCACGATCTCCTCGCGTACGGGTGGCGCGGCGGTGGCCGTCAGGGCGAGGACCGTGGGCCTGCCCACCCGCTGGATCGCCTGGGCCAGGCGCAGATAGTCGGGGCGGAAGTCGTGCCCCCAGGCGGCCACGCACTGGGCCTCGTCCACGACGAACAAGGACGGCGCGGCCGCGGCCAGCCGTTCGACGACCTCGTCCTTGGCCAGCTGCTCGGGGGAGAGGAACAGGAATTCGGCGTCCCCGTGGCGTACCGCGTCCCAGGCGGCCGCCGTCTCGCCGGCGGCCTGCGCCGAGTTGACGGCGACGGCGCCGGGCGCCCGCCGGCGGCCGAGCAGGCCGGTGATCTGGTCCCGCTGGAGGGCGATGAGCGGCGAGACCACGACCGTGGGACCGGGGAGCAGCAGCCCGGCCACCTGGTACACGGCCGACTTCCCGGCGCCGGTCGGCATGACCGCCAGCGCGTCACGCCCCTGTACCACGGCCTCCATCGCGGTCGGCTGTCCCTGCCGCAGCTCACTCCAGCCGAACACCTCGGCGGCCGTCCGCCGCAGCCGTTCGGCGACCGTCGCACCGCCCTCGTTCGCCATGCGCTCGCTCACTCGGAGTCTTCCGGCGGCTCCCGGAACTCGGGCGCGAGCGGGCCCCGGTCCTCGGCGTCGTGCACCGCGAACGCGGCGGCGCTCGTGTCGTCCTCGATGGCCTCCTGCACGGAGGGCTCGTCCTCCATGGCTCCGGCGCCGTCCGCCGGCATCGTCTCCTCGCCCCGGTCCTCACGTTCCCGGGCGGACTGTCCGTCGTCACGGTCGGTCATGCGGTCACCTCCGGTCGAAGAACATCGCGCGGCGCGAGTACCCGAACGGCGGCGCCTCACCGCCCGCGGCCGGAGGCGTGCCAGTCCGTCGCGTGGCCGGGGGTACGCAGGGCCAGAAGGGCGACGTCGTCGTCGTTTTCGGCCAGCCTGACGCGGCGCAGCAACTGGTCGGTGAACGAGCCGAGGGGACGGTGCGCGAGGGCGGCGGCGTGTTGGCGCAGCCGGTTCAGGCCCACGTCCAGGGTGTGACCGCGTGCCTCGACCAGTCCGTCGGTGTAGAGCACCAGGGTGGAGCCGGGCGGGAGGGTGACCGTGGCGTCGGGGCGCGTGGTTCTGGCACCGGTGCCCAGGAGCAGGCCGTGGCCCTCGGTGAGGTAGTGGGTCAGGCCGTCGCGGCTGATCAGCAACGGCGGAGGATGGCCCGCGTTGGTCCAGGACAGCCGCCAGTGGCCGTCCTCCGCCGCTTCGAGTCGGCCGAAGAGCACGGTGGCCATGGAGACGTCGGTGATGTGCTGGATCGCCTCGTCGAGCCGTTCGACGATCCGGCTGGGCGGTTCCTGCTGGGACCAGGCGTAGGCGCGGAGCATGTTGCGCACCTGGGCCATGCCGGCCGCGGCCTCCAGGTCGTGGCCGACGACATCGCCGATGGCCAGGGCGGTGGAGCCGTCGGACAGGCGGAAGGCGTCGTACCAGTCGCCGCCCACCTGCGAGGCGTGCGGCGCGGGCAGATAGCGGACCGTCATCTGCAGGTCCGGCACGCCCGGCATCTGGGGCAGCAGATGGTTCTGCATGGTCTCGGCGACCTTGCGCTGACGCTGGTAGAGGCGGGCGTTGTCCAGCGCGAGACCGGCACGGCGGGCGATGTCCTCGATCAGGGGGAGCTCGGCCGAGGTGAAGGCCACCGGGTTCTCGGAGCGGCCCACCGTCAGGGCGCCCAGCACGTCGCGTGTGCTGCGGATGGGGGCGATGGCCGCGGAGTGCATGCCGGTGGCGTCGAACAGGCGGCGCTGCTCGACCGCTATGCCGGCATCCGGCGGCTGCTGGTAGGTGTGCTGGTCCGCCAGGGTCGAGGCGACCCCGCGCAGGGCACGGGAGAGCGGCATCGCGGATTCCTGCGGGACCGGCGGCATCGGGCCCTGCAGGTCCTCCCGGTGGAGCAGGGTGCCGTCGTCCTCGGCGTGGACCACGACGGTGCGCCACACCTCGTCGCCCTCGCTGATCAGGTCGACGACCGCCCAGTCCGCCAGCCGGGGCACGACCAGTTCCACCAGTCGGCGCAGCGTCTCGTCGGTGTCCAGCGTGGAGGTGAGCCGCGTGGTGGTCTCGGCCAGCAGGGCCAGGCGTTCCAGCTCCGGCATCGGCTCGGCCGCCGGCTCCGGTTGCGGGACCGTCTCCAGCGGGTCCTCGGCGGCGTGGAAGACGATGAGCGTGCGGCCCCCGTCGGCGCCGACCTCGTACGGCGTGATCATCCAGGAGATGGGCAGCAGTCTGCCGTCCGCGCGGGCGAAGTAGTCGATGTCGGCCTGGGCCGGGCGCCTGTCGTGGAACGCCTGGCGCATGCGGCACTGTGTCCTCGGCAGGGTCTGGCCCTGCGGTCCGCGGTGCAGCAGCTCGTGTGCGTCGTGGCCGAGCAGGTCCTCGGCCGGCCAGGCCAGCAGCTGCTCGGCGAGGACGTTGGCGGCGATGATGCGTCCTTCGTCGTCCACGACGTACGCCCCGGCCCCGATGGCCTCAAGCGCCGTGGTCAGCTCGGCGGACGGCGACGGCACGGTCCGTCGCCGTGCGGTCCCCCTGTTCACCGGCTCCGCCATGTCCTCACCTTCTCGTCGCTCGCGCTGCCGCCGCCCCCTGTCCCGGGTGCCCTTCCCCGTATGCCCCTCCGAAGGGGAAGTGCACGCCGATTCGAATCCACGTCCGAGGCCCGCGCGGAAGCCGAGTGAACGCCGGTGTGAATCGAAGGTGAACAACTTCCGCTCTCAAGGTGCACAACCATGCGCCCTCTGTCCAAGTCGAACTGGCATGCGCGGTGCTACCGCCAGTAGTCAGTTCCGTGGGGGGAACATGTCCATGATGGCCCGTCGGTTGTGTGGTGTCCTGCGCGTGCGCGGGACCACTGACCTGCTCCTCGTCCTCTTTCTGGCCGCCGGTTTCGCGGCCCTGCCCGTCTGCGCGCTGCTGCCGTCGCTGGGCGGTTTCGCCGTCGCGTCGACCGTCAGTTATGTCGCGGACGAGGCGCTGCACGTCCGCGCCCCCGGCTTCGTCCGCCGGCTGGCCACGCTGCAGCTCGACCGCACGCTGCGCTTCGCCGTCCGGACGGTGATGCTGCTCGCCCTGGCCGACCGGATGAACGCGCCCGACTCCCTGCTGGTCGCCGCACTCGCCGTCTTCAGCGCTCATTTCGCGCTGGTGATGCTGTTCACCGCGCTGCATCACGCGATCCGCAGACGGCGCGTCCTGCCTCTGGTGGTGCGCAACCTCGACATGAGCGCGCTGCCCATCCCGAAGCAGCCGCCCGCCGTGCTGTTCCGGCGCTTCCTGCGCAAGCTCCTCCATCTGGACCTGGCCGCCCATGTGGGACTCCTGGCCGCGCTCGCCACCGGCAGCCGGGTACCGGCGTACATCGGCTTCGCCCTGACCGTCGGCGTCACCGCGGGGGCGGTGGCCGCACTGCTGGGGCAGTACGTCCGGGTGCGCCGTATGCCCCCGAGGGAAGAGATCTTCGCCGAGGTCAACCGTCAACTCGCCGCCCACCGGCCCGAGGTGGCCCTGTACTTCAGCTTCGCCGCGGTGTCCCGGGACTTCATGTACCAGGTCAACATGTGGATCGAGACGCTGGAGCAGCTCGACCGGCGCCCGCTGATCATCCTTCGTGAGCGGGCCTCGTTCCGTCATCTCAGCCGGACCAAGCTCCCGGTACTCTGCGTGCCCAAGGCCGACGATCTCGCCGAACTCGACCTGTCCGGCATCCGGGTCGTCCTCTATCCCGGCAACGCCGGCAAGAACGTGCACATGCTGCGCGTGGCCGAGGCCAAACACGTCTTCATCGGCCACGGCGACAGCGACAAGCTGGCCAGCAGCAACCGGGTCAGCAAGGTCTACGACGAGATCTGGGTGGCGGGCCGGGCCGGCCGCGACCGCTACCGGCGCGTCCGGCACGCCATCAGCGAGGAGGCCATCGTCGAGGTGGGCCGCCCGCAGCTGGCGCCGATCCGGCTGCACGCCGACCACACTCCGGGCCCGCGGCCGGTCGTCATGTACGCCCCGACCTGGGAGGGCTGGAGCGACGACGACTGCCACACCTCCCTGATCCCGATGGGCGTCCCCCTGATCGACAAGCTCCTCGCCGACGACGTCCGGATCCTCTACAAGCCGCATCCGCTCACCGGCAGGCGGTCGGCCGAAGCGGCCGCCGCGGACCGGGCGATCCGCGAACTGCTGGAGGCGGACAACGAGCGCCGGGAGGCCGTACCGGCGCGGTCGGCCTCCGCCGCGGCCCGCTCGCGGCTGACGTGGATCCGGGCGCGGCTCGACGAACTGGCCGGACGGCAGGCCGGCGACGATGCCCAGCAGACCCGTGAGGCACGCCCGCCGCAGCACGACGACGCGGCCGAGTGGCACGCCCTGCACGCCGAGTGGCACCAACTCTTCTGGGAGAGCCGCGGCCCGGTCGCGCACCACGTCGTCCTGGAGCAACTGCCCACCCTGTACGAGTGCTTCAACCAGGCCGACGTGCTCATCAGTGACGTGTCCTCCGTGGTCGCCGACTTCGTCGCGGGCCTCAAGCCGTACGTCCTGACCAACGCCCACGACCTGCCCGACGAGGAGTTCCGGGCCGCCTACACCACGGCGGGCGGCGCCTATCTGCTGGATCACGCGTGCAGTCGTCTCCCGGACATCCTGCGCTCGGTGCGCGAGCCCCGGCACGACCCGATGGCCCCGCACCGCCGCACGCTCAAGGAGTACGTCCTGGGCCCGGACCACCCCACCTCCATGGCGCGGTTCAACGCCGCCGTCAACGCCCTGGCCGACAAGGGCGCGGCGGAACTCGCCGAGGACCGCACCCTGTGGGAATCGAACGACCTCGTCGGATGAGTGACCGGGGCACCGGTGCGTCAGGGCCGACCGGGCGAAGGCCGGCCCTGGGAGCGGCCGGGCTCAGCCCTCTCGCGGGTACGGGGTCACGGTCACGTCCAGCGTGAACGCGACGCGCGCCGCGCCCGCCACGTCCGGTGCCTTCGCCGGCGCGGTGACCCTGGCGGTGCCGCCCCGGGTCCCGGCGCACCGCAAGGTGGCGTGCGCGGTGCCGTCGGTGTCCAGGCGCCAGCCGGTCACCACGACGAACACCGGCGCGGAACTGCGCACGTCCGTCCACCGTTTGTCGTCCACCCGGGGCCGCAGCACCAGGGAGATCACGGTTCCCGGCCGCACGCACAACCGTCGCCGAACCGGGTCGCCCGGTTCGACGGTGACCCGCGCCAGCCCCGCGACACAGCCGGTGGCCGTGGGGGAGGGCGAGGCGGCCGATCCGGACGGCGCGGAGGACGAGGGCGGCCGGGAGGGCCGCGCCGGGGTGCCGGACGAGGGCTCCGAGGAGGGGCGGCCCGACGGACGGCCCGAGGGACTGCCCGTCGCCGACCCGCCGCCGTCCGACGAGCCGCACGCGGCCAGCGTCAGCACCGCGGCCACCGCCCATGCTCCGGCCCACCACCGCATGCGCCCACCTCCCGGACCGTTCGTGTACCCACCAGCATGCTCCGCGTTCCCGCACGAAGTCGCGTGAGCATCCGAACGTCCCCCGGTTGTCTGCCCGTCCGGCCCTCGATCGAGGACCGCGGACCCCCGCGCCGACGCTCCCCACGGCGGGATATTGATCAGGGAAGCCACGTGACGCACGGGGGGAGCACGACATCATGGGTACGGCAACTCCCCACAGGCGTACGCCGTCCAGGGCGACGTCGGCAGGACCCGCGGTCCGCCGCAGTCTCGAGGGCTCCGCGCTGCTGCGCGCCTATCGCCGCCTCGTTCCCGCACGGGTCAGACGCGCCGTCGTGGCCCGTACCTCCACCGCGGCCCGCGCCCGGATGAAGCAGTACATCGCGGTGGTGCCGTCCCTGCGGCACCTGCTCGGCAGGATGCGCGCGTTCGGGCTGCGGTGCCTGCGACCGGGCCTGTACCGGGGCCCGGACCGCGCCGTGCGTCTGGTGCGGGACGTCCCCAAGGCGGTGATCACGGAGCCGGACGTCTCACCGCTGGCGGCGCGCAACGCCAACGCGGCGGCGGTGCGCCGCGCTCTCGACGACGCGGGTATCGACTACTTCTGCGTCCGCGGCCGCAGCCACACCGCGGCGGCCGTCGCGGTCGCCGCCGAAGACCGGCGGCCCGTCCTGCGCGCCCTGGCGGCGGCGTGCCGTGCCCGGCCGGGCTACGTCTGCTCCCTCGACACACGCTGGCACGAGCGCAGGGCGACCCGGCCGGGCTTCCACCGTGCCGCCTGGCGACGACTGGCTCTCGCCGACGTCATCCGCGTGACGTGGTACCACGGTGATCCGGACGGCCGACTCACGCTGGGCCCCAAGTACGGCTGCGACGTGGAGTTCTGGCCCGGCGAAGGCGACACGTTGCTCGCCCCGCGCCCCAACCGCACGGCCGACCAGGTGCCCCGCACGGACACCCCGGTGCACGCCTCCGACTCCCTCTTCACCTGGCTCGCCCCCGCCGACCCCCCGTTGCCGCGGGTGCGCACGCGCAGGGAGTTCGCGCGTCCCGCGCCCGACGACATCCGCTTCCCCGTGGACGTCGTGTACACGTGGGTCGACGGCGACGACCCGGAGTGGCTGCGCCGCCGCGAGGCCTGCACCGGGCAGGGCTATCACGAGGAGGCGGCGAACGCGGCCCGCTACCTCAACCGGGACGAACTGCGCTACTCACTGCGCTCCCTGCACCTCTACGCACCCTGGGTGCGCACGGTCCACCTCGTCACCGACGAGCAGACCCCGTCCTGGCTGGACGTGAGCGTGCCCGGTCTGCGCGTCGTCAGCCACAAGGACATCTTCGACGACCCGAGCCTGCTGCCCACGTACAACTCACACGCCATCGAAAGCCAACTGCACCACATCGACGGCCTGTCCGAGCACTTCCTGTACTTCAACGACGACGTCCTCCTCGGCCGGCCCACCACACCCCAGGACTTCTTCCTCGCCAACGGCCTCACCAAGTTCTTCCCCTCGACCGCCCTCATCCCCCAGGGCCCGCCCTGCGCGGAGGACACGCCCGTCGCCGCCGCGGGCAAGAACAACAGGGCCCTGATCGAGGCCACGTTCGGCACCACGATCAGCCAGAAGATGAAGCACACACCGCACGCGCTGCGGCGCAGCGTCCTGTACGAGATCGAGGAGAGGTTCCCGCTCCAGCATCACGCCACCGCGGGTCACCGGGTGCGCAGCCTCGACGACGTGTCGATCGTCTCCTCCCTGCACCACTACTACGCCTTCCACACCGCCCGCGCCGTCCCCGCCCGCCTTCGCTACGCCTACCTCGACCTCTCCCACCCGGCGCTCGCGGCCCGCCTGGGCAGCCTGCTCGCGCGTCGGGACCGCCACGTGTTCTGTCTGAACGACACGGTCTCGCAGGCACAGGACCTGCCGGACCAGCAGGCCCTGCTGTCCTGGTTCCTGAAGGCGTACTTCCCGCTTCCCGGTCCGTACGAGACCCGGAGCTGAACTCCCGCGGCGGGCGGACCACTTGAAACCGGGCCGACAATCGTGCCCGGCCGGGGGATTGATCGCGGTGAGCCGGGGTAGACGGGCGCCGTGTAACCAGTGGGGCGGCGCGGTCCTGGGGAGGTCGTGCGCCGCCCCACCTTTCGTGGCCCGGACACAGACCGTCGACGGGGAGGGCCCCGACCACTTCTCGTGGTCCCTGATCACGCGGTGCGCAGCCCCCCGCTGCTCCTCCGCGTCCCTGTACGGGGCCCTCCCCGTCTCCTCAACCCAACCATCCGCCCACCGTCCTCGCGAGGGCCATGCGGCCCTTTCCGTCTTCCCCGAGGGTCCCGATCGGGCCGACACCCGCTCGCACGGGGTTGACCGGGGCCGGTGGGCCGGTCACCGTGAGGTGACACTGAGGGTGGGAGCGCTCCCATCATTGGCGTCACCCGCCCGGACCGTTGTCACCGATCGACAGAGGATGACCTCATGCGGACGCTTTCGACACCCTGCTTATCCCGCCGGACCCTGATGACCGGCGTCGCCGCGGGCCTGGCCGCCGCGGTGGCGCCTCCCGCGCGGGCGGCCACCGCCCCGGCCCGGTTCCACACCGCGGGCCGGGTCGAGCAGGCACCCGACGGTTCCGTCCGGTACTCGTGGCCCGGCGTCTACTTCGAGGGAAGGTTCCGCGGCACCGGCGTCGGCATCGTCCTCGACGACGCCGACAACGACTACGACGTGTCGATCGACGGAAGGACCGCGGCCACCCTCGTGACCCCCGGCAGGACCACCCACTGGATCCGGGGCCTCGACGACGCCGTGCACAGCGTGCGGATCGTCAAACGGACCGAAAGCCCGTGGGCCGCGGGCCGGTTCGGCGGCTTCGTCGCCGCCCCCGGAGGCGCGGTCCTCCCCGGCCCCCCTCGCCGGAGACGGCAGATCGAGTTCATCGGCGACTCGTACACCGCCGGCTACGGCAACCTCTCCGGTACGCGCGACTGTTCGGCCAACGGCGGAGTCAACCGCAACAGCGACGCGGACCAGTCCTTCGGCGCCCTCACCGCCCACGGCCTCGACGCCGACTACCAGCTCAACGCCTTCTCCGGCCGGGGCATGGTCCGCAACTACAACGGCAGCAGCCCGGGCACCGACTTCCGCACCTACTACGACCGTGCCCTGCTGAACGCCGAGGGCGACGTGTGGCACAGGCCGCCCGGATGGCGGCCGCAGGTCGTCGTGATCGGGCTGGGCATCAACGACTTCTCCACCCCGCTCAACCCGGGCGAGCGCTGGAGCGCGGCTGCCGAACTCGTCGCCGACTACGAGACCGCCTACCACGGCTTCCTCGACAAACTGCGGGCCCTGTACGGTCCCAGGACGTTCCTCCTGGTCAGCGCCACCCGACTCGCGGACACCACGGTGTTCGCCGAGACGACCCGACGGATCGTGCGAACCCGCAACGAGCAGGGCGACGACCGGGTCCGCCACTGGTACTACGACGGCGCGGACCTGGACCACCTGGGCTGCGACTGGCACCCCTCGGTCCACGACCACCGGATCATCTCCGGTCTGCTCGACGACCGGCTCGCCGCTCTTCCGCTGCGCTGGTAGCCGGGAGGCCCGAGCGCCGGGCCGTCCGCGCGTGCGTGGCCGCGAGGACGAGGATCAGGCCCGCGACCGCGACCGGCGCCGCGGCCACCAGCCAGTCCACTCCGCCGCCCGTGCCCGGGCTCACCGCGACGGCGGCGGCGACCGCGGCGACGGCCAGGGCGGAGCCCAGAAGGGCGGCGAAGACGTAGCGGGCGCTGTCGTCGCCCCTGCCGTGCCGGGGCGGGTTCGGGGTCAACGCCGCCCAATGGCGGGCCACTTCCCGCCGCTCGTCCCGGCGCCGGACGAGCGAACGGATGCGGAGGCCGACCGTGGCGACCGCGCCCGCCGCGGCCGTCCCGGCGACCGGCCACCATGTCTGCGCCACGAGGAGCAGGACGGCGACGAGGCCGGCCGTGCCCCAGCCGCTCAGGCAGGCGGCCGCGGCGAAGCGGCGGGAGTCCGGGCGGTCGGCTCCCGCGCGCAGGTCGACGAGGGCGGGGACGTACCAGACACAGCCGGACGCGGTCACCAAGGCGGTGCCGACCGCCAGGACGGCCTGTGCCATGTCACCTCACCGCCTCGGCCTCGAGAGCGGCGATCTCCGGGTGGTGAAGGTCGAACGCCGGTGACTCGGACCGGATCCGGGGCAGCGAGGCGAAGTTGTGGCGCGGGGGCGGGCAGGAGGTGGCCCACTCCAGCGAACGGCCGTAGCCCCACGGGTCGTCGACGCCGACCGGCTTGCCGTACTTGGCGGTCTTCCACACGTTGTAGATGAAGGGCAGGATCGA
This sequence comes from Streptomyces sp. SLBN-31, assembly GCF_006715395.1. Lineage (NCBI taxonomy): Bacteria > Bacillati > Actinomycetota > Actinomycetes > Kitasatosporales > Streptomycetaceae > Streptomyces > Streptomyces sp. SLBN-31. The sequence continues at coordinate 3,239,333 of NZ_VFNC01000001.1, forward strand.
CATGCCGAGCAGGAACGAGCCGATCGTGGAGACCGTGTTCAGGGCGGTGAAGCCGTCGGCCGCCAGGTAGTCGGCGTACCGGCGCGGCATGCCCTCGGCGCCCAGCCAGTGCTGCACCAGGAACGTGGTGTGGAAGCCGATGGTCAGGGTCCAGAAGGTGATCTTGCCGAGGCGTTCGTCGAGCATCTTGCCGGTCATCTTCGGCCACCAGAAGTGGAAGCCGGCGAACATCGCGTACACCACCGTGCCGAACACCGTGTAGTGGAAGTGCGCGACCACGAAGTAGGAGTCGGAGAGGTGGAAGTCCATCGGCGGCGAGGCCAGGATGACGCCGGTCAGTCCGCCGAAGGTGAAGGTGATGAGGAAGCCGGTGGTCCACAGCATCGGGGTCTCGAAACTCAGCGACCCCTTCCACATCGTGCCGATCCAGTTGAAGAACTTCACACCGGTCGGGACCGCGATGAGGAACGTCATGAAGGAGAAGAACGGCAGCAGCACACCGCCGGTGACGTACATGTGGTGCGCCCACACCGTCACGGACAGACCCGCGATCGCGATGGTCGCGCCGATCAGGCCCATGTAGCCGAACATCGGCTTGCGGGAGAAGACCGGGATGACCTCGGAGACGATCCCGAAGAACGGCAGCGCCAGGATGTACACCTCTGGATGGCCGAAGAACCAGAAGAGGTGCTGCCACAGCAGGGCCCCGCCGTTGGCCGCGTCGAAGACGTGCGCGCCGAACTTGCGGTCCGCCTCCAGCGCGAACAGCGCGGCCGCCAGCACCGGGAACACGATGAGGATCAGCACCGCGGTCAGCAGCACGTTCCACACGAAGATCGGCATACGGAACATCGTCATGCCCGGCGCGCGCATGCAGACGATGGTGGTGATGAAGTTGACCGCGCCCAGGATCGACCCGAAACCGGACAGCGCCACGCCCATGATCCACAGGTCGGCGCCGAGCCCCGGCGAGTGGACCGCGTCGGACAGCGGGGCGTACAGGAACCAGCCGAAGTCGGCGGCACCGCCCGGGGTGAGGAAGCCGAACGCGGCGATCGAGGAGCCGAACAGGAAGAGCCAGTAGGCCAGCATGTTCAGGCGGGGGAAGGCGACGTCCGGGGCGCCGATCTGCAGCGGCATGATCCAGTTGGCGAAGCCGGTGAACAGGGGCATGGCGAACATCAGCAGCATGATCGAACCGTGCATGGTGAACGCCTGGTTGAACTGCTCCTGCGACATGATCTGCATCCCGGGCCGGGCGAGCTCGGCCCGCATCAGCAACGCCATCACGCCGCCCACCAGGAAGAACACAAAGGCGGTGACGAGGTACAGCGTCCCGATCTTCTTGTGGTCGGTGGTCGTCAGCCAGTCCGTCCAGGCCGGCCGGCTCTCCTCCCGCCCGACCGGCTGTCCCGCCACGGCGACCACGGCCTCCGGGCGCGCGGGTACCACCTGCTGTATCTGTGCCTCGTCCACCGGACGGCGTCCTCCCGATCTGCTCATGTCGTACGACGAGCCGGGAAGGGCCACGGGTGAGGGATGTGACCGGGCCTTCCGGGCCGCCGCCACATGATCGGCCGAGGGGCACCCGGTCCCGATAGGGTCCAAAGTCCCCCGCGTCGGCCCACCGTGGGGGCCCAACGGCCCCTCTTCGCGCCGACGGGCCGACGGACCCCCGGTCAGGACCTCGCGTGTCGTACGCTGCTGAGCACCAGACCGGCCCAGGAACGGCGGGTATGTCCGAATCACCAGCGCGGGCGGCGCTCCCGTCACGCCCACGGCTCGACGCACCGGAACGGATGCACGGCCTCCTGAACGCGGTCATGAACCTCGGTCGCGGGCTGGAGCTGTCCCAGGTGCTGCGCGGCATCGTGGAGGCCGCCGTCGAGCTCACCGACGCCGAGTACGGCGCCCTCGGTGTGATCGGCGAGGGACAGCGGCTGTCGCAGTTCCTGACGGTGGGCATCCCCGACGACGCGGCGGCCCTGATCGGCCGGCCCCCTCGCGGGCGCGGCATCCTCGGTGAACTGATTCGCCACCCGGTTCCGTTGCGCCTCACCGACCGGACACGGCACCCCGGCAGCCTCCGTCTCCCCGAGCACCATCCGCCGATGCGCGGCTTCCTCGGGGTGCCCATCCGCGTCCGCGACGAGGTGTTCGGCAACCTGTACCTGACCGAGAAGCGGGACGGCGCGGACTTCGACGCCGACGACGAGGCCCTGTTGACCACGCTGGCCAAGGCCGCCGGCGTGGCCATCGACAACGCCCGCAGATACCACGACAGCCGCCGCCGGGAGCAGTGGCTGGAGGCGCTCGGCGAGATCGGCCGCAGTCTGCTCGCCGGCACCGAGACGCGCGCGGTGCTGGGCCTGATCGCCCGGCGGGCGAGCGAGCTGGCCGACGCCGACCAGGCCGTCGTCCTGCTCCCGTCCGGCCCCCACGGCGACCGGCTCATCGTCGAGACCGCGCACGGGCCCGACGCCGAGCACCTGACGGGTCTGTCCTTCCCGGCCCACGGCTCCCTCGCCGGGCAGGCGGCGCGCACCGGCAGCGCCGTGGCCACCACGGACGCCGGGAGCGACCCCCGGGTGCGCCCGTTCGGCGCCGGGGACGGCACGGCCCCGTACGGGCCCGTCGTCGCGGTCCCGCTGCCGCTCGACGCCGCGTCCTGCGGTGCGCTGCGGCTGAGCCGGCACAGCGGGCGAGCGGCCTTCGACGACACCGAGGTGCTTCTCGTCTCCCGTTTCGCCGACCAGGCAGCCCTCGCCCTCGAACTCGCCCGGCGCCGCGCGGAGTCCGGGGAACTGGCCGTCCTGCGCGAACGCGACCGGATCGCCCGCGACCTGCACGACCTCGCCGTCCAGCGGCTCTTCGCCACCGGCATGACCCTGCGGAGCACCACTCGCAATCTGGGCGGCGCGGACGCCGTCGAACGCGTCGGACGGGCGGTGCGGGACCTGGACACCACCGTCGAGATCATCCGTACGGCCATCTTCGAACTGCGGTCCGCCGGTGACGACCGGGGCGGAGCGGGACTGCGCCGTCGTATGCCCGAGACCGTCCGGCTCGCCGCCCGGTCCCTCGGGTTCGGCCCGGCACTGCGGATCGAGGGGCCGGTGGACTCCACGGTTCCAGTCGAGGTGGCCGAGCAGGTGCTCGCCGTGACCGGCGAGGCGCTCGACGGCATCGCCCGGCACACCGGCGCCACCCGGGCGGACGTGTTCCTGGCCGTGCCGATGACCGGGGACCGCCTGACCCTCACGGTGACGGACGACGGCACGGCCCCGCACGGGGACAAGGGGCCCGGCCTGCGCTCGCACGCCGAGCGGTACGGCGGGACGCTGACCGTCGAGCCCACCGCCGACGGCGGCACCCGAATATCGTGGCGGATACAGCTGCCCGCCGACTGAAACGGCCGCCGGCTACCGGAGAGGCCCTTGCCGCTCGCGCAGCCGGCCGGCCAGCAGTGCCGCCTGGACCCGGCGGTCCACGCCCAGTTTGGCCAGGATGGACGAGACCCGGTTCTTGATGGTCTTCTCGGCGAGGAACAGCCGCTCGGCGATCTGACGGTTCGTCAGTCCCTCGCCGATCAGGTCCAGGATCTCCAGCTCCCGCGGTGACAGCCGCTCCAGCTCGGGCGACACGGCCGGCTCGGGCGCGGGCAGCGGGGCCCGCAGCCTCGCCATCACCCGTGCGGTCGCCCTCGGGTCCAGCAGGGACTGCCCGCCCGCCACCTTGCGCACGGCTTCCACCAGGTCGGAGCCGTCGATCCGCTTGAGCACATACCCGGCCGCGCCCGCCATGATCGCGTCGAACAGGGCCTCGTCGTCGTCGAACGACGTCAGCATCAGACAGGCCAACTCCGGCAATCCGGCCCGTAGTTCGCGGCACACCTCGACCCCCGCACGGTCGCCGCTGCCGTCGTCGCCCAGCCGTACGTCCAGCACGGCCACCTGCGGGCGGACGGCGGGCACCCGGGCGAGCGCCTCCTGTGCGGTCGCCGCCTCCCCGGCCACGGTGATGTCCGGTTCGGCCTCCAGCAGGTCACGCACCCCCCGGCGCACCACCTCGTGGTCGTCGAGGATGAACACCCGCAGCGGTGCGGCGGGTCCGGGGGAGGGGACGGAGTCGGTGCGCATGGGAACTTCCATGGAGGGTCGGACGACGAGGTGGGCGGTCGGACGGGGTCAGAGGAGGGTCTGCCAGTAGTCCCACCAGCGGGTGGCGATCAGCATCACGATGCTCAGACACCAGGTGAGCGGTACCACCCAGTGGAACTCCAGCACCCCCGCGACCACCGCGCGCGGAGCGTTGAGGATGCCGTGCCGCAGGTTGTGCGCCGTCGTGTACCAGAACATCGCGATGGTGGCCGCCCAGGCCAGGCAGCACCACAGACACAGCGCACCGATCTCGTACAGCGCCTGCGTCATCAGCCACATGCAGAACGCCGCGCCGAGCAGTGTGCCGGCGTTGAGCCCGAGCCAGAACCAGCGGGGGAAACAGGCACCGGAGAGCAGCGCGACGCCGACGGTGACGACCACCGGGTAGGCGAGCAGCCCGAGCACCGGGTTGGGGAAGCCGAACACCGACGCCTGGGCGCTCTTCATGACGCTGCCGCACGACAGGACCGGGCTGAGATTGCACGAGGGGGAGAACAGCGGGTCCTGCAGGAGCCGGATCTTGTCGACCGTGATCACGAAAGAGGCGAGGGCGCCGAGCGCGCCGGAGACGATCAGCAGCCAGGCGAAGGCACGCGAGGCACTGCTCGCGCCCCGCGGGGCGATCCGCCGCGCCCCTTCCGGTGCCCGTCGTGCGGGGGTGGCGGTGGTCGTGCCGCTCATCGAAGGTGTTCCGCCTTGCCGGTGGTCATGAGGGGCGCCGGGCCCGCGACGGTGTGGGCGATCGCGTGCGGGCGGCGACCGGCGGGACTCGCCGGCACGCCGGGAGTCGTCCCACGGGCCGCCTTGTCGGGCCAGACGACCTCGACCTCGATGCCGTGGGCGCGGGCGTACGCCACCAGGTGGGCCGTGGCGTCACGGCCGTTGGAGGGCGAGCCGTCCCAGACGGCGAACAGGTGCCGGCACTCCGCGATCATCCGCTCGTCGGCCGCGACACACGCGTCCCGGTCCGCCGGGTCGTAGGGCAGCAGCCGTACCTGACGGGCGAGGAGCAGCAACTCGCCCGTCGCCATCCGATCCCGTTCGGGCAGCAGCGCCGGCACGAGCCCCTGGGTGGGAGTCAGGACGATCAGGTCACGTCCCGCCGCCCGCGCGGCCCGGCCGAACGCCACCGGCACACCGGCCCCCGCCCGCACCAGCCCCGGTGTGTCACCGGGCAGGCGGGCCAGGGCCGCCCGCAGCTCGTGCTCCACCAGGTCCAGCGTGTCCCCGGTCAGATCGGTGTGCCCCACCGCCGCGATCATTCCGCCAGCCTCCGCCCTACGACGCTCACGTTTCCCAGTGCCCTCGGGCCCAGCTCGCCACCGCCCCGGGCAAGGACCGCCGGGCCCTGCTCACAAGCCCATGGACAGGCCCGCGGGCTCAGTGAAGCCAGTGCGCCGAAGGCCGACAAGGGCCGAAGGTCCTCGCCACGGACCTCTGCGACGCGCCGGCCGCGCGGGCTCACGCCCAGGGCGAGGCGATGTCGAAGGTGGTGGCGACGCGCTTGATCTCGTCCGAGGTCAGGCCCTCGGCCCGCCGCCCGGCGACCATGTCCATGTACTCGTAGCGCGCGCCGGTCTCGGCGTACTCGATCCGGTCGACGGCGTGGGTGACCGACACGTCCGAGCGGGCCATCACCCCGTGCTTGCTCCACAGCACGACCTGCGCGTTCCGCAGCCCCTCGACGTTGGCCGCCATAAGCTCCGCCGAGCCGGGGACCATGAAGTCGAGCACGACGACCCCCTCCGGCAGGCTGACGACCGCTTCCGGCTCCCAGCGCAGAATGCGGGAGTTGAGGGCCGCCGTACCGCGGTAGGCGGGGACGTGACTGAGGTAGGTCAGGTGCGGGGGCTGGGCATGGACCGCCGCGTGGAAGGCCAGGCCGCGCCGCGCCACCTGGTCCTGGTGGACCCCCAGATGGGAGTTGAACTCGCTGGTCAGGCGGGCGAACCGGCGACGCGGCGAGGTGTGCAGGGTGGCCGTCCGCCCGTCCCGGAGGATGCGTACGGCGCCGATGCCGGCCAGCGGGTCCGCGGCGAGCTGGCGCAGCCGACGGCCGGAGCCGGTCACCAGAACGGTCCGGCCCGCCAGCGCCGGAGCGGGCAGGGGGAGCACGATCTCCTCGCTGCGGGGGAAGTGGTCGCCCAGTTCGAGGTCCCGGCCGACGTACACCGAGAGGTTGCCGGCGGCCGCCTCGCTCGCGCCGATGTCGCTGATCCGGCTGCCGGCCGCGCCCATGTCGGCGAGCAGGTCGTCGAGGTTCGGGAAGGATGTCGTCGTCGGCATGGCTCGGAGCCCCCTTTGAAACGTTTCACTATTGCTCCCACGCTATGCGGGTTCCGCGGGCCCGGACAGTGCCGAACGACCCCCTCCGGGGGTTCGAGGGGTGAACCATCAGCGGGTTTCAACCGGCCCCGTTCACAAACGAATTGGCTGTCCCGTTTCCTGTGTGAACATGCGTGCGACCTCTCCCCTGCGGTGTAGCTTCTACCCGTCAGTAGAGGCCTGATCAAGGGTGGTTCTGTGGCTGCCTCTCCGCACATAGAGAAATTCGCCGCTCACCTTCGCATGCTGAAGGACCGCAGTGGCCGGGGTTACGACCGCCTCGGCAAGGAGGCGGGCGTCAGCGGCTCCAGTCTGCACCGGTACTGCTCAGGCCTCGGCGTCCCGGCGGACTACCGGGTGGTGCACGCCTTCGCCAGGGTGTGCGGCGCCAGTGCGGAGGAACTGCGCGAACTGCACCGGCTGTGGGCCTTGGCGGACAGCGAGCGGGACGCACCGGCAGCAGCGGCCGTGTCGACCACCGAGGAGAGCCGGGAACCGCTGTCCGGCGCAGGCTACGCACCCGCCTCACCCGCCGAGGCGGCGCAGACGGCTCCCGTGCCGGAGGAGGACGTCACCCCGCCGCAGGTCACCGTCGGCCAGGACGGGGCGCCGCGCAAGTACCGGCTGCCCGACAAGCTCTCCTCCCGCTGGGCGGTCCTGGCCGCCGTGCTCGCGGTGATGCTGGTGGCCGGCTTCGTATGGCTGCCTTCAGGCCGTACCGCCGGTGACTCCCGGGCCGCGGGCGACAAGGTGCTGGACTCCTCGGCGTGCGGGACGGTCAGCATGGGGGAGCACGACGAGTGCGTGCGTGAGGTGCAGCGCCTGCTGGTGCGCGCCGAGGGCAGACTCGCCGTCGACGGGGACTTCGGTCCGGAGACCCTGCGCAGAGTGACCGCGTTCCAGGTGCTGGCGGGGGTGACGGCCAGGGGCGTGGTCGACGAGGACACCAAGAAGGCGCTGTACGCGCGCAAGGTGAGCATGGCGACCTGGTCGACGGCCAGGGTGGCGCAGCGGATCCGTGAGGTGTTCGTCGAAGACCCGGACACCGCCGTGGCCATCGCCCGCTGCGCGTCCTTCCTCGACCCGCTGTACGTGCTGCCCAACACCAACGGCAGCCGCAACTGGGGGGTGTTCCAGATCTCCGACACCCGCCTGCGCGACCTCGACGGCACACCGCTGAGGGCGTTCGACCCGGACTGGAACATCAGGGCGGCCCACCGGCTGTGGGCCGTTCGGCACGACTTCCACGACTGGCCGTCCTGCCAGGCGGCGTTGAAGAACACGCCGAAGAGCTGAGGCCCGGTGCCTCGGATACTCACCCGCGGTACCCGAGGACACCGGACCGTCGCCGGGCCGGCGTCAGACCGTGCCGTTCTCCCACCACCAGTCACGGCCCAGGTCGGCCCTGCTGTCGACGTGCTGGTGGTCGGTGTTGTACGTCTCCAGTCCGGAGAACCCGCAGGTCTCCGCCTTCTGGTAGACGGTCTTGTTGGACACGCCGGACACGTCGAGGTCGGCCGCCGTGCCGTACAGGTGCATGCTGTCGCTGGCGCCGCCGATCTCGGCGTTGTGCGCGATGCTGCGGAAGCCGGAGTTGACGGTGATCGGCTTGTCGCCCAGCTTCTTGCGCAGCGCCTCCAGCTTGTACATGCAGCGGCGCACGTTCTCCTTGACCTGCGAGGCGCTCAGCTTGCCGCCGTTGAAGGTGCCGTCCGTCTGGTTCACGAACTCGCTCCAGTTGAAGTGGAGCGTGGAACCGTCGGACTGCTCCAGGGAGTTGAGCTTGGCCTGGGTGTTGGGGCCGGCGCTGCCGTCGACGGAGAGACCGTACGCCGCCTGGAACCGGCGTACGGCCGCCGCCGTGCCGGGGCCGAAGTCCCCGTCGATGCCGACCCGGCTGTGACTGGCGCTGTCCGCGGCCCAGCCCGCGACACGGATCTGCAACTCGGTGACGTCGGCGCCGCTGTCGCCCTGATTCAGGGTGCGCGACCACCCGTAGGCCTGCGCGGTGCCGGAGAACAGCAGCTGGCCGAACGCGGCACCGGCGCCTACGGCCAGGGTGCCACGCAGCATGGCACGGCGGTCGATGGGTCGGGAGAAGGAGGTCATGGTCGTCCTTTCGGTGAACGGCGGTGCGGGGAAGGTCAGTAGGCGATCTGGAAGGTGACGTTCTGGGCGTCGGTGTCGTAGGCGTGGATGCGCAGGACGAAGTGGGTGCCGTCCTTGACGTCGGTGGCGACGGTGCCCCACTCGGTGCCGTGCGTGGTGTACGCGTCGTCGTTGTTGCACTTGGTGGTGTGGTCGACGAAGACCACACAGGCGTCCAGGAACACGCCGGGTTCGTCCGTGATGAGCCTGAGGTTGATGTCGTTGCACCGCGAGGACGTGGTGTAGGTGCCGTACTCCTTGGCGGCGGCCTGGTAGTGGTACGTCAGGGTCTTGGCGCCGCCGTAGCAGCTGGTGGCGGCGGCCGAGGTGTGCGCCGAGGCGGGTGCGACGCCCGCTCCCAGCAGTGCGGCCGCGGTGAGCAGGGCCGAGGCGAACGCTCTTGTACGGGTCATGTCGGTCTCCGTCGGGGGAGGAGGGTCAGAAGGCGATCTGCATGACGGCGTCGTCGCCCTCCAGGGGCACGCCGGCGGGCACCGTGAACTTGCTGTCGTTCAGGACGTCGGTGGCGATGGTCGTCCAGCCGCGTCCCACCCTGGTCCAGTGGTTGCAGGTGCCGTACTTCGCGAACTTCACGCAGGCGTTGACGTAGTCGGCGGTGCCGCCGATGACACGCATGTTGATGTCGGTGCAGCGGCTCGTGGTCCAGTAGGGGCCGAACTCGACGGCGTCCCCGTAGCGCACGGTGACCGCCCCGCCGTAGCAGGTGGTCGCCGCGGTGGCCGGGGCGGCCGAGGCGGAGCCGGTCGCCGGGGCGGTGAAGCCGAGGCAGAGGAGCAGTGCGACGGGAAGCGCGCGGGTGAACCGGGTGGTCATGCGGGTTCTCCTGTGGTCGGGCCGGGTCAGCGGTTGGCGAGCCGGTCCAGATCGGCCTGGGTGCCGTTGAACACGTCCGCGGTCGCCGGTGCCTTGATGCCCGGGAAGACGGCGGCGTCGGTGTACTGCCACATCGCCCAGGCCGTCGAGCCGTTGGGCAGCGGCGGCTGGGTGATCGACTGGCGGTAGTCCGCGAGTTGCAGCGGATAGCGGGCGAACGCGGTGGTCGAGCCCAGGCAGTCGTCCAGGAAGGACTTCTGCGTGTAGATGATCGGAGTGCGGCCGAAGGCCGCCTCCACCCGGTCCAGCCAGGCCTTGACGTCACCGACCGTGCCGTAGGTCGGGCAGCGTCCGCTGCCGTCGTCCATGCGTTCCAGGTCGAAGATCGGCGGCAGGTCGCCCGCCCGCTGCCCGGTGTAGCCGGTCGCCCGCACGGCGGCGATGAAGCGGTCGGCCTGCGCGGCACCCGTGTCGGGGGAGGAGCCCGTGTAGAAGTGGTACGGCGCCACGGCCAGCCCCGCCGCCCTGGCCGCCGGCAGGTCGGTGGCGAGGTACTCGTCGGTGACGTTCGTGCCCCGCGTCGCCTTGACCGTCGCGAACTCGACGCCCGAGGCCCGTACGGCCTTCCAGTCGATCGGCGCGCCGCCGGGGTGCTGGTACTTGGCCGTGTCCAGACCGTCGATCGAGTAGCCGGCCGGACGCGGCGGCGCGCAGTACGTGTTGCGGCCGGACCAGTCCACCAGCCTGGCCCAGGTGTTGGGGCCCACGACGCCGTCGGCGCTGAGATTCGCGCAGTGCTGGAGTTCGATGACCCGGGACTCGGTGCCGCCCCCGAAGTCACCGTCGATCGTCAGCGGCGGATAGTGGAAGGGCTCCATGGCCAGGTTCAGCCGGCACTGCAGCTCCTTGACCTCGACGCCGTTGGAGCCCTTCTTCAGGGTGGGGCGCGTGTCGGTGTGCCCGCACACCGCGGACTCCGCCGCACTCGACGTGCCCTGCACGCCACAGGTGTGCGGTTGTGCGGCCCAGGTGTTCAGCGCCGCCCACGTCTGCGGGCCGAGGACACCGTCCACCGCCAGCCCGGCGCACCGCTGGAAGTCCTTGACCCGCGTCTCCGTCGCCGGCCCGAACGAGCCGTCGGCCGCGATCGGCGTGTACCGGCTCGGCTTCGTCGCCAGGTTGAGCTCGCACTGCGCCTCCAGGGCCGGGTCCCCCGTCGATCCCCGTTGCAGGGTGGGCTGTGCGCTCGTGTGCCCGCAGACGGCGACCGCGGTGGCCGCGGACTGTGCCGCCTGTACCACCGTCGGCCCGCACAGGGGCAGGGCCGCTGCCACGGCGAGGGTCAGACCCCGCAGAAGCGTCCTTCGTCCCATCCGGTGTTCCCCCTCGTATGAGTTGCCGGGAGTTCCCGGCGCCGGATCATGCTGGCAGCGGTCGTCCTCAACTGGCCCAGCACGCCGGTGGATTGGGACACCGGGATGGTCACACCCGTGTGACCTGCGAGAACGGAACACCGCTGGGACGGCGGTGGGACGGGGACGGCGGAGCGTGATCCTGAGGGGCTCGTGGCCTGGCTCGGTGGCCGAGGGGGTGGGCGATGCCCGTGTCACACCCGAGCGCGTAGCCCTGGGCTGCCCAGTGAGGCCAGGCCGAGCGGGAGGGCGGCGCGCTCCGCCTGCCCGGGGGCAACCGCGGCCGCGGCGATGACGTCCAGACACATCGCCGCCACAGCGGGCCGTTGAGGCGCCTCTTGAGGAACATCCGCCCGGGGCCGGGCATGTGCACGTCCGGGCCGTTCGGCGAGCCTACGAGGTGGCAGTGCTGAGCGAATGGCCGTGCCCGGCGACGGTTTCGTTCGCGTCGGCCTGGTCGTTCCCCTCGACCTTGTAGCCCGGGACCGAGGGCCAGCGGACCGTCAGCACCACGGACTCCTCCTCCGCGTACCAGGAGTGGTCGACTCCGCGTCCCCATACGACGTAGTCACCCTGCTCGGTCAGGACGACGTCGCGTCCGGGGAGTTCCACCCGGAAGCGTCCGCTGATGAGGACCAGCAGGGCGGTCCGCTCTTCGCCGGTCACCCATTGGGCCCGCTCGTCGCCCTGCGGGTGGACGCCCCACTTGATCTCCACGTCCTCGCTGTGCCGGGGATCGGAGGCGTCCTTGAAGTGCCCCAGGAGCCACCCCCGGTCGAGTGCCGCGTCTTTGCCCGCATTGCCCACATACACGCCGTCGTTCATGGCTCGGAAGGTAGCAGCAGTGTGCCCCTGCTCTCGCAGGGGCACCTACCGGTCGCTTACTTGGACTCGCGGTTGAACAGGGCCCTCGACCAGCGGTGGCCGAGGACGGTCAGGCCCAGGCACCAGACGAGGGCGATCCACCAGTTGTCGCCGATCTCGGTGCCGAGGAGAAGTCCGCGCAGTGTCTCGATGGCCGGGGTGAAGGGCTGGAAGCGGGCGATCGGCTGGAACCAGCCCGGCATGGAGTGCAGCGGGACGAAGGCGCTGGAGATGAGCGGCAGGAGGATCAGCGGCATGGCGTTGTTGCCCGCGGCCTCGGCGTTGGGGCTGCTCATCCCCATGCCGACCGCGATCCAGGTGAGTGCCAGCGAGAACAGCGCGAGCAGCCCCAGTGCCGCGAGCCATTCCAGGATGTCGGCGTCGGTGGACCGGAAGCCGATGGCCACGCCGACCGCGCCGACGAGGATGACGCTCATGAGGCACTGCAGGACGCTGCCGGCGACGTGCCCGAAGAGTACGGACCCCCGGTGGATGGCCATCGTCTTGAAGCGGGCGATGATGCCCTCGTTCATGTCCGTGGCGACCGCGACCGCGCTGCCGATCGTGGTGGAGCCGATCGTCATCAGCAGGATGCCGGGAACGATGTAGGCGATGTAGGCGGAGCGCCCCGCGCCGGCACTCATGGCGCCGCCGAAGACATAGACGAACAGCAGCAGCAACATCACGGGTGTGAGCAGCAGGTTGAGCGTCAGGGAGGGGTAGCGCCGGGCGTGCAGGAGGTTGCGGCGCAACATGGTGGAGGAGTCGCGCACGGCGAGGGTGAGGGTGCTCATCGGGCGTTCTCCTTGGGCTGGCCGGTGTCGCCGGCTCGGTCGGTGTCGCCGGTGAGGGCGAAGAAGACGTCGTCGAGGTCGGGGGTGTGGACGGTGAGTTCGTCGGCCTCGATGCCGGCGTCGTCCAGGTGGTCGAGGAGGGTGCGCAGGTCGCGCTGGCTGCCGTCGCTGGGGATGCGCAGGGTGAGGGTGTCGTCGTCGGCGGTGATCGGGCGCAGGGTGCGGGCGGCCGTCCGGTAGGCGGCGGGGTCGGTGAAGCGGAGGCGGATGTGGCCGCCGGGGACGAGTCGTTTGAGTTCCTGGGGGGTGCCCTCGGCGGCGATGCGGCCGTTGTCGAGGACCGCGATGCGGTCGGCGAGTTGGTCGGCCTCTTCCAGGTACTGGGTGGTGAGGAGGACCGTGACGCCGTCGGCGACGAGGGTGCGGATGATCTGCCACATGTTGTGCCGGGCGCGGGGGTCGAGCCCTGTGGTGGGTTCGTCGAGGAAGATGATGCGAGGGTCGCCGACGAGGGTCATGGCGATGTCCAGGCGGCGTTTCATGCCGCCGGAGTAGGTGGCGGCGGGTTTGCCGGCGGCGTCGGTGAGGTCGAAGCGCTGCAGGAGTTCGGCGGCCGTACGGCGTCCCTGGTGGCGGGGCAGGTGGTGCAGGTCGGCCATGAGGAGCATGTTCTCCTCGCCGGTGATGAGGTTGTCGACGGCGGAGAACTGTCCGGTGACGCCGATGGCGGCGCGTACATCGTCGGGTGCGGTGGCGATGTCGTGGCCGGCGACCTCGGCCCGTCCGGCGTCGGCGGCGATGAGGGTGGACAGGATCCGCACGGTGGTGGTCTTGCCGGCGCCGTTCGGCCCGAGCAGCGCGAACACGGTGCCGGTGGGGATGCGCAGGTCGATGCCGTCGAGGACGGTCTTGTCGCCGTACGACTTGCGCAGGCCGTTCGCCGTGATGGCCAGGTCGGTCATGAGTGGTTCCCCCCAGTAAGGAGTGTGGGTTACAGGCTGCGGGCGGTGATGTCGCCGTTGGAGGTGGTGGCGCGGATGGTGAGTTCGGCGGTGCCGTCGTTCTTGAGCGCGTTGTCGATCCGGCCGTGGGAGGTACCGGCGTCCAGGGACGCCGAGACGCCGGCGGCGGCCGCGACGCTGATGTCGCCCGAGCCGGTGCGCAGGTCGAGCGTGCCGCGTCCGGCCTCGGCGATGCGGATGTCGCCCCGTGCGGTGCTGATGTCGGCGGAGCCGCCCAGCCGGCCGATCTCGACGTCTCCGTCGACGGCGGTGAGGTGGACGCTCGCGGCCTCGTCGATCTTGATCTGGCGGTAGGCGCCGTCGAAGGAGAGGTCGCCGAGGCGTCCGACCACGCGGAGTTCGGTGCCGGCGGACTTGGCCTCGACGCGGGAGCCGGTGGGCAGTTGGACGGTCACCTCGACGGCGCCGGAGTGGCCGAAGAGCTGGTTCTTCGCCTCGGGGGCCGTGACCCGCAGGACCCCGTCGCCGTGGGTGACCTCGATCTGCTGCGCCGCCTTGAGGTCGCGGCTCTTGGAGGCGTCCGCCGGCAGTACCTCGACCGTGGTGTCGGCGCGGTCGGCGGCGATGAGCTGGACGCGTCCCGCGGGGATGGCGAGGACGGCGAGGACGGGGGCGGTGGTGGCGAACTTCTGCATGACGTTCTCCTGGACTCGTCGTTGTTTCTGACATTGGAAACGCTACGTTGCGTTCTCAGTTCAGGCAACAAGGTTGTTGCGCAGGGAGTGAGAAATACCAGCTCACGGCCGCGATTTCGTTGCAACGGTCATGTCAGCTAATGCAATAGCTCCGATCGTTCGTTGCAATGGAATGTCGGTGAACGCTATAGTCGGGCCACCAACGCACCGAGAAGGAGGCCGCGATGCCGGGCGGCAGGCTCACGCAGCAGGAACGTCGGCAGATCGCGCTCGGGCTGGCCGACGGGCTCGCCTACGCGGAGATCGCCCGACGTCTGGACCGCCCGACCTCGACCGTCACCCGCGAGGTGATGCGCAACGGCGGCCCCACCGCCTACCGCGCCGACCTCGCCCACCGCGCCACCGAACGCCGGGCCCACCGCCGTCGGCAGGCCGCGCCCCGCGGGACGCAGGCGGCCCCGCAGCCCTACGGACGCGATCCCGAGGCCGTACGCGCGTACGAGGAGACCCTCACCACCGTCTTCATGCAGTCGGGCACACCCCAGATGATGGCGCGGGTGATGGCCTGCCTCACCGTCAGCGACACCGGCAGCCTCACCGCGGCCGAACTCGTCCAGCGCCTCCAGGTCAGCCCGGCCTCCGTCTCCAAGGCCATCGCCTTCCTGGAGGGCCAGGACCTGGTACGCCGGGAACGCGACGAACGCCGCCGCGAGCGCTACGTCGTCGACGACGAGGTCATGTACCAGGCGATGATCTCCAGCGCCCGGGCCTCCGCCCAGGTCGCCGAGACCGCACGGCAGGGCGTCGGCGTGCTCGGCCCCGGCACCCCGGCCGGCGCGCGCCTCGAAAACACCGCCCGCTTCCTCGACTTCGTCTCCGAAAGTCTCGTCCGCGCCGCCGAACAGGCCCGCGAGATCCTCCACACCAAGCCGGGGGCGATCGAGTCCGAAGTCGGTGGGGTTCACGACGTGTGAGTTCGTCGCCCCTCATGTTTCATGCGGCCGGCGCATGAAACATGAGGGACGGGCTATAGGCTCGGCGCCATGAGTATGAGCCTGGAGGAGCGGGTGCGGTCCGCTGTGGCGGCTCTTCTGCATGCGGCGGGCGAGTCCCAGACCGAGCTCGCGGGTGCGCTGGGAGTGAGCCAGGCGCAGGTGAGTCGGCGTCAGTCGGGTGCGGCCGCATGGAGTCTGGCCGACTGCGAGGTGGTCGCCGCGCACTACGGCATCGACGTCCTCGACCTCCTGGCAGGACCCACCCGCGCCGCGGAGGCGTTGCCCGCCGGACGCCGTCGCGTCCCCGGCCGGCAGACCACCGCGCGTCCTGCGGCCGTAGCGGACGGGGATGTGTGATGGGTGACTTCGAGGCGATCGACGCACTGCTCGCCCGCGCCGGGAAAGCGGTCCCGCTGCCCCCGGCGGAGGAGCGACGGGCCCTGCGTGAGGAGCTGAACCTCTCCCGCGCCCAGCTCGCCCGGGCGCTGGGGGTCGGCCCCTCCACGGTCGGGGGCTGGGAGTCGGGGCGCGACCCGAGCGGTGAAGTGCGGGAGAAATACGCGTACTTCCTCGAGGGGGCACGGACCAAGCTGGCGGCTGCCGCTGCCGAGGACGATCCGGTTCAGGAGCCGGAGGAGGACGTGTCGGGGGATGCCGGCCGGGACGTCGGCCCGGACGACGAGGTCGACGTACTCGCCGTTGCGCGGCCCTGTGTGCTGTGCGGGCAGCCGGCCCACCACGAGGTGGCCGGATATCCGCAGCACCTCGACCCCGCGGAATGTGCCGCGGCCCCGCCCACCCCGGGTTCCGAGCAGATCCCGGCCACCTCGGATGCTCGACCCCACTCTCGTCCCCGTCCCGGCGGACGGCCCGCCGGAGGGGTGCGGATCGTGCCCGCCGGACGCCGCGTGCAGCCCGCGGACACCCCCGACCTGGTCGTCTCGGCCGTCGCGGCCGCGCTCGCCGAACACTCAGGCGACGTGGAAGCCGCCACCGCGGCGCTGACCAAGCGGGCGATCCCGGACGCGATGGCGCTGCTGGACCACAGCCGCAAGGGCGGCCGTTACGACGTCATCGCCCACCCCTGGCTGCCCGACATCCTGCGCAAGCAGACCTCGCGGGGCGCCGACCAGATCTGGGAGGCCCGCCCCAAGTGGACGCGCCCCGAACTGCCGCCGGGCGAGCACGAGGTGACCGCGCTCGACGTCAACGGCGCCTACCTCTCCGCGTTGAAGACCCACCTGCCGATCGGTCAGTTGGAGCACTCGACCGGCGACCACCACGACCGGCGCCGTGCAGGCGTCCACCTGATCACCCCGCCCGTCTGGGAACACGACGCGGTGCTGCCCAACCCGGTCGGCAGCCGCGACGAGCCGGGCCCGCTGTGGGTGACCGAGCCGACCCTGCGCCTGCTGCTGCGTCTGTCGGGCCCGAAGTACGGCCTGTGCGATCCGCCTCGGATCCACGAGTCGTGGACGTCGGGCGCCACCGAGGGTCTGCTGGAGAAGTTCCGGGTCGCCCTGAAGGACGCCCGGGACGCGGCGATCGCCGAGGGCGACGAGGTGACGCTGGAGTACGTCAAGGCGATGTACTCGAAGTTCGTCTCCACGCTGGGGGAGTCGAACTACAACCGGGAGCTGTACCGCACCGACTGGATGCACCTCATCCGCTCTCAGGCCTTCGCGAACCTGTGGTGGAAGGCCCACCGCGCCTACGACGAGGGCCTGATGGTGGTCCGTGCGATGGGCACCGACGAACTGCACGTCATCGGCGACTGGCAGGCCGTGTTCGCGGAGGGACGCGGCCTGACCGAGGTGAAGGTCAAGGACGTCTACGTTGTCGGGGCGGACCCGTACAGTGATCCTCACACCGAGGACGGAAGAGACGATGCCTGAGCGGAACCTCGAGTTCGGCAAGTACGGCGCCCGCGGCATCAAGGGCCACGAGGCCGTGGCCCGCCAACTGGACGCGCTCGCCGGCTACATCGCCACGCCCGTCACCGTCCGGCGAGGTCTGCTGGCCCGTCTGCACTATCTCACCCGCACCGACCACGCCCGCGCCGCGGCCCGGGCCGCCGGTCTGACCGTCACCGACCGCACCGTGCGCGCCTGGCTTGACGGCACCCGGTCGCCCTCGCGGCGGAACCTGGAGCGCGTCGAGCGGGCGTACCGCACCGTGCGGCGCGAGAACGTCGCCCGCTACCTGACCGCCCGCCTCAACCGCGCCGGCCGCGGCACCCGCGTGGAGATCCACCCGCTCAACCAGTCCGGCGTCGACCGGCCCCGCCAGCGCGTCGTGGAGTTCCGCACCCTCAACGTGCGCCGCTGGGACCGCATCGTCGCCGCCTGGGCGGCCGGCGACGACCGGGAACTCGACGAGGCCTGGGTCGACCAGGTCGTCGACCTCGGCTCGCAGTGGGGCCAGTACGAGTACGTCACCAACGTCGGCTTCGCCGCCTGAGATTCAGGGTCGGCCGGGGGAGCGGCGAAAGCGGGCAGTAGTACCGCATGAGACCCCGACCGCGTTTCACACTGGCCGCGACCACTCTCGATGCACCGGACGCCCGCGAGCTCGCGCGGTTCTATGAGCGCCTGCTCGGGTGGCCTGTGCGGAAGGAAGAGACGGGCTGGGTGGAGATCGCACCGCCCGACGGCGGTGCCGGACTCTCCTTCCAGACCGAACCGCTCTACACGCGCCCGCGGTGGCCGCCGGCCCGTTCCGCGCAGCAGATGATGATGCACCTGGACATCCAGGTCGACGACCTGCCATCGGCCGTCGAGCAGGCCGTAGCCCTGGGCGGGACCGAGGCGGACTTCCAGCCCCAGGACGACGTACGCGTCCTGCTGGACCCGGCAGGTCATCCCTTCTGCCTCTTCGTGCGCTCCGCCTCGAACTAGACCTCGCATTCCGGACAGCCGCTCTTGCCGACAGGCATGTCGGGAACCTGGGCTAAGATGCCGACACTGGCGTCGGCAACATTTGCCGGTGCTTTCGTTCTGCCCTGGAACAGGTGGTTTTCGGATGTACACGGTGATGAACCGGATACCGGTCCCCGCGGCCGGCGCGGTGGCTTTCGAGGAGCGGTTCGCGGCGAGCATGCGCGAGACGCTGCCGGGCGTGCCGGGTCTGGTCACGGCGCGTCTGCTGCGCCCGCAGCACGCGGGCGGGGCGTACGCGGCGGTCATGGACTTCACGTCCCGCGACGCCTTCATGGCCTGGATGGGCTCGCCCGCCTTCCGCGCCGCTCACGGGCCGTCCACCGGCGGGACGGGCGGCGACGTGGAGACCTTCGAGACCGTCGCCTCCGTCGGCGCCTGAAGCGGAAGGCCTCCTGTGTTCCTCGCTCTGCGCGATCTGCGCGTCGCCCGCGGGCGGTTCGCCCTCATCGGTGCCGTCGTCGGCATGATCGCCGTCCTCGGCGTCATCCTCTCGGGGCTCGCCAGCGGCCTCGCGGACTCCGGTATCTCCGCCCTGCGCGCCCTTCCGGTCACCCACCTCGCCTTCGACAGGTCCGCCACCGGAGAGCTGTTCTCCCGCTCCACCGTCACCACCGACACCGCCCGGCAGTGGGCCGGACAGCCGGGTGTCCGCAAGGCGGAACCCCTCGGCCAGCAGTTGGTCCACGCCCGGCTCGGCGGCGCGGGCGGCAAGCAGCTCGATCTCGCCGTGCTCGGCGTACGGCCGGGCGGGTTCCTCGCCCCCTCGCCCTTGTCCGGCAAGCCGCTCGGTGGGTCCGGCGACCCGAACGGCGTCCTCGTCAGCGAGGAGATCGTCAAGGAAGGCGTCAGGATCGGCGACCACCTGACCGCCGGCCAGGCCGGCACCGACCTGACCGTGATCGGCACGGTCGGCCGCGCCTCCTTCGGCCATGTCGGCATCGTCTACGCACCGCTGCCGCTGTGGCAGCGGCTCCACTACGGCCTGCCCGGCGCGCTCCCCGACGCCGCCGCCCACCAGGCCACCGCCGTCGCCCTGCAACTCGCCCCGGGCGCCGACACCACCGCGATCGACCACCGCCTCGGCACCCGGACCGTCGACAAGGCCGGCACCTACGCCGCGTCCCCCGGCTACACCGCCGAATCCAGCACCATGACCCTGATCCGAGGCTTCCTCTACGCCATCTCCGCGCTCGTGGTCGGCTCCTTCTTCACCGTGTGGACCATCCAGCGCCGACACGAGATCGCCCTGCTGAAGGCGATCGGCGCCGCCACCGGCTACATCCTGCGCGACGCCCTCACCCAGGCCGCCGTCGTCCTGCTCGCCGCCACCACGGCCGGAACCGCCGTGGGTCTGGCCCTGGGCGGTGCGATGAATGGATCGGCCCCCTTCTCCCTCCAGACTGACCAGGTCACCCTGGCCGCGGTCCTGCTGATCGCCCTGGGCCTCGCCGGAGCCGCCGTCGCCATCCGCCGCATCACCAAGGTCCAGGCCCTCAGCGCACTCGGAGCCGAACGATGAACCATCCCGCACCCGCCCCCGCCGCGCGCCCGGTACCGGAAGCCGCAGTGCTGCGCCTGACCGGCGTCACGCTGCACCTGGGCCACGACCGGCAACGGGTCACCGCCCTCGACGACGTCGACCTCGCCGTCGCACCCGGCGAGTTCGTCGCCGTCACCGGCCCCTCCGGATCGGGCAAGTCCAGCCTCCTCGCCGTCGGCGGCGGCCTCCAGACCCCGACCCGGGGCGCCGTTCACGTGGCCGGAGTCGACCTGACCACGCTCAAGGAACACCAGCGCACCGCCCACCGCCGCCGCCACATCGGCTACGTCTTCCAGCACGCCAACCTCTTCGCCTCCCTCACCGCACGAGAGCAACTGCTGCTCGCCGCCCATGTCTCAGGCCGTCTCGACGGCGCGACCCGCCGCCGCGCGGACGACCTGCTCGAAGCCGTCGGCATGACCTCCCGCGCCGGCCACCGCCCCGACCGGCTCTCCGGCGGCGAGCGCCAGCGCGTCGGCATCGCCCGGGCCCTCGTCCTCGCCCCCGAGGTCCTGCTCGTGGACGAGCCGACCTCCGCCCTGGACCGCGCCCGGGCCCGCGACATCGTCGATCTGCTCGCCGAACAGACCCGCCTCCACCACACGGCCACCGTCATGGTCACCCACGACCACGAGATACTGGACGCGGCCGACCGCGTCCTGACCCTGCGGGACGGCCGCCTGAGCTGACCGAGCGACCGAAAGGCGATCCCCGCCCCATGCCGAAGATCAACGCCGCCACCGTCGCCGAGCACCGTGCACAGCAACGCGCCGCGCTGATCCAGGCCGCCGTCGACATCCTCGTCGAGCAGGGCGCCGCCGCTGTCACCCCGGCCGCGGTCGGCGCCCGCGTGGGACTCGCCCGCTCCAGCTTCTACCAGTACTTCCCGTCCTCCGCCGCGCTGCTCGCGGCCATCGTCGAGGAGTCCTTCACCGCCGCCGACGCCGCCACCACCCAGGCCCTCGTCGACGTACACGAACCCGCCGCCCGCGTCGACGCCTTCGTCCGCACCGAACTCGCCCTGGCCGCCCGGGGCATGCACCGCCCCGCGAAGGCACTGATGCAGGCCGACCTCCCCCGCGAGTGCCTCGACCGCGTCCACGAACTCCACCGACACCACTACGCCCCCCTCCAGGCCGCCATCGCCCTCCTGGGCGCCGGCGCCGACGAGCTGACCGGCCGGCTCGTCGGCGGCATCGTCCAGGCGGCCATGACCGCCGTCGAACACGGCGCCGACCCCGACCGCGTCGCCGACCGCGCCCTCACCCTCGTACGCCACGGCCTGACCCCGCCGACCGCCGAGCGGTCCGACGAACCCGCGGCCGGCGTCGCCCACGACTGACCCTGCCGTCGACCCCGGCGCGCACTCGGCCGCCGCGAACCTGCATGGGCTGCTCCCGTGGGGCACTCTGCAAGGTATGGGCCAGACTGCGCTGATCGTCGTCGACATGATCAACACCTACGACCACACCGACGCCGACCTGCTGCTTCCCTCGGTGACGGACGTCGTGCCGAGGGTGACCTCGCTCCTGGAGCGGGCGCGCGAGCAGGAGGCGACCGTCATCTACGTCAACGACAACTTCGGCGAATGGCGCTCGCACCACGGCGAACTCCTGGAAAAGGCCTTGGCCGGCCCGCACGCGAAGCTGGTCGAACCGCTCGTGCCCGACGACAACTCCCTCTTCGTGGTCAAGGCACGCCACTCGATCTTCTTCGAGACGCCCCTGAACTACCTGCTCTCCCAGCAGGGCATCGACCATGTGGTGCTGTGCGGACAGGTCACCGAGCAGTGCATCCTCTACTCGGCCCTGGACGCACACATCCGCCACCTGGAGGTGACCGTCCCCCGCGATGCCGTGGCCCACATCCACACCGACCTCGCCGAGGCCGCGCTGCGCATGATGGAGCGGAACATGGGCGCCACGGTCTGCGACGGCGACGATCTGTGGCGCGGCTGAACGGTCGCTCCCGGCCGGGTGTGCCGGGGCGGGGCGTCACCCCGGTGGCTCAGGACCCCGTGTCCTCGCGCCTGTCGCGGCCGTCCGCCAGCACCGCCGCCGCCCGGGGCCGGTACGAACGGAAACGACGCAGGTAGGACCGCGCCATCGGGCCCGGCGGCACTCCCCGGGCGAACGCCCGCATGTTGCGTTCTCCCGCGTTGTAGCCCAGGGCCAGCAGCTCCTCGCGGGTGTAGCGGCGCACATGCCGTTCGGCAAGGCCTCGGTCGAGGTCCGCGAGATGCAGCGCCGCGGCACGGACGGCGAAGGCGGGATCGTCACGCAGGTCCTGCCAGCGCTCCGGCAGGCCGTGCGCGCGCCGGACCCGCTCGAACGTCGCGCGGTGCATGTTGGCCACCCCGAAGGACGCCTCCGGCTTCCACCACTGCCACAACCGCTCCAGCAACGGATGGTGCGGCTTGTACGCCTCGTTGTACAGCACGGTCAGCACCAGCAGCGGCGACACCCCCGCCGCCTCGGCGCTGCGCAGCACGCAGTCGGCATAGTCCGCCGGGTCGTATTCAGCGGGCCGCAACGGCGGCGTCCGCGCCTCACCGCCATCGGGCCCGTCCGACCCCGGCCGCGGCACCGCCGTCGACGGTTCAGCCATCCCCACCCTCGTTTTCTCGCTCGCCCCGGCGGGGCGGCAGACCGTGAACGATTCCGCAGTGCACGTGCCCCCGCGCCCCGCACTCATTCCGGAGTCCGCCGCCTTCCCGTGCATCCGTCGACCCTGCCGCTCCAGAACAGAAGCTGCCGAGACCGGCACGGAGATCGGCGTACGGACACCGAAGCGGAGGCCCTTGTGATCGAAGTCGAGCGTTCTGTGACGTTGGATCACCCCCTGGCCGAACCGCTGCTCAAGCGGGAGTTCCAACGGCTCGCCGACGAGGTGTCCGAGCAACTGCCCCGAGCCGTGGACCGTGCGGTGGGCGCCCCGGAGACCGAAGGAAGGCACCCCCGGTGAGCGGCGCCCGGACCGCACGCGGCGTCGTGACCCGCCGATGGACGTGAGCGAGCCCGAGGCCGACGTGCCGCCGTCGGCCGGGATGACCACCGGCTCCCTCGCCAGACGTCTGGGCGTGTCGCCCACGACGCTGCGGTCCTGGGACCGCAGGTACGGTCTGGGCCCGGCGACCAGGGCGCAGGGACGCCACCGGCGCTGGACGCCCGAAGACGTCGCCATGGTCGTCGAGATGTGCCGTCTGACGGCCGGCGGCATCCCGCCGGGCGAGGCGGCGAAGGCGGCAAAGTCGCAAATGGGCCGGCCGCAGCCGCAGCCCGTGGCACCCTCCCGCCCGCCGAACCACGCCGTGGCCGCCCCGGCGGACGTCATCGAGTCCGTCACCGCCTCGCGGTCCGCCAGCGGCCTGCCGCTGGGCAACGTACGGCACGAGTGCAAGGGCCTCGCGCGCGCCGCCGTCCGCCTGGACGCCGTCGCCGTACAGGAGCAGCTCACCGCGGTGATCCGCGCCTACGGGCTGGTCGTGACCTGGGAGGAGATCCTGTCCCCGGCACTGCAGGCCGTCGGGCGCAAATGGCAGTCGGCCGGCGAGCGCTACGTCGAGGTCGAGCATCTGCTCTCCTGGCACATCTCGGCGACGATCCGGCACGTCTGTGTGGCCGCCGCGCCCGCGCAGAGGGAGTGGAAGTCCGCTCCCGTGATCCTGGCCTGTCTCCCGGGTGAGCAGCACACGCTGCCGCTCGAGGCACTCAACGCCGCACTGGCCGAGCGTGGTGTCGCGACGCTCATGCTGGGCAGCGCCGTACCTGCGGAGGCGCTGACGGCCGCCGTGCAGCGCGTCGGGCCGAGCGCGGTGGTGCTGTGGTCGCAGTCCGGTTCGACGGCCAGTCTGCCGCTGGCCCACCATGTCGCCTCCACCCGCTGGGGCATCCGGGGCGCTCGCACGCAGAGCCATGTGCTGCTCGCGGGCCCCGGCTGGGGGCGCGGGCAGCGTCCCGGTCTGCTGCGTCCGCGTGGCCTGCAAGACGCACTGGTCATGCTCGAAGGGCTGTGACCCGCGACCCACACGGCGGTGGTCCGCGGGAAAGTGGCCCTCGCCGGCTGTCGTCGAGCCCGAGGGCCACCGTGTTCCGAGCGGTCCGCTGCGCCCGCTACTCCTCGCGCTGTGCGCTCATGCCGGCGAGCGCCCGTTGATCCGCCACCCCGCCCGAGGGCAGTGCGGGACCCTGGCCCCGCTCGCGGCGGCGGGCCGCGAGCGACTCACGGGCCGCCTCGCGGGCGTGCCGGCGACGCCAGTACGGATTGTCGTGCGGCAGCTTGCTCGAGACCCGCCCGTACATGCCGAAGGTCAGGATGATCAGCCCCATGACGAAGCTGAACAGGACGTTGGTCATGCCGAAGTCGAGGAAGTTGGCCGAGCGGTCGAGGATGAAGATGTGGACGAAGCCGCTCAGCAGGAACAGCGTCCCGACCACCATGTTGAGCGTCGAGGCGAAGTTCCCGCCGACGATGCCGCCGCCGATCAGGGCCAGGCCCACGACGACGGAGATCAGGCTGAGCACGCCGTTGGTCGACATGCCGGCGATGCTCTGCCCGTCGGTGCTGAACGGGCTCAGTTCATCGGCGAAGCCGAGGGCACCGAAGACCAGCAGGGTCAGCCCGCAGAAGGCGGCGCCGTACCGGTAGACCTTGGCCAGACTGTGATCCAGGGGAAGCTCGTCGCTCAGTTTCATGGCGAATCCTTTCCGTGCACTGTTCGCGACAAATCGGCCGTACGGTTGCACGCTCGTCCGTCACGGCCCCAGCAAGGTCACGGCACCGGTCGCCGCGACCTGTCCGGCGGCCGTCACGACGAAACGGGCTCCCATGTGATCCGGTACGACGTCCACGGCGGCCCCCCGGACGGGCAGCGGCGAGCGGAGATCCACGTACAGGCCGGCCACTGCGCGAGCCGTCATGCCCGAGGACAGCAGGACGGCCTGCCGACCCGCTTCCAGCACGGCCAGGGCGGGCAGACCGGCCGGGCGGCCCGGCAGCAGAACGGGATGGGCAGGGTCGCGCGGGACGATCACCAACCGGCCCTGCGGCCCGCGGGCCAGCAGCACGTCGGGCTCGGAGACCGCACCCACCGCCGCCGCGGCGGGGTGCAGCAGCGCGGAGCCCGGTGCGGGGACGGGCGGTCCCGTCTCCGTCGGCGCCGAGGCGAACCTGATGGCGCACGTCGCGAAGAGTTGCTCCGCGTGCAGGTATTCGGCGGTGACGCGGAAAGAGGTGAGGGTGCCTGCCCGAAGCGCGAGGTCGCTCAGCATCACCCGGACCGACACCCGCGTGGCGCTGCCGCTCTCGACGGGCTGCGTTCCCGCGTACAGCCCCAGGTTCACCGACACCGCTTCGAGCAGTGGCTCCTGGCCGGGGCGCAGGTGCCGGCTCTGCACGGCCGTGGCGAGCTGGCGGGTGGACTCGACGACGATCAGCGGGTGGTGCGACACGGCGGTGGCGCGCTCGTTGAGAGGGTGCAGCCGTGGCCATTGGCACTGTGCCTCGAAGAAGCGGTCCCCCAGCCGGCGCAACGTCATCACCAGCATGCAGGCCATCGTCTCGAGCCGCAGACCGCGCCAGGTCAGCGGCTCACCCGGGCCCTCGTGCTGCTCCTGCGGAATGCCGTGTGCCGCGGCGACGGGCTCCCCGGCCAAGGCCACCTCGTGCACTGCCCTGTCCAGCATGAAGCCTCCTGATGGGCGGAGAGTTCCCCTGCGAACCCGTGATACCGGGCATTCGCGACGAGCCGCGCCGCCGGATGCGCCGGCACCGAATTCCACGGCGAAGGTGGAGGGCCGAACACCCCGGGCCGGGGGCCACGGCCGGGTGTCAGGGGGCGGCGATGAGCCGAGGCTCGCCCCAGTCGGCGGCCGGAGTCTGCCGCAACGCGTCGACGGCCGTGGCGCCGATGCGGTCGGCCAGGACCGACTCCATGACCGCGATGGTGGCCTGCGCCCCCTCGTGGACCCGCCGGCCCTCGGCCGTGGTGCGGATGAGGATCCGGCGCGCGGTACCCGGATCCGGGACCTGTTCGAGCAGGTGCATGCCGATCAGGGCGTGCACCACCTGATGGGCCGTCTGCCGGGCGACGCCGATGCGGCAGGCGAGTTCCGACAGGGTCGTTCCTCGTCGTCGAGCAGCGCGAACACCGACGCCTGGGTGGGAGGTCACCGGCTGTTCCCCGGCCGCTTCCATGCCGGCGAAGAGGGCGTCCTCGAACCAGCGCCGGGATTCGGCGCGGAGCTCGTCTCCGTGCGGGGCGGTGACCACCTGTGGGTGGGGATCGCGGACGAGGAGGTGGGGCGAGACCCGGATGGGGGACCGTCGCGCCTTGTCCCGGCGGAGGTCTGACGTCGGCGTCGGCCCGTCACGACTCACCGCAGGGCACCATCGCCGGCCACTGGCGGCTGACCGACGACGACCTCGCCCTGACGGTCGGGACACCGCCCGGAACCGAGGCCGGGATCCGCCTTCCGGGAGCCGCGCCGACACTCGCGGGACCCGGCACCTCCACGTACGAAATTCGGGTGCGACAGGGCCGGGCTCGTCCATAGGATCTTCGTCCGGGTGCCGCGCGGTGCCCGCCGACGGCCGGCATTCGACACCGGGGGTCCGTGACGCAATGAGCAGCCGCCTCTTCGCCATCTCCTTCGACGCGCATCAGCCCGAGCGACTGGCGCACTTCTGGTACGGCCTCCTGCGGCTCGACAGAGCCGACGACCTCCACGACGGCGTCGCGCTGCTGTCCGGCAACGACGCCGGGTACCGCCTGGGCTTCCGGTCCTCGCGGGCGCGCAAAGTCGCCCAGAACCGGCTGCACTTCGACCTGACCAGCTCCTCGCCGGAGAACCAGCGGGAGACGGTGGCCAGGGCACTGGACCTCGGGGCGCGGCACGCGGACGTCGGGCAGGGCCCGGACGCGTCCCATGTGGTGCTCGCCGACCCCGAGGGCAACGAGTTCTGCGTTCTGGAGCCGGGCAACCGCTTCCTCGCCGGCTGCGGCCTCATCGGAGCGCTCGCCTGCGACGGCTCCCAGGCCGTGGGGTACTTCTGGAGCGAGGCGCTCGGCTGGCCGCTGGTCTGGGACCAGGACGAGGAGACGGCCGTCCAGTCGCCGAAGGGCGGTACGAAGCTCACCTGGGGCGGTCCGCCCCTGATGCCGGACCCCGGCAAGGACCTGCACCTCGAACTCGCACCGGACGGCGATCAGCGGGCCGAGGTCGAGCGCCTGCTCTCGCTGGGCGCGAAGCGTCTCGACGCCGCTGACGATCCGGGCGGCGCGGTAGTGCTGGCCGACCCGGACGGCAACGAGTTCCGCGTGCTCGCCGACGGGTGAGGCCGGTCGCCCGACGCGGGTGTCACCTCGTCGAGCCGCCGCCCGAGCGCCGGCCGAGTGCCTGTTCGCGGACGAGGGCGCAGCTGCGCGTGATCAGTCGCGACACGTGCATCTGGGAGATGCCCAGCCGGCTGGCGATGCTGCTCTGCGTCATGTCCTCGAAGAAGCGCATGTACAGGATCGCCCGTTCCCGCTCGGGCAGTCGGCGCAGGCCTTCCTTGACGGCCTCCCGGTCGAGCACGACTTCGTAGGAGGCCTCAGTCGTGCCGAAGGTGTCGGCGAAGCTGTAGCCGTCGCCGTCGGAGGACATCTCGACGTCGAGGGACAGGGTCTTGAAGCTGTCCATGGCCTCCATGCCCGCGGAGACCTCTTCCTCGGTGAGGCCGGTGTGGACGGCGAGGTCCGCGACGGTGGGTTCGTGGGTGCCCGGGGCCTGGGTCAGCTCGCGGCGCGCCACCCGGACCTTGTTGCGCAGCTCCTGCACCCGGCGCGGCACCCGCAGGGCCCACATCCGGTCGCGGAAGTGCCGCTTGATCTCACCGGTGATGGTCGGCACGGCGTAGCTCTCGAAGGCTCCGCGTGAGGGGTCGTAGCGGTCGACGGCCTTGACCAGCCCGAGCGCGGCCACCTGACGCAGGTCCTCGATGTTCTCTCCCCGGTCACGGAAGCGGCCGGCGATCCGGCGGGCCATGGGCAGCCAGGCCTCGACGAGTTCGTCGCGCAGGGCGTTGCGTTCGGGGCCCTCCTCGAGCTCCGCGAGCCGGGTGAAGAGCGCCGCGGTGTCGGGGGCGTCGTCATGGGCGCGCTGCGCGGTAGGGGCGGCGGCGGTCGTCGTGGGCGTGCCGGAACGGCTTGTCGACATGTCGATGAGCATGCGTAGTGGCTCCCCGAACGATATGGGGCGGACCTGGAGGTCGTGGACCAGGCCGCCCGACGGTATGGCAGCAGTCAGGGTTCGCCGAGGTGAGCTGCCGAGCCATGTGGTGGCTCGGAGGGCAGGTCCACCCGGCGTGCGCCTCCGGTCCGAAGCGTGTGGTTCCGGTTGCCCGCCGGTCGCGGCAGCAAACACCCCGATCGCGGAACGTGCGTCGATTCGTCCCGGCGGTCCCCCCGGGAGGCAGTGGCCCTCGCGTCATGGACGCCCTGGCAGGTGTGGATCCAGCGGCGCGGGGCACCAGAAGATCGCTCAAGGCCGCTGAGCGCGGTGCACGGGGTGAACCTCCTGCCTCATGCGGCCTGACCAGCGGCCGCGTCGGCCGCGTTGAGAGTCGTGTCCTGTGGGGAGAGGGAATCGTCATGCTGCTTCCGGCCGAGAAGGATCTGCGCGCCGTGCTGGCCCGTTTCGAAAACGCGCGCATCGCGCACGATGTGCATCCGTCCGGACGGACGAGCCGTGCGCTGGAGGACGCCACGTACACGCTGTGCGTCATGACCGCCTCCCGTACCGCCGAGCAGGCCGTCTCCGCGGCCCGAGCCCTCCTCGACCGCTACGCCGCCGCGGGTCGGCAGACGCCGGACCAGCAGGACAAGACGCTGGCGGCGTAGGGCGCTCTGCCGCTGAGCGTCGTCGGCGTGCCGCGTTACGCTCATATGAGAGGTAGCCAGTTCAGACGGGCGAGGAGTTGTGCCTATTTGTCCGGGCTCTGGGCACTTGGAGGACCTGAAGGCCACCGTGCCCTCGGCCCGGGACGCACGTCCCGGACACGCCGACGTTCGAGCAACACCTCAAGGAGTGCCGTGAACATTCGCATGGGAGTCGAGGAGGAGTTCCACATCCTGGAGGTGGAGAGCGGACTTCTCGTGCCGCGCGCCGACCAGGTACTGCGACGGCTTCCCCGGCGGACCTTCACCGCGGAGATGCACCAGTCCACCGTGGAGTCGAACAGCGGGGTGCACGACTCCCTGGACGACCTGTACGCCGATCTGGCAGGGACGAGGCGGCGCCTCGACGCGGCCGCCGCCGAACTGGGGCTGGCGGTGGTGGCCGCCGGCACCGCCCCTCTCGCACCGGCCGCCTCAGGCCACCCCACCGCCGACCCCCGTTACCGCCACATGGTCGAGGAATACCGGCAGGTCGCCGACGAGCAGCTCATCTGCGGCGCCCAGGTCCACGTGGACGTGCCCGACCGGGACACGGCCGTGGGGATCATGTGCCTGATCTCGCCCTGGCTGCCCGTCCTGCTGGCGCTGTCGGCCAGCTCGCCGTTCTGGCAGGGCTCCGACACCGGCTACGCGAGCTGGCGCACGCTGCTGTGGCAGCGGTGGCCGACCGCCGGCCCGGTGGGCTGCTTCTCCAGCGCGGCAGACTACGACGCCGCCGTCGACGGACTCGTCCGCAGCGGAGTCATCAGCGACGCGGGGATGATCTACTACGACGTCCGGCCCTCCGCTCATTTGCAGACGCTGGAGCTGCGTATCTGCGACGCATGCCCCCGTGTGGAGACCGTCGTGCTCGTCGCCGGCCTCTACCGGGCCCTGGTGGCCGACGCCCTCGAGCGCCGGGCGACCGGCGCGGCCGCCTGCGACGGCCGGCACGAGTGGGTGCGCGGTGCGACCTGGCGGGCCGCGAGGTCGGGCCTGGGAGGCACGCTGGTGGATCCCGAGACCCGGGGCGAGGCGCCCGCCGGGGAGGTCGTACGCAAACTGCTCGCCCGCCTGCGTCCCGCGCTCGAGGCCCGGGGGGACTGGCAGACCGTCAGCGCGCTGGCCGAGTCGGCACTCGCGGAAGGCGACGCCGCGCGGCGCATACGCCGGACCGCCCAGGACGAGGGCCTGCTGGCCTGCACCGACATGCTGATCGCCGACACGCGCGGCGAGCGCCGGGACCGCAGAAGGACACCGCCCGGCCGCAAGAGCATCCCGTTCGCCGTCCCGGACCCGGCAGGCTCCGCTTCCGCTTCCGGGGCGCCGGAGGCCGTCGGCCGCTGACCCGCGGCCCGGCTCACGGGTCCGCCTTTTCCTGACACCCCACGGAGGTTTCGTCATGCCCAGCCATACCGCCCGGGCCGCGACCGGCAGGCGCGGTCGCGGCCCGGCCCGCTCTTCGCGACCCGCGGCCGTCACCTCGCGGACGGGAGGTGACGCGCTGTGTGCGGTCTGAGCGGGGAGATCCGCTTCGACGGGCGGCGACCCGACCTCGCCGCCGTGGAGCGCATGAGCGACCGGCTGGCGGCCCGCGGTCCCGACGGGCACGGAACCTGGACGCGGGGCGCCGTGGCGCTCGGCCATCGGCGACTGAAGATCATCGACTTGTCGGACCTCGGGGCCCAGCCGATGACCGACGCCGAGGGGGAGATCACCGGCGTCTTCAACGGCTGCGTCTACAACTACCAGGCGCTGCGTGAGGAACTCCGTGGACTGGGCCACCACTTCGTGTCGACGTCCGACACCGAGGTGGTGCTGAAGGCTTACCGGGAGTGGGGCACCGCCTGCGTCGAGCACTTCCACGGCATGTTCGCCTTCGCCCTGGTCGAGCACCGCACCGGACGGCTCGTACTGGCCCGCGACCGGCTGGGCATCAAGCCGCTGTATCTCGCTCCGGCACCGGACAGGCTGCGGTTCGCCTCCTCGCTGCCCGCCCTCCTCGCCGCCGGCGACACCGACACCTCCCTCGATCCGGTGGCCGTCCACCAGTACCTGAGCTGGCACGCCACCGTCGCGGCGCCCCGCACCGTCCTCAACGGCGTGCGCAAGCTGCCCCCGGCCACCGTACGGATCGTCGAGCCGGACGGCAGCCATCGGGACCACCGCTACTGGCAGCCCTCGTACACCCGCCGGCCCGAGTACGCGGGCATGAGCGCCGACGAATGGCGTGACGCGGTGCTGGAGGCGCTGCGTACGGCCGTGCGCCGCCGGATGGTGTCCGACGTTCCCGTCGGCGTGCTGCTCTCCGGCGGACTGGACTCCAGCCTGATCGTCGCGTTGCTGGCCGAGGAGGGCCAGCGCGACCTGATGACGTTCAGCGTCGGCTTCGAGGCCGAGGGCGGGGAGGAGGGCGACGAGTTCCGGTACTCGGACCTGGTCGCCCGCGAGTTCGCGACGGACCACCGCCGTACGACCGTTCCCTCCGCCCGGGTGTCGGCGGCGCTGGACGACACGGTCGCCGCGATGAGCGAACCGATGATCAGCCACGACGTGGTCGCCTTCCACCTGCTGTCCGAGCAGGTCTCCCGGGAGGTGAAGGTCGTGCAGAGCGGGCAGGGCGCCGACGAGGTGTTCGCCGGATACCACTGGTACCCGCAGCTCGCCGCGGTCGCGCGCGAGGACGAGCCGGAACGGTACGCCGAGACCTACTTCGACCGCCCGCACGACGACCTCGCGCGGATCCTGCAGCCGCACATGCTGCCGTCGCAGGACGTCTCGGGCCGTTTCGTGACGGAGCACATGGCGCATCCGGGGGCGGAGACCGCCCTGGACGCGGCACTGCGGCTCGACACGCACGTCATGCTCGTCGACGACCCCGTCAAGCGCGTCGACAACATGACCATGGCGTGGGGGCTGGAGGCCCGGGTGCCCTTCCTCGACCACGAACTGGTGGAACTGGCCGCGGCCTGCCCGCCGGAACTCAAGCTCGCCGACGGCGGCAAGGGCGTCCTCAAGGAGGTCGGACGCAAGCTGCTGCCCCGGGAGGTCGTGGACCGACCCAAGGGATACTTCCCCGTGCCGGCCATCCGCCACATGGCGGGACCGGTCCTGGAGCGGGTGCGGGACGCGCTCGAAGCGCCCGAGGCGAAGGCGCGCGGGCTGTTCCAGGAGTCGTACGTCAGCGAACTCCTCGCCGCGCCCGAAGAGCACCGGACCAAACGCGGGGCCAACGCCCTGTGGCAGGTAGCTTTGCTCGAGATATGGCTGCAGACGCACGGCATCAAGTGACCGGCCGCACGGCCACCGGCACCGCCCGGACGGTGCCCCTCGGCAGCGACACCGCCCCCGTCGCGGTGGCCCTGCCCGAGGCGGCGGGCCCGCGAGACGCCGTCACCCGGCTGCGCGCGCACGGCTGCTGGTACCCCTCCGCGAACCCCGACGGCACCGAGGCGGCCTTCATCTGCGACCGCGGCGGCGTCCCACAGCTGTGGGCGGGGCCGGTCCAGGGAGACGAGGTCCGGCTGCTCGACACGTCCCCGGACCCCGTCACGGAGGTCTCCTGGTCACCGGACGGCCGCTGGATCGCGTACACCGCCGCGCCCGGCGGCGGCGAGCACTCACGGGTGCTGTGCGTGCGGCCCGACGGCACCGGCCGCCGCATCCTCGCCGGGGCGGATCCCGACACCTCCGCCTACCTCGGCTGCTGGGCGCACGACGGATCGGCCGTCGCGGTCACGGTCGCCGTGCCCGCGGTGCGCAAGTCCGGGGACGGTTCGCCCGACGGGACCGCGAACTCCGTCGCGGGGCCTGCGCCCCGGGGCGGCGACGGACTGTCGGCCTATCTGCTCGACCCCGACGGTCTGGCGTCCCCCGCCCTGCTGGCCACCGAGGCCGATGCCGCCACCCTGCGGGTGTGCGACCTCAGCTTCGACGGCACGCTCGCCCTGCTGCGCCGAGGGCCGCGCGGCCGACGGGAAGCGGTCGTGCGGCGTACGGCCGACTCGGCCACCACCTGCACCATGCCGGTGGCCGACGGCGATCCGTGGATCGGCCGCTTCTCGCACGACGGCCGGACACTGTGGCTGCGCACCGACGCCGACCGCGAGTTCGCGGCGCTGTACGCCCTCGAACTCGACGCCGACGGCGCGCCGCGCGCCGCCACACCCGCGGCCCAGCGCCCGGGCAGCGGACTGGAACTGCTGTCGATGGCACACGACGGCCGTACGGCCGTGCTGGTCTGGAACGTGCGGGGCGCGAGCGAACTCGAACTCCTCGAAACGACCACGGCGCCATCGGGCGCGGACACCACGGGACCGGCGCGGCCGGTGCCCCTGCCGCACGAGGTCGTCACCCGTGCCGTGCCGGCCGGGGCGGGCCGGCTGCTGCTCGCACTGTCCGGCTCACGGCGCCGCCCGGGCGTGTGGTGGGCCCACGAAGGGGTGTCCCTGCTGCGCACCCGCTGGTCCTCCCGCGACGAGGACGCCGTCCCGCCCGGCCGTCCGCCCGTACGGCCCGTACCCCTGCACCTGACGGCGAGGGACGGACTGCCCCTGAGCGGCTGGTACTACAGGGCACCAGGGCGCGCCCCCGGCGAGCCGGCCCCCTGTGTGATCCACCTGCACGGCGGCCCCGAGGAGCAGGAACGCCCGGTGTTCAACCCGCTGTACCACGAACTCCTCGGCCGTGGACTGGACGTCTTCGCGCCCGACGTCCGTGGCTCCTCGGGACACGGCAGGTCGTTCGTCGACGCCGACCTGGGCACCGGCCGGTTCGCCGCCCTGGACGACGTCGCGGACTGCGCCGCCCACACCGTCACGGCGGGTCTCGCGGACCCGACCCGGCTGGCGGTCATGGGACGCTCCTACGGCGGCTATCTGACGTTCGCCTCGCTCGTGTGGCACCCGGACCTGTTCCGTACCGGCGTGGCCGTCTGCGGCATGTCCGACCTCCTGACGTTCTTCGCCGGCACCGAGCCGTGGATCGCGGAGTCGGCGGCGCACAAGTACGGACACCCGGTCCACGACCGCGAGTTGCTGCGCTCCCTTTCGCCGATGACCCGCATCGACGCGCTGCGCGTCCCGCTGCTCGCCGTCCACGGCGAGCACGACACCAACGTGCCACCCGGGGAGTCGGAGCAGTTCGTACGGGCGGCGCGTGAGCGCGGTGTCCCCGCCGAACTGCTCACCCTGCGCGACGAGGGCCACGACTTCCTGCGCGCGGACAACCGGCGCCTGTTCCGGCGGAGTGCCGCGGACTGGATGCAGCGCCACCTGGGCTGAGGACCGCGCCCGGCTCGGCCACGGGAGTGTTCAGGGCAGGTGCATGAGCAGCGTCACGGCGGCTCCCGCGGCCCCCGTGGCGATCGTGAGCCGGTCGGTGAGCAGCCGGGCCAGCCACAGCCCCCGGCCGCCCGTGCTGTCCAAGTCCGGGGCTGTTTCGGGAAGTTCGGGCGTGAACCCGGGGCCCTTGTCGGTGATCAGGCACTCCAGCGCGCCGTCGAGGCGCCGGAGCACCAGATGGCCGCCGCCCCCGGCGTGTTCGACGGCGTTGCAGGCGATCTCGTCGACCGCCAGAACGAATTCGCCCAGCCGGTCGTCGTCGAGCCCCTCCTTGGCGGCCGTGCTCTCGACGAGGGCCCGCAGCAGGGCCAGGCAGTCCGCCGTGAACCGCTGCTCCAGCAGGGTCCCGTCCGCCCGGTCGACGGACTCCTCGGAGAAGTTCAGCATCCGGCCCGCACCTCGCTCAGCGTGAGCCGGGGCACGGACGCCGCGCCGAGTTTGCGCAGGATTCCGGCGTGGAGGACCGAGCAGCGGATCTCGATCCGCTTGTGGTCGGTGGCCAGTTGGACCTGGCGCAGCAGGTCGAAAGCGCAGTGGACACCGAGGAAGTGCAGGTGTGTGAGGTCCAGCAGCAGATGGCCGCGGTCGGAGGTCTGCGCCAGAGACTCGGTGAGGGCCGTCCGGAACTGGTCCAGGGTGGTCAGATCGGCGTCGCCGGCGAACCGCACCCCGTCCTCGTCGGGGATCGACAGAAGGACCCCGAGGCAGTCGTGGAGGCGGCGGGGATGAGCGTCGTGCATGGCCTCCACCACGTCGGGGGCGAACCAGTCCCGGTCGTAGGCGCAGACCTCCGTGTAGGAGCGGCCGGTGAACAGGTGCTCCACGTGGGTCTCACGGTGCACGACCCCCGACACGTCGGCACCCAGGTCCGGCACCCAGCGCATGTCGATGAACGTGCGCAGGCCGGTGTACCCCTCACGCCGGGCCCGAGCGGTCTCCTCCCTCAGTCGTGCCGTCTGCCGGTCCATGGTGAAGGCGAGGTCGGGACGGATCACCTCCCGCATGCTGCTGAGCACGAGCTGCCCGCGCGCCCTCGCGGCGGCGGCCTGCGGGCCGTACGTGTCCAGGCGGGTGAGGACCTCCCGCCGTGGCACGTCGGGGTCGGCGAGGACCATCACCTTCTCGTGGCGGGCGAGACCCAGCCAGACGTACGCGGTGAGCACCTGCCAGCGCGACTCACCGAGGCCGTAGCCCACGAAGGCGTGGTCGCCGGGCCTGAGCCGCTGGACCGGGATGAGGCCGGCACAGCCCGTCTGCCTGTCGTGCATCGCAGCGTCCCCTCTGGTGGCGGCCCGCACTCCGTAGCTGCGTGACACCACACCGTAGCCGTCGGCGCCGCTCCCACCCTCACCACGAACGGATATGCCTTCCGAAGGGCGTCGTCTGCGCACAGCCGCCCACTTGGTGATCGCTTCCGACTGCCTCGGGCGAGCCCTTACCGGCCGGGGGCGGGCCGCACCGGGACCAGGTCGGCGAGGCCGGAGACCGTGAGCAGCGGCCGCAGCAGCGTGTCGGCGATCACCTCGATGCGCTCGGCTCGGGCGAACAGCACGTTCAGGCCGGCGCTGTCGAGGTAGTCCACGCCGGTCAGGTCGAGGACGACATGCCCGGGCAGGCGATCGAGCGCGTCGGCGAGCCGGCCGCTGTTGCTCATGTCGATCTCGCCCGTGACGGTCAGCAGCGCGGTTCCGTCGGCGGTTCGTTCTGGGGCGAGTGTCAGCTGCACAGGCGTCACGGGATCCTCGTATGCATCTCGACGCTGGTGCCCGACGGGCCGGGCGTGACGGTCACATGGCTGGACAGGGCGTGCATGATGCCGATGCCCCGGCCGCGCAGGGAGGAGGCGTCCGGATCGCCGGGCTTCCATCGTCCGCTGTCGGCGACGGTCACGTGCACGTGGTCGGTGAAGATCTCGGCACTCAGCCGGATGGTGCCGCCCGGGTGGTCGCGGTGGGCGTGCTCGACGGCGTTGGCGCAGGCCTCGCCGGTGGCGATGAGGACGTCCAGGGCGGTGCGCACGGGCAGTTCGCAGCGGGTGAGCCAGTCGCGCAGGGCGTGGCGCGCGGTGGCGAGCTGACCGGACTCCGCGGGAAAGGCGATCCGCAGGGGTGCCGGATGGCGGTAGAGCAGCAGAGCGACGTCGTCCTCGTACCCGCCCGTGGGAGCCAGGGCGGCCATGACGTGGTCCGCCAGCTCCGAGGGAGGCAGGTCACGGCCGGTCCGCAGGGCCTCGCCCGCCGCCTGGATGCCCTGGTCGAGCACCTGGTGCCGGCGTTCGACGAGACCGTCGGTGTACAGCAGCAGAGTGGACCGGGCGGGCAGTCGGCAGACGCTGTCGGAGCGTTCGCGGTCGGGACGGACGGCCAGTGGCAGCCCGCGGCCGCCTTCCAGCAGGCGCGTGGTGCCGTCGGGGGAGGCGAGCACACTCGGCGGGTGCCCGGCGCTGGAGTAGGTGAGGGTTCCGGTGTGCGGGTCGAGCACTGCGCAGAGGACGGTGGTGCAGAAGGCGCCCGGGATGCCGCCGGCGAAGTGGTCGAGGGCCATGAGCGTGCGAGCGGGGCTGGCGTCCTGCAGGAACAACGCGCGGCAGGCACTGCGCAGTTGGCCCATGACGGTGGCCGCCTCCAGGCCACGCCCGACGCAGTCGCCGACCACGATCCCGGTGCGCTCGTCCGGGAGGGTGATGACGTCGTACCAGTCGCCGCCGATCTCCAGCGGAGGGGTGGCGGGCTCGTAGCGCGCGGCGAAGCCGGCGGGCAGCTGGGAGGGCCCGAGGATGGCGCGTTGCAGGGTGAGCGCGGTGTCGCGCTGCTGGTCGATCTGGTGGCTGCGGGCCAGAGCCTGGGCGAGGTGACCGGCCAGCAGCGCGAGCAGCAGTTCGTCCTGACCGCTGAAGCGGCGGGAGGCGCCCAGTTCGATCCACATGACCAGCGGGCCGTCGGGATGCTCCAGCAGGACGCCCGCCCCGGTGCCCTCGCACACCGGCGTGAGCGGGGGATGGTGCTGCAGTTCGGCGATGGCCTCCTGCTGCTGCTCGGGGAGGTCCTTCCAGGACAGCGGGCCGGTGGCGGTCAGCGCGGGTGGCTCGTCCCCGGCGAAGAGCGCCGTCAGGACGTACTCGGCCTGCCACAGTTGCTGGAACTGGCCCAGAGCCGTCGTGAGTGCCTCGTGCAGGCCGGCCGTCTCCGCCAGGCCCGTGCTGAGGGCGGCCAGAGCGCTCTCGCGTTGGGTGGCGAAGCGCTCGGCGGTGATGTCGCGGAAGGTGCCGACGATCATCCGCCGGCCGGTGTCCGGGTCGTGGGCGCCGTTGAAGGCCGCCCTGATCCACAGGCGGCGCCCGTCCCGGTGGGTGAGGGGAAGGGTGTGGTTGCCCTGTCCCTGACGCAGCAGGTCGGCGAAGGCGTCGGCCACCGCCCGACGGGACTCCGGGTCGGCCGCGGCATCCGGCCACCAGGGATGAGGCGGCTCGCAGGGCAGGATCGCCGAGTCGTGGCCGAGGAGGGTGGTGAACGCGGTGTTGGTCTCCAGCACCACACCGTTCTCGTCCATGACGATCAGCGCCTCCTGCAGGGAGTCCACCAGGGCGGTGCGCCAGCGCACGTGGTGGGTGCGCAGATGGGCGAGTTCGACGTTGGCCCGCACACGGGCCAGCAACTCGGCCGCGGCGAACGGTTTGACGAGGTAGTCGTCCGCGCCCGCGGTCAGTCCTTCGATGGCCGCCTCCTGGCCGGCGCGGGCGGACAGCAGCAGGACGGGCAGCGAGGCGGTCCTGGTGTCCGAGCGCAGGGCGCGCACCAGGCTCAGTCCGTCCATCATCGGCATCATCACGTCGCTGACGATCAGGTCCGGCGGGTGGGAGCGGGCGGCGCACAGGGCCGCCCGGCCGTCGCTGACGGCGCCGGTCTCGTAGCCGGCGCCGTCGAGGATGCGCACGAGGTACTCGCGCATGTCGGTGTTGTCGTCGGCGACCAGGACACGCGCCCGCACCGGCGCCCTGGAGCCGGACTCCGAGGCGGCGGTGCCGGCGCCGGCCTTGTCCCGCACGGTCGTGCCGGTGTCGGCCGGCAGCCAGCGCAGCGCCTCCTGGACGAACGGGACGGCCGTCGTCGAGGCGGCCCTGGCCTGGGACGAGGTGCGGACGGCGTCGGCGGGCAGGTGCGCGGACCCGAAGGGCAACCGGACGGTGAAGCACGTACCGCGTTCGGGGCTGCTGTCCGCCGTGATGGTGCCGCCGTGCAGCGCGACGAGTTCCCGTACGAGGGCCAGGCCGATGCCGCTGCCTTCGTTCGAGCGGGCGCGGACACCGCCGATCCGGTGGAAGCGTTCGAACAGCCGGGGCAGTTCGTGTGCGGGGATGCCGACGCCGGTGTCGTGGACGGTCACCACGGCCCGGGCGCCCTCGGCGCGGACCGTGACGCGGATCGATCCGTCGAAGGTGAACTTCAGGGCGTTGCTCAGCAGGTTCAGGATCACCTTCTCCCACATGTCGCGGTCGATGTGGACGGGGCGGTCAAGCGGCGGGCAGTCGACGGTCAGGGTGAGGCCGGCCCGGTCGATCGCGGAGCGGAAGACGCTGGTCAGCTCGGCGGTCACGGCGGCCAGGTCGACCGGCTCGTAGGAGGCCTGCATGCGGCCGGCCTCGATGCGGGAGAAGTCCAGCAGGGTGTTGACGAGCTTGCCCAGCCGCAGGGCGTTGCGGTGGATCGCCTCCAGTTCCTCCCGGACCCGCGCGGGCGCGTCGGTGAGCAGTTCCTTCAGCTCCTGCACCGGTCCGGAGATCAGTGCGAGGGGGGTGCGGAACTCGTGACTGATGTTGGAGAAGAACGTCGTCTTGGCCCGGTCGAGTTCGGCCAGTTCCTCCGCGCGCCGCTGCTGGTCGCGGTAGCCGCGGGCGGAGCCGATGCCCGCGGCGAGGTGCCCGGCGACCAGTTCCAGGAAGCCCTGGTAGCCCTCGTCGAGGGCGCGGTAGCGGTTCAGCGCGGCGACGAAGAAGCCGTGCGGTGCTCCGCCCGGTTGCAGCAGCGGCATCAGCAGGGCCCGCCGGGGCGGTTCGGGCCAGTCGCCGGTCGGCAGGCCGGCGACGACGTCGGCGTCGAGCGGTACCAGTACCGGTGTGCCGTCGGCGAGATCGGCCCACGGCCAGGGGGCGGCGGGCTGCTCGGGGGACAGCAGGGGCGGTGCCGCCGGATGACCCGGCGAGATGCCCGTGGTACGGCTCAGGTGCGCGCCGTCCTCCCGGAGGAGGTAGGTCAGGGTGAAGGGCAGGTCGGCCAGGTTCCGTTCGAGTTGGCGGCCGAAGAACGCCAGCGTCTCGCTCTCCGTACGCACCACGGTGGGATCGGAGCCCAGGTCCCGCAGCGTGGCCATCCTGCGCGCCCCGATGACGCGCTCGGTGTCCTCACTGACCACGCAGAGCATGCCCACCACCGTGCCGCCGTCGTCGTGCAGCGGGCTGTACGAGAACGTGTGGTAGGTCTCCTCCCGGTAGCCGGAGCGCTCCAGGAAGAGCAACAGCCCCTCGTCCCAGGTGGCTTCGCCCGAGGCCAGCACGTGCTCGATCCGGGGGCCCACGTCGGACCAGATCTCCGACCACACCTCGCTCGCCGGACGGCCCAGCGCCCAAGGGTATTTGCGGCCAAGGGTGTTGCGGCGGTAAGCGGCGTTGCAGAAGAAGGTGAGGTCGGGGCCCCAGGCCATCCACATGGAGAACCGCGAGGACAGCAGGATGCGCACGGCTGTCCGCAGGCTCTGCGGCCACTCCTCGGGCGGCCCCAGGGGTGTGGCCGCCCAGTCGACGGCGGCGAGGTCCGCGCCCAGGCCGGGATCGGCGGCGAAGGCCTCGGTCCAGTCCGCACTGCTCCGCGCGTTGTTGCTCTGGTCACTGCTTCTGTCCGCGTGCCCCACCCGATCCCTGCTTCTGATCCGAGAGCCGGCGGAGAGCCGGACGTGCACTTCCGGCTTTCCGATGTCGAGAGGTATTCCGCCGGGGCCCTGGTGACGGATGCAGCCGGGGCATCCGACCAGTCATATCGAAAAAGAGATGTTTGTTCGAGCGGTGACGGTGCACACGGAGAGCTAACACAACCTTTATGCGACGAAGTGGAGACGGACAATGGGCATCATCGCTTGGATCCTCATCGGTCTGCTTGCCGGCGCCATCGCCAAGATGCTGATGCCGGGCAAGGACCCGGGCGGCATCATCATCACCATGCTCATCGGTATCGCGGGCGGCCTGCTGGGCGGCTGGCTCGGCAAGGTGATCTTCGGTGTGGACTCCATCGACGGATTCTTCGACCTCTCCACCTGGATCGCAGCGATCGTCGGTTCCCTCATCCTGCTGGCCCTCTACCGCGTCGTGGTGGGCAACCGACACTCGCACCGACACGCCTGACACATCGGTGACACGCCTTCGGGCACATGATCACGGCTCCCTCCCCGATGAAGGGGAGGGAGCCGTCGCAGTTCCGCGGTAATCCGGGCGGGGCGGGGTAATGGGACTGCGTTCAGCCTCCGTTGAGAAGGAGCCGAGATGACCGATGACGCCTATCTGTTCCTGCTGGGCGACGCGTCCGCGCCATTCGGGGTGAGCCCCGCAGCCGTCGGTGACCTCGCCTGCATGGAGACACCCGCGGTGCGTGCGTGGCTGGACGCGCAAGGGAGTACGGCGACTTCGCCGCAGCTGCGGCTGTTGCCCCCGGAGGAGACTGCGGCGATCCCCGAGGGAGCCGAACGCCTTCCGGTCCCGCTGAACGACGAGGAGTTGAGCCGGGTCCGGCACGCGATGTCGGCGGAGCCGCTGGCCCGGGTGGAGGACGAGCTGCTCGCCTACCGTGACTGCGCCGACGGCAGGGACGCGCTGATCGGCCGCGCTCTGGCCGCCGGCGTGGCGCCGCACCGCATCGTCGAGCTGACCGGGGTGGATCCCGCAACGGTCACGGCGGCCGCGAACGACTGACACGCGAAGGCGCGGGGCGTGGGAACGGACTCGGCCGTTCCCACGCCCCGCGTGTGTCACCCCT
The DNA here is from genome assembly GCF_006715395.1 of Streptomyces sp. SLBN-31. Classification (NCBI taxonomy): domain Bacteria; kingdom Bacillati; phylum Actinomycetota; class Actinomycetes; order Kitasatosporales; family Streptomycetaceae; genus Streptomyces; species Streptomyces sp. SLBN-31. The sequence continues at coordinate 3,280,279 of NZ_VFNC01000001.1, forward strand.
TCGCTAGCCGCACGTCAGCGTGGGCGTCGCCCAGTCGCCGTGGTCGTTGCCGTTTCCGTCACCGGCGTCGCCGACCCTGAGGTCGAGCACCTGGGCACCGCTGACGTCGACGTCGATCGGCACCGCGGCCTGTTTGCCCCGGATCGTCGGCGTGGTGACCAAGGTCTTGCCGTCGGCGATCACCGAGAACGTCACCGTCCCCGCGCCGCCCGTCTCGTCGTCGACGCCGACGTCCGCCGTCAACCGCGAGCAGTGTCCGGCGAGATAGAGCTCGACGCCGCTGACCGAGTTGGTGCCCAGACCCTTGGCGTAGCCGGTGCCGGCGATGCGGATCGGACGGCCGTCCTTGGCCGCCTGCTCGCCGACGCTGCTGTCGCGCTCCACCGGTCCCCATCCGTTGGTGGCGGACAGGAACGGCAAATCGCTCACCGCGTTCTCGCCGGCCGGCGGGGCGGGCGGTATCCCGCCGACGATGCGCTCGTCCTCGCCCACGGCCTGCCGACCGTTCTGCCGGTAGCGCACGGACGCGGTGAGCGCCGAGGCCGACGGCAGCGTCCCGCTCGGCGGCCGGACCTTCCAGGTGAAGGCGGCCGATCCGCCCGGTGGTACGCGCTTGACGGACGTGGGGCTCGTGGCGCTGACACTCCAGCCGTCGGGGGCGGAGAGCGAGCTCGTCAGCCCGGACGCGGACGACCGGTCCTTCGGTACCCGGACCGTGGCCTCGGCCGTGAAGGCCTGCCCCGGCTGAGCGGTGTCGGGCACGTCCAGGGAAACCTCGGCTCCCGGACGCTTCGGCATCGCGTACCGGTGGGGGTCGTAGCGGGGGCTGTCGTTCTGCGCGACGCGCAGCGAGGAGGCGTAGCTGCCGTAGTCGGTGAGGGAGACCTTGCCCAGTCCGCCGGTGCTGCCGTCCAGGTTCCACACGGCGATGGCGATGCTGTTGCGGCCGTTCGGGTCCAGGATGCCGTTGGGCACCGGGAAGCTGTGCTGCGGGCCGAGGTAGTTGACGTAGTTGCCCATCTGCCAGCCGTTGACGAAGATCGTCGCCCGGTACTTGCGTGACGGGTCGTCGGTGAACGTCAGCCCGAGCGAGGTGTCCTGGCCGCGCGGGAGGTCCAGGTTCACGTCGGTGCGGTACCAGGAGACGCCGGGGCGGGTGTCGGTCGTCGGCAGGGACACCCGGTTCCACTTGCCGTCGGGGTAGCCCGGCAGGGACCAGCCGGCCCGCTCGCCGTACAGGCCGCCCGTCGAGAGCGGGCCGCGCACGGTGTCCTGGAGGCTCTCGCCGCCGCGTACGCCCTGCACCCGCCAGGTGACGGAGGTAAGCGGCGCTCCGACGAGGGAGGCGCTGGTCAGGCCGCGCGGCGTCTTGTTGCCGTTGGTGGAGTTGTAGTCCTCCTCATGGCCCATGTTCACGGTGAGGACGGAGAGGATGTTGTCGCCCTTGGCCTTCACGGAACCCGCCGGGAAGGAGAAGTCGGCGCTGCCCGTGGTGGAGCTGCCCAGGAAGGTGCCGTTGAGCCAGGCGGAGAACGCCTGCGCGGCTCCGCCGGAGTCGGAGACCAGGTGGATGCCGGTCTCCTTGCCGGTGGTGCGGAAGCGGCCGCGGTACCAGGTGTTGCCGGTGTGGAAGCCGTAGTCGTCCGCGTACAGGACGGGCAGCGAGTTGGCGCCGGAGACGCTGTTGGTGGTGGTCTTGTCGGCCACCTGCCAGCCGGAGTCGTCGAAGCCGGGTGCCGCCTCGGGTGACTCCTCGGCGTGCTTCCAGCTCGTCAGGGCGGGCAGGTGTACCGCGGCGGCCACCGGGATCTTCCCGGTGAGGCTTGCCGTGTCGGTGGGCCGGGTCTTCACCGACCTGCCGTTCCAGGTGACGTGGTCGGCGGAGGTGAACACCTCGATGTTCTTGGCGTCGGCGTTGTCGCCGGTGAGTGCCACCGTGTGGCCGCCGTCCAGGCTGGTGGCCGTCCGCAGCAGGTGGGTGCCGTGCACGAGCACCGGGCCGCTCGCGGTGTCCTGGCGCCAGAAGGTCTTGGCGGTGTCCTTGTCGCCGACGAGCAGCGTCAGCGGGGGCTTTCCGCCGCCGGTGAGGGTGATACGGATCAGGCCCTTGTGCGTGTAGTTCAGCCGCAGGTCACCGCCGGCCTCGTCCCAGGTGGTCGTGACCGTGCCGCCGGTGGTGGTCACGGTGGGCCGGGAGGAGTAGCGCAGCACGGTCTCGCCGTCGCTGCCCGAGTCGCCGTAGAGCACGGCGACGTCCCGGTCGCCGATGGCCGCGCTGGTCATGATCTCGGAGGTGGAGTACCGCAACTGCGCGTCACCGAGCCGGTAGTCGGCCGTGATCACGTGGGAGTCGCGGCCGTCGAGGGTGATCGCGGTGCCGGGCTGCTGGGGCACGACCGGGTAGGTCGGTTCCGCGGCGGCGGCCATCGGCACGTCGATGGCGTCGATGGACACGTAGTCGTCCGTGGACCCCGAGCCGTGCTTGCCGGCGACGACGATCTTCAGGGTGTGCGCGCCGGACGGCAGGCCGGTCTTCTGGAAGAGCACCGCCTGGTTCTCGCCGCCGGAGTCGTCGACCGTCGCGATCTTGGTGCCGTCGAGGTAGACGTCGGCGTAGCCGTGGTTGTCGGTCTTCGAACCGATCCAGCGGATCGCGGTGCCGTCGAAGGGCACGGTGAGCGAGTCGCCGGCCTTGTTGGAGAACGACTCGGTGTGCTTGTAGTCGCCCCCGGTGTAGCTGGTGTCGGCGACGTGCGACCATGAACCGGTGTACTGCAGCGCGGAGTCGGGGTCGTCCCAGGTGTAGCTGGTGTCCGACGCGGGCTGGGCGTTGAGGTCCAGCGAGATGTGCGTCTTGTCGACCGCGGTGGACGTGGAGTTGCCGTGCCGCAGCACATGGAACTGCGTCTTGGTGTCGGGGTTCATCCGGGCGGTGTCGACGACCGCGGAGTTGTCCGGCGGCGTGGTCCTGATCGCCTCGGTCTTGGTCAGCGGGGCCACCGACTGGGTGAAGTACCCGATCAGCTTGTCCTCGTAGTACTTCGGATCGAGTTGGCGGTTCTCGCGGATCGCCGCCCCGTAGTCGTACGACGTGTAGTTCTCCGGCATGCCCAGCCAGCCCCAGTTGGTGCCGCCGTAGGTCATGTAGAAGCTCTGCGCGGTCGCGCCGACGGCTATGTTCTGCTTGTAGAAGACGTTGGCGAACCGGTCGTTGATGAGCTGGGCGCACTTGTCGTAGCCCGGGCCGCCCCAGGGGTCGAAGGCGCCGCCCTGGAACTCCGGCGAGTACAGCGGCTTCCCGGCCGGATGGTCGTAGCTGATGTCCGGGACGCCGTTCCACTTCGTGGGGTTGGAGCAGTCGAAGCCCTGCGGGTAGGAGTCGGGGCCGTCGACGTCCAGGGCGCCCGTGCCGGAGTTGAAGGTGCCGTTGTTGTTGCCGGTCAGCGGGACGGTGATGCCGTCGGCGCGGGCCTTGTCCTCCAGGTGCTTCATGTAGGAGTGGCCGGCGGCGGAGCCGTTGTAGTACTCGTTCTCCACCTGGTAGGCGATGACCGACCCGGTGCCGTTGGTGAGCTGGTGGCGGGCGATGATCCGGTCGATCTGCGTCAGCCACTCGTCCGCGTACTTCAGGAAGCGCGGGTCGTCACTCCGGTTGTTCCCGGCCTTGGTGGTCAGCCAGCCGGGCAGGCCGCCGCTGTCGACCTCCGCGTTGATGTACGGGGCGGGGCGCGCGATGACGTAGAGCCCGGCCTCCTGGGCCATGTCGAGCAGTCGGTCGACGTCACGGACGCCGCTGAAGTCGTACACGCCCGGCTTGGGCGAGTGGTATCCCCAGTCGAAGTACAGCGACGTGGAGTTGAATCCGGCGGCCTTCATCTTCTGGAAGATGTCGCGCCACAGGTCCGGGCTCGGGAGCCGGAAGTAGTGGAACTCGCCGGACCACAGGTAGGTGCGCTTGCCGTCGACGAGGAACGAGTAGCCGTCGAGGCTCACCGTGTGCGCCTGGGCGGCGGAAGCGGCGGGTGGCTGCCCGCCGCTGTCCCGCGCCGCGGCGGGCGCGGTCATGCCCGCGGCCAGGGCGATGGTGGCGGCGGTCGACAGGACCGCCTTCCACCACCGGCCGCGGCCGGGTCTCGCAGCTTTCGAACCGATCCGAATACTCCGCACTGCGGCCTCCATACCGCCTGAGTAATCAACATCCAACAGACTCAGGCAAAGTCGAACAGTAAGGGGGCGCAAGGCTCAACACAATGGGGCGGGAGGACACGGTCGGGACGGCAGGGGCGTCGCCCAACCGCCCGTCCCCTACTGGCCGTTCGGTGATCGATGGGAGGGAGTGCCCGCATCGTGCGAGGTGACCGCGGGCAGGTCCGGCACGGCCGCCTCGGTCGCACGCGCACGGGTCAGCGCTGTGACCACGCTGTGGGCCGACAGTGGATCGGCCGGCAGCACGTGGGAGGCGAACCAGCGTGCCGCCGACGGATCGGGGGAGGGGTCGACGAACTCGCCGCCCGCGTAGTCGTCGAGCGGAGGATCGAAGACGTACCCGGTGACGATGCCGTGCCGCACCAGGCGGTCGAGGAGGACGTCGCGGTCGTGGACGAGGAGCGGCACCCTGAAGAGCGGCAGGGCGCCCTCGTGTGCCGTCCGGTCGCGCAGGGCGGGCGACGCCCAGGGGGTGTCGGACAGCAGGCGGACACCGGCCCGGCGCCGGGCGAGGCTGTCGTCGAGCCGGGCCATCCGCAGCGCCAACGGTGCCTGGACGAGCAGGCCATGACGGTTTCGGAAGCCGTGCAGATCGACGCGCATCCACGGCTCGTAGGCGGTCAGGCTCGGCGTCCGGAGGGCACAGGCGGCCAGCAGCGGTGCGTGCAGGTCCATGCGGTAGCCGTCGCGCTCCAGCAGCCCCAGGCGCTGCATCGTCCGCCACACCGGGCTCACCAGATGGCTGCCGCGCACGGCGGAGCGGGCCAGCGGCCGCAGTGTCGTGGCCAGGTCGTCACCGAGCCGGCCCGGCACCAGGAGATCGTCGCGCAGCGACTCCAACTCCCTGCGAGTGCGGGCGCTCTCGAAGGCGAGGAAGCCGCCGGCCTTTCCTCCCGCGTGCTTGGACAGGCTGAAGGCGGCCGCCGTTCCGAAGGTGCCGATCGGACGGCCCGCCACGTGCGTCCCCATGGCGTGCGCCGCGTCCTCGAACAGCGGGATACCCAACTCCTCGCACCGGCAGCTCAGTTGCTCCACCCGGTCCGGAATCCCGTAGAGGTTGGTGGTCAACACCGCGTCCACGGTGCGCCACACGGACTCCGGTACGGCCGCCGGGTCGATGTTGCCGTCCCGGACCGACACCGGAGCCGCCACCGGGCGCAGACCGGCCGCGAGGACCACGAAGAGGATCACATCGTCGGTGACCGGGGACATGAGCAGCCGGGCCCCCGGCCGGCACCAACGCCTCAGGGCCAGGTAGAGGGCCAGCCGTGCCGAGGGCGTGTAGACGCATTCGCGTCCCAGCCGCCGGGCCATCATCGCGGCGAGTCGGGATCCGTACGGCATGGGTGCCTTCCTGTGGTGACCGGCGATCGGGTCCGACGGGGACGAGGGGAGCGGCTCAGCGCGTGTCGGTGCCCGTGACCCAGCCCGCGCCGAGCGGGCCCGAGGTGCGCAGCCGGCCTGCCGTCCTCAGCAGCCGGTCGGCGGGCCGACGCAGCCCGGGGTGGGCCAGGACGGTGTTGCGCAGGCCGCGCACCGGCCTGCGCCACAGCCGGTGTGCCGCCGCCACCGGGCTGGCGCGGTACGCGAGGCCTTCGCCGACCCGCAGCTCACGGGTCTTGAGCCAGTTCTTGTACTCCATGTCGCCGCGCCCCAGGTCCACGAGCCGCACCCCGTGACGGCCCGCCGCCTCGATCATCCGCAGATGCATGATCAGGCCGGGGGAGTAGCGGCTGAACGCGGGATCGTAGGCGGTGAACCAGCCCGCCAGCACCGTCTGCGACCTCGGCCCGAAGTGGGCGGCCACCGGACGGTCGCCGGCGTACAGCACGGACAGCATGCCGGTGAGGTGCCGCTCACGGACGGCGAAGAGGTCGTCCACCAGGTCCACGATCCACGGCCGGGCGAAGCGGTCCATCCGCCCCGTCCGCCGGTACTGGGCGGACTTCCACTGCATGAGCGTGCGCAGCCCCCGACGATCTCGCTCGTCGAGCACGAAGCGCACCTCGCCCGCGTCACCGCGCAGGCGGCGCTCCTTGGCCAGCGTCGTCTTGGTGTGCCGCGGGGAGGTCCGCCGCAGCCACTCCACGTAGCCGTTCCCCTCCTCTGGAAGATCGACCACCGGCGAGGCGAACGTCCCCGTGAGATACCTGTCGAACGGCTTCTGATCCTCGACGAGATGGTCGAACTCGAACACCGAAAGGCCGCAGGCCCGCAACAGCTCCGGCGGGTCCCAGGTGACGCCGGGACGGTGCACGACGGCCTGACAGTCGGACAGGCCGTACCCGATGGCCCGCCCCACGCCGAGGGCACTGCGCTGGTGGGGGAAGAAACCGACGGGCTCCGTCTGCTCCCGCAGGACCGCCACCACGCCGCCACGCCGGTGACGGGCCGTCGCCGCCGCGAACTCCGGTGCCAGGAACGGGTTGGCGTACTGCGGCGACTCGTCCATCGCACGGTGCCAGGCCCGGACCAGCGCGGGGCTCAGCTCATCTGCCGCGTGCATCGAGACGTCCATGTCGGACCTGCCGTCCTGCTGATGGCGGAAGGGGACGTGCAACAGGGTGTGCCACCTACCAGGGTCGAGGCGGCCGCACTCCGCGCGCTTGGGCTGGACGGGCCCTGAAGAAGGCCGCACAGCCCCTACGCCGCGGGTGCGGGACCCCGGCGCGCCTCGCCGACCATGGCCTGATTGATCATTGTGCGACCGACGCCCGGAACCGAGACTGCTGTGGGCCGACGGCGACGCGGAGGACGGGACGCTCGGTGAAACGCATCCATTTCACGGCGGAGGACCTGGCGCGGACCCGGGTGGCCACGACGATCGGCGTGGCGGCGGAGACGTTCGACACGGTGAAACTGCTCAAGGACCGCGACGCCTCCCTGGCCTTCCGCCGCTGGCAGGTGTCGGTGCGGGGGCGCCTCGGCGAACAGGCGGGCCCGCTGGCCGCGTTGATGCCCTCGCACGGGCCGCTGGTCGACATCGCGAGCCTGACGGGGCACACGGCGTCCATCGACGAGGCGGTGGACAACCTGCTGACCGCTCCCCTACCCCTGCTGCGCCTGGAGTTGGAGAACATCGACTTCCACCCCAGCCACCGCTCCTGGGCGCGCAACCTGGTCGCCGGGGACCGGGAGGCCCGCCTCCAGGTGGCCGCGGCGCTCCGCGCCTGCCACCGGGTGACCGTCGCGCCCTACTGGGGACGCGTGCGCTCCCGCCTGAGCGAGGTACGCGCCTCGTACGTGGGCGCGATGGCCGACGGCGGGGTCGAGCGGCTCCTCTCCACGCTCTCCGGTCCCTTGGTGCGCTGGCGACCGCCCGTGCTCGAAGTCGTCCATCCGCGCGAGGCGGACATCCATCTGAACGGTCGCGGACTCGTCATCGCGCCGACCATGTTCTCCACCGGGCAGGCCGAACTCCTGCAGGCGCCGCTCGACCCGGGCCGGCCACCGGTTCTCGCCGTGCCCACCCTCGACGGCGCCTTCCTCGACCCGACGCTGTGGGCAGCCGATGGCGAGAGCACCGACCGGTCGCTCGATGACCTCCTGGGACGCACCAGGGCTGCCGTGCTGCGGGCGACCGTCGGTGGATGCGGCACACCACCGACCTGGCCCGCCGCCTGGACATCTCGCCGGCTACCGCCAGCCATCACGCGACGGTGCTGCGCAACGCCCGCCTGATCACCACCCGGCGCGAGGGCCGGGCGGTCCTGCACACCATTACGTCACTGGGCCTCGCCCTGCTGGAGCACGGGCACCCGCACGCCTGACAGGCCCCAGAAGGCTATGCGGTTCCGGCCTCGCCCAGAAAACGCAGCAGCACGTCGGCCTCCGCGCGGAGCCGCGCGGCCCGTTCGGCATGCGCGGGAGCGGTCAACCGCGCCGCCACCTCCAGCCGTTCGGCGGCCTCGGCGCGTACGACGTCCACCACCAGGTGCTCGCTCAGCTCACGCCGCGCCGCTTCGGTGACGCCCACACCGACCGGAGACTGCTCAAGGGCCGAGCCGCGCGGTGCCACCTCGTCCACGGGCACCGCCTCCGCGTTGTCCAGCGCGGCGAGGGTCGAACGCAGTGCGCTCACCGCCGCCTTGTCGCGGGCGCGCATCGCTTCGGGCAGGGCCTGACGCATACGAAGTCGGATGGACATGCCCGTGATCCTAGGCCCTGTCGTCAGATCCCCGCCTGCCCGGAAGGCCCGCCCTGCGGGCGGACGACGGGAATGTGACGACAGGGCCTGGAGGCGGTACGCCGCGAACACCTCCGCGAATTGCGGTGCATGGGCAGCGCGACCCCCGTGCGCCCTGCCCATGCACCACGCCGTCGGCGAGGCGGGCCGGCCCGATGAGCGGGCCGACCCCTCGCCGCGGTGGACGGTACGGCCGTCCGCCCGGCGACCGTTAGTGTGAGGATCCGGATCGCGTCTTGCGAAAACCTTGTGACGGAGGACCGTTGAAGCTCCTTGTGCTCGGTCCGCTGGAACTGCGCCTCGAGCGAGGCGCGTCGGACCTGGGACAGCCGCGAAGGCGAGCCGTCCTCGCCGCGCTGGCGGCGGACGCCGGACGCCCGGTGTCCATGGAGACGCTGCTCGACCGGCTGTGGGACGGCGATCCGCCCGACGGCGCACGCTCCGTCGTCTACTCGCACATCAGCCGCTTACGCCGGCTCCTCGAAGAGGCCGCGGCGCAGGAGAACCGCGGGACGGCGACGCAGCCGTCGATCAGCCTGGGCAAGGTGTCCGGCGGGTACGTGCTGCGGGCGGACGAGGACGCGGTCGACCTCACACGGTTCCGCGCCCTCGTCGAGCGTGGCCGCGAGCCGGCCTGCCCGGACGCGGAGCGCACCGGAATGCTGGAGGAGGCGCTGCGGCTGTGGCGGGGCACCCCGCTGGCCGGACTGCCCGGAACCTGGGCGGACCGCACCCGTACCGCCTGGACCCGGGAACGGATCGACGCGGCACTGGCCTGCGCTCAGATCCATCTACGGCGGCGCACCCCGGAGAAGGTGCCCGAACTGCTGCGGCCCCTGCTGGTCGACCACCCCCTGAACGAGCAACTGGCCGCGTTGCTGATGCGATCGCTTGCGGCCACCGGTTCGACCGCCGACGCACTGCACGTCTACACCGAGACCCGCAAGCATCTCTCCGACGAGCTGGACTTACCCCCCGGCCCCGAACTGCGGTCCCTGTACGAGGAGTTGTCGCGGGGCGCCGACCTCCGCCGACCGTCCGCCCCGCGGCGGCCCGCAACTCCCGTCCCCGCCCAGCTCCCCATGGACGTACGGCCCTTCATCGGCCGGAGTGAGCAGCTCGTCGACCTGACCCGGGCTCTGACACCGGCCGACAGCGGCGCCGGGGCCACGGCGGCGGTCGTCTCCGCCGTCTCCGGCACCGCCGGCGTGGGCAAGACCGCGCTCGCGGTGCACTGGGCCCACCGGTCGAGGGAGGCCTTCCCCGACGGGCAGTTGTACGTCGACCTCCGGGGCTACGACGCTCGTTCGCCGCTGTCCGCGGCCCAGGCCCTGGTCGGGTTCCTCACCGCCCTCGGCGTGCCCCTGCAGGAGATACCGCTGCGCCTGGAGGACCGTGCCGCCCGCTACCGCACGGCCCTGAACGGACGCCGACTCCTGGTGATCCTGGACAACGCCGCGTCCGCCGCCCAGGTCAGGCCGCTGCTGCCGGGCAGTCCGGAATGCCGGGTACTGATCACCAGCCGGGACTCGCTGAGCGCGCTCGTCTCGGTGCACGGCGCCCACCGCGTGGTGCTCGGCGCGCTGTCCGGCGCCGACTCCCTCGCCCTGCTGCGCGCCCTGATCGGGGAACGCGTCGACGCGGAGCGCTCCTGCGCCGAGGACCTGGCGCGGCAGTGTGCGTGGCTGCCGCTGGCCCTGCGGGTGGCGGCGGAGCTGGTCCTGTCCCGGCCCACCGAGCCCCTCAGCGGTCTGGTCGCCGAACTCCACGACCACCAAAGGCGGTTGGACCTGCTGGCCTCCGGCGACGACCCCCGGGCCGCCGTCCGCGCCGTCTTCTCGTGGTCCTACGCCCGCCTGGCCGACCTGCCGGCCCGCCTCTTCAGGTTCCTGGGCCTGCACCCCGGGCCCGACGCCGACCTCCACTCCGTCGCGGCACTGGCCGATGAGTCCGTGGACGCCGTACGACGGGCGCTCGACGTGCTCGTCCGAGCGCACCTGGTGAACCGCAGCGGCGGCGGCCGGTACGGCATGCACGACCTGCTGCGGGTGTACGCGGCGGAACTGGCCGAGCGGCACGATCCGCAGGCCGACCGCGATGCCGCGCTCACCCGACTGCTCGACCACTGTCTGGCGGCCGCGGCAGCGGCCATGGGCGTCCTCTACCCCGCCGAACGGCACCTGCGACCCGCCGTCGAACGGCCGGCCACCGGGCTGCCACCGCTGCGGACCGCGGAGGAGGCCCGCGCCTGGCTGACCGCCGCACAGCCCACACTGGTCGCGCTGTGCTCACGCACCCAGGAGCCCGGCCCGTCCCGGCACACCGTGCGCATCGCCACCACGCTGCACCGCCACTACGAACGCACCGGCCACTACACGGACGCCCTGACCGTCCACACCCATGCGCTGCGGGCCGCACGGTCGGTGGGGGACCAGCGGGGCGAGGCCGACGTCCTGGCCTTCCTCGGCGCCGTCCACCGGCGCCTCGGTGACTACGACACGGCTCGGCGACTGCACGACACCGCCCTCGCGCTGTGCCGCCGCACCGGCTACGCGGCGGGCGAGGCCCGTCACCTGACCAACGTGGGAGTCCTCCTCGAACTGCGCGGCCGTTACCGGGAGGCCGCCGAACAGCACGAGCGGGCGGTCGCGCTGTTCCGCTCGGTCGGTGACGCGCACGGTGAGGCCGATGTGCTCAACAACCTCGGTATCGTGCTGGAGTTGGTGGAGGACTTCAAGGCCGCAATCGAACGCTACGAACGCGCCCTGACGTTGTACCGGACCATGGACCACGCCTTCGGGGAGGCCAGTGCCCTCGGCAACCTCGGCATCCTGCTCGCCCGGCTCGGCGGCCACACCGCGGCGGCAGGCCACTTCGAACGCGCCCTGACCCTGTTCCGGCGGCTCGGCAACGCCTCCGGAACAGGGCACGCGCTGACCAACCTGGGCAACGCGCTCAGCGGCCTGGACCGGCACGCGGAAGCGGCCGGTCACCAGCGCGAGGCACTGGAACTGTTCCGCAGGATCGGCGAGCGCTACGGCGAGGCCGGGGCCCTCAACGGTCTGGGAGAGGCCCTGCACGGCCTCGGGCGGCCCGCCGAGGCTCTGGAGGCGTACGCGAACGCCCTTGAAGTGGCCCGCGAGATCGACGAGCAGGAGGAACAGGCCCGCGCCCACGTCGGAACCGCCGTCGTGCTGCGGGCCGGTGAGGACCCGGCCGGAGCCGCCGGTCACCTCCGCGAGGCCCTGGAGCTCTACACGGCGCTCGAATCCCCGCGCGCACAGGAGGTCACGAGGATGCTGAACGGCGACTGATCACGGCGGGCCCCCCTTCGCACGGCGGGCCGGTCCGGGGTTCCTGATCAGGGCTTACGGGCCAGTCCGGCGGCGATGAGGCGTTCCCAGAGGGTGAGTTCCCGTTCCCCGTCGGCCGTCCACGGGTTGTCGTTCTTGTCGGGGCGCCACAGGGACGCGGGCACGATTCCGGGTTCGAGGATCTCCAGGCCGTCGAGCAGGGAGGCGATCTCGTCGTCGGTGCGCCACCGGCCGCGGCCGAAGGTCTGCTGGAGGACCTTCTCGGCCTCCTCCGTCTCCGGGTTGTTGCCGGAGCGGAAGTGGCTGACGAAGAAGTAGCTTCCGGAGGGCACCTGTTCGCGCCAGAAGCGGACTATGCCGGCCGGGTCCTCCTCGTCGTTGACGTGGTGCAGGATGGCGCTGAACATGACGGCGACGGGACGAGTGAAGTCGATCATCTCGACGGTGTCCGGGTGGCTGCGGACGGCCTCCGGGTCGCGCACGTCGGCCGCGACGACGCGCGTGAACTCGTTGTTCTCCAGCAGGGCACGGCCGTGCACCAGCACCTGGGGATCGATGTCGACGTAGACGACGCGGGACTCGGGGGCGTGGCGCTGGGCGACCTGGTGGACGTTGTCGGCGGTCGGCAGACCGCTGCCCAGGTCTATGAACTGACGCACCTCTGTGGTCTGCGCGATCTCCCTGACCGCACGGGTCAGGGCCGCGCGGTTGGCGAAGGCGATGGCCACCGAGCCGGGCAGATCACGCTTGAACACATCGCCGATCTCGCGGTCCACGGCGTAGTTGTCCTTGCCGCCGAGCAAGTAGTCGTACACGCGGGCGATGCTGGGCTTGTTCGGGTCGATGGAGGAGCCTTCGTACGTCATGGCGCACATTCTTCCCCGCAACCTGCCCTGACGACCGCCTTTTTGAAATCCTCCGAGGCTCACGGGGCGAGGCCGGTCCTCGGACGTCGTCCGGCGGATGCGTGGCTCAGGCGTTCCTCTGGGCGGCGGCGCGGCGTTGCCGTTTGCCAAGGGGCGCCTGAGAGAGGTCCTCCGCCTGGGACCGGAGATTCTTGTAGCCGTACCCGCGCTCGGTCAGCCACGCCCTCGCCGCCTCCTCGGCGCGTTCGGAGGCCTCCAGGATGTCCTCCTCTTCCTCTCCGGAGTCCAGGAACCGGAAGGTGAAGGCGGTACGCGCCGCCAGGTCGTAACTGAGGTGCCCCTCGGGCGTGAAGGCCGCGCGCAGAACGTCGTGCTCCGCGGCGCGGCTCAGGAGTTCGGCTCGCTGGCCGGCGTCCAGCCCGTCGAAGACACCGCGGACCGTGATCCGGAAAGTGCGAGTACTCATCCCGCGACACTAGCCAGCGAGACCGGCGCTCTCCACCGAATTCAGGTGCGGCGTCAGCGCCCGGGCGCCGCGGACGGCGAACGCCACGGACGTCAGGGTCGCATTGCAGGCGGTGGCCGGGGGGAGGACGTTGTGCCGGCCACCCACAGTCCGCGGGTGTTCCGGACGCGGCTGTGGTCGTCGCAGACGCTGGTGGCGTCGTCGGCGGGGCCCATGCGCGTGGTGCCCTGGTAGTGCAGCGAGCTGCCGGCGGCGAGCAGGACGCGGGAGTCGTCCAGCGGGACGCCCAGAGCGGCTCCCGCTTCGGCGACGGCCTTCTTGGCCCGTTTCATGGCGGCCAGGTCCCGGTCGGTGTAGCGGTAGTGGATGCGCGGCGCGGGCAGGCCGTACGGGTCCGTCCGGAGTCGGCGAATCGACACGGTCCTCGGCCGTGACGTCCTTGGCGCAGAACCAGCCAGTCCCACGACGGCTCCGGGCTCGATGTCCGTGTCGTCGGTGAGCGGGACGGGCGAGGCGTCCAACTGCGTGACCTGGCCGTGGAAGGGCTGCTCGTCGGTGCAGGGCACCCAACTCACCCCGCTCCGCGGGACGATGGCGCCGTCGGTGTCGCGCGTGCGGCCGGTGACCGCGCGGTGTGCCGCGACGACCTCGTCGGGCGAACGAACGGCGAAGACGACCTGCGGCTGGTCGTTGAGGTAGCGGCCCAGTGCGGGCGGGCGGACGCCGGAGGCGTGCAGGAGTTGCGGCGTGCGCAGGGCGTCTGCCGCCACGACGACCGCGCGTGCGCCGACCTCGGCCTCCGTGCCGGTGCCCAGGTCGCGTACGACGACCCCGGTCACCGTGCCCCCGTGCAGGACGACGCGCAGGCACAGGCAGCGGTCGGCGATCTCGACGCGCTCGTCGTGTGCGGCCGGACCGAGGACGACGCCGGTTCCGCTCCAGGCGTGCGCCCCGTCCGACCGTGTGGTGACGGCCAGGGGCATCGGGGCCACGCGCCGGTCGAGCGGGCGGCCGCTGTAGAAGAGGGCGGCCAGCCGGCCGCCTACCTCGTCCGCGAAGGGCGCCCGGTCGAAGGCGTGCGCGTCGACATGCAGGAGCCGTTCGGCGCGGGTGAGGTCGGCGTCCATTCCGGCGTCGGGGATGAAGCGGATGCGCTCGCCGTCGCCGGGACGGGGGCAGGCGCCGGTTCAGTGCGCGCCGATGCCGCCGACGTTGGTGGACAGGGCGGCGGCGGGCAGATCGGGGGGCGCCGAGCAGGCGGGTGCCGGGGCGGCCGGCCGGGCGGGGGCCCTCGGAGGCGCGCTGGGCCCGGGCCCGTTCGCCGGGATCGGTGATGTTCTTGACGTTGGTGCCGGGTGACGGCGTCAGCCGGGGTCCGGCGTCCAGGAGCAGGACGCGGGCGCCGGGGTGCTGGTCGTACAGGAGATCGACGACCGCCTCACCGACCTGCACCTCCCCTGGCACGACATCCTCGCCACCCAGCGGGCGGCCGACTGGCAGGGCCGGCTGTCCAGCGAGTACGAGGGCCGGCGCGAGCCCTGTCGAGGACGCGACCAGGTCCGCCGCCGGCACGCCCTGCTGCGGACACTGGGCACGCCGGGCACCTGAGCCCTGGGTGGGGGCGGTTGTCGCGCGGAGTGGGCTGGCCGGCGGCGCGAGGGGTACCGGTGGACCCTACGCCCGGGTTCACCGCAGGGCGCACCGTGGTGTCGTACCCCACGGGAGGCCGCCATGACGAACCTCGACACCGTGGCCGAAGGTCTTGTCGATCAGTTCTTCGCCCAAGGCCAGGCGGCCACCGCCCAGGCGCAGCGCTGGACGGACACCGGAGAGCTGGACCGGCTCACGGTCAGCCAACTGCGCCTCTGGGCAGCGAACCGCGTACTGGACGCGCTGGCACGGCCCACCAGCGCCGGCCCGGCGCGAGCCACGGCCCTGAAGGAGAGAGACGCACTGATCGACTGGCTGGAGGCACACGGATACCGCGCCCTGGCCTGACCTCGTGAGTGGGAAGAGGCGCCGGACGGGGAAGTCGGAGACGGTGGACGACTTCGAAGTCGATGATGTGGTGCAGCGGGCCCTGGACCGGCTGACGCTGCTAGCCGAGGCGACGACCGCGCTGTCCAGCACGCTCGATTCGCACAAGGGCCTGAGCCGGGTGTGCCGCATCCTGGTTCCGCAGTTGGCGGACTGGGCCGCGGTGGACCTGATCGAGGACGACGGCAGGCCGCGGCGCGTCAGCGTCGTGCACCACGATCCCGAGGTGCTGCCGGTCGGCGGCCTGACCGGTGAGCTGCCCCCCGTTCCCGAAGTGCCCGTGGGGCCGCTGGCCAGGGTGCTGGGCGGGGCCGGGCCGCTGCTGCTGACGTCCGCGGACATGCCCCCCGTCACGCAGGCGGCGGATGCGCTGCACGCGCGGCAGCTCGAACTGTTCGCGCAGTTCGGCACGGACACCGCGGTCGTCGCTCCGCTACGGGCCCGCCGCCAGGTGCTGGGCGCGGTGACCGTCGGCCGCAGCGCCGGGCGGGCGCCGCTGACCAGCAGTGACCTGGCGATGGTGGAGGACCTGGCGCATCGCATGGCGCTGGGGGTGGACAACGCGCGGTTGCACCGGGAGACACAGCACATCGCCGAACGCCTCCAGCGTTCACTGCTGCCGACGCTGCCCGAGACCGGCCCGCTGCGGCTGGCCGCCCGCTACATGCCCGCCGCGACCACCGCCGAGGTCGGCGGCGACTGGTACGACAGCTTCACGCTCCCCACCGGCCACACCACGATGATCATCGGCGACGTCACGGGCCACGATCTGCGGGCGGCGGTCACCATGAGCCAGCTGCGCAACATGCTGCGCGGCATCGGCTGCGACCGCGAGGAGCCTCCCGGGAGCATCCTGCGCCGTCTGGACCTGGCTCACCACACGCTGTATCCGCAGGCGACCGCCACCTGTGTGTACGGCCTGCTCGGCGAGCGCGAGGACGGGGCCTGGACGCTGGACTTCTCCAGCGCCGGACACCCACCGCCGCTGCTGATCACCCACGACGGCGACACCCGCTATCTGACCGGAGGCCAGGGCCTCCTCCTCGGCGTCGACCCCGACGAGCCGCGCCCGCACGCCGTCGAGGTGCTGCCCGCCGGCTCGACCGTGCTGCTCTACACCGACGGCCTGATCGAGCGCCGCGGCGAGGGCCTGGACGCCGGCATGACCCGGCTGCGGCAACACGCGGCCGCCCTCGCCCGTGAGCCCCTGGAGATCTTCTGCGACGAGCTCCTCACCGGGCTTGCCACCGATCACGCCGACGACGTCGCCGTCCTCGTCGCCCGCCTGCCCGAGCGTTCCAGGCGCGCGGTGCCCGACGCGTGACGTGCGTCGAAGCCGTGTCCCTCTCAGGTCCGGTACTGCGCCAGGACGTCGTGCAGGGCGTCGCTCACGTGGTCGGGAACGGGCTTTCCCTGCACCAGATTCAGGATGTGTTCCGCCACCACGTGCAGGTGCATGGTGAGAGCGCGCGAGAGATCCACAAGGCCCCGGCCCGCGTCGTCGAGCCGCATGGGACCGAGCACCATCAGCGCGCCCTCCGCCATGTGAATGGTGGACCGTGCGGCCAGCACGCGGCTCAGCTGGGTGTGCTCAGCCTCGGTCAACTCCGGGTGGACGATGGCCGTCGACAGTGCCGTGAAACGGGACCGCGGCGTTGGCGACTGCATGTGACCGCCTTGTCGTGAAGCAGAGAACACTTGTCCCACCCGACTTGCGCGGGCCGACATCGAGGGTGCAAGCAGTGTCGCACGACGCCCGCGCGTACGGGTTCCAACGCCTCTTCTCGCTGACCCTTGCTGCCTTGGATGCACCCATATTGATCAGCTCTTGATCCACCTGTGCTCCACCCCGCACACGGTCATGCGGAGAGCCGGCGGGCGAGCCAGTCCGTGCGGGTGCGACGGGCCGTGGTCGAGATGCGTGCCTGGGGGAACAGGGCGTCGAAGCCGTGGAAACCGCCTGCCCAGACGTGGAGTTCGGCCTGACCGCCGGCCGCCCAGATGCGGGAGGCGTAGTCCGCGTCCTCGTCGCGGAAGACCTCCGCCGAACCGGTGTCGATGTAGGCCGCCGGCAGGCCCGAGAGGTCGTCGGCGAGCGCGGGTGAGACATACGCGGGTATCTCGTCCTCGGTGAGGTCACCGAGGACGGCACGCCACCCGAAGGCGTTCATCTCGCCGGTCCACACGCCCGGCACGCCGGTGTACTGACGGCTGGAGGGCGTGGTGGCGCGGTGGTCGAGCATGGGACAGATCAGCACCTGGGCGACGATGGCCGGGGCGCCGAGATCGCGGGCCAGCAGGGCGACTCCGGCGGCGAGGCCTCCACCCGCGCTGGCGCCCGCGACGACGATCCGGTCGGGGTCGATGCCGAGTTCGGTGGCATGCTCCGCGATCCAGAGCAGTCCCTGGTAGCAGTCGTCCACGAGGGTGGTGCCGGTGGCCTCGGGGGCGAGCCGGTACTCGACGCTCACCACGACCGCGCCGAGTTCGTCGAGCCATTCCAGGGGGATGTCGATCTGGGAGAACCGGTCGCCCATGACCATTCCGCCGCCGTGCATCCAGTACACGCAGGGCGCGGCCTCGGGCCGTTCGGCGCGTGCGGACCGATAGACCGACAGGGGGATGGCAACTCCGTCCTCGGCCGGCACGGTGATCTCGCGACGGTCGACCTGCCGGCGCGCGAGGAGAGTGTCGACGGGCGTCGAGGGCAGCTGACGCAGCATCCTGAGGACTTCCGGGTCGAGCCGCGACATGAGCGGCATGTCGGCCAGCAGCTCACGGAGTTCGGGGTCGAGGGCCGGGCGTGCGCTGGTCATGAGGTGCTGCCTTTCGTTCTGTGCTGCAAGGGCAAGGGCAAGGGCAAGGGCAAGGGCAAGGGCAAGGGCAAGGGCAAGGGCAAGGGCAAGGGCAAGGGCAAGGGCAGGGCAGGGCAAGGGGAAGCGCGGCAGGTCGGGATCTCAGAAGGCGGCCTTGCCGAGGACCGGGACATGGTCGGTGTACTCGGACTCCTTGGCGAGCAGCCCGCCGATCCGCCCCACGATGGCCTGGGCGGCCTCGCCGGCGAAGAGCCGGTGGTGGTCCTCCTCGCTGGTCCAGCCCTCGACCACCTGCACCACGTCGGGGTCGGACGCGGAGCGGGAGACGAGATAGACGAGGCAGTGTTCGCTCGCCCCGGGGCTGCCCTCGTCCAGGCCTGTCAGCAGGAGTTCGACGAGCCGGTCGCCCATGCCCGGCCGGGCGGTCAGAGTGGCGTGGAAACCATAGGTGGCGATCATGGATGCCTCTTCTCGGTCGATGGAGTGGCGTTGTCTGCTCACTGATGCCAGTCAACCGCTCTGACCTGCGTAAACGATAGAACGAAGCTCTCCGTGACTTGCACGATCCTCGCGACCCAGGGGGTGAAGGTGTCGGTCGGTGCTGCAATGAGGGCATGTGCCTCGAAGAGATCCGCACCTTGCTGGCGCGGCATGTCCGCCCCGACTGGACCACGGCCGTCGACGGCGTCCTGATCTCGAAGGTGGACCGGCCGGATCCGCCGTCGCCGTCGATGTCCGGGACGGTCCTCGCCGTCATCGCGCAGGGCGCCAAACGCCTCGCCCTCGGCGACCGCGTCTACGAGTACGGTCCCGGCCAGTACCTGGTCGCCTCCGTCGACCTGCCCGTCACGGGGGAGTTCCTCCAGGTCGCCCCCGGGCGGCCGGCCCTCGGCTTCGGCCTCACACTGGAGGCGTCCGCCATCGCCGAACTGCTGTTGCAGGCGGGGCCCGGAGACATTCCCCGCGCCGGTGCGGCCGCGCCCTCGGGCATCGCGGTCAGCGATGCGCCGGCACCGCTGCTGGACGCGTTGGTCCGGCTGCTGCGCCTGCTGGACGAACCCCGGGACCGGGCAGTGCTGGCACCCCTGATCAAGCGCGAGATCCTGTGGCGGCTGATCACCGGCGAGCAGGGGGCGACGGTGCGTCAACTCGGCCTGGCCGACAGCGGCCTGAGCCACATCTCCCGGGCCGTGCGCTGGATCCGCGAGCACTTCGCGGAGCCTTTCCGGGTCGAGGACGTCGCGCGCATGTCCGGCATGAGCGCCTCCGCCTTCTACCGCAACTTCCAGGCGGTGACCGCGATGAGCCCGATCCAGTTCCAGAAGCAGATCCGGCTGCAGGAGGCCCGCCTGCTGCTCGCCACCCACCCCGGCGACGTCACCGGGGTCGGCCGGCGCGTCGGGTACGACAATCCCTCACAGTTCAGCCGGGAGTACCGCCGCCAGTTCGGCGCACCCCCCAGCCGGGACGCGGCCCGCATCCGCAACTCCGAACGCACCCCCGCGACCGCCCTGCCCTGAGGGAGACGAACGGGCAGAATCGTGCACGGAGCAGCGAGGATGGTTCTACCGTCTGCCCAGGTCAGACCGGTGAAATGGGATCCGTAACCCCCCACGGTCCCTCCGCGAGGCGAGAATCCCGCCCCGTGGATCCCATCCCGTCATGAGGACTCCGCCATGAACACGCTTCTGATCACCGGCACTTCGTCCGGCTACGGACAGCAGACCGCCCGCCACTTCCACGCGCAGGGGTGGAACGTCGTCGCCACCATGCGCACCCCGCGCCCGGGGCTCCTCCCCGAGTCGGACCGGCTCCGCCTCGTCGCACTCGACGTGACCGACCCCGACAGCATCGCCGCGGCGATCGAGGCGGCGGGGCCCGTCGACGTCCTGGTCAACAACGCGGGCGTGCCCTCCATGGGCGTGTTCGAGGGCACACCCATGGCCCGCGTACGCGAGGTCTTCGAGACCAACACCTTCGGCGATGGCGACGACGCAGGCGGTGCTGCCGCAGTTCCGGGAGCGCGGTTCCGGAGTGGTGGTCAACGTGACCTCCAGCGTGGTGCTGGGGCACATGCCGCTGTCTGCCGTCTACAAGGCGAGCAAGATGGCCGTCGAGGGGTTCACGGCGTCCCTCGCCCTCGAACTGGAGCCGTTCGGCGTGCGGGCCAGGACGGTCGAGCCGGGCGCCTGTCTGACGACGAACTTCGCCGCCAGGGCGACGGACGGCGCCTCACCGGACGAGCTGGTGCCGGAGCCCTACCGCGCCTTCGCGAAGAAGGCCATGGACGAATTCGCCGGCCAGGACCTCTTCACCCGGGAAGGCGACGTGGCCGAGACGGTCTGGCGCGCCGTGCACGACACGACCGGGCAGCTGCGCTTCCCCGCCGGCCCAGACGCGGTCCGCCTGGCCCAGGCGAAGTGACGGACAAACGGCAGCAGTTGACGCAAGTGCCGCCCCGCGCAGGGCAACGGTCGACCGGGTTCGGCAGTCGTACGGGGTGACACACGTCCGTTCACAGCTCTCACCGTCAAGCGCCGCCGCTCGTGGGGTGGTTGGCAACAGGGCCTTTGTTCCGGGGAGGAATCATGATCCGTAGACCTGTTGCCGGGGTGATACGTACAGGCGCGGTGGTGGGGGCCGCCGCCGGCCTTCTGGTGGGGGCCGGCGCCTCGGCCGACGCCGCGTCCGACAGCACACCGAGCGATCCCGTGGTCAGCGGTGTCACCGTCAACTCGGGGCACGACGTGATCGTGGGCATCACGCACAACGTGTCGTTCCCGGTGACCGTCACCGGGTCGGACGACTCGGGCCTGCTCTCCGCGGACGTGGATCTGAAGGGGCCGCACGGCGGCTTCTACACCACCGATGCCATGTGCGAGAGCGGTACGGCGTGCACCATGGTGTTCACCGTCAACGCGCACCCGGCCCCGGGAAGCGACGACCCGGTGGACCTGGCGAACGCCAACGCGGGCACCTGGTCGGTCGACACCTTGGTCGACGCCAACGACGGCGACTCCGTGTTCGCCCCGAGCGTGGGGTCCTTCGGCCTCAAGCGAGCGGCGCAGCTGACCGTGAACGCCGCGCCGGAACCCGTCTCCAAGGGCGCCTACATCACCGTCACCGGCAAGCTCGTCCGGGCCAACTGGGACACCTACCGGTACGCGGGATACGCGGGCCGGGCCGTGAAACTCCAGTTCCGTCCGAAGGACAGCAGCACCTACACCACCGTCGCCACGGTGACCACCAGTAACACCGGCACGCTGTCCACCAAGGTCAAGGCGGTCCGGGACGGCTACTGGCGCTGGAACTTCGCGGGCTCCACGACCACCGGTCCCGCCAAGGCCGCCGGCGACTACGTCGACGTACGCCCCTGACCCGCGAGTCCGGCACCTGCTCGATCCATCGGGGCCGGCCTCAACGAGGACCGGCCCCGACGGGTACTCACCACTTCACGGCGTCACCGCGTCACGACAGAGGCGGGTAGGCGTTCTGCATGAGTTGCCGGAACTGGGCGGAGAACCAGTGCCCGGCCAGCGGCGCGTTCGGCAGGGCGCCGGTGGGGTTGTTGCCGTTGAGGACGTTGCCACCGTAGGTGGGGTCACACATGCGGTCGAAGCCCTTGCCCTCGTCGTTGGAGACGGCGGAGCTGGCACCGTCGGACTCGCCCGGGGGCTTGACCCACACGTAGGCGTCGATTCCGGCGGCCGGAGAGGCGGTCGGCCGCTGGCCGAGGCCGGCACCGCTCTGGTTGCACCAGTTGCCGGCGTGGATGCGCCGGTCGATGCGGCCGCCGTTGACGTAGTCGTCGACCGAGGTCAGCGGTCCGGGGCCGGTGGGCCGGGCGGAGCCGCCCCAGCCGTTGCGGGAGGTGTCGATCAGCATGCCCAGACCGGAGTTGAACCCGGCCGCGACCAGCTTGTCCCGCAGCGCGACGGCGTACGACTGCTCGTCCACGTACTGGTTCCAGTCGACCCACTTCGACTGGCGCACGGTCTGCCCGTTGACCGTGTCGGTGACCTTGAAGTTCGGTTCCTTGGTGGGGCTGTAGTTGGCGGTGTTGACGATGAACCCCGTCACGTCGTTCACGCTCGCGCCGTTGGTCGTGGCGACCTTGGCGAACTCCTGCACGGCCGGCCCGAGGTTGCTGTCCCAGCCGAGCCACCCGTGGTGACCGGCGTCGATGTAGTTGTAGACGTTGGGGATGGCCCCGAGCTTGTCCAGGGCGTAGGAGACGCCCTTCTCGTAGTTGCCGTTGCTCTTCATGGTCACGCAGGCGGCGGTGGTGCTGTTGGTGCCGCCGGCGTTGGTGACCAGGTTGGGCAGCGAGTCGGGTTCGATGACCGTGGCGATCCGCAGGCCCGCGTACTTGGAGTCGGACAGGATGGTGGCGATGGGGTCGATGTACTGGGACTTGTACTTGTCGATGTCGTCCGGCCCGAGTTCGCCATTGGAGGCGAGGGCGGCGCAGTCGCGGCCGGGCAGGTCGTAGATGACCAGCTGGACGACGAGTTCGCCGGAGCCCTTCTGCTTCAGCGCTTCGTCGAGGTGGGCGCGCAGGCCCATGCCACCGTTCACGCCGTTGATGGCGGCGATCCGGTCGAGCCATACGGCGGTGGACTGGTCGGCGATCCGGCTGCCACCCGGCTCGGCGGCGGCGTGCGCAGACCACTCGGGGTTCACATAACCCTTGGCCCCGGCATAGGGATTGTCGACCCGGCCGCCGCTGCCGCCACCGTTGTCTCCGCCCGTGCTGCCGCCCGTGGTGCCGCCTGTGCTTCCACCGGTGGTGCCGCCTGTGCTTCCACCGGTGGTGCCACCGGTGCTGCCGCCTGTGCTTCCTCCGGTGGTGCCACCAGTGCTGCCACCCGAGCCGCCGTCGTCGACATTGCAGGTGACGCCGTCGAGGGTGAAGGTCGCGGGCACGGCGTTGGTGCCGCTGTAGGACCCGTTGAAGCCGAAGCTCACCGAACCACCGCTCGCCAGCGCGCCGTTGTAGCTCTCATTGGCCGCGGTGACGGCGGCACCGCTCTGGGTGAGCTTCGCATTCCAGAAGTTCGTGACCTTCTGGTTGCCGGAGTACGACCACTTGACGGCCCAACTCGACTTGGCCGTGCCGTTGTTGGTGACCGTGACGGCCGCGGTGAAGCCGGTGTCCCACTGGTTCTGCACCTTGTAGTCCACGGTGCAGGGGGTCGAGGCGGTGGCGGCGCCGGCCGGCAGCGTCAGGAGCGCCGTCCCGGAGGTGCCGGCGACCAGCGCAAGCGCGGCGACGAGCGACATTCTCGTACGACTCATGAGTGCGGGTTCCTTCTCCCTGAAGTGGTCATGCGGGTTGAGGACGTGCGGAGTTCGCGCAGCCCGAAGGGACGCGCAGGGCGCGCGTGGCCGTGCCGTTGGCAGCACGGAGCAGACTCGCCTGGTGCTGGTGGGCCGACTCTCAGGCCGGGGGAGGAGTTGATCGCCGTGCCGTCCGCGTGCCGGCCGAGGAGACGGCGGCGGCCCGGGCGACGGTGGCGGTCGAGGAGACCGGCAGGACCGGCCGGCCCCGGCTCACGTGGGACCCGGCTTCGTCGGCGATGGTAAAAGTGCTGAACGCGGGGGGTGTCGCATGAGCGACTCCTTGCAGCTTGGCGCATCGTGACGGATGCGTCGACTGATGGAACCGCTCCCACTGGTGCAACGGACGGTAGCGCCAACACAACTGATTGCACAGGGGTGTTGCTCGATTTTTCGAGCTCGTTCGCTTCGAACGATTCAACTTCTTAACGTCTTGACCGGAGCCGCCCCCTTCCCCACTATTGGGAGCGCTCCCACTGGTTCAAGCCTTGACCCCCCTCGAGCCGCTCTCGCAAGGAGGGAACCAGAAACATGAATTCCGGACGCGTGCACGGAGTCGGGCCCCGGTCCGCGCCGAACGCCGGCCGGGGCGGACCATGGCCCGAAGGTTACGATCCGCCACGCAGACGCCTCGTCGGTGGCCGCCGGCTCGTACGCGGAGCCTCTCCAACCGCCCCCCTCTGAAGCTTTGCGTGCGCGACTCCGTCGCAAGCCGACGGGGTCACCCCGCCGGGCGGTCCTCACCCCCCGAGGGTCGCCCGGCACCCGATCTTGTCAGGGGCATGATCTTCGACTCCTGCCCCTGTGAGATTGCATTGGGAGCGCTCCCAAGCAAATGGGCGCTCTCGCCGTCCCCTCACACCCCTGCGGAGGAACCGCATGCAACATTCGAAACCGCGAGCCAGGGTGCGAGCCCTGCTCGGCACGCTGCTCACGTCACTTCTCGCGCTGACGGCGCTCCTGACCGCGACTTCGCCGTCGCATGCCGACACGACCATCTGTGAGCAGTTCGGCTCGACCACGATCCAGGGCCGGTACGTCGTTCAGAACAACCGCTGGGGGACCAGCGCCACCCAGTGCATCACCGCCACGAACTCCGGTTTCAGGATCGCCCAGGCGGACGGCTCGGTCCCGACCAACGGCGCCCCGAAGTCCTACCCTTCGGTGTTCAACGGCTGCCACTACACCAACTGCTCGCCCGGAACCAACCTCCCGGCCCGGCTGAGCTCGATCTCGAGCGCGCCCTCGAGCATTTCCTACAGCTACGTCAACAACGCGGTCTACGACGCCGCGTACGACATCTGGCTGGACCCCACACCCCGCACCGACGGCGTGAACCGCACCGAGATCATGATCTGGCTCAACCGCGTGGGATCCGTCCAGCCGGTCGGCTCGCAGACCGGCACCGCCACCGTGGCCGGGCGTTCGTGGCAGGTGTGGTCCGGCAACAACGGCTCCAACGACGTACTGTCCTTCGTCGCGCCGTCGGCGATCGACAGCTGGAGCTTCGACGTGATGGACTTCCTCCGGCAGGCCGTCTCCCGTGGACTCGCTCAGGACAACTGGTATCTGACGAGCGTTCAGGCGGGCTTCGAGCCCTGGCAGAACGGCGCCGGACTGGCCGTGACGTCGTTCTCCTCGACCGTGAACCTCGGCGGCGGCACCCCCGGCGGCCCCGGTGGCTCGTCGGCCTGCAAGGTGACCTACGGCACGAACGTGTGGCAGGGCGGCTTCACCGCCGACGTCACGGTGGCCAACGGAGGTTCCTCCCCGGTGAACGGCTGGAATCTGGCCTTCACCCTGCCCGCGGGACAGAAGGTCACGAGTTCGTGGAACGCGAACCTCTCCGGCTCCTCGGGGGCGGTGACGGCCGGCGGTACGCAGTACAACGGGAACATCGCGGCCGGCGGACAGGTGTCCTTCGGGTTCCAGGGCACCTACGACGGGACCTTCGCCAAGCCGGCCGGCTTCACCCTGAACGGAACGGCCTGCACCACGGCCTAGAAGCGCCGGCACGCGTCGCCTGACGGCCCCCCACCGGGGCGGGCGGGAGGAACCGCCCGCCCCGCCCGGCGACGACCACCACCCCCACGACGGTCTTCGATCCCGACTTCCTTCGGCCAGGCCTCAGTTGATGACGCGCCGAAGAGTCGTGTGCCCCGTACCTCGGGCCGTAGGATCGGTGATCTCGTGGGGGAGGTGGTGATGGGCAAGCGACGCCCTGGGGCGCCGACGCTGGAAGAGGTGGCCGCCCACGCCGGGGTGGGGCGGGGCACGGTCTCCCGAGTCGTCAACAACGCGGCCGGAGTCAAGGAGTCGACACGCCGTGCCGTGCAACGCGCCATCGAGGAACTGGGGTACGTGCCCAACCTCGCCGCCCGGTCCCTGGCCGGGAGACGGGCCGACGCGGTGGCGCTGGTGCTCACGGAGCCGGACTGGAGGATGTTCGCCGAGCCCTTCTTCTCGGAGATCGTCCGCTCGCTCGGCGACGCGTTGGCGGACACCGGGATGCAACTGCTGCTGACCCTGGTCCGTTCGGAGGACGAGCGCCAACGCTTCCTGGAGTACGCGCGGGGCGGCCGGGTCGACGGGGTCCTGATGATGTCCGTGCACGCCGACGATCGACTGCCCGACATGCTGGCCGAGGCGCGGTTGCCGACCGTGCTGTTGGGACGCCGCTCGGGCGACGAGTACATCAGCTACGTGGACGCGGACAACGTCGGCGGTGCCCGCAACGCCGTGTCCCGTCTGCTGAAACAGGGCCGCAGGACGATCGCCACGATCACGGGCCCGCTGGACATGTACGTCGCCCAATGCCGGCTGCGCGGCTATCAGGACGCCCTGGAATCGGCCGGTCTGAAAGGCTCGCGGTCCCTGGTCGCCGAGGGCGACTTCACCGAGGACAGCGGGCGCCGCTCCATGGCGGAACTCCTGCGACGACACCCGGAGATCGACGGCGTCCTCGCCGCGTCCGACACCTCGGCGGCGGGGGCGCTGCAGGCGCTGCGGGCGGCCGGACGGCGGGTGCCGGAGGACGTCGCCGTGATCGGATTCGACGACTTCTCACTGGCCCAGCGCACCGAGCCACGCCTGACGACCGTGCGTCAGCCGGTGGAGGACATGGGACGAGCCATGATCAGACTGTTGCTGGAGGAGATGGAGGAGCCCTTCGTCGCCTGGCGGCACGTCATCCTGCGTACGGAACTGATCGTCCGCGAATCGGCCTGAGCCGCACGTGTGTTCCGCCTTCCGGCAAAGACCGTGAACCGTAGGCGAATCGGTTCGACGTAAGCGCTTCGACGGGAGGTCGGGACCGGCTGTCCGCGGAGTCACTGGCGTACCGCCGGAGGGGGCTCCGAAGCCGACGTACCGTCAGAAGAGCATCGCATGGGTCGCTTTCTGCGTGCTGGCCTTTTTGGTGCGACGCACCACCACGCCCCAGCTCATGGGCGTAATGAGGAGTCCTCAGAGGGCCGGGCCCCGCCGTCGGCCTCACCCGCGTGGCCCGCGGCATCCACGGCGCAGGCGACCGCGTTGTCGTCCGTCCGCCGCCGCACCGCAACTTTTCGACGCTGCAAACGCCTTGCGAACCGCGTGAATCAGCAGTCGAATCGATTCGCGACGAGGTTCACAGCAGGGGACTCCGCACGCTTTACCACCCCGCAAGACCCGGAGCATCGTCTCCCCCGGAACCTCTCTGCAATCCCACTGCACCACGGCACGTTCGAGCGCTTCGACACTCGTCAGCGCCACCACCACACCCCGCGCGGGTTGCGCCGGCACGTAGGGAGTTCAGATGGGAACCACACGGACAAGACGCCGCCGGCTGCCCGGCCGCGGCGCCCTGCTGACCGCCGTACGGCACAGAGTGAGACCGTCACCCGCGACAGCCGTGCGCCCGGCCCGTTCCCGGTGGTGGACGTCGGCCCGGGTCGGCGCCGCGGCCGCCCTCGTCGCCGGAGCTCTGGCCGGGGCGACGGCCACGGCCGGAACGGCCCGCGCGGCCACGACCGGTCCCTGCGACATCTACGCCTCGGGCGGCACCCCCTGCGTTGCGGCGCACAGCACGACGCGCGCCCTGTACGCCTCGTACAACGGGCCGCTGTACCAGGTCCGTCGTTCCTCGGACAACACCACTCGGAACATCGGCGTCCTGACCGCGGGCGGGTATGCCGACGCCTCCGCCCAGGACTCGTTCTGCTCGGGGACGACCTGCCTGATCACGGTCGTCTACGACCAGTCGGGCCGCGGCAACAACCTCACCCAGGCGCCCGGCGGCGGTGCCGCGGGCGGCCCCGACAACCTCGCCAACGCCACCGCCGCCCCCACCACGGTGGGCGGCCACAAGGCCTACGGCGTCTTCGTGGCACCCGGCACCGGCTACCGCAACAACCACACCAACGGCATCGCCACCGGGGACAACCCGGAGGGCATGTACGCGATCCTGGACGGGACGCACTACAACGGCGGTTGCTGCTTCGACTACGGCAACGCCGAGACGGACAGCAACGACGACGGCAACGGCACGATGGAGGCCATCTACTTCGGCAACATCAAGGTCTGGGGTTACGGCAGCGGCAACGGCCCCTGGATCATGGCCGATCTGGAGAACGGCCTCTTCTCCGGGGTCAACCAGCACTACAACGCGGGCGACCCCTCCATCAGCCACCGCTACACGACCGCCATCATCAAGGGCGGCCCCAACCACTGGGCCATCCGCGGCGGCAACGCCCAGTCCGGTGCCCTGTCCACCTTCTACGACGGGGTCCGCCCCAACGTCGCGGGCTACAACCCGATGCGCAAGCAGGGCGCCATCATCCTCGGCATCGGCGGCGACAACAGCAAGGGCGCCCAAGGCACCTTCTACGAGGGCGTGATGACCTCCGGCTATCCGTCGGACGCCACCGAGAACGCGGTCCAGGCCAACATCACCGCGGTCGGCTACGGCAATTCCTCCGGAGGCGGTACGAGTACCGGCGCGCTGCACGCGGCGGGCGCGGGCAAGTGCCTGGACGTGCCGAACTCCTCCACCACGGCTGGTACGCAGCTGCAGATCTGGGACTGCAGCGGTGGCGCCAACCAGACCTGGACCCGCACGTCCTCCGGTCAGCTGACCGTCTACAGCGGCAGCAGTCAGCTGTGCCTGGACGCGTACAACAACCAGACCTCGGCCGGCACCAAGGTGGTGACCTGGCCGTGCAACGGCGGCGCCAACCAGCAGTGGCAGCTCAACTCCGACGGCACCGTCATCGGCACCCAGTCCGGGCTCTGCCTCGATGTCACCGGTGCCTCCACGGCCAACGGCGCCCTGGCCGAACTCTGGCCGTGCAACGGCGGCTCCAACCAGCAGTGGAACCTCAGCTGACCGATTCGTGTGTTCGTTCGCCCCCACCCACTGTCCCGCACCAGTGAGGAACGCTCATGAAGAAGTACCTCTTACCTCTGGCCGTGGCGTTGACGGCCGCGCTGGGCATCGGCGCCGCGTCACCCGCGACGGCCGCCACCGGCAGCGGGTCGCCGCCTTCCGCGGACCGTGCCGCCGCAGCGCCCGCCGCCCTGCGGCTGATGCCGTTGGGTGACTCGATCACCTGGGGCGTCGGCAGCCCGTCCGGAAACAGCTACCGCAGCTTCCTGTGGAACCAGCTGGCGTCCGAGGGGCACACGCTGGACTTCGTCGGCTCGGGCCGCAACGGCGGCATGTCCGACCCGGACAACGAAGGCCACTCCGGCTGGCGGATCGACCAGATCGCCGGCATCGCGGACTCCGTGCTGGCCCGCTACCGCCCTAACGTGGTCACCCTGGAGATCGGCACCAACGACCTCAACGGCAACTACCAGATCCCGACCGCGCCCGACCGGCTGCGTGCGCTCATCGACCAGATCGTCCGCGACGCCCCCGACGCCACCGTCCTGGTCGGCACGGTGATCGTCTCCACGAGCGGCACCGAGGAAGCCAACCGACCCGCATTCAACGCCAAGCTGCCCGGGATCGTCCAGGCGGAGCAGGCCGCCGGCAAGCACGTACGCCTGGTGGACATGAGCGCCCTGACCAGCGCTGACCTGTCCGATTCCCTGCATCCCAATGACAACGGCTTCCGCAAGATGGCGGACGCCTTCAACACGGGGGTACAGGCCGCGGACGCGGCGGGCTGGATCAAGTCACCGCCATCGGCGGACGGCCAGGTCCGCTCCGGAATCGCAGGCAAGTGTCTTGACGTGAGCGGCGGCAACAGCGCCAACGGGACCGCCGTGGACATCGCGACATGCAACGGCTCCGCCGCGCAGCAATGGTCCGCCCGCTCCGACGGCACGCTGCGGGCGCTCGGCAAGTGCCTCGATGCCACCGGCCGCGGCACCGCCAACGGCACCAGGATCGGGATCTGGGACTGCAACGGCGGCAGTAACCAGCAGTGGCAGTCCTACGGCGGCGGCTACCGCAATCCTGCCTCCGGCCGCTGCCTCGACGATCCCGAGTCGTCCACCGCCGACGGCACCCAACTGGTCCTGTGGGACTGCAACGGCGGCGCCAACCAGCAGTGGAACCTCATGTGAGGTGACCGGGGTCCGTGAACACCGCGTCCGGCACGGCGGTCGTCGCCGGACGCGGCTTTCGGCATGCCCTCGAACGGCCTCCATCGAGCGTCAGACATGGGATGAATAGCGTCTTCGATTACCTGGACAGCGCTATTGACACGGCTGCGAGCCTGTGAGATCACTATGCGTCATGGGATGTCTGAGTGTTCCTTGTGGGCGCTCTCGGGCGAACTGACGGGAGCGGTCGACACCCCTTTTCGAGCCCTTTCGGGCAGGCACAGCACTTTCCGTCCCCTTCCCCCCCGCACACCGAGGACACGGAATGCAGCCTTCATCCGCTCCGCCCTGCCGCCCCGCGGCTCGCACGCCACGCTTACCGGCGGCCGCAGCCGTATGCGTGCTGGCCATGCTGGCCATGTTGCTGGCCGGCGCGCCGACGTGGTCGGCACCGGCATCCGCGGCGTCCCTGGTGAGTTCCGCGTCGGGACGCTGCCTCGATGTCAGGGGCAACGTCGACACGTCGGGCACCGCACTGCAGATCTGGGACTGCAACGGCCAGGCCAACCAGGCGTTCGAGCTCACGGCTGCGGGCGAGCTGAGGACAATGAACGGCACCAGGTGCGTGGACGCCTACGACAACCGGACGGCGCCCGGGGCCCCAGTGGTCATCCGCCCGTGCGACGGATCGGCGACCCAGACGTGGCGCGAGAACTCCGACGGGTCCGTCACCGGCACCGCGTCCGGGTTCTGCCTGGACGTCAACGGGGCGGCAACGGCCAACGGCACGGCGGTCATCCTGTGGACCTGCAACGGCCAGAGCAACCAGAAGTGGACCACGGCGACGGCTCCGCCCCCGCCCGGCAGCCCGGGGCCGTGCGACATCTACGCCGCCGGCGGCACGCCGTGCGTGGCCGCGCACAGCACGGTGCGGGCGCTGTACGCCTCGTACAACGGCCCCCTGTACCAGGTCAGGCGCGCCTCGGACAACGCGACGAAGGACATCGGAGTGCTGGCGACGGGCGGGTTCGCGAATGCGGCCGGCCAGGACGCGTTCTGCGGGGGCACCTCGTGCGTGATCACGGTCGTCCGCGACCAGTCCGGACACGGCAACGACCTCTGGTACCAGGGGTCGGCACAGGTCCCCGGATCGAGCCAGAGCAGTCCCGCGAAGGCGACCTCGGAGTCACTGACCGCCGGCGGCACCAAGGCGTACTCGTTGTACATCAACCCCGGCAACAGCTACTGGCGGGACGGCCATCTGACGGGCGTGCCGACCGGTTCGGCGCCCGAAGGGGCGTACATGGTGACCAGCGGCACCCACGTCAACGGTGGCTGCTGCTTCGACTACGGCAACAGCGAGACGACCAGGAAGGCCGACGCCGCCGGGGCGATGGACGCGATCAACTTCGGTACCGAGTGCTGGTTCGGCGGCTGCTCCGGCAGCGGTCCCTGGGTGCAGGCCGATCTCGAGTGGGGCCTGTACCCGGGCGGCAGCCAGTCCTGGAACCCCAACCAGCGGGCGTTTCCGAGCAAGTTCGTCACCGCGATGCTGAAGAACAACGGCACCTCGAGGTTCGCCCTCAAGGGCGGCAACGCCCAGTCAGGGGCCCTGACCACGCTGTGGGACGGCGGACTTCCCGGCGGATACAGCCCGATGAAGAAACAGGGTGCCATCGTCCTCGGCAGCGGCGGCGACTGCTGCAAGCCCGGCGGCGGCGCCAACCTGAGCGCCGGCACCTTCTACGAGGGCGCCATGGTCGCCGGCTACCCCTCCGACGCGACCGACAACGCCGTGCAGGCCAACATCACCGCCGCCGGCTACCGCTGACCCACCTCGCCCTCAACTCGGCCCAGGAGTCGATGACTTATGCCCACGACCACACCGGGAACCAGACGCTTACGGCCCCTGCCCCCGCTCCCGTCCCTGCGCAGAATCCTGGCGCTCGTCTTCTCGACCGTGCTGCTCACGGCGGCCGCCCCGCTCCTCTTCCTCGGCACGGCGCAGCCCGCCGCCGCGCTCGGCAACGGGCTCGCGCCCACCCCGCAGATGGGCTTCAACGACTGGAACGCGTACGGCTGCAATGTCTCCGAGTCGCTGATCAAGTCCACCGCCCAGGCGATGCACACCAACGGCATGCAGGCGGCGGGTTACACGTACGTCAACATCGACGACTGCTGGATGACCCACAACCGGGACTCCGGCGGACACCTGGTGCCGGACCCGGCCAAGTTCCCCGACGGCATCAAGGGCACCGCCGACTACGTCCACTCGCTGGGGCTGAAGCTGGGCATCTACGAGGACGCGGGCACCGCGACCTGCGCGGGATACCCGGGCAGCCTCGGACACGAGACCACGGACGCGCAGTCCTTCGCGTCGTGGGGCGTGGACTACCTCAAGTACGACAACTGCAACAACAACGGCGTCCCCGCGCGCACCCGCTACACCACGATGCGGGACGCCCTGGCGGCCACCGGGCGGCCGATCCTGTACAGCCTGTGCAACTGGGGCCAGGAGAACGTGTGGACCTGGGGTGCGAGCGTGGGAAACAGCTGGCGCACCACCGGAGACATCAGCCCCACGTACTCCAGCATGCTGTCGATCTTCCACAGCAACGTCGGACTGGCCTCCTACGCCGGACCGGGCCACTGGAACGACCCGGACATGCTGGAGATCGGCAACGGCTCGATGACGGCCACCGAGAACCGCAGTGAGTTCAGTCTGTGGGCGGAGATGGCCGCACCGCTGATCGCCGGCACCAACATCCCGCAGGCCAGCGCCTCCACCCTGTCCGTCCTCACCAACTCCCGCGTGATCGCGGTCGACCAGGACCCCCTCGGCAAGCAGGGCACCCTCGTGTCCTCCTCGGGCGGCCTGGACGTGCTGGCCAAGCCGCTGGCCAACGGGGACGTGTCGGTGGCCCTGTTCAACGAGACGGGCTCCACGGCGACCATCACCACCACCGCGGCCGCCATCGGCAAGACCGGGGCGACCTCCTACACCCTCACCGACCTGTGGTCGGGCGCCACCTCGACCACCTCCGGCACCATCAGCGCCTCGGTGCCGGCCCACGGCACCGTGATGTACCGGGTCGCGGGCGGCACCGGCGGCGGTACGACCGCTGTGACCGGCCCACTGCACGCCGTCGGTTCGGGCAAGTGCCTGGACGTACCGAACTCGACCACCACCGCGGGCACCCGGGTGGAGATCTGGACCTGCAACGGCGGCGCCAACCAGACCTGGACGCACACCGCCTCCGACCAGCTCACCGTCTACTCGGGCAGCGGTCAGCTGTGCCTGGACGCCTACGACAACCAGACCACGCCGGGCACGAAGGTGGAGATCTGGCAGTGCAACGGCCAGAGCAACCAGCAGTGGTCGCTGAATTCCGACGGCACGGTCACCGGCCGCCAGTCCGGCCTGTGCCTGGGCGTCGCCGCGGGCGCCACGGCCGACGGAGCCCTCACGGAGCTCCAGACGTGCAACGGGAGCAGCAGCCAGCGATGGACGCTGGGCTGACTCCGTGCCGCCCCTCCGCACCGCCACAGAGGAGGTCTCCTTGCCCGGATCAGCAACCGATCGCCGCCGAGGTCGACTCCCGGCCGCGTTCCTGATCGCCCTGGCTATGGCCCTGGCCGCACTGGGCACGCCGGCGTTCGCCACGTCCCCACGGGCCGGCACGAGTACGGCCGTCCACGCCTCGGCCCCTGCCGCCGCGGGCTCTTCCCTTCCCTGCGACATCTACGCCGCGGGCGGCACGCCGTGCGTGACGGCGCACTCCACGACCAGGGCGCTCTTCACGGCGTACAACGGGCCGCTGTACCAGATCCAGCGGTCCTCCGACCACGCCTACCGCGACATCGGGGTGCTCGCCGCCGGTGGATACGCCGATGCCGCGTCCCAGGTGTCGTTCTGCGCGGGCACGTCGTGCACGATCACGAAGATCTACGACCAGACCTCCCGGCACAACGACCTGCCGATCTCCTGGGGCGGTTACTGGAAGGGCCCCGGCCCCAACGGATCCGACGTGGGCGCGGACGCCATGGCCCTGCCGGTGACCGCGGCCGGACATCAGGTCTTCGGCGTGAAGGTCACCCCAGGTGTCGGCTACCGGCTCGACCACGCGAGCGGCGTGGCCACCGGCTCCCAGCCCGAAGGCATCTACATGGTGACCTCGTCGAACTACACCAACCAGTGGTGCTGCTTCGACTACGGCAGCGGCGAGAACACCCACACCGACACCGGCAACGCCACCATGAACGCCATCTACTGGGGCAACGCCTGCTGGTTCGGCGGCTGCACCGGCAGCGGTCCGTGGGTCGAGGCCGACCTGGAGAACGGCATGTTCCACACCAACACCGGCTCCAACAAGGACCCGAACAACCAGGGCGTGCACTATCCGTTCGTCAGCGCCTGGCTGAAGAACAACGGCACCACCAACTTCACCCTCAAATACGGCAACGGGGCGAGCGGGGGCCTGACCACCACCTTCTCCGGACCCTTGCCCAACGGCTACTCGCCGATGAAGGTGGACAGTTCGGTCCTGCTCGGCACCGGCGGTGACAACAGCCCATCGGGGCAGGGCGAGTTCTTCGAAGGCGCGATGACGGCGGGCTACCCCTCCGACGCCACCGAGAACGCCGTACAGGCCAGCATCACCGCCGCCGGCTACGGGACGGGCAGCGGTGGGGGAGGCACGCCGGGTCCGCTGCGTGCGGTGGGGGCGGGCAAATGCCTGGAGGTGCCGGGCGGTTCCACGACGCCGGGAACGCAGACGCAGATCCGTGCCTGCACCGGCGCGGCGAACCAGACCTGGTCCCAGACGGCCTCCCATGAGCTGACCGTCACCGTGGGCGGCAGCCGCCTGTGCCTGGATGCCTCGGGACAGGGCACCAGCCCCGGCATCAAGGTCATCACCTGGACCTGCAACGGCCAGTCCAACCAGCAGTGGACGCCCAACGCCAACGGCACGATCACCAGCACCCCGTCCGGTCTGTGCCTGGACGTCACCGGCGCCGCCACCGCCGACGGCACCCCCGTGCAGTTGTGGGCCTGCAACGGCCGGTCCAACCAGCAGTGGACGCGCAACTGACGCGTGAGACGCCCCCGGACCCCACCTGCGAAAGGAACCCGACCGTGTCAGCATTCAGACGGCTGCTGCGGCGCCTGCGTGCCTCGACGGCCGTGCTCACGGGCCTCGTCCTGGCCGCCGGCGGCCTCGTGGGAACGGCCGCCGCCCCGGCCCGGGCCGCCACCTCCATCACCGTCGACGGCACCTCGGGCGGCCGGACCTTCGACGGCGTCGGCGCGATCAGCGGCGGAGGCGGCAACAGCAGACTCCTGATCGACTATCCCGAACCTCAGCGCGGGCAGATCCTCGACTACCTCTTCAAGCCCGGCTACGGCGCCTCCCTGCAGCTCCTCAAGGCCGAGATCGGCGGAGACACCAACTCCACCTCGGGCGCCGAGCCGAGCCACCAGCACACCCGTTCCGACCTGAACTGCGACCGCGGCTACGAATGGTGGCTGATGGAGCAGGCCAAAGCCCGCAACCCGAGCATCAAGCTGTACGGGCTCGCCTGGGGCGCCCCGGGATGGATCGGCGGCGGGAACTTCTGGTCCACGGACATGGTCAACTACCTGGTCTCATGGCTGGGCTGCGCCAAACAGCACGGACTGTCCATCGACTACCTCGGCGGTTGGAACGAGCGCGGCTACAACGTCTCCTGGTACGAGCAACTGCGCAGCGCGCTCAACAGCAACGGGTACGGCAGCGTCAAGATCGTCGCGGCCGACTCGGACTGGGGCGTGGCGAACGACGTGAACTCCAACCCTGCGTTCGCCGCCGCGGTGGGCGTCATCGGCACGCACTACCCCTGCGGCTACCGCTCTGCCCAGTCCAACTGCTCGGTGCCGTCGGCCGCCACGTCGTCCGGCAGGCCCCTGTGGGCAAGCGAGAACGGCTCGGACGACTACAACGGGGGAGCGACGGCCATGGCCCGCGGGATCAACCGCGGATACATCGACGGCCGGATGACCGCTTATCTCAACTGGCCGGTGGTCGCGGCGATCACGCCCAACCTGCCGTATCCCACCATGGGCCTCGCCCTGGCCCCACCGGCGCGGCAACGGCCAACGGCACCCTGCTGGAGCTGTGGACCTGCAACGGCGCCGGCAACCAGACCTGGACCCGCAACTGACCTTCGTCTCGCAGACGTTGAGAGGCTCCGCATGACTTCCTCCCCCCACCCGATCAGCCGCCGCGGCCTGCTGGCGGCGGCCGGCGCGGCCACGGCCTTCGGCCTGCTGCGGTTCGCCCCCGAGGCAGCCGCGACCGACGGACCCGCGAGCTACACCGCGACCTGGTCCTCCGTCGACCAACACCCCCCGGCCCCGGCCTGGTTCCAGGACGCCAAGTTCGGCATCTACTACCACTGGGGCGCCTTCAGCGTCCCCGCGTTCGGTAACGAGTGGTATCCGCGCAACATGTACATCGGCGGCTCGAACGAGAACAAGCACCACATCGCCACCTACGGCGACCCCTCGGTGTGGCCGTACCACAACTTCATCGACGGCGCCCGCGACAAGGCGGGCAACCACGTCCAGTTCGCGCCCAAACCGGTGTCCCAGGGCGGCAGTTGGGATCCGGAGGCCTGGGCCCGTCTGTTCAAGTCGGCGGGTGCCCGGTTCGCCGGACCGGTCGCCGAGCACCACGACGGCTTCTCCATGTGGAACAGCCGCGCCAACCCGTGGAACTCCGTGCAGCACGGGCCCGGACTCGACCTCGTCGCCCTGCACGCGCAGGCCATCCGCGGGCAGGGCCTGAAGTTCATGGCCTCGCTGCACCACGCCTACCACTTCAACGGCTTCTACGACCACGTCCCGTCCCAGTCGGACCCCGCCCTGCGCGTCCTGTACGGACAGCAGGGCTCGGCGGCGGAGAACAAGCTCTGGTACGACAAGCTGGTCGAGGTCATCGACGGTTACCGCCCCGACCTGCTGTGGCAGGACTTCGACCTGAACCTGGTGCAGGAGTCCTACCGGCTGCAGTTCCTCGCGCACTACTACAACCAGGCGGTCGCCTGGAACAAGGACGTGGTCGCGACCTACAAGGACGGGCTCGACAACAAGGGCGAGGTCTACGACTTCGAGCGCGGCGGCCCGGCAGGACTGCTCACCCCGTACTGGCTGACGGACGACAGCATCTCCTCCTCCAGCTGGTGCTACACGGTGGGCATCGGCTACTACTCGACGCAGGCGCTGCTGCACTCGCTGATCGACCGGGTCAGCAAGGGCGGCACCATGCTGCTCAACATCGCTCCGACGGCCGACGGCACCATCCCCTCCGGGCAGCAGTCGATCCTGCTTGCCATGGGGGACTGGCTCGGCCGCTTCGGAGAGGCTGTCTACGGCACGCGTTCGTGGTCCAGTTACGGCGAGGGCCCCACCAAGATGGGCGGCGGCTCCTTCAGCGGACCGGTGGCCGGCAAACCACAGGACATCCGCTTCACCCGCAGCCAGGACAACAAGGTCCTCTACGCCACCGCGCTGGGCTGGCAGGGCGCGACGATGACCGTCACCACGCTGAACTCCGGCCAGATCAACCTCAGCAGCCTGACCGGCGCCCAACTGCTCGACAACGCCGCCGGCAGATATGTCGACCTGCCCGCCCCGACCCAGGACGCCTCCGGCCTGCACCTGGCCATGCCTTCGTCGAACCCGCCGTTCAGCGCCCTCGCCTACACCGTCAAGCTGACCTTCTCCGGCGAGATTCCCGTCCTCGGCGCACCGGGCGGCTCCACGACCTGGGTGAAGATCGCCAATGTGACCAGCGGGCTGGTGCTCGACAGCGGCGGCAACGTCGCCTCCGGCTCCAACCTCAAGCAGTGGAACTACGACGGCAGCCCCAACCTGCAGTGGCGGCTGATCGACCTCGGCAACGGCTACCACCGCATCATGAACCGCGCCAACGGCATGGCCGCCGACAGCTGGGGCAACTCCGCCAACGGCGCGACCGCCCGGCAGGCGGTCTGGAACGGCGGCACCAACCAGCAGTGGTCGCTGAACAGCCTCGGCAACAACCGCTACCAGATCATCAACCGCGGCACGGGCACCGCACTCGACGGCAGCGGCAGCACCACTGCGGGCTCGACCGCGGTCATGTGGACCCCGAACGCCAGCGGCAACAACGCATGGACCATCACCGGCACATGAACCGACCGCCGAACGAAGACCCTGCCCATCCCCGACCACGGAAGAAGGAACGTATGAAACGCATGCCACTGTTAAAGTCGCTCGCGGCTGCGGTACTCCTCGTCCTGACAGCAGCGAGCACCTCGTACGGCAGCGCCCTTGAGACGCCCTCGACGACCAAGGGTGCGGTACAGGCGACCGCCGGCTGCGGCAAGGCACCCGCGCTGACGAGCGGCACGCACACGATCCAGAGCGGTGGCCAGACCCGCAGCTACATCCTGCGCGTCCCCGCCGGTTACGACAGGAACCACCCCCACCGGCTGATCTTCGGCTTCCACTGGCGAGGCGGAACGGCGGGCGACGTCGACTCGGGCGGCACGGACGGCTACAACTGGTCCTACTACGGCCTGCGTCGCCTGGCGGACGGCGCGAACAACGGCACGATCTTCGTCGCCCCGCAGGGCATCGGCAACGGCTGGGCCAACTCCGGCGGTCAGGACCTGGCCTTCGTCGACGCCATGGTCAGCCAGATCGAAGCGGGCCTGTGCGTCGACACCACCCAGTTGTTCGCCGCCGGCTTCAGCTACGGCGGCGCCATGTCCTACGCCCTCGCCTGCTCCCGTGCGACGGTCTTCCGTGCGGTCGCGGTCTACTCCGGCGCGAACCTCAGTGGATGCAACGGCGGCAACCAGCCCATCGCGTACATGGGTCTGCACGGCATCCGGGACAACGTGCTGCCCATCTCGCTGGGACGGCAACTGCGTGACACCTTCGTCCGGACGAACGGCTGCACCCCGCAGAACCCGCCCGAGCCGGCCTACGGCAGTCTGACGCACACCATCACCGCCTACTCCGGATGCAGGTCCGGATACCCCGTCGTCTGGGCCGCGTTCGACGGGGCGGGCCACGACCCGGGCCCCATCGACGGTTCCACCGGCGACGGTTGGCGTACCTGGACATCCGCGGTCGTGTGGCAGTTCTTCACACAACTCCGGTGAACCAGCAGCCTCCGCCGCACTCTGCCGAGGCGCAACGGCGATAACTATCTCGTCGGACAAGCACATGGCCCCGAACGAGGGACACCGTCTCATCCGATGGGGCCATACCCGACCGAAGACGTACCACTTTCCGCGCGGACGCGTTGCCTCAGCATGGACCGCACCGTGACCACCGGAGTCCTCGCCCCAGAGGACGAGGAACAGCAGACGTCCTACGGCACACATCTCGCGGCGCCGCAGGAGGATCCGCCGATCTACGCCGCTCTGCTCAGGGAGTGGCGCGCTCGCGGCCGCATGGTCCCGGGGGTCCGGGACCCCCAGTGGATGCTGCTCACGGCCATCGGCCCCACGGTCACGGCGCAGTTCGCCGGTCCGCCGCGCGCGGGTCGCAGGGAGCGCGCCGCCGAGCTGCCCGCAAGGCATCGTACCGACAAGCTGTCATGGCGCTGACACTGCCGGACGCCCGCGACGTCACGGCCCTGCCGGGTCCTGCGTCGCGGTCGGCCGGTGTCCGACGACCGTATCCGCG
Source organism: Streptomyces sp. SLBN-31 (assembly GCF_006715395.1). NCBI lineage: Bacteria > Bacillati > Actinomycetota > Actinomycetes > Kitasatosporales > Streptomycetaceae > Streptomyces > Streptomyces sp. SLBN-31. Next base: position 3,319,762 of record NZ_VFNC01000001.1, read on the forward strand.
GAAGGGAGACGGCCTTCGGGCGTCGACGCTCCGCACGTCGGGCATCTGCGTCTCGTAGGGGCTTGCGAGGAGAGTCGGCCGAGGGCCAGTTGCAGGGCCAGTTCCACGGCGGCCGGCACGAAGAGGGCGCCGGTGCCGTTGGGCGGGATCAGCCAGCGCAGCCGCCCGACGGTACGGTTCGGCGCGGGGACCGCGATCCAGGCGCCCTTGCCCGAGTAACGGATACCCGCACCGATCCAGCGGCCCGTGGGATCGGGCGGCAGGAAGAAGGCCACCCGGCGGGCACAGGCGTCCGCGAGCGCGGGGCCGGGTGGCTGTGGGATGCCCAGCAGTGCGTCCAGGGCAGGCATGGCGAGTTCCTCGGGCACGCTCAGTACGTCCCAGAACCGGCCGCAGGCCAGCACGGCGATGCCTGTCTCGCTGTGCCACTGGCGCTTGCACTCGCGTGGATCTGTCGCAGCGGCCGCGAGCCACTCCGTGGCCTGCCGCATGGCGGTCTGCATGGTCGTCCTCCGAGTTTCCTCCGCCACGCAAGCGGGCGGACATCCTCCACGCAGCCGGGGCGGCCAGGCCCGGCACATTCATGCTGGTCGATATTTGCACCTGGCGGAAGGGGTGGCGAACCGTGGCGAATTGTTCTCGAACCTTCGCGCGGACGGCGTTTCCTCGAACGATAAGGATCCGCCCATCGGTGTCGGGAGCCGGAGTCGGTCCGGGCGAGCAGACCTCGCCGCTGTGCGAGCGCCCCCGCGAAGATCCGGATTCGCGTTCCCGAACACGAGCGCCCCGCCGGATGCGACGCTGAACCCGTGATCAGTGCGTGCCGGCGGGGTGGGAGGAATGCGCGGTGTCTCTGACGGACAAGGCCATCGAGCAGATCCGGGAACTGATCCGGAGCGGTGCCCTGCCCCCCGGGGTCGAAACTGCCACCGGAGCCGGACCTGGCCGCCCGGTTGGGGCTCTCCCGCAACCTCGCCCGTGAAGCGGTCAAGGCGTTGGCCGTCGCCCGGGTGCTGGAAGTGCGGCGCGGTGACGGCACGTATGTGACGAGCCTTCAGCCGAGCCTGCTCCTGGAGGGGCTCGGTGGTGCGGTGGAACTGCTGCAGGGCGACTCGGTGGCCCTGCGGGACCTCATGGAGGTGCGGCGGCTTCTGGGGCCGGTCGCCACGGCACTGGCGGCCACCCGGATCTCCGACGACCAACTCGCCGACATCGAGCGGCATTCGAGCGCAATGCGTGAAGCCCGAGACGACGTCGAACAGCTCAACGCCCATGACGCCGCCTTCCACCGCGCGGTCATCTCGGCCACCGGCAACGAAACCCTCCTCACCCTGCTGGAAGGCATATCCGGCCGTACCCTGCGCGCCCGCGTCTGGCGGGGTCTGGTCGACTCCCGGGCCGCGGACCGTACCCTCGCCGAGCACGAGGCGATCTTCAACGCCCTGTCCGCCCGTGACATCGCCCTCAGCCAGGCCGCGGCACTGCTGCACTTCAGCAACACCGAGCAGTGGCTGAAACAGCACCTGCGCGCACGCGAAGCGGCACAGTGAGCGCCGTGCGCGACGGCGTCCCGCGCCGACACCCGCTGTGACGGCAGGCGCCGTCCGAATAGGTGCGTTGCCTTCTGTGGCCGGCGTCGCAAGGCTGCTTACCGAGGAGGGTGACGGCCGACGGGGGAGAGGGACAAGAACATGCTGCGCATTCACTTCGCGCCCGAGGATTCGCGCGCATCCGGCTGACGAGGACCCCCGATCCTCTCTGGGAGATCGTCGGCAGCCTGCACCGCTTCCAGACGACGCGCGGACGCTGGGCCTACGCGGACTGGTACCGCGGCGCACGGGAGGCCCTGATCGGCAGAGGGCTCGACGCGGCCGTACGCAGACTGCTCATCCCCGTACTGCCCAGAGCCCGCTACTTCCCCGACTTCCTGACCCCGCTGGAGTCCTCGGACGGACTTCAGCGGGGCCTGGAGGCGATCCGTGACGCCCCGCCCGCCCGGGTGGCGCGGGAGGTGCAGCGGCTCGACGAGGTCAACGGCGCCCCCGACTGGGTCGGTAGGCTGCCGGAACGTCACACCCGCGACGAGTTCGTGAAACTGCTCGGCGCCTATCACGAGGCCGTCATCGCGCCGCACCACGACACCATCTCCGCCCGGCTCGCCGGTGAGCACGCGCTGCGCGCCCGCCAGACCCTCGACGCCGGCATCGACGGACTGCTGGGCGGGCTGACGCCCGCCGTGCGCTGGGACCCGCCCGTTCTGCGGATCGACTACGTCGAAGATCGCGACATCCATCTCCGGGGCCGCGGCCTGCGCCTGATCCCCTCCTATTTCTGCTGGCAGATGCCCGTCACCCTGGTCGACGACAGCCTGCAGCCGGTCCTGGTCTACCCACTGCACCGCTCCCGGTCACCGGCCTTGGCGGCTCCGTCCGACGCCTCCCTGGTCGCGCTGCTGGGCAAGACCCGCGCCGCCGCTCTCCGCGCCCTCGCCCTGGGCGCGACGACGTCCGAACTGGCCCGGTTCCTGGGGGTCTCGCCCGCCACCGTCACCCACCACACGTCCGTACTGCGCGACGCGGGTCTGACGACCAGCCGGCGCTACCGCAACACCGTGCTGCACACGCTGACTCCTCTCGGCGCCGCGGTGCTCCGTCCCGGGTTCCAGCCAGGCGCCCGGCGCGCCTCGGCGGCACCGGACGGCCCTGCCTCTTCCCGGTCATCACAGCAGCCCCACCGGTAGCGACGGAGTAGCGGCTTCCACAGCCCTGCCACGGATTTTCGAGCTTGTTCGAAGGTGATGGCCCGGTTCTGTACGGCTCTGCGAGCGTGTGCCGCGTACCACTTCTGAACCGATGTCACCGGGCGGACCGACCTTTCCGTCCCGGGGCAACCACAGTTGGGGGATTCATGAAACGAGCCATCGTCGCGGCCGCGCTCGCCCTCGCCTCCGCGGGGACCTACGTGGCCTTCGCACCCGCCGCGTCGGCCGCACCGCAGGCCTGCGTGACCTCGACGCTGACCACGGGTGCCTACGAGGGCGTCGGCACGATCCGCTACAAGTCGTCCACCAGCAGCTGCGGCGACCTCAACCTCACCTACTCCGACGACTCCACGTCCACTCTCGGCGACCGTTACGCCGGCCGGCTCCGCAACTCCAGCGGTGTCTGGAACACGTGCAACAAGGGCTACGTCTGGGCTTCCGACGGCAGCCACAGCGTCAGCGACTCCACGTACTGGCTGTGCACCGATGTCCGTGACAACACCCCGTTCACGGTGGCCAGTTACTACGACGGCGGCGACACGGTCCACATCACCCACTGAGTACGCCGTCGCCACGCGGGGGTGCCGGGGCATGCGCCGACGGCACCCCCGCCGGCCAAGGAGAGGACAGTTCCGGATGGCCCGCCCGACGCACCGACTCCGGCTCCCGATCCGCGCCGCGGTCGCGGTCGCCGCGGTCCTGCTCACCGCCTGCTCGGCCGACCCCGCCCCGCACTCGGCCGACGTGGCGGCGGCCGGCGGTCCGGCGCGGTCCGTCACCCCTGCCCACCTCAGCCTCACCCTGCCCGCCGACCCCGTCCGCCTGGCCCTGCCGGCGACCGGTGCCGAAACACGCTGGACCCAGGGGCTGGACGTCTTCGTGCAGCAGGTGTCGCGTGCCGCCACGGCCTCGTGTGCGGCCGAGCGCGGCGCCGCCGTGCCCCGGCAGGTCCCGCTCGCGTTCATCCGGTTCTTCGAGATCCCCGACCTGGACTTCATCGCCCGGCACGGCACCAGCGAGAGCGCCGCCGTGCCCACCCCGACCCCGGACGCGTCCGCGACCCGGCCCGCCGGCCCCGCCGTACTGCGCGAATGCGGCGCCGAGGGGAAGTCCGCGGCCGGCGCCCTGCGCGACCTGTACGCCCCGCTCCAGCAACGGTGGTTCACCGAACTCGTCTCCCTGCGCCACGACCCGGCCACCGTCAAGGCCCTTCGCGCGCTGCCGACCTGTCTCGCCGGACACGGCATCCGGGTCCGTGACGAGAACGGCTTCTTCGCCCTCGCCGACGCTCGGATGCAGACCGCCGCTCCCTCCCAACTGTCCCGCGAGAGCCGCGAGCTCGGCCGTGCGTACGCGACGTGCATGCGTCCGGTCGAAGCCGTCCGCGAACCCGCCCGTGAACGACTGCGGACTCAGTTCCTCAAGGCCCACGCCCGCGAGATCCGCGTCCTGCGGCGCACGCTCGTCCCGGCCCTCCGGCACGCCGAGACCCGCTACGACGTACGCCTCGCCTTCCCTGCTCCCTGACGAAGGTCAGAAGGCGTAGCGCACGCGCAGCCAGGGCGCGTGGGTGGAGATGAGCCGGCGCAGGGTGTGCAGGGCGTCCGCCTTGATGCGGTTGCGGTAGCGGACGTTGTGGGCGCCGTTCTGTGAGCGCTTGCCCTGTTGCAGGTCGGGCTGCCACAGGAGGTCCTCGGCGTTCACGGCCCCGACGGGGAGGTCGTGGTCGACGGCGAACTCAACGGCATGGGCACGGTGATCGCCCCCGGCTAGCCGAGGCAGGGACCGGAACGCCCTCCCTCGGCTACTGCCGCTGGATCCTTCTGGACAACTTCGAGTGGATCTTCGGCTACGGCGCTCAACTGGGCCTGTACGAGGTGGACCGCGCGACGTTCCAGCGCCACCCGAAGCCGGGCGCGAGGGTGTACGCCGACGTGGTGCGCGACCATCGAGGCGCGCTCACGGCGTCCCGCTGAGCCGTGCTCCACACCCTCGTCAGGCGAGTTCCAGCACGAGCTTGCCGACGTTCTCCCCTCGGAAGAGCATCTGCAGGACCTCGGGGAAGTCGTCCACTGTTCCGCCGACCACGTGTTCCTTGACCTTGACGCGGCCGGTGCCGATCCAGGCGGCGATGTCCTGGGCGGCCTGCGGGAAGCGCTTGGCGTAGTCGAAGACGACGAAGCCCTCCATGCGGGCGCGGCGCACCAGCAGCGAGAGGTAGTTGGAGGGGCCCTTGACCGGTGCGGTGTTGTTGTACTGGCTGATCGCTCCGCAGATCACGACGCGCCCGTGCATCGCCAGGCGGGTCAGGGCGGCGTCGAGGATGTCGCCTCCGACGTTGTCGAAGTAGACGTCGATGCCGTCGGGAGCGTGCTGCTTCAGCGCCTTCCTGACGTCCTCGGCGCGGTAGTCGATCGCCGCGTCGAATCCGAGCTCGTCGACGAGCAGGGCGCACTTCTCCGGGCCTCCGGCGATGCCCACCACCCGGCAGCCCTTGGCCTTGGCGATCTGGCCGGCCATGGTGCCGACGGCTCCGGCCGCTCCGGACACCACGACGGTCTCGCCCTCCTTCAGTTCACCGACGTCCAGGAGCCCGAAGTAGGCGGTCATACCGGACATGCCCAGTGCGCCGAGGTATGTCGAGGGCGGGGCGAGGGAAGTGTCGATCCGCATGGCGCCCTTGCCGTCGGAGACGACGTACTCCTGCACGCCGAAGGTGCCGACCACGTGGTCGCCCGGCTGGAAGTCGGGGTGGTTCGAGGCGGTGACCTCGATGACCGAACCGGCCCGCATCACCTCGCCGATGCCCACGGGTGGCAGGTAGGAGGGGCGGTCGTCCAGCCAGCCCCGCATCGCCGGATCCAGCGAGATGAAACGCGTACGGCCCGCGAAGCGGCCGGGGCCGGGCTCCTCGACGGGGGCGGAACGGTGCTCCCAGTCCTCAGCCTTGACGTCACCCGTCGGGCGGGCGGCCAAGCGGATCTGGCGGTTGGTCGCGGACATCGCGCCTCCTGTCGTGTGCGGCTCGAGGCAGCATACCGACCAGTAGGTATGAGAGGGGGGTGACGGTGGTCACACCGGCGTCCCGACCTCACGGTCGGCGCCCATTCACGGGCCTTCTCGAGTTGTCCTATCTCTTTCGGCCGATAGCGCAAGGTGAAGCAAGTCACCGTCTGTTGACGTTGGCCGGTGCTCGTCCGACGGGTTAGGTTCCAGCGATCACGGGGCAGGACGTCGTAACCCCCCGAGCGCAGATCTCCCTTTCGCACCCTCCCTTGACGAGAGATACAGGACATGTCTGCTCAAGAACGCTCACACCACCCCCCGCGCCGCGTCGGCGTCGTGGCCGAGTCCGTCTCCGGGGAGACGCGGGTCGCGGCGACCCCGGCGACGGTACGGCTGCTGCTGGGCCTCGGCTACGAGGTCGTCGTCGAGTCCGGGGCAGGCGAGGCCTCAGGCTTCGACGACCAGGCCTACGCCGATGCCGGCGCGGGGATCGGCGAGGCCTGGGACGCCGACGTCGTCCTGAAGGTGAACGCCCCCTCCGACGCCGAGATCCGCCGGCTGCGGCGGCACGCGACCGTGGTGGCCCTGCTGAGCCCCGCTCAGAAACCCGAACTGCTCCAGGCGCTCGCGGGCGCCGGCGTGACCGCTCTGGCGCTGGACGCGGTGCCCCGCATCTCGCGGGCCCAGTCGATGGACGTGCTGTCGTCGATGGCGAACATCGCCGGCTACCGCGCGGTCATCGAGGCCGCGCACGTTTTCGGACGGTTCTTCACCGGCCAGGTCACCGCGGCCGGCAAGGTGCCGCCGGCCAAGGTGCTGGTGGCCGGCGCGGGCGTGGCCGGCCTCGCGGCGATCGGCGCCGCCTCCAGCCTCGGCGCGGTCGTCCGCGCCACCGACCCGCGGCCGGAGGTCGCCGACCAGGTGAAGTCGCTGGGCGGCGAGTACCTGCCGGTGAACGTCGACCAGGAGGCGAGCACCGACGGCTACGCCAAGGCGACGTCCGCCGACTACGACCGCGCCGCCGCCGAGCTCTACCACGAGCAGGCCAAGGACGTGGACATCGTCATCACCACGGCGCTGATCCCGGGCCGCCCGGCGCCGCGCCTGCTGACGGCCGCGGACGTGGCCGCGATGAAGCCGGGCAGCGTCGTCGTCGACATGGCCGCCGCGATGGGCGGCAACGTCGAGGGCACGGTGGCGGGGCGGACGGTGGTCACCGACAACGGCGTCACCATCATCGGCTACACCGACCTCGCCTCCCGACTCCCCGCCCAGGCCTCCCAGTTGTTCGGCACCAACCTGGTGAACCTGCTGAAGCTGCTCACCCCCGACAAAGACGGGCAGCTGACGATCGACTTCGACGACGTCGTGCAGCGGGCCGTCACCGTCGTACGCGACGGTGACGTCACCTGGCCGCCGCCGCCCGTCGCGGTCTCCGCCGCCCCCGCCGCGCAGCCCGCTCCCGCCCCCGAAGCGCCCGAACCGAAGCGGTCCGCGCTGACGCCCGCGCGGCGCTTCGGCCTGATCGGGCTCGGCATGCTCGCGATGTTCCTCCTGGTCGCCTTCGCACCCGCTCAACTCGCCGGGAACTTCACGGTGTTCGCACTGGCGGTGGTGATCGGCTACTACGTCATCGGCAAGGTGCACCACGCGCTGCACACCCCGCTGATGTCGGTGACCAACGCGATCTCCGGAATCGTCGTGATCGGCGCCCTGCTGCAGATCGGCCACGAGAGCTGGATCGTCACCACGCTGTCCTTCGTGGCGATCCTGCTGACGAGCGTCAACATCTTCGGAGGCTTCGCCGTCACCCGCCGCATGCTGTCCATGTTCTCGAAAGGCTGAGCCGAGATGACCTCCCTGACGGCCTCCCACGCGGCCGACCTGGTCGCCGCCCTGCTGTTCATCCTGAGCCTGGCCGGCCTCTCCCAGCACCGCACCTCCCGCGCCGGCGTCGTCTACGGCATCGCCGGCATGGCCCTCGCTTTGGTCGCCACCGTGGTCGTGGCGGCGCAGAGCATCACCGCCGGAGCGGTCGCGCTGATCGTGCTGGCGATGGCGCTCGGCGCGGCGACGGGCCTGTGGCGGGCCCGCCGCGTCGAGATGACGCAGATGCCCGAACTGATCGCCGTCCTGCACAGCTTCGTCGGCCTCGCCGCGGTGCTGGTGGGCTGGAACAGCTACCTGGAGGTGGAGTCCCACGGATCGGCGCAGACCGAGGTCGGCGCCGACCTGCTGGGCATCCACCACGCCGAGGTGTTCATCGGCATCTTCATCGGCGCGGTCACCTTCACCGGCTCGATCGTCGCCTTCCTGAAGCTCTCCGCGCGCATCAAGTCCCGTCCCCTGATGCTGCCGGGCAAGAACGCACTGAACATCGGCGCGCTCGCGGCGTTCGTCGCGTTGACCGCCTGGTTCACCATCAGCCCGAGCCTGCCCCTGATGGTCGCGGTGACCGTGCTGGCGCTGGCCCTCGGCTGGCACCTGGTCGCCTCGATCGGCGGCGGCGACATGCCGGTCGTCGTCTCGATGCTGAACAGCTACTCGGGCTGGGCGGCGGCCGCGGCCGGCTTCCTGCTGGACAACAACCTGCTCATCGTCACCGGCGCGCTGGTGGGCTCCTCCGGTGCCTACCTGTCGTACATCATGTGCAAGGCGATGAACCGGTCCTTCCTCTCCGTCATCGCGGGCGGCTTCGGCATCGAGGCGCCGTCCGGTGGCGAGGAGGAGCACGGCGAGCACCGCGAGGTGCGGGCCGCGGAGGCGGCCGAGATGCTCGCCCAGGCCCGCTCGGTGATCATCACTCCGGGCTACGGCATGGCCGTCGCCCAGGCTCAGCACCCCGTCGCGGAGTTGACGCGGCGGCTGCGCGAGCGGGGCGTCGAGGTCCGGTTCGGCGTCCATCCCGTCGCCGGACGGCTGCCCGGGCACATGAACGTGCTGCTCGCCGAGGCGAAGGTGCCCTACGACATCGTCCTGGAGATGGACGAGATCAACGACGACTTCGCCGACACCTCGGTCGTCCTGGTCATCGGCGCCAACGACACCGTCAACCCGGCGGCGACCGACGACCCGAGCAGCCCGATCGCCGGCATGCCGGTGCTGCGGGTCTGGGAGGCCGAACAGGTCGTCGTCTTCAAGCGCTCCATGGCATCCGGCTACGCGGGCGTGCAGAACCCCCTGTTCTTCCGCGAGAACAGCAGCATGCTCTTCGGCGACGCGAAGCAGAGCGTCGAGGAGATCCTGCAGGCGCTCGGCACCGACGGCCGGCACGAAGCGGCCCCGGCCACCCGCCAGGCGACGGTTCCGAGCCACTGAAGAGCCGGTTCCTTCCGCGCCTCCCGGTACCGGAGGCGCGGTCGCCGGTTCACCCGTGCAGCGAGCGGTACGCCGACACCGCCCCGGGGTGCAGGGCGATGCCCCCCGTCCCACGGCGATGGCGCCGCGGTGTCCGGCGGTCAGCCGGTACATCGTCGCCACCGCCGTCCGGGTCGACCTGTCGCCACAGGTCGCGTCGGCCCGACCGGCGGGCCGGGCCGGCGTGCCGGTCATCGGTCCGTCGAGGGTGACACCGGGCCGACGGCCACCAGTCGGGCGAAGTAGCCCTCCGGCACGCCCTCTCCCACGGGATGTCCTTCGGCCTCGATCCACGCGTGCGCGGTGAAGGGCGGGACGACGCGTACCACGGTGCACCAGGTCGGCCACGTGCCGCCGAGTCGGCACAGCAGAGCGGCCCCCAGGGTGCGCGGCAGGCATCCCGCTTCCCTTCCGTGCGGCCGGGCCCGTCGGGAGCCCGGCCGGGAAGCGGCCGTGGCACCTGTTGGCTGCGGCGTGCCAGGGTCGGGCAAGGGCCTGAGCAAAGGTCGGATAATGTGCAAACTCCGGCCGCCCGCGGTTGTGCGCTCCCTCGGATCACGGCCGTCTCCCGGAGCCGAGCCTTCTCTGTGCCGAGGTACGGCGACGGCCGAAAAATCGTTTCGCGCGCGCCGTCCGGCGGCCGATCGCCTCGTGGGCCGCATCTGCCCGCCGTCCGTCGCGAGCGGGCGGCACCGGCGCGCCCCGCTTCCGGACGCACTCCTTCGGTCGAGCCGGGTCGGTCCGGCGGGCTCGACGCCGGGAGCGGAGGAGGCGGTATGAAGACCGTGTGCGGATGGGATGGTCCGGTGGAGTGGCACCGCCGGGGATGTGCTTGTTCGACGGTTCTTCGGGTACCGCGTTTGAATGGGGCTGGAATCCGTATAACCAGGAAATTACTGAAAGTGATGTGCGAGTGACTCGTCTCAGTGGCTGGGGGGACGACCAGACGAGCGGACGGGGTGCTGAACCCCTGTCTGTTGCGCTGGAGATCGCCGATGCCGTGGACGGTCTGGCGCATCTGTGGACGGTGGCCGCGCAGGGAGCCAGCCTGAGGCTCTCGCCGCACCAGCTGCGGGCCCTGCGGATCCTGGAGGCGGAGCCGGGCCTCAATCTCACGGCCCTGGCCGAGGGCATGGACATAGGGCTGCCGACGGCCAGCCGCCTGTGCGACCGCCTGGAAGCGGCCGGGCTGCTGGAGCGCATGCTGCACCCGCTCAAGCGGCGTGAGGTCCAGCTGGTCCTCACCGGGCGCGGCCGGCAGGTGCTCAACGAAGTGGCCGCGCGCAGGGCGCAGGCGCTCGCCGCGGCCCTCAAGGCCATGACGTCCGACGAGCGGGCGGCGCTGAGCGCGGGGCTGAGCGCGTTCCGGAGCGCTCAGGAGGGTGTCGACAAGGAGGCCGGCGGCCCCGCCCTGTGACGTGTGGGGATCAGCGGCGGCCGTTCCAGTCGAGACAGACCACGGCGGCGTCGGAGAGCAGATCCTTGCTGCCGTAGTGCTCGATGAGGCCGGCGACGACCGCGCGTGCCGCCTCGTGCGGCTCCGTGCTGCGGGTGGCGCCCAGGACCTGGCGCAGGACCCGTTCGCCGAAGAGGTCGCCTGCCGCGGAGCGGGTGCCGTGCACACCGCTGCTGACGGCGATGAGACGGTCGCCGGGCTCGACGTGGAAGGTCTGCTCCTCGTAGAGGGTCTCCTCGAACATGCCGAGCGGCAGTTGGGCGTCCAGTTCGATGCGCTCGGTGTGGCCGCCGCGCTGGCGGAACAGCTGGGGGGAGCCCGCGTCCACGGCGTGCACGATGCCGGTGTCCAGATCGAAGTGCAGCAACAGCGTGGAGGCGTAGGCCTTGCCGCCGTACTGGGCGAAGACGGCCTGGTCGGCCAGGGCCGCCTGATCGGCGAGGCCGATGCCGGCTCGGCGGGCGTTGCGCAGGGCGCTGACCGTGAGACTGGTGAGCAGGGAGGCGTCTATGCCCTGGCCCATGCCGTCGGTGACGGTGAGGGTGAGGTGGTCGGCGCTGGTGGACCAGTCGAAGTTGTCGCCGCCGATGGCGTAGGCGGGTTCGAGATGGGCGCCGATGATGTACTCCCGGCGGGCGCAGCCCCGGCCGGGCAGGAGCTGCCACTGCATCTCGGCGGCGAGCGTGAGGCGCCGGGTGCGGCGGGCCTGGAGGTAGAGGTCGGTGTCGCGGCCGGCGGTGGTGACCTCGTGCCCAAGTGCCGTGGCGAAGTCGCCGAGTTGGAGCACGGAGTCCGGGGCGACGGTCTGCGCGGGCAGCCGCACCGAGAGGACGCCCATGCGGTCGCCGCGCACGGTGATGGGCAGGTGCACCAGATGGCCGGACGGCTCGTCCAGGACTTCGACGACCGGCTTCTGGGTGACGAAGGCGCTGCCCGCGGGCCCCTCGTCGGCCGGAACGGGCGCGTCGGTGTGCGGCAGGTGGGTGACCGGCTGCAGAACGGTCAGGCCGTAGTCGGCCAGCAGCAGGGTCACCTCCTGGGCGCCGACCCGCTCGGCGAGCAGACGGCGGGCGGTGGCGACCAGCGCGTGCGGCGGGGCGGCGCGCAGCAGGGCTTCCGCCGACGGTTCAGGTGCGTTCACGGCATTCACCCTCTCGCCTGGTGACCTCCACGCTACCGCGAGAGGGCCGGTTCCCAGGGGGTTCGTGATGGACGGGGGACCGGTCCGCCCCGGCGGGCCGGCTCGGCGCGGGGGGCTGCACGGTGTGGCACGGCAGCAGGCAGACGTCGTCGGCGCGTTCGCAGTCGTGCAGGAGGGGCTTGAGCACGGCGTCGGCAGCCGCGTCCGGGTCCTGTTCCAGCTCGGCTGCGCTCACCGCTTCCAGGGCGTGGCGGAGACGTCGGATCCCGGCGTCGATGCCTTCGCCCCGCCGTTCGACCAGGCCGTCGGTGTAGAGCACCAGGGAGGAGCCGGCGGGCAGGTCGGCCCAGTGGTCCGGGTACACGCAGGGCAGGGGGATGCCGAGCATCACGCCGGGCTTGGCGTCCAGGACACGGACGATGCCGTGGGCGTCGCGCACGACGGCGGGCGGGTGGCCGGCGGAGATGCGGCCGCCGACGGCGTGTTTGACGAGGTTGCTGGCCAGTTCGGTGGCCACCAGGGCGGCGACCGCGGTGGCGTGCGGGTCCAGTCCCGCGTGGGTGCTGGCGGCCTCGGCGGCGACGCGGACGTCCCGGATCCTGGTGCTGTCCTGGACCGGGATGTCCCACACCCTGGTCATGGCGCACCCGTCCGGGGGGAGGGCACGCCGGAGACCCAGTCGGTGATCGTCACGGTGGTGCCGTGCCCGGGGCGGCTTTCGAGGGTGAACTCCTGCACCAGCCGCTTGGCGCCGCTCAGGCCCGTGCCCAGGCCGCCGCCGGTGCTGTAGCCGTCGGTCATGGCCAGCTCCGGGTCCCGGATGCCGGGGCCGCTGTCGACGAACGACAGGCGGAGTCCACGGGCCAAGCCCTCCCGGAGCGGTGTGGCCTCCATGTGGCCGCCGCCGCCGTGGACGAGGGTGTTGCGGGCCAGTTCGCTGGTCGCTGTCACCAGTTTCGTCTGCTGGACGAGGTTGAAGCCGGCCTCTGCAGCGGCCTGGCGCACGTGTTGGCGGACCCAGGCCAGGTCGGAGTCCGAGGTGATGGGCAGGCGGGAGGTCGAGGCGGTTCGGGCATGCATCACGCACCCTCTTCCGGGTGAGAGGGCGGGGCGGCGGAGGACGTGCGGCCCAGCAGGGCCAGGGCGTCCTCTGCGCTGAGGGCGGTGACCAGACCGGGAAGGGTCAGGCCGAGCTCGACCAGGGTGATGGCCACGGCCGGGCGCATGCCGGCCAGGACGGTCCGTGCGGCCAGCAGGCGCGCGCTCGCGGCGATCTCGGCCAGGATGCGACCGAGGAAGGAGTCGACGATCTCCACACCGGAGATGTCGATCACCACGCCGCCCACCCGCGCGGGGCCGGCGGCGATGCGGTGCGTGATGTCGTGCTGGAGTTGCTCGGCCGCGCCGTCGTACAGGTCCCCCTGCAGGGTGACCAGGAGGATGTCTCCCAGCGCCAGTACGGGCACCGGCGCCGGGCGGGCGGCGGAGAAGCCGGTCACCGCGGGCTCGCTCCGACGACGGCGCGTCGTGCGGGAACGACGGGTCCTGCCGGCCGAGGGCGTGCGCCAGGGCGTCGGCGAGCGTGGCCCGCGTGAGGATCGATCCGAGGTCGATACCGAGGCGGACGATGGTCTGGGCGATGGCGGGGCGGATTCCGGAGACGATGCAGTCCGCACCCATCAGCCGGGCCGCGGCGACCGTCTTCATCAGGTGCTGGGCCACGAGCGAGTCGACCGTCGGCACGCCGGTGATGTCGAGGATGGCGCAGGAGGCCCGCTGGTCCACGATCGCTTCCAGCAGACTCTCCATCACGACCTGGCTGCGGGCGCTGTCCAGGGTGCCGATCTCCAGCAGCTGCTGGCGCTGGCGGGCGATCAGCTCCTGGCCCGCGTGCACGGTCGTGTCCGTCACCACCAGGCGGAGCGTGCCCATCAGGACCGTCAGGGCGAGCGTGCGGGCGTGGACGTCCGGGTCCGCCGCGTCGGCGAACTCGGCGCGCAGCATGGCGGTCACCGGCTCACGCAGGCCGACGACCTCGCCGTCGATGTGCACCGGGCCGAATCCGGCCTGAGCGCGGGAGGTGGACATCCGGCCGAGCTGGTCGCGCACGGTGTCGAAGCCGGGAGCCGCGACGTCCTCCAGCCGACCGGAGCGGGCCACGTCGGCGAGCGCGTCCACCACGGCCTTGCACGCCTCGACCACCTCGTCCCGGGAGATGGTGAAGACCGTGCGGAACAGGGCGGCGTCCGCCCAGCGCTGGGCGATCTGCTCACGGCGCCGTTCCAGGAAGGCGCCCAGCTCCTTGGCCGCCTCGGGGGCCGTGTCGTGCTCCGCCACCTGCATCGTCTCCCTGCTGCCGGGCGCTGCGGCCCGCAGGTCGGCAGGCCACCAGGCAATTATTGCCACATGACAAACATTAGCGCGAGGAAGTGTCGTGGACCAACAATCGCTCGCCGCCCGTCGGCAGGGCCGCCGGTCACCGTTCCGGTGTCCGGCCGCGCCAGTCCAGGCACACGACCAGCGCGTCGTCCTTGGCCAGGGCCGCCCCGCGGTGGCCGGTCAGCTCGCGCAGGATGGCGCGCGGCACCTCGGCGGCGGGCAGCAGACGGGTGGCCTGAATGGCTCGCGCCAGGGCGGCCTCTCCGTAGGGCTCTCCCTTGGGGTCGGCGACGGCGTGGACACCGTCGCTGACGAACACGAGCCGGTCTCCGGGCTCGACGCCGAAGTCCTGCGCCACGTAGTCGGTCTCTTCGAACATGCCGAGCGGCAGCTGCGCGTCGAAGGTGACGCGTTCCACCGTGCCGGCGCGCAGCCTCAGCAGCTGAGGGGAGCCCGCGTCCACGACGCGCGCGCGACCGCTGGCCAGATCGAAGTCGAACATCAAAACGGACAGATAGCAGCGCCCCTGGTAGTGGGCGTAGACGGCCTGGTCGGCGAGGGCCGCCTGGTCGGCGAGGGAGAGACCGGCCCGCCGGGCGTTGCGCAGAGCGTTGATGGCGAGGTTCGTCAGCAAGGACGCCTCTATGCCCTCTCCCATCCCGTTGGTGACGTACAGCATCAGATGGTCCACCGTGCTGGACCAGTCGAAGTTGTCGCCGAAGATCGCGTAGGCGGGCTCCAGTTGGGCGCCGAGGTCGTACTCGGGGCGCGAGCAGGAGCGGCCGGGCAGGAGCTGCCACTGCATCTCGGCGGCCAGCGTCAGCCGGTCCTTGCGGCGGGCCTGGAGGTACACGTCGGTGTCGCGCTCGGCGACGATGACCTGGTAGCCCAGTACGTTCGCGACCTCGGCCAGCTCGGACTCCCACTCGGGCGTCGCGTCGCTCTCGAGCAGGGTCACCGACAGTACGCCGAGCCGGTCGCCGCGGACGCTGACCGGCAGATGCAGACGCACCCGCCCGTCCCGCAGCTGCTCGTGGTACGGCGCCTGCGAGCCGAAGGCCCGGCCGGTCGGGCTGCCGTGCACGGGCACCGGTTCCAGGGTGTGCGGCAGGACCGACACCGGCTGCAGCACGGTCAGGCTGTAGTCGGCCATGAACAGCTCGACGTCCTGGGCGCCGTACTGCTCGATCAGTACGGCGCGGACGGCGTCCAGCAGTGCGTGGGGAGCCGCTGTGCGCAGGGCGCGCTCAACGGCTACGAATCTCTTCATGATGGAAAATGCACCTATCTTTCCCCGGGCACGCGCGGCGTCGCCCCTGTGGGAGCCGCATCGATCGCCCTGGTGAGCTGTGGCCCGCGGTCGGGCCTAGTACGCTGACAGGCACCCCAGTGCCTGCGAGAGTGTGATCGTGACTGCCTTCCGCCGCCGCACCGAGCCCGATGAGGTCGCGCGTGTGACCACCACGGCCGCCGAGCTGCTGGAAGTGGTGTGGGGCCGGGCCTCGACCGCACCCACCTCCGCGTCGCAGCTGCGCGTGCTGCACATCCTTGAGCACCATGACGGCATCAACCTGCGCTCGCTCGCCGAGTCCCTCGCCTCGACCCCGCCGTCCACCAGCCGGCTGTGCGACCGGCTCGTGGCCGCCGGATTCGTCGAGCGGGTGGTGAGCGCGGAGGACCGGCGTGAGGTGCGGCTGCACCTCAGCAGCCGGGGACGCGCGTTCCTCGCCGACCTGCGTGCCCGCAGGGAGAGGGAGTTGCGGTCGGTCCTGGCGGATATGCCCACCGCCAAGCGGATCGCCCTGCTCGAAGGGCTGGAGGCGTTCTGCGACGCGGCGGCGGCGCAGATACACGACGACGCTTCCGATCCGCGCAGCCAGACCGCCTGAGCGATCGCCTGAGCCACCACTCGCGTCCCAGGTGTCTTCATCACCTCGCGACAAGGGTGACCAGCACACGGAGTGGTCTCCGTCCACCGGAGCATTCCAGGTCCTTCCCCGCGTACTTCCGCCACGGTCACTTTGTTGCCTCACGACCATTATTGTCAAACAGCAACAGTCGGTCTCGTGGCTCCTACTCGCTACCGGTTACCCCGAGGTGGCGGATTTCTGCGGGGGTGTGCGGTTTGTCTCTCGAATGCCCCACGACGCATGACTGACAGTCACCGGGGAAGAACGCGCGACGCGGCGATCGGAGGGTTCGCGTCCGGCTGTCACCAGAGCGGCGGTCCTTGCGGAGGAGTCGAGGTGGGGGAGCCTCTCGTACCGTGTACCGCAAGAACCGCCGCTGCGAGGGTCTGCGGCGGGGGGGGGTGCCGCGACCTCTCATCACGCGCTTGCCCCGCATCGGAGGTCCTAACCCAACCAATTTCAGGGAATGTTGGGCCTAGGTGTCAGGGGCGCACATGTCGCCGTGCGGGGACGGTCACTCGGCCATGGCGGGGCGCAGGGTCTCGCGGTGCCGCCGGGCCTTGGTGATCAGCTCGTCGAGCGAGTCCCGCGTGCGGAGGAGGTCGGCGATGTGCTCGGAGAGCCGGTCGCGTTCCTGCGCCATCCGCTCCAGCGCGGCGTCGGAATGCTCCTCGCTGGGCAGGTCGACGCACGGCAGCAGTTCGGCGATGGTGCGGCTGGACAGGCCCGCCGCGTACAGCCGTTGGAGGAAGGCGACCCTGTCGACCTCCTCCTCGGTGTAGTGCCGCTGACCGCTGACACTGCGCGAGCTGTGAAGCAGCCCCTGCTCCTCGTAGTAGCGCAGGGACCTGACGCTGACCCCTGTCCTTGACGCGAGTTCGCCGATGCGCACTGTCGACCTCCCGACTGTGACCTGAGTCACACGGCCTTGCCCCTGACATCCATGTGAGGTTTTAGCGTAACCGCCGTGCCCGAGATCCGGGCACGGCGGACCTTGATGGAGTCATGAAGTGACGACCCTTTTCGACAGTTACCGGTTCGGAAACCTGACCCTGCCCAACCGCGTGGTGATGGCCCCGATGACCCGAGTCCGTGCCGCCGCCGGCGGGCTGGCCACGGCGTCGATGGCGACGTACTACGCCCAGCGGGCGACGGCCGGACTGATCGTGAGTGAGGGCGTGCAGCCGAGTCTGCTCGGCCAGTCGAATCCGGGAACGCCGGGACTGCACACCGACGAACAGGTCGCCGCCTGGCGCCCGGTGACCGACGCCGTGCACACCAACGGCGGACGGATCTTCGCCCAGATCATGCACGGCGGCCGCGTCTCGCACCCGGAAACGACCGGATCGCAGCCGGTCGCACCCTCTGCCGTGGCCGCCGTCGGGGACGTGTTCACCCCGACCGGTCCGCAGCCCGCGCCGGTGCCCCGTGCCCTGGACACCGCCGAAGTGCCCGAGCAGGCACGGTCGTTCGCCGAGGCGGCCCTGCGCGCGGTCGACGCGGGCTTCGACGGAGTGGAACTGCACGGCGCCAACGGCTACTTGATCTCGCAGTTCCTCTCCTCCAACGCCAACCTGCGCACGGACCGCTACGGCGGCTCGGTCACCAACCGGATCCGCTTCGCCGTCGAGGCCGTGTCCGCCACCGTCGACGCCATCGGCGGGGCCCGGACGGGCATCCGCCTCTCGCCGGGCGGAACGTTCTGGGGGTCGAGGAGAGCGACGTACCCGAGCTCTACAACGCGCTGCTGACCCAACTCGCCCGGCTGGAGCTGGCCTACGTCCACCTGGAGGCCACCGCGGACGACGACGTACTGCTCGGCCTGCGCCGCACCTGGCCGGGCACCCTCATCGTCAACCCGGTGCTTCCCATGGGCCCCAAGCAGACCGGCCGTACCGACGCCGACCGCTGGCTGGAGCTGGGCGCCGAACTCATCAGCTTCGGCCGGGCGTTCATCGCCAACCCCGACCTCGTCGAGCGCCTGCGCACCGGCGTCCCGATCGCCCCGGTCGACGAAGCCACGTACTACCAGGGCGGCGACGCGGGTTACCTGACCTACCCGTCGTACCAGCACACGGCCTGAGCCCTCATACGGACGGTGGAGACCACCGGGGCGGGCGGTCGCGGGAGAGGCGCTCCCGCCCGGCCCCGGTGGACACCGGTCAAGCGGCGATGAAGCGTTCCCACACGCGGTGGGATCCCATCAGTTCCCGCACCTGCTCCAGCGTGGCCGTCCCGCTGCCGGCGACCACGACTCCCGGCGCGTCAGCGGGCACCCCGGCCGCGTCGAGGGCGTTCTCGCCGCCGGCCCAGACACCGATCGCCTTGCCGTGCCGGAACGCCTCCGACAGCAGCAGACCGACCCGGGGATCGGCCGCCGCGACGGCCGCGCCCGACGGCCGGGCCTTCACGTCACGGGCGCCGAGCGCGTCACCGCCGACGCCGGGCAGTCCGGCCACCAGCAGGGCGTCGAACTCGACGGACCGTGCGGTGGCGTACGTCCGCTGGACCGTCACCGCGGCGTCGCCCGAGCCCAGGATGCCGCCCTTGGGCGCGACGACCAGAGGAACCATCCCGGCGCCGAGGATCGCCTCCCGTACGGCCTGTACGGCATCCAGGTCCCCGTCCGGACCGGTCACGATGCCGACGATACGGCCGTCAGCCGGCCAGGTGTGGCCGACCTGGGAGAGCGCCGGGCTCGGCTCGACCTCGGCCAGCGGCACGCTCGCCTTCGGCGCCGGCAGGCCGAGGCCCTCCGCGACGCCCGCGCACAACTCGGGGTCGATGTTGGCCAGAACCTGCAGCGCACGCTCCTTGACCGCCTGCTCGTAGCACTTGTTGAGCTCGAAGGTGTAGGCCGCGACGATGTGCTCGCGCTCCACCGGGCTCATGCTCAGCCAGAACCGGCGGGGCTGGCTGAAGTGGTCGGCGAACGACTCGGGGGCCTCGCGCACCTTCGTCGCCTCCGGCACGCGCACGGGAGCCTCGACGA
This sequence comes from Streptomyces sp. SLBN-31, assembly GCF_006715395.1. Lineage (NCBI taxonomy): Bacteria > Bacillati > Actinomycetota > Actinomycetes > Kitasatosporales > Streptomycetaceae > Streptomyces > Streptomyces sp. SLBN-31. The sequence goes on from NZ_VFNC01000001.1 coordinate 3,338,764, forward strand.
ACGCGCCCGCGTCCGCGCCCGCCGTGAACGGGCAGCCCCCGTCGAGGGAGTTGGGACGGTACGGTGCCACGCCCCGGTGCACGGCCGTCTGGTGCATGCCGTCGCGCAGCATGTCGTTGACGGGGGAGTGCGGACGGTTGATCGGCAGCTGCGGGAAGTTGGGGCCGCCCAGACGGGTGATCTGGGTGTCCAGGTAGGAGAACAGCCGCCCGGCGAGCAGCGGGTCGTCGGTGATGTCGATGCCCGGGACGAGGTGGCCGACGTGGAAGGCGACCTGCTCGGTCTCGGCGAAGTAGTTCGACGGGTTGCGGTTGAGCGTCAGCAGCCCGACCGGCTGCACGGGGGCGAGTTCCTCGGGCACCAGGTTCGTCGGATCCAGCAGGTCGATGCCCTCGAAGGTCTGCTCCGGGGTGTCGGGGAAGGTCTGGATGCCCAGTTCCCACTCGGGGTAGGCGCCGGCCTCGATGGCGTCGGCGAGGTCACGGCGGTGGAAGTCCGGATCGACGCCGCCCGCGATCTGCGCCTCCTCCCAGACCAGGGAGTGCACACCCAGCTTCGGCTTCCAATGGAACTTCACCAGCGTCGTGGCGCCGTCGGCGGCCACCAGCCGGAAGGTGTGGACGCCGAAGCCCTCCATCATCCGGTACGAGCGCGGGATGCCCCGGTCGGACATGTTCCACAGGGTGTGGTGGGCGGCCTCGGTGTGCAGGGTGACGAAGTCCCAGAAGGTGTCGTGCGCGCTCTGCGCCTGCGGGATCTCCCGGTCCGGATGCGGCTTGCCGGCGTGGATGACGTCCGGGAACTTGATGGCGTCCTGGATGAAGAAGACGGGCATGTTGTTGCCGACCAGGTCGAAGACGCCCTCGTCGGTGTAGAACTTCGTCGCGAAACCCCGCGTGTCCCGCACGGTGTCGGCCGAGCCCCGGGACCCCAGCACCGTGGAGAACCGTACGAAGACCGGTGTCTCCACGTCCTTGGCCAGGAACGCCGCCTTCGTCACGGACGTCGCGGTGCCGTAGCTGCGGAAGATGCCGTGTGCCGCGGCGCCGCGGGCGTGGACCACGCGCTCCGGGATGCGCTCGTGGTCGAAGTGCATGACCTTCTCGCGCAGATGGTGGTCCTGCAGCAGGACCGGCCCGCGCGGCCCCGCCTTGAGGGAGTGGTCGGTGTCGTACAGACGCGTGCCCTGGGCGTCGGTCAGGTACGCCCCTGACTGGGCCACGCGCGCCTGGGCGTCACCGGTCGGCTGCCCCGTCGGTGACATGGTCTCGGGCCCGCTCTGGTCCGGCTTCGGCGGCAGCGGCTCCCGGGGGTCGGTCGGCTCGGCCACCGACGGGGACTCGGGGCCCGGCTTCCCGGGGATCCCGTCCTCCGGTCCGTTGTCGCCGCCCTGTACGGCTTCGGTGACTTTCTCTGCTGCCCGCTTGAGGGGGTTGGGCTGACTCATCGATGTACCGATTCCTCTGCTCTGGACCGGCCACGGTGACCGTGGCCAAGCATGTGGGGGATCACAGGACTGGCGGGTGCGCCTCGACGGGCGAAACATGCCCGAATCCGCTGAGATCGGGCCTACGTCTGTCAACGTCTCACGGCGCGATCACTCGCACACCGGGCGCGTGCCAGGGGAGTGAACCGTCCGGACGGCACAGGTCGAATCCGGTCCGGCACCATCTCGCTCCCTTCGTCGCCCGCCCGACGGGGCCACCGCCACGACTGCGTACCCAGGTGACGGGACTCAAGGCATGCGCAATGGTGCCGATTGCATCCAGTGCCTTCAGGCCGCGAGGGATGGTGGAGGGTCAGGTCGTGGGTGTGAAGGCCGTGATGGCGGCGACGAGGCCGTCCGGGGCTTCCAGCGGAATCAGGTGACCGGTGTTCGGGATCACCGTGAAATCGGCCTGGGAGAGGAAGGGCACCAGGTTGTCGCGGAGCACGTCGACGGGTTCGACACGGTCGTTCTCTCCGGCGATGACGAGGGCGGGGGCGCTGACCATGCGGGTGTACTCGGTGATGTCCTCCGCGATGCCGCGCAGCGGCCACTCGGTCCGGGCCGCCTCGGCGCCGGCGCGCGAGTCGGTCAGGATCTGTGCCCTTACGGACGCGGGCAGTTCGGTCGCGGTGAGGACGTGGTCCCGGGCTCCGGCAGCGGACTCGTCGGAGTCGTAGGCGTGCGACAGGGCTTCCCGGTACTCGGGAGTGATCTGTGCGGCGGGCTTCGCCGGACCGGAACCGACGAGGACGATGCCACACAGGCCCGCGGGCCGGGTCGCCGCGACCAACTGCGCGACCTTGCCACCCATCGAATGCCCGACCAGGACATGGTCGGTGACGCCGGCGTCGGCGATCACCGCGAGCGTGTCGTCGGCGAGGCGGCGCAGCGTGTAGGGGCCGGCCATACCGCTCGAGCGGCTCCACCCGCGGAAGTCGACCGTGAGCACGTCCCGGCCCGGAAGGCGGTCGACGACGAGGTCCCAGGTGCGGGCGGAACCACCCCAGTAGTGCAGGAACACCAGCGTCGGTCCGGCCCCCGGCCGGTGGTCGTAAGTGGGCAGTGATGTCTGCTGCGTCGTGTTCATCGTGGCTCTCTCAGATCTCGCAGTCGGTCTGCAGGGTGCGGTTGGCCTGTGTGTTCATTGAAACTTCTCCGCCGGGGCCGGGCATCGGAGTGACTGGACGAGCGATGGTGGAAACTGGACACATGACCGTGATCCGGCAGATGACCTACAGGCCCCGAGGGCGTCCTGCCGCCACGGTCGAGACGATGACGTTCGACCGCCTTCGCGAGCTCAACGACGGCGGCACGCAACGTGCCGACTTCCATGTCCTCGCCGTCGTCGACAGTGGGCAGGGCTTCGTGACAGTGGACTTTCTCCAGCACCCGCTGGAGGAGCGGTCGGCGGTGTGGGTCCCTCCCGGAGCGGTCCACCGGTGGGACGACATCGCCGGCGTGGCGGGGCACCTCGTGCTGTTCGTGCCGACCGCGCCGGTCACCCCCGCCACCCGGCAGCTCGTCGCCTCTCCGGACCTGGCCGCACACTGGCGCGTCCCCGATGCCGACTGGCCGTTCGTCGACGCCGCGCGCGGCCATCTCCTCCTGGAGGCATCCGCACCACCGGCGGAGCTCTCGACGGAGCTGCCCGAGATCCTTCTGTCCGCACTCATCGCCCGGCTCAGGCCACCGCACACCGAAGCACGGTTCACACAGCCGTTGTTCCAGATGTTCCGGGCCGGCGTGGAAGCGCACTTCCGGCAACACCACGACGCCGGCTACTACGCACGCGCCCTCGGATACGCGCCCCGCACCCTCTCACGAGCGGTGCAGCAGGTCACCGGCCGCACGGCGAAGGCGTACATCGTCGACCGGATCGTCCTCGAAGCCAAAAGACTCCTCGCGCACGACCGCCTCACCGCGGCCCGCTGCGCCCACGCCCTCGGCTTCCCCGACGCGTCCAACTTCTCGGTGTTCTTCACGAAGGCGACAGGCGTGCGACCGGGCGCGTGGCAGGCGGCGATGGCCGTGCGGTGAGGAGTCCGTCTCCCGAGCAAGAAGCGCCGCGACCGCCCTTGTCGTTCATTGCCGGGTGGCGGCGTCGGTGCCGGGATAGAGGGGGATGACCTGGTCGAGGCCGACCATGCGCAGGACGCGCACCGTGTTCGGGGGAACCGCGGCGAGTGCCAGGTCCGCTTGCGCGGCGAGGGTGTGGTTGTGCGCGGTGATGAGGGCGGTGATGCCGCTGGAGTCGCAGAAGTCCATGCCCGCCAGGTCCAGGACGAGGCGCTGGCCCGGCCGGAGGGTGAGCGTGGTCAGCTGTTCGCGCAGTTCGGGGGCGGTGGTGTAGTCGAGCGCGCCGTTGATCTCCCAAACGGGACCGGTGCCGGCGTCTCGGACGGATATCTTCAGCGGGTTCATGAGTGGCTTCTTCTCGTCGGGAGGGTGGCGGGGCGGGCGGGCACACCGAGGGCGAGCAGGGCGGTGTCGTCGTCCAGTCCGTCGCCGAAACCGTCGAGCAACGCGGTCAGGGCCTGGACGAGGTCGGGTGCGGTGGCTCCGGCGTGGCGGGTGGCGAAGCTGAGCAGGGCGTCTTCGCCGTAGAGGCTGGAGCGGTCGGCGCCGGTACGGGCTTCGGTCAGACCGTCGGTGTAGAGCAGGAGGGTGTCACCGGGGCAGAGCGTGGTGGTGGCCGTGCTGAAGGGGGCCTCGGGAAGGACGCCGACGAGGAGACCGCCCGGGGTCGGCAGGTACTCGGCCGTGCCGTCGGCGCGCAGGACGAGCACGGGCGGATGGCCGCCCGAGGCCAGCTGTACGAAGACCTGCCCCGTGGTCTCGTCGATTTCGAGGATGCCGAAGACGGCGGTGCAGTACCGCGGGTCGCCACCGGCCGCGTACCGCTCGTGCAGCACCTTGTTCAGCGTGGTCAGGGCGGACTCGGGGTCGGGCTCGTGCAGGGCGGCGGCCCGCAGGGTGTAGCGGGTCAGCGAGGTGAGCGCGGCGGCCTGGGGGCCCTTGCCGCACACGTCGCCGAGGAAGAAGGCGAAGCGTTTGCCGTCCACCGGGAAGACGTCGTAGAAGTCGCCGCCGAGCTGGTCGGGCGAGGCGGTGTGGTAGTACGCGGCCGTGTCCAGGCCCGGGATGAGCGGGAGGATGTCGGGCAGCAGCGACCGCTGGAGAACGGCGAGGGCGTCCTGCAGCCGGGCGCGGTCGGCCTCCGCCTGCCTGCGGGCCTCTTCGGCGGCCGTACGGCGGCGCAGAAGCTCCTCCTCGTAGGCGCGGCGGTCCCGGGCGTCGAAAAGTGTGGTGCGGATCAGGAGCGGCTTGCCCATGCTGCCGTACTTGACGACCGAGGAGGTGAGGACCGGTATTCGGCCGCCCGCGGCGTCTCTCAGCTCCAGGGCGATGCCGTTGATCGCGCCCTGCATCTGCAGCAGTGGCGCGAAGTGCGTCTCGTGGTACAGCTTGCCGCCCACAGTCAGCAGGTCCGTGAACCGCATTCGGCCCACCACCGCTTCACGAGCCATGCCGAGCCAGTCCAGCAAGGTAGCGTTGATCTTCGCGATGGTGCCGTCCATCAGCGTGGACAGATAGCCGCACGGCGCGGATTCGTACAGTTCCTCGGCGCTGTCCTCCAGCAGTGCGGCGAACGCCGCGTTCGCCGTCACTTCGTCGTCGGAATCCTGGGAGTCGCGGGGATCGGAAGGGTCCGGTTGGTGTCCGGAGCGGCACATCATCGCAGGGCCGCCAGGAACTCCAGTAGCGCGTGATTGGTGGCCTCGGGCGCCGAGAGGTGCGGGCAGTGCCCGGTGGCATCGAGTGTGACCAGCGTCGAGCCGGGGACCGCGGCATGGACGAAGGCTCCGACCTCCCGGGGTGCGATGGCGTCCTGGCTGCACTCCAGCACCAGCGTGGGCACCCGCACCTTCTTCAGGTCGTCGCGGGAGTCGGACAGGAACGTGGTGCGGGCGAAGACGCGCGCCATGTCCGGATCGGTGGCGCAGAAGCTGTTCCTCAGCTCCTCGCCGAGTTCGGGATGTTCCGGATTACCCATGATCACCGGGGCCATCACGGCCGACCAGCCGAGATAATTGGACTCCAGAGACTGCAGCAACTCCTCGATGTCCTGTGCACTGAACCCGCCTCGGTAGCCGTCGTCGTCGATGTAGCGCGGGGACGGGGCGACCATCACGAGTGCGCCGATCCGCTCGGGAGCCATGTCGGCGGCCAGCACGCCGATCATCGCGCTGACCGAGTGCCCGACGAACACCGCGTTACGCAGGTCGAGTGACTCACACACCTCCGCGGCGTCCTGGGCGTAGCCGTGCAGCGAGGCGTACCGGTCCGGGGAGAAGGCGGACAGCTCCGAACGGCCCGAGCCGACGTAGTCGAACAGCACGACCCGGTGATCCCGGGCCAGCGCGGGAACCGTCAACCGCCACATGTTCTGGTCGCAGCCGAACCCGTGGGCCAGTACGACCGTCGGCCCGTCGGGGTTGCCCGTGACGGTGACGTTGTTCCTGCGAGCGATGTCCATGCCCGCCAGTCTCTCAACTTCCGACCAGTGCTTGCACACCACACCGAATCTGCCCACGGTCCGCCTCTCACCTGCATAAGTGCCTGCCGGGCCGCCGCGTCGCTTTGAACAGGATCGAATTCATGGACCCGGCGGCAGGCGGGTCGCAGGGTTGCTGCGATGACAGCAGGTCGCGGCCCGTCAGCCGGCCTGGTCGTGATGACGGCCGACCAGGGTCGGCCGCGGACGGAGGGACATCACCATGCGCAGGATCACCAGGGGCGCCGCCGCGCTCGCCGTCGCCACGGCCGCCGTGGCGGCCATCGGCACGAGCTCGGCGCACGCGAGCGACAGGACCGTCTTCAACTGTCCGGGCGGGGCGGTCTGCATCTACCCCCGGGACGCGGACATCCACTCGAGCACGCCGACGAACGTCTACTACAGCTACGGCGCCCACAATCTGAGCAACCAGTTCGGCAACCACTACGTACTCAACAACCAGTACGGCGGCGCCAACGCCACCGCCGACCTGTGCACCGGCTACAACGGCGTCGACTGCGGCATCACCATCGATATGAACTACTTCAAGCTCGTCAACCTGACGCCGATCAACTCGATCGTCCTCAACCGACCGTAGCCGCAGGTCTGCGCACGGGCCGGGACTCCCCGCGGGGATGTCCCGGCCCGTCGTCGTGGGCGGGCGCGAGAGTGGGCGCGGGCGTGGGCGGAAGATTCCTCGCGGTGGATGTCGAGAACGCCCGGCCCGCTCCGTCCCAGGGGTGCGATTGGCACCGACCACGGGAGTGTGGACCATGGAGCAGCAGCAGATCACCGAGATCCTGAGCCGCCCGACCAGCCAGGAACTGCTGGCTCGTGACGTGACCCGCCTGGCCTACGTCGCCAAGGACGGGACGCCCCGGAACATCCCGATCGCGTTCACGTGGAACGGTTCGCAGATCGTCCTGTGCACCACGAAGAACGCTCCGAAGCTCCCTTCGTTGCGCCGCAATCCCCACGGACGGCGCGTACGCGGACCTGCTCTACGCACCTGAGCAGGAGGCGTCCAACCGCGCGAGTGTCGACGCCGTCGGGCAGGTCGCTAAGGAACACGGCGTCGGCCGCGCCCAGATCTCACTCGCCTGGCTGCGCCGCCAGGAGGTCGTCACCGCGCCCCTGGTCGGTGCCGGTTCGATCCGGCAGATCGACGAGGCCGTGGCCTCCCTCGAAGTCGAACTCACCGAGGACGAGGTGTGGGCACTGGAGGCCCCGTACACCCCCCGGTACGACTGGCAGGGCGTCTCGGACGAGGCCGAGATGGAGGCCATCCGGCAGCGCGTCCCCGGAATGGCCCTCAGGTGAATCCCATCGTCCGCTCCGAGCCCGCAGCCAGGAGACACATGAAACAGGTACTGGTCACCGGAGGCACCGGATTCATCGGGAGTTGGTGCATCCTGTCCCTCCTCGACGCCGGTCACACCGTCCGCACCACTGTCCGCGACCTGCGCCGGGAACCCGCACTGCGCTCGTGGCTCCACGCGGCCGCGCAGTTCGACGACGACCGGCTCACCGTCGTACGCGCCGATCTCGAACACCCCGACGGCTGGGACGATGCCGTCGCCGGCTGTGAGTTCGTCCTGCACGTCGCCTCGCCGACCCTGCGTCACACACCGGCGAACGACGACGAGTTGGTGGCCCCGGCACGGGAGGGCGTCATACGGGTTCTGCGCGCCGCCCGCGACGCCGGCGTGCGCCGGGTCGTCCTGACGAGTGCCTTCGGTGCCGTCGGGATCGGCCACCCGAGGCGCTCGACGCCGTTCACCGAGGAGGACTGGACCGACGTCGACGCCGACATCCCGCCCTACCAGCGGTCCAAGACGCTCGCGGAGCGCGCCGCCTGGCAGTTCGTCGAAGACGAAGGCGGCGGTCTGGAACTGGCGGCGGTCCATCCCGTGGGCGTCCTCGGACCGCTGCTCGGCCCGGACGACCCGCCCTCGCTGCGTCTGGTGCGCAGAATGCTCGAAGGCAGGGTGCCCGCGTGCCCTCCCTTCGCGATGGGTTACGTCGACGTGCGCGACGTCGCGGACCTGCATCTGCGGGCGATGACCGATCCGGCGGCCGCCGGTGAGCGCTTCCTCGCCATCGCCGGGCACAGCCTGAGCGTCGTCGAGATGGCGCGCATACTCCGTGACCGCCTGGGGGAACGCGCCGCGAAGGCACCCACCCGCGAACTGCCCGTATGGCTCACCCGTGGCCTGGGCCTCCTGAACCCGGAGCTGCGACTGCTCAGGCACCAGCTCGGGCGGGATCTCGACGCCACGAGTGCCAAGGCCGAGCGGCTTCTGGGATGGCGGGCGCGTCCCATCGAGGACACCATCACGGAGACCGCCGAGAGCCTCCTCGCCCACGGCGTGGGCGCATGACCGGCTGGTGAGAGCGCCGATCCTGTCACTCCTCCGGCGATGCCGGCGGCAGGCTGATGTGGAGGGCGCAGACATCGTCGCGATGGTCGGGGCGTGCCATGGACGCGTGCAGACGGCTCAGGCTGTCCGGGCTTGTGGTCAGTAGGGTCGCGGAAGTGCCGGCCAGGGCGTCCAGGCCCGTCAGCAGGTCCTGACCGGGGTGCTCGATCAGGCCGTCGGTGAACAGCAGCAGATGATCGCCCTCCCGCAGCCGGAGGGCGGCCTCGGTGAACCGCGGGGTCGGGGTGGCGCCCAGCAGGATGCCGGTGGGGCGCTCGACGGTGTGGGCCGCGCCGTCGCGGACCAGGACGGGGGGCAGGTGTCCGGCCTGTGCCCAGGTGAGGGTGTGGTCGGCGGGGTGGTAGCGCGCCACGATCATGGTCGCGGTGGTGTGGCGCTCGCCGGGTGCGTGGATGTGCATCAGCAGAGCGTTCAGCCGCGTGAGCGCGTCGGTCAGACTCGAACCGGTGATGATCATGCCCTTTGCCGTGAAGCGCAGTTGAGCCATGGTCGCGACGGCGTTGATGCCGTGCCCCATGACGTCACCGATCACGAAGAGCGCGTCACCGTCGGGCAGTTCGATGGCGCTGTACCAGTCGCCGCCGACGCTGATGCCCCGTTCCGCGGGATGGTAGAAGGCGTTGGTCCACAGTCCGGCGAGCGTGACGGGGCCGGTGGGCAGAGGCAGCAGGGCCTGTTGCAGGCGGGCGGCCACCTTGCGTTCGGCATGGAGCAGGCCCCGTTGGGTGGAAACGGCGCGCTCGCTGCTGAGCAGGGCGAGTTCCGCGTCGCGTTGACCGGACAGGTCCTGGAAGAAGCCATGGACCTCCAGCGGTGTGCCGTCGGCGTCGACGATCGCTTCGGCGACGATGCGGAGGTGACGTACCCCGGTTCGGGTCGTGATGCGGAAGGGCTGGTCGATGGCGGTGCCGTCGCTCAGCAGTTGCTGGGCGGCCTTGGTGAGTTCGGGCAGGTCCTCCGGCAGGACGCATTCGGGCAGTTGCTCCAGCCGCATGGGGCCGAGGCTCCGGTCCCGGTCGAAGATCGTGAACACGTGCGGTGACCAGGTGATGGTGTCGGTGACGAGGTTCCAGTCGGCCCATCCGAGGTTGCCCAGGCGTTGCAGGGCGGCCAGGCGCTGTTCCTGCCGGGCCGCGATGTCGTGCCGGATCCAGGAGACGACGAGGTACTCCCCGAGCCGGGCCACCCGCAAGGAGAAACTGGAGTGCTGTGGGATGCCGGCCACCACCTCCTCGTAGGTGAACGGCTCGCTGGCGAACGGTCTGCCCGTGGCCAGTACGTCCAGGTAGCCCTTCCACATCTGCGTGCCGGCGAACGTGGGATAGCACTCCAGCACCCGCAGGCCGATCAGCTGGCGGCCGGTGCGGCCGGCGACGTCCACCGAGTCGGGCGCCGCGGCCTCGATGCGGAAGTCCTCCACCGTGCCGTCGGGCGCGGACAGCGGGGCGAGCAGGATCACCGATCCCGGCAGGGCGTCGAAGATCTGCTGCACGCTCTCCACGGACGGCTTCCGGCGCGGCACGCCCGAGTCCAGGGTCGCCATCCGTCCGGCGCACAGTTGCACCGCGCCCACCAGCAGTTCCCGCTCGGTGGGTGTGAAGGTCCGGTCGGTGCTGCGCAGGACCGTGACGACCTCCTCGACCTCCCCGCCGGTGTCCACCGGCAGCCAGGCGCGCGAAGGCCACCGGGGCAGGGTCTCCTCGGGGACCGCGTAAGCCTCGGGCGCCTCGGGTCCCTCCGACCACAGTGGCCGGTGGGTGCGCAGCGGGTCGTGGCCGTGGGAGTGGCCGCCGACGGTGAGGCGGTGCCATCGGACGGCTTCCACGCTGTCGATGCCCGCATGCCCGGTCAGCCGGACGCCGTCATCGGTTCCGACGTAGATCAGTACGGCGCCGACCTCGACGCCGTGGGAGAGGTGCTCCAGCAGGCAGCGGGCGAGATCATGGCGGTCCGCCACGCTCGCCAGCCCCAGGCCCAGTCTGCCCAGCAGCAGGGTCGCCTCGTGGTCCGTGCCCGGGGTGGCCGTCGGCGGGGTCGACTCCGTCGGCACCAGGTACTGGGCGGAGGAGAACACCGATCCGCCCCGGCCGCTCTCGCGGCGGCGCCGGCGGCGTCTGCGGGCCGGGCGGATGGCCCCCAGCGTCAGCCAGCATTCCTCGACGAGTGTCCGGCCGGCGGTGCCGCTGCGCTCGAGGAGCGTTTCGTAGGCCTCGTGCGCGGAACACCCCTCCTGCACCATGACCGCGCCCTTGGCGCGCTCCAGCACCGGCATCAGCGCGGCGACCCGCTGCAGGTCGACGATCTCGGCCCGCTGCCGCGCGACCACCTTCGCCAAGGCCGAGGAATCCGATGCGGCCCCCTGCCCGGGCGACTGTTCCCGTGACGTCACGTGTCGAGCATCGCACAGTGAGCGTCTTCGGTCAGCCCGGTGCCCGCCTGTCCGTCGTGGTCGGAGCGGGCGTGGGCGAGGACGGCGGTCCGTCGGTCGTTGATCGTCGTGTTGACGTCCTGCCGGGACCGGACGCCTCGCCGTGGACCTGCGATGCTGGGAGATGACGTGGGCCGGCCGGTGTCCGGTGTCGCGGTCTCAGGGGGGAGCTGCAGCATGGTGCGTCAGGACGTCATCGCGCGGGGAGCGGGGCCCGCGGTCGGCTGGGCCTGGTTCGCGGGCTGGCTGGTGTTGGGTGCGTGCGCAGCTGTCGGACTGGCCGCCATCCTGACGGTGGGGATCGCGCTGCTGGTTCCGGCCGCGGTGGGCGCGGCTGTCCTGCTGTGGAAGGGGCCGAGGAACGCGGTGGTCGGTCTGTCGGCCGGTCTTGCCGTGCCGCTCTTCTATATCGCCTACCTGAACCGCGGTGGTCCCGGAAACGTCTGCCGTACCGTGGCCGGCGGCCAGTCCTGCACGGACGAGTACACCCCGATTCCCTTCCTGGTCGCCGGAGTCGTCCTCGCTGCCGCGGGCTTTCTGCTCTTCGTCGTGCTCGGTCGAAAGAGCAGGACCAGCAGGGTCTGACGCGTTACCAGGCGTGGATGTGCGGCCTTTCCATCGTCGTCGAAATCATTGCCGCTCTCGGACGCCTCGGCGAATGCTTCCCCTTCATGTAGCGCTGCGACGCGTCAACGTGGGGAGAAGCTTGTGACCGAGTGGATATTGGCATTCGACGCCGACTGCCGACTCTGCGAAGAAGTGGCGGATCGGGTGCGCGGGTCCGTCAATGGCACGTTGACCACCGCAGGCCTCACGGAGCCCCGTGTTCGCGCCCTGCGCGCGCGTGCCCTGGGGGACGCGGCCGAATGGGCGCCGACCCTGCTGGCGGTCGGCGGCGACCGGGTGCGGGCCTGGACCGGGACCGCGCTGTCCCTGCGCCTGGCGCGGCTGTTGGGACCGTCGGCCTCGCTCCGGGTGGTGCGCGCGCTCCGCGACCTCGAGGGGCTGCGGCCGCACGACCGCCGGCGCATCCTCAAGGCCGTCCCGGGGCTGGCCCTCGGAACGTTTCTGGTGACCGGAGGCCTGGCCGCCTCACCCGCGCAGGCCGTGAACCGCGTCAAGGGCAGTGACGCCTCGCGATGGGTGAAGGCCAACCCCGACCGGCTGCCCTCCGGCTACGCCGAGTTCGCCTCCTACCCCGCGGACCATCGGCGGGCCATTTACCGCGCGCTGTCCGCCTCGGCCCGCAGTGATCTGTGGGTGGCGCACTTCGCGCACCACCGCAAGTCCCACCCAGGGCTTTCGTCCGAGCAGTCCGCCGTCCTGGACGACGCGACCCGACTGGCACCGCAGATCATCGCGGGGCGCCGGCACGGAGCAGCCCTCGAAGAGCTGCGGACGGCGGCCGTGGCGGCGTTCGGTGAGCGCGGGGCGCGGGCGGTCCTCATGACGCTCGGCCCGGCCGACCCGCCAGAGGCGGCGCCTCGCAGCGGTCAGAGCATCCAGGCCGTCGACTGCAACTCCCAGTGCGGGGGCACCGGAAGCTGCGACGGGGTGTGTTACGCCGGGTGCAACTGGACCGACTACGGCTGCGGTCCCCTGTGGCTGGGGCCGTGCAGCGGGTATTGCCCCTGAAGCCGCCCCTGCTGCGAGGTCCGGCCCCCCGACGTGACGTCGGGGGGCCGGAGTCGCTCAGCGGTGCGAGGTGTCCCTCGGCCCGTGGGTCACGGGAACGAGGTCAGCTTCGACGGCACGGTGTCCGTCCCCGAGGTCGGGGCGCCGGTGTTGTTGACGACGTGGGCGTACTGGCCCTTGCCGCCGAGGGAGATCACGAGCACGTCGTGCAGCTTCACCCCGGCGGTGACCGGGACCTTGAAGCCGTGCGCCTGGACGATCGACGGATCGGCGGTGTAGTTGCAGTAGCTGCCGAGCCCCCACGCCTCGTGCTGGGTCACGGTGTCGGCGACCTTGTAGGCCGCGTATCCGACGATGCCGTCATGCGTGATGGCGGCCGCGTTCGGGGCGTCGTAGGCCTTCTCGTTCTGGAAGAAGACGGTGCGGCCGCGTTCGCCGCTCCACAGGACGTCGTACTTGTTGAAGTGCTCCACGAACAGGCCGGTGGCAAGGACGTCGTCGCCGTTGACGCGCAGGCCGTAGTCGGCGCGGTTGGTGTCCCAGCCGACGCCGCTGCCGTGGTCGGCGCGCCACAGCCAGGTGTGGTCGATGACGACGTCGTCGCTGTTGACGACGACGGAGTTGGTGGCGAGGCCGGGTCCGGCGCCGCCGATGCGCACGAACACGTCCTGCATGGTGGTCGGGTCGGCCGAGTGGTCGGCGCTCGCGCCGGGCTGCCCGATCCGCAGCAGGGTGTCGGAGTTGACGGAGCCCGCGTCGATCAGGAAGCCGGCGAGGCGCACGCCGTCGACGTCGGCAACGTGCATGGCGTCGATGCCGTTGTCCGGCACGAGCGTCGCCAGGCCCAGTCCGAGTACGACGGTGTCGGCGCGGGTGACGTCGATGGTCTGGTCGAGGTGGTAGACCCCGGGGGTGAACAGGAGGTTGAGGCCCTGGGAGAGCGCCTGGTTGATCGTGGCGGCGGTGGCGCCCGGCTTGACGACGTAGAACTGGTCGAGCGGGACGGAGGTGCCCGCGTTCGCCGGCCAGGACACCCCGCGTGCGTTGGTGCGCTTGGCGGGCACGAACACCTTGTAGGTACTGCCGTCGAGGTAGAGGAACGGCTTCTCGCGGGAGACGGGCGTCGTGTCGAGAGTGGTGTACGGGCCCGAGTCGAAGTTGGTCGCCGGCGCGCCCTGCACACCGGTGAACGTCATGTTCCACACGCCGTTGGTCCAGCCCCCGACGGAGCTGTCGCGGGTGTACCACTGCTGCTGGGAGTACGGGCCGACCGTACCGTCGATCTTCGAGTCGGCGATGTAGCCGCCGGAGGCCCAGCCGTAGCCGTTCGGGGCCAGGTTGAGACCGCCCTTGACGTGGATGCGGCGGAAGGGGGCGGCCTGGGCGACGGCCCAGCGGTCGGTGCCGTTGGACGGTGTGATGGCGAGGTTCTCCGCCGAACGCCAGAAGTTCTGCGTGGCGTTGCCGTTGAACCAGCCCGCGTCGACGGTGATGTCGCCGTTGATCTGGGTGTCGTCGGGGTTGAGGCCGAGTCCAGAGATCGAGGTGTAGAAGCCGACCTGGGCGTTCATGCCGTTGTAGGTGCCGGGCTTGAGCAGGAACTGGTAGCGGCCGGTGCCGAACTGGCTGGACTCCTGCTTGGCGAAGACGTCGTCGAACTTCTGCTGGAGGTTGGCGGTGTTGGGGTCGACGACGATGACGTTCGGCCCGAGGTCGCCGCCGCCCTGGACCGGGGGAGTGCTGCCGCCCGTTCCGGTGTGGACGGCCACCTCCCACAGGGAGTAGCCGTAGCCTGTGGCGCGGACGGTGCCGTTGACGCGGACATAGCGGCCGGAGCCGGTGACGTCGTAGGAGGCCGTGCCCCCGCTCGCGCCGGTGACGCTCTTGAGCGTGGTCCAGCTCTGGCCGTCCGTGGAGGCCTGGATCTGGAACTCCTTGGCGTACGCGGCCTCCCAGGTCAGGTCGACCTTGCACAGGGACTTGACCGAGCCGAGGTCGACCTGCACCCATTGCGGGTCGGAGGCCTGGCTGGACCAGCGGGTGCCGGTGTCGCCGTCGAAGGCGGCGGAGGCCGGGGTGCCGGCGTTCTCCGTGGAAGAGGCCGAAGCGGGCCTGTCCTTGGCGGCGTTCGCCGTGTCGCACGAGGACGTGCCGGTGCCGGACGTGCCGAAGACCTGGAACTCCCACAGGGAGTAGCCCCATTGGGTGGCCCGATGGACGCCGTACATCCTGACGTAGCGGCCCTGTCCTGAGACGTCGAGGCTGTCGGTGCCTCCGTCGCCGCCGGTGACGGAGGTCAGGTCGGTCCAGGTGCTGCCGTCGGCGGAGGCCTGGATCTTGTAGTCCTTGCCGTAGGCCGCCTCCCAGTTGAGGACGACCTTGGAGATCGTGGCCGTGGCGCCCAGGTCGACCTGCAGCCACTGGGTGTCGGTCGCCGACGACGACCAGCGGGTGCCGGTGTCGCCGTCGACGGCGTAGGCGGCCGGTGTGCCGGCGTTCTCGTCGGAGGACGAGGTCGCCGTTCGGCCCTGGGACAGGGGGAGTTCGGCCGCTGCGGCCGGGTGGGGAACGGGTAGGGCGAGCAGCGCCGCCATGGCGGCGAGCACGACGCCCATGGATCTCAGTCTCATGGAGGTCCCTGCGGGTGTGGTGGGAAAGGAACACGTGAGGCCGCCGACGGCAGGCGGATCGACACGCCAAGGGCAGCGCCCCGACGCTTAGTTCACGTCTTGATTTAACTGATGAGTCACAACTCTCGGCAAGCCTTCGGAAGTTGAAATCTTTCCGGATCCACTTCTGCCGCATCCCTTGACATCTTGATGACATGCCCTCAACACTCCTCGGCGGGAGAGCGCTCTCCCGTATCCGACCCGGCGCTCCCCGACCCCCACAGCACAGGAGGAGGTCTCCATGTCACGGAGATCGAAAGGCCTGTCAGTCACGCTGATCACCGGCGCGCTCCTGCTCACCTCGCTCGGACTGGGCGGCGTCGCCGTCAGCGCCGGCCCGCCCGCAGCGCACAGCTCCGCGGCGCGGACGTTCGCGGCCACGCACTCCGGGCACGCGATGGCGGCGTCCGTCGCCGGCTCACCGGAGGACCCGGACGGCGACGGCTACATCCCCGCGAACCCGCCGGTCACCGGTGTGACGCCGTCCACGCAGGACCCGCCCCACCGCTACTTCCACGAGTTCCAGGCCAACTGCTCGGTCACCCGCACCAGGCCCGACGACCCCATCGTCTACCCGCAGCAGCCCGGCAAGTCCCACGACCACACGTTCATGGGCAACACCACCACCGACGCCTACAGCACGACGGCCTCACTGGAGGCCGGCGGCACCACCTGCAAGGCTCCCGGCGACCGGTCCGGTTACTGGATGCCCACCCTCTACAACGGCGACCAGCAGATCCTTCCCGTGGGGCCGCAGGTCATCTACTACAAGGCGGGCGTCACCGACTACACCAGCGTCCGGCCCTTCCCCAAGGGCCTGCGGTTCGTCGTCGGCAGCCCCCTGCAGAGCGCCGACGAGTTCCGCCACCACCCCGGCTTCGTCGAGGGCTGGGAGTGCGGTGACAGCTACTTCAACACCGAGTTCCCGGCGACCTGCCCCAACCGCGCCGACGTCCAACTCAACATCCGCTTCCAGGCGCCCAGTTGCTGGGACGGCACGTACCTGGACACCCCCGATCACAAGAGCCACATGGCCTACCCCGTGGTCAAGCCCGGCACGAACGACAACATCTGCCCCGCCGACCACCCGGTCGCCCTGCCGATGATCGAGTTCAAGATGGCCTTCCCGGTCAACGGCGACATGTCCGAGGTGCGCCTGGCCAGCGGCGCGGGCCACACCTTCCACTACGACTTCTTCAACGCCTGGGACGCCCCCACGCTCAAGGCGCTGGTCGACCACTGCGTCGTCGGCGGGCTGCAGTGCGACGCGCGCGGCTACGACGAGACCCACCCGGAGGCGGGCGCGGCACTGAACGAGCACTACGAACTCCCCTGAGGAGCAACAGCGATGACCCCACGACCCCGTACACGCTCCAGAACCCGCCGCACCGCGGCACCCCTCACCGCCGGCGTCCTGGCCGCCTGCCTCCTCATCGCGCTGCCCGCCGCCCAGGCCCACGCCGCCGGCAGCGTCGTCAAGGTCACCGGCGGCCAGGGTGCCTGGCAGCTGACGGTGGACGGACGGCCGTACCAGATCAAGGGCCTGACCTGGGGCCCGAGTGTCGCCGATGCCGAGAAGTACATGCCGGACCTGCAGTCCATGGGCGTCAACACGATCCGCACCTGGGGCACCGACGCCACCAGCAAGCCCCTCTTCGACTCCGCGGCCGCCCACGGCATCAAGGTCGTCGCCGGCTTCTGGCTCCAGCCCGGCGGCGGCCCTGGCAGCGGCGGCTGCGTCAACTACGTGACCGACACCGCGTACAAGAACCAAATGCTCGACGAGTTCCCCAAGTGGGTCCAGACGTACAAGGACAACCCCGGCGTGCTCATGTGGGACGTCGGCAACGAGTCCGTCCTCGGCCTGCAGAACTGCTACAGCGGCGACGAGCTGGAGAGACAGCGCGACGCCTACACCACGCTCGTCAACGACATCACCAGGAAGATCCACGCCGTCGACCCCGACCATCCCGTCACCTCCACCGACGCCTGGGTGGGGGCGTGGCCCTACTACAAGAGGAACGCGCCGGACCTCGACCTGTACGCCGTGAACTCCTACAACGCGGTCTGCGACATCAAGTCGGCCTGGGAGCACGGGGGTTACACCAAGCCCTACATCGTCACCGAGACGGGTCCGGCCGGCGAGTGGGAGGTCCCCGACGACGGCAACGGCGTCCCGCTCGAGCCCAGCGACCGGGCCAAGGCCGACGGGTACTCCCGCGCCTGGAGTTGTGTCACCGGGCACAAGGGCGTCGCGCTCGGCGCCACGATGTTCCACTACGGCACCGAGTACGACTTCGGCGGCATCTGGTTCAACCTGCTGCCCGCCGGCCAGAAACGCCTGTCGTACTACGCCGTCAAGAAGGCCTACGGCGGCGACACCACGCACGACAACACCCCGCCCGTCATCTCCGACCTGGCCGTGGAGGGCGACGCGGGCAGGGTGCAGGCGGGCCATGACCTCGTCCTGGACGTCAAGGCCACCGACCCGGAGGGCGACCCGGTCTCCTACGAGGTCCTCGACAACAGCATGTACATCGACCAGAGCAAGAACCTGGCCTCGCTGCCCTTCACCGACCTCGGCGGCGGCCGGCTGAAGGTGACCGCACCCGACCGCCCCGGGGTGTGGAAGATGTACGTCAAGGCGACCGACGGCCGGGGCAACGTCGGGGTCGAGATCCGCTCGGTCCGCGTCGTTCCACCCGTGCCGTCCGGCACCAACCTGGCGCAGGGGAAGCCGGTCACCGCCTCGTCCTACCAGGCGGGTTACGGCGACTGCCCCTGCACCGCCGCCAACGCGGTCGACGGAAATCCCGCCACCCGGTGGGCCAGTGACTGGAGCGACCCCCAGTGGCTCCAGGTCGACCTGGGCACCCGTACGACGTTCCATCACGTCCAGCTGTTCTGGGAGGCGTCGTACGCGAAGGCGTACACCGTTCAGACCTCCGACGACGGGCAGAACTGGCAGACGGTGCGCACCATCTCCGACGGCAACGGCGGCATCGACGACTTCGACGTCATCGGGACGGGCCGCTACGTCCGGGTCAACGGCACGGTCCGGGGCACCGGTTGGGGCTACTCGCTGTACGAGTTCGGCATCTACTCCTGACAGCCGACCCGACCGGCCCGCCTTCGGAGAGCGCTCTACTGCGTGATCCATACGTCCGTTAGGGTGCCTGCATGCGCAGACGGGCCCCCACGCTGGAAGACGTCGCCCGGGAGGCCGGAGTCTCCCGGGCGACCGTGTCGCGGGTGGTCAACGGCATCCGCAACGTCGATCCGGAGATACAGGACCTGGTCCGCCGAGCCATCGAACGCACGGGGTACGCGCCCAACCGGGCCGCCCGTTCCCTGGTGACCCGGCGGGCCGAGACCGTCGCCCTGGTCGTGTCCGGCGCGGGGGACACCACGGACGCCGGCCAGAACGCCTTCGCCGCGCGGGTGTTCGCCGACCCCTTCTTCGGCCGGGTTGTCGGGGGCGTCGTCGGCTTCCTGCGCCCCCGTTCCCTGCACCCGGTGCTGATGTTCGCCGAGTCCGCCGAAGCCCGTCACGAGGTGCTGACGTATCTGCGGCAGGGGCGTGCCGACGGCGCCCTCGTGGTCTCCACCCACGCCGACGACCCGTTGCCCGCCCTCCTCGCCGACGCCCGGCTCCCCGCGGTGCTCTTCGCCCGTCCCGCCCGTCCGGTACCGCTCAGCTACGTCGACCTCGCGCACCGGGACGGAGCGCGCCTCGCCGCCGAGCACCTGCTCGGGCGCGGCTGCCGCCGACTCGCCACGATCTGCGGCCCCCTGGACGTGCCCGCGAGCCAGGAGCGGCTGGCCGGGTTCCGTGACGCCCTCGCCCGGCACGGCCACCCCTACGTCCCGGTCATCGAGGGCGGGTTCACCCTCGACAGCGGCATCGCGGCCATGTCCGAGCTTCTGGAGCGCCATCCCGAGACGGACGGGGTGTTCGCCGCCAACGACCTCATGGCCCAGGGCGCGTGCCAGGTGCTGCGCGAGCGCGGGCGCCGTGTTCCGGAGGACGTGGCGGTGGTCGGCTTCGACGACTCCAGTGTCGCCGTCACCTGCCGTCCCCAACTGACCACCGTGCGCCAGCCGGTGGAGGAGATGGCGGCGGAGATGGCCCGGCTGTTGGACGAGCACATCCACGGCGCCCGCGCGGACGCGACCTCGGTCGTCTTCGAGCCCGAACTCGTGGTGCGCGAGTCGGCGTGAGTCCACAAGCAGGTCCGTACCGGATGCGTCAAAAGGTGGAGTGACAGGCCGACTTGGGGCTGCGTGTGCGATCGGAAGGCGAAGACGCCGGACTTGTCGCAGGCGGCTCGAGCGCTGAGAGAGCAGGGCCTTGTGATCCGGCGTGGCCGCAACGCAACTGATTTCGGCTTCAGTTGTTGACGGCGGACACTACTGGGGCTACAACCCGGAGAGAGCGCTCTCACGTCTGCTGTTGCTCCACCCCCACGCACGGCCGAACCGGCTTGAGGAGACCCCGCATGCAGAGTTACGTCAGCGCACCCGTTCACAGACCACCGATCGGCGCCGCACGCTGCCGCGCGGTTCTCGGTCTGGTCGTGGCCCTGATCGCCGCCTTCTGCGCGGCCCTGGCCCCCTCACCCGCCCACGCCGCCGACCAGCTGCTGTCCCAGGGCAGGCCCGCCACCGCCTCCTCGACCGAGAACGGCACCTTCCCCGCGAGCGCCGCCGTCGACGGCGACACCGGCACCCGCTGGTCCTCGGCCTTCTCCGACCCGCAGTGGATACGCGTCGACCTCGGCTCCGTCCAGCAGCTCAGCCGCGTCAGCCTCAACTGGGAGGCCGCCTACGCGACCGCCTTCCAGATCCAGACCTCCACCGACGCCACCACCTGGACCACCGTCCTCTCCACCACCAACGCCACCGGCGGCATCCAGAACCTCACGATCTCCGGCAGCGGCCGATACGTCCGGCTCTACGGCACCGCGCGCGGCACCCCGTACGGCTACTCCCTGTGGGAGTTCCAGGTCTACGGCCCCGGTGGCAGCGCCCCTCCGGACGACTTCTGGGGCAGCACCTCCGACATACCCCCGGCGAGCAACGCCGTCGAGGTGAAGATCCTCAACCGCACCAACGGCAAGTACCCCGACAGCCAGGTGTACTGGAGCTTCAACGGCCAGACGCACTCCATCGCCGAGCAGCCCTACCTCGACATGCCCGCCAACTCCGCGGGCCGCATGTACTTCTACCTCGGGTCGCCCAACGGCCCCTACTACGACTTCATCGAGTTCACGGTCGGCAACAACGTCTTCAACGGCAACACCACCAGGGTCGACGCCTTCGGCCTGAAGCTGGCCATGCGCCTGCACACCAAGGACGGTTACGACGTCGAGGTCGGCGAGAACCGGCAGACCTTCGCCGAGGACCGGGCCACCACCTTTCAGCGCTTCACCGACGCCGTGCCGAACGAGTTCAGGGTGCTTGCCCAGACCCAGGCCCCGTACCGGATCATCGCGCCCGGCAGCGACCCGAGCTTCCGCGCGGGCGGCGCCAACGCCAACTACTTCACCTCGTACGCCCAGTCCGTGGGCGTGAGCGCGGCCACCTCCGACATCTTCGGCTGCGCCGCCTCCCTGGCGGGCAACCCCGACATGTGTGCCGCCCTCAACCGTCACGTCGCCACCCTGCCGGCCTCCCAGCAGTCCGACCCGGCACAGTTCTACAAGGCGGCACCGGCGAACTACTACGCCAGGTTCTGGCACGACAACGCCATCAACCACCTCGCCTACGGCTTCCCCTACGACGACGTGGCGGGCCAGTCCTCGTTCATCTCCCACGCCGACCCGCAGTGGCTCCTGGTCGCCGTCGGCTGGTAGCCGGCCAGGTGCCGCGCACGCCCGACGCACACTGATCCGCTCCCTGGTCCCGGCGCGGGAGGCCGGGACCAGGCAGTTCGGCGTTCAGGAGTGCAGCACGGCGACCGGCCCGTTGTAGGCCTGCGCCGTCAGGACCGGCCGGTCCGACGAGTGCGCCCCGGCCGGCCACGACAGCCGGACGGTCCGGGACTCGCCCGGGAGCAGCCACAGGTAGTTGTCGCTGTACAGCGTGGGCAGCACCCGGTCGCCGCCCGGCTCCTTGAGCAGTGACAGCCGGACCATCGCGGCCACCGCCGAACCCTGGTTGCGGATCACCGCCGTCAGCTCCCGGCGGTCACCGGCGCCCGTCACCCGTGTGATCGAGCCCGTCAGCCTGACCTGCTTCGCCTTGTTCAGGGCACGCAGCGCGGCGGCCTCGCGGTAGCGCCAGTAGGTGTTCCGCGACACCTCCTTGCCCCGGGAGTCCCGCAACGTCAGCCGCAGCAGGTGCAGTTCGGGCAGGCCGTCCGTCCAGGGGACGGTGAACGCCTTGGTCGTGTCCGCTCGCGACACGTCCACATCGGCGGTCTTCTTCCCGGCCAGCTCACGGCCGTCCAGGTCGTACAGCCGGGCGGTCACGGTGGCGCCGCGCAGGTCGGCCGAGGTGTGGTTCACCGCGAGGACCTGCCACTCCACGGGGTCGGCCTGCACGTGCAGCGGCTCGCAGCCCGAACGGGCGCCGTAGTACATGCCGTTGACGTCGAAGTCGTAGTCGTAGGTCTGCCACACCGCGCTGTGCCAGGCCGGGTGGGACATCCACAGCATCAGTCCGCTCGCGTTGTCCCACAGGTGGGCGTTCCACGCCTCGAACATGGCGCGGGCGTTCTCGTAGTTGACGAACTGGGCCTTGCGGGCGAAGTCGTCGAGGTCACCGGCTTCGCCGAGCCGCGCCTCGATGGCCGCCCTGTAGTTCTGCGGTGCCTGGTTCCCGTGCTCGCTCCAGTCGTGGTAGTACCAGGCGCCCCGGATGGGCCACTCCGGCTCGTCGCCCGTCATGCTGCGGACCCCGGCCGCGGTGGAGACGACCGGCATGCCGATCTCGGTGTGGAAGCCGAAGTCACGGCTGCCGTAGGTCATCGCGTCGAAGTACCTCTCCGGCTCCACCCAGCCGTAGGGGCCGCCGCCGGTGACGACGCCGCCCGCCGAGTTGTTCTGGTAGAGCAGCCCGGGCACCTGCTGCTCCACGGCCTCGCGCATCCCCTTGTCGACGGTGGCAGGGGGATTGCCCTCGTTCGCGCCGCACCACACCACCACACTCGGGTGGATGCGGTAGCGCAACACGGTGTCCCGGGCCAGCGAGACGAACGCCTCGTGGTCCGGCGGGTCCATGCCCCAGGCGTTGGGGAAGTCGTTCCACACCAGGATGCCGTGCCGGTCGCAGGCGGCGAAGAACTCCTCCCGGTCGCTGCTGCCGACCCAGTTGCGGATCATCGTGAAGTTCATGTCGCGGTGCATGCGCACCGCCGCTTCCATGCGCTCCTCGGGCATACGGCGCAGGAGCTCGTCCCAGCCCCAGTTGCCGCCGCGGGCCAGCACGCGCACGCCGTTGACGCTGATCTTCAGCGGATCGGGGTCGTTCGACACGGACTTGACGTCGGTCCACGTCTCGCCGTCGTCGGACACCTGGATCGTGTACGACTTCGGGTACGCGCTCTCCCAGACGACGGCGACGCGGTCGAACGCCCGTGAGGAGCCGAGGTCCACCTGGATCCACTGGTGGTCCTCGTAGGCGGAGGACCAGCGGGTGCCCGGGTCGCCGTCGGTGGCGTGGGCGGCCGGGTGGTCGGGGTCCTCGGTGGAGGCGGTGGTCTCGCGGTGCAGGGCGAGGTCGGTGCCCGGGTCGCCGCGGTCGATCACGGCGAACGACCACAGCGAGTTGCCCCAACTGGTGTTGCGCAGACCGCAGGCGAGACGGACGTGGCGGGCGGTCCGCCGGTCGAAGTCCTCGATCTGGAGGCTGGCGTTGCCGTTGTTGAAGGGCAGCGGCACCGCACCGTTGTCCACCGCCTTCACGTCGGTCCAGTCCGAGCCGTTCGAGGAGACCTGGACCGCGAAGGTCTTCGCGTAGGCCTGTTCCCAGGTGAGGTCGACCCGGTCGAAGGACTGGGGGGTGCCGAGGTCGACGCCGATCCACTGGTCGTCCTGGTAGGCGGAGGACCAGCGGGTTCCGGCGTCGCCGTCGGTGGCGTGGGCGGCCGGGTGGTCGGGGTCCTCGGTGGAGGCGGTGGCCTCGCGGTGCAGGGCGAGGTCGACGCCCGGCCGGTTGCTGTCCTGGACGGACAGGGTCCACAGGGAGCTGCCCCAGGAGGTGGACCTGGTCAGGCATCTGATGCGAACGTGCTGGGCCTGTTGCCGGTCGAAGGTCACGGTCTGGGTGTAGGCGTCGCCGGACGAGGTGAACACGAGCGGTATGTCGTACTCGTAGCCGAACTGGCGGATGCCGAAGCGGGTGGTGCGCCCGTCGCTCTCACGGCCGTTCACGGAGGCGGTGAGGGTGAGGTCGTGCAGGGTGGCCTCGCCCAGCCCGTTGGGCCACCACAGTTCGGGGTCGCGCAGCCTCAACTGACCGAAGACGTCAGGGGTGAAGGAGACGTCGAGGCTCTCGCCGGCCTTGACCGTGACGGTCCTCGCCACCCGTACCCCGTCGAAGGCCGCCGTGACCGTCGCCCGCTGGTCGGCGGTGCCGGCGTTGCGCACGGGGACGACCAGGGTCACTTCGGCCACCGACAGGTCGGGCAGCTTGGGCAGGACGGTGTCCACGCGCGGGTCGCCGATGACGACATGCCCGGTCGATCTGAGCCGGACGTGGTTCCAGATGCCGGCCGCCCGGTCGCGCACGGCCGGCATCCAGTCCCAGCCCGAAGAGGCCAGGTATGTCGGAGAGTTGAGGTTCATCTGCTGGGCGCCCGCGTCCACCCAGGCCTCGCCCAGCGGTCCCTTGTCGCCGGGGCTGCCGGGCACCGGCATCGGCGTGATCCGCACCGCGAGGGCGTTCTCGCCGTCGGCCGACAGCTGCCGGGTGACGTCGAAGGCGGCGCGGGCGAACGGGTACGTCAGATCGCCGACGCGAGCACCGTTCAGCCACACCTCGGCCTTGTGGTTGACGCCGTCGAACTCCAGCCAGACATGCCTGTCGGCGCCGGTGCGCACGGCGCGGGGCAGCGCGAAGTCGCGCTTGTACCACCATGCGTGGCGGGACAGCGCCTCCGGGACGCGCAGGTTGTTCAGGCCGGCCACCGGGTCGGGCAGCTTGCCCTGCTCCACCAGCGAACCGAGCACCGTGCCGGGAACCGTGGCGGGCAGCCAGGCGCTGGTGTCGACGGACGTCTTCGACAGTTCGGCGCCGTCCGCCCCGGCCCAGTCGTCCAGGGTGAGGCGCCAGCCCGACTCCACCGGCACGGTTCCGTCGTCGGCGACCGTGAGCTTCGGTGCCTCGGTGTGCCGGGTGCCCCAGTCGGTCCAGCCCGTGACGGCGGGGCGGTGGCCGTCGGGGGTGCCGTACACCTCGAACCCGTTGAGTCCGAGGGGCAGCGGGCTGGAGCGCTTGTGCGAGGTCAGGCGCACCCAGCGCGCCCGCACCGGGCGGGCGAGCTTGATGTCCACGATGCCGCCGGTGCCCGCCGTGGTGCGGTGGACGGAGGTCCAGGTGCTGTCGTCCAGGGAGGTCTCGACGACGAAGACGAGCGGGTAACTCGACTGGATCTCCTTGCCGGTGGTGCCGCTGTGCACGTTGCCGCCGGTCGGCGGCGTGTAGACCGGGTCGGAGGCGTCGGCCTCGAAGGTCAGGCGGATCTCCGTGACCTCGCAGGCCGCCTGGAGATCGATGGCTATCCACTGCGGGTCGCCGTCCTCGGCGCGCCAGCCGCTGCCGCGGACTCCGGGCGACGAGAGGCGGTCGACCACGAAGGAGCCGGGTGTGGCGGCGTAGGCCGTCGAGGACACCGAAACCGGCCGGTAGAGCGCCAGTTCACCGCGCACGCCGGGGGCCGCGGCGGGTGCTTCGGCAGGAGCCGCGGCCGCGGTCGGCGCGGGCAGCGCGGAACCGAGACCGATGGCGGCCAGCAGGGTGGTCCCCGTGGCGAGGACGGTCCGCCGTGACGTTGGGCGCGACGAATCCGACTGATCGTTCATGAGCGTGACGTCCCATCGAAAAGCGGCACAAGCCAGAACATTTCAGTCTCGCACCGTGCTATGACAACGTTGCCAAAGGCTGATTGCGGGAGTGTCCGATGTCAACCCCTGTGACGTGGATCGGGGTTGAGAGCGGATCAAGAGCCAGGCGTTGCTGGAGGTCTGCGATGTCGCGACTGCTAGTAAATTAGGAATTAATCTTGACAGGCTCCCGGCCGCGGGCCCACAGTCTTCGCCGTGACGCCGGGCCCTCCGCCTCCGGACACGGCCCGCCCTCACGTCTTCCCGCTTCCCAACCATCGGGAGAGGCACGTGACTTCCCAGTTGCCGGCACACAGACCCTCGCGGCACCGGTCCTCGACCCTGATCATCGGCGCGGCGACAGCCGTCCTGACCGCGTCCGGCATCGGCCCGGTGACGGCCGACACCGGGGCCGACCAGGGCACACCCGCCTACTACGACAGCGGCTTGGCGCCCACCCCGTACATGGGCTGGAACACGTATTACGGTCTCGGCGCACCCACCGAGAGCGAGGTGCGTGCCGTCGCCGACAAGCTGGTCAGCAGCGGTCTGCGCGACAGCGGCTACGACATCGTCTGGCTCGACGGCGGCTGGCAGGCGGACAACCCGCGTGACGCGCAGGGGCGGTTGGTGGCGAACCCCGACCGCTTTCCGTCCGGCATACCGGCCCTGGTGTCCTACCTGCACAAGCGCGGGCTGCGAGCCGGAATCTACACCGACGCCGGCGAGTACGACGGTGGGAGGAGCTGCGGTCTGGGCAGCCGGGGCCACTACGAGGCGGACGCCCGGCAGTTCGCCGACTGGAAGATCGACGCGATCAAGGTCGACTTCCTGTGCGGGATCGGCGCCGAGCTCGATCCAGGGCCGGCGTACAAGGAGTTCGGCGACGCCGTCGCCAAGTCGGGCCGCAGGATGCTGCTGAACCTGTGCAACCCGCTGACCGACGACTGGGGGCTGCCGCACACGCCCGAGCAGGACGCGCACAACACCTACGCCTACGCTCCGACGATCGCCGACTCCTGGCGCACCGGAACGGACATCGCCTGGGGCACCCCGAGCCCGGGGGAGTGGCCCAACATCCTGCGCAACATGGACGCCAACGCATGGCACCCCGAGGCGCAGGGGCCCGGCCACTACAACGACCCCGACTACCTCATCCCCATGCGCCGCATGGCCGACGGGTCGCTGGAGCTGACGCAGGAGGAGTCCACCACCCAGTTCGTGATGTGGGCCGAGATGTCCTCCCCGCTCGTCCTGGGATCCGACCCGCGCACCCTGTCCCCGGCCATGATCGCCACGCTGCGCAATCCGGAGATCGTCGCGGTCGACCAGGACCCGCTCGCCGTCCAGGGGGTCCGCGTCGCCACGGACTCCGTCGGTGACGTCTACAGCAAGGTGCTCTCCGGCCGAGGCCGCCGAGCCGTCGTCCTGCTCAACCGCTCCGACCGGCCGGCCGCCCGCACGGTGACGTTCGCCGACGCCGCCCTGGGCGGCCCCGTCCAGGTCCGTGACCTGCGGGCGCGCGCCGATCGCGGCACCCACACGGGGTCGTACACCGTGGAGGTCCCCGCCCACGGCACCGCGTTCCTCAAGCTCACCGGACAGGACGCGCTGCCCGGCACGAGCCTCGGTGTGAAGACCTCGGCGAGCCCGGCCGTGGTGCGTGACGGCGACACGCTGACAACCTTCTACCGCGGGCCCGGCGGCACGCTCGTCCAGCACACGGCGGACGGCACTCGTCCGGCGCGCGTCCGGGATCTGTCAGGTCCGGTCGGGGGGCGGATCCTCGGGCAGCCCGCTGCCTACGCCTCCGCCGGCGGCCGCATCGACGTCTTCGTCCGCGGCACCGACGACCACGCCTACCGCAGGGTCTTCGCGGGCGGCCAGTGGGGTGCCTGGCAGGACCTGGGCGGTCGCCTCACCGACGCGCCCACCGTGGCGTTCACCGACCCCGCGCACTGGACGCTCGTCGCGCGCGGCGGCGCCGGAGACGTCGTGCGGCGCGGCCCCTCGTCCGCCTGGTCGTCGCTCGGCGCGCCGGACGACCGGCCGGTGTACGGCAGGCCCTCGGCGGTCGTCGACGCGAGCGGGCGGGTCCATGTGGCCGTACGCACCGCCGCGGACGACGTGCGCACCATCGTGCGGGACGCCTCCGGGAAGTGGTCGGACTGGACGTCGCTCGGCGGCACGGTGAGCGGCAGTCCGACCCTCGTCGCCGTGGGGGACGGAGTGGTGCTGTACGCGAGGGCGGCCGACTACACGCTCTGGCAACAGCGGTACGAGAGCGGGGCGTGGCAGGGCTGGACCAAACGGGAGGAGTTCCCCAGCGCGGCCTTCGACGGCGCGCTCGGAGCGGTCGCGGGGCCCGACGGCTCGGTCGACGTGGTGTTCCGCGGGGTCAACGGCTCCGTCCACACCACCCAGTTCAAATAAATTAGTAATAAATCTTGACGTGGCGTGATCACCACGCGACGCTTGATCCGCCGCGAGCCGGGCCCGGCCGCCACGAAGGCCGGGCCCGCCGCCCGCAACCCGCACGGGAGCCCGAATGACCCACCACCTGCCCAGCCGCCGGCACGTCCTCGCCGGACTCGGAGCCGCCGGGACAACGGCACTGCTCAGCGGCTGCGTCACCTCCACCTCCTCCGGCACGACCTCCTCCAAAGGCGCGGTGACGCTCCAGTCGAACCTGTCCGCACCGCAGGCCAAGGCCGCGATGCAGGACCTCGTCGCCGCCTACGGCAAGAAGGGGAAGGGACAGGCCGGCCTGAACACCGTGGCGGCGGAGACCTTCCGCACCCAGCTGCCGACCTACCTGACCTCCGCCAACCCGCCCGACGTGTACACCTGGTACCCCGGCTCGGTGGCGGACGCCTACGCGAAGAAGAACCTGCTCCTCGACCTGGACGAGGTCTGGAACTCCTCACCCGACCTCAAGAAGTACTCCAAGGCCCTGAACAGCCTGTGCACCGCGAGCTCCGGCAAAAAGGTCTTCGTCCCCACCACCTACTACTGGTGGGGCATGTTCTACCGGAAGTCGAACTTCGCCAAATGGGGCGTCAGCGCACCCACCACCTGGGACGACTTCCTCGACCTGTGCGACAGGCTCAAGGCCGAGGGAGTGGCCCCGATCGGGCTCGGCGCGGGCGGCGGTACGGCCTGGGTGGCCTCGGCCTGGTTCGACTACCTCGACATCCGCGTCAACGGCGCCGCCTACCACCGCGAACTCCTCGCCGGAAAGCACCGCTTCGACGACCCCGAGGTGCGCAGGGTCTTCGACCGCTGGCGTGAGGTACTGCCCTACTTCGACCCCGACGGCACCGCCGTCGCCTTCCAGGACGCCACCACCGCCCTGCTCAACGGCCGCACCGGCATGATGCTCATCGGCACCTTCTTCGCCGACGCCGCACCCAGGGACGCCCTCGACGACATCGACTTCTTCCGCTTCCCCGTCATCGACTCCAAGATCCCGCTCGCCGAAGAGGCCCCCACCGACGGTTACTTCGCCAGTGCCCGCACCGGCCGCCGGGAGCAGGTCTTCGACCTGATGCGCTACCTCGCCACCGCCGAAGCGCAGGAGATCTACATCAAGGGCTCCTCCGGCACGGTCCTGCCCTGCAACCCCGCCGCCAAGGACGCCGGCACCGCACTGGTGAGCAAGGGCCGCAAGCACATCGAGGAAGCCGTCGAGATCACCCAGTTCTTCAACCGCGACTCCAGCGACGCCCTGCAGCCCACGGCGGACACCGCGCTGACGAAGTTCATCGCCCGCCCCAACGACGTCGGCGGCATCCTCACCCAGTGGCAGCGCGACGCCGAGAAGATCTGGAACGCCTGACATGGCCGTCCTGACCGCACCGCGGCACACACCCCCGGCCTCGGTGCCCGCACACGGCGGCAGGGCCCGGGGGCCCCGGCGCACACCGCCCCTTGTCCTGGCCTTCGTCCTGGTCCCTCTGCTCGCCGAGGCCCTGTGGGTCTTCTGGCCCGCCCTCCAGGGCTTCTACCTCGCGCTGACGCGCTGGGACGGAGTGTCGGCACCGACGTTCGTCGGTCTCGGCAACTTCCGCGAGATGGCCGGCGATGACGTCTTCCGCAGCGCGGCCGGCCACACCGTGCTGTGGCTGCTGCTCTTCGGCGGCCTGTCCGCCCTGCTCGGCCTGGCCGCCGCCCTGCTGCTGCAGCAGGAGCGCCGGGGCGTCGGCTTCTACCGCGCGGCCCTCTTCCTGCCGGTCGTCTTCTCCCTCGTCGCCACCGCCCTGGTCTGGCAGGCCGTCTACCAGCCCGACGGCGTGCTCAACCGCCTCCTGGAATCGGCCGGACTCGGCAGCCTGCGCCACGCCTGGCTCGCCGACCAGGACACCGCCCTGTACGCGGTGATCGTCCCCGCCCTGTGGCGGCAGATCGGCTACGTGATGGTCCTCTACCTCGCCGGCCTGAAGGGCATCGACCCCGCCCTGTACGAGGCGGCCAAGGTCGACGGCGCCGGACCCTGGCAGCGCTTGCGCCATGTGACGCTCCCTCAGCTGCGCAGCGTCAACGCCGTCGTGCTGTCCGTCATCGTCATCGACTCGCTGCGCTCCTTCGACGTGGTCTGGTCGCTGACCCGCGGCGGCCCCTACCACTCCTCGGAACTGCTGAGCACCTACATGTACTCCACCGCGTTCCAGTCCCTGCGCCTCGGATACGGCTCGGCCCTCGCCGTCGTCATCTTCCTGCTGGCCTTCGGAGTCATCGCCGCCTACCTGGTGCGGGCCTTCCGGGAGGCCGACTGATGTCCGCCGCGACGCCTCACACCTCCGCCGGGGCGCTGCGCCGCCGCAGGGCCGCCACCGCCGGCTTCCACCTCGGCGCCGGAACCCTGGCCGTCCTGTGGCTGCTGCCCATCCTCCTGGTCCTCGTCACCAGCCTGCGCTCGTTCAACGACATCGCCGCGCACGGCCTGGGCAGTTGGCCACGCTCGTTCACCCTGGACAACTTCCGCCAGGCCTGGGTCGACGGCGGCCAGCAACGCGCCCTGATCAACAGCCTCGCCGTCACCGTCCCCTGCGTGCTGCTGACCCTCGCGCTCGCGGCCATGGCCGCCTTCGCCCTCAGCCGCTACGACATGCCCCTGCGCCGATTCCTGCTGCTGCTCATGCTCGGCGGCAACCTGCTGCCCCCGCAGATCCTGCTCATCCCCGTGTCCAGACTGAGCGAGATGATGGGCGTCTACGACACCCTGCCCGCCCTGATCGGCGTGCAGATCGGCTTCGGCGTCGGCTTCTACGTCTTCGTCCTGCACGGCTTCATGCGGGCGATCCCCGTCGAGATCCAGCAGGCGGCCGTCATGGACGGCGCCGGCCCCTGGCAGATCTTCTGGCGCGTCATCCTCCCGCTCACCCGGCCGGCGCTCGCCGCGCTCAGCGCACTGTCCTTCACCTGGATCTTCAACGACCTGCTGTGGGCGATCACCGTCCTGCGCAGCGACAGCCGGATGCCGATCACCGCGGCCCTCATCGGGCTCCAGGGACAGTACGTGTCCATGTGGAACGTCATCGCCGCCGGTTCCGTCGTCGCCGCCGCCCCCACGGTGGCCGTGTTCCTGCGCTTCCAGCGCCACTTCGTGGCCGGCCTGAACCTCGGAGCGGTCAAGTGACCCCGCCCCCGCGCTGGATTCTGCGCACCGACCACAGCAGCTACACCGTACGGCTCTCCGCGGACGGCCCCTGGGCGGAACTGGAGGCCTGGGGACCGCACGGCGTGGAGGTGGGGCCGCCGGCGCTGGACTGGTCCCACCGCACGCACTTCATCACCCCCGCCGACGCCGCCCCCGCCGAGTACCTGCCCCACGGGCTGCGGCCCTTCTCCGAGGCCGACCTCGTCGCCGCACGGCCCGGCGCCGAACGCGGCGTGTGGTGGACCTTCACGGGGGCCGAGCAGGACGGCGGCGGGCTCCGGCTCACCTTCACCGACGACGTCCTCGGCCTGCGCACCACCCTGTGCTACGCCACCGTGTCCGACACCGACGTCCTGCACCGCTGGACCGAACTGACCTGCACGGGCGAGGAACCGCTGCGCCTGGAGCGGTTCGACTCGGCCGCCGTGACCGTCCCGGTGACCACCGCGGCCAGGCTGACCTACCTGACCGGCCAGTGGTCCCAGGAGTTCCAGCGCACCCAACTCGACCTGAGCCGCGGCACGTTCACCATGGGCAGCACCCAGGGCGCACCCAGCCACGCGTACGCGCCATGGCTCGCCGTCCAGGACGCCGGACAACCGGACGCCGCCTACGGCATCGCCCTCGAATGGCCCGGCAACTGGCACATCAGCGCACACGCCGAGCCCGGAGGCACCGTACGGGTGCGGGCCGGACGCGTACCGCACGAGGGCGTGGTGCACCTGGCTCCCGGCGCAACCCTGACCACCCCCCGCGTGGCCTGCGCCTTCAGCGCCGACGGACTGGACGGGCTGTCCCGCGTCTGGCACCGCTACGAGCGTCTGCTCGCCGGAGAGCGCCTGCACCGCCCGCGCAAGGTCCTGTACAACTCCTGGGAGGCCACCGGCTTCGACGTCGA
Source organism: Streptomyces sp. SLBN-31 (assembly GCF_006715395.1). Lineage (NCBI taxonomy): Bacteria > Bacillati > Actinomycetota > Actinomycetes > Kitasatosporales > Streptomycetaceae > Streptomyces > Streptomyces sp. SLBN-31. Next base: position 3,370,584 of record NZ_VFNC01000001.1, read on the forward strand.
CGCCGCCGGACAGCTGGAGCTGGCCAAGGCGGCCGCGGACATCGGGGCCGAGCTGTTCGTGGTGGACGACGGCTGGTTCACCGGCCGCGCCGACGACACCGGCGGACTGGGGGACTGGCATCCCGACCCGGCGGCCTTTCCGCAGGGGTTCGGCCGGTTCGTCGACGAAGTGCGCGCCCTCGGGCTCGACTTCGGGCTGTGGATCGAGCCGGAAGCCGTCAGCCCCGCCAGCGGCCTGTACGCCGAACACCCGGACTGGGTCTACCGCATCGACCACCGCCCGGCCCGCCTGGTGCGCAACCAACTGCTGCTCGACCTCGGCCGGACCGACGTCCAGGACTTCGTGATCGCCACCCTGGACCGGCTGCTGGGCGAGCACGCCATCAGCTACCTGAAGTGGGACCTGAACCGCCCACCCACCGAACGCGGCCGGCCCGGTGACGTACCCGCCGACCACCTCGACCTGGACGCCGGGCACGTCGCCGGCTACCTGCGCGTCCTGGACCACCTGCGCGCCGCCCATCCCCACGTCACCGTCGAGGGCTGCGCGGGCGGCGGCGGCCGGATCGACCACACCACGCTCGCCCGCACCGACGTCGTCTGGCCCAGCGACAACACCGCCCCCCTGGACCGCCTGCGCGTCCAGTTCGGCTTCCTGCACGCCCACGCGCCCCACGTGATGAGCTCCTGGGTCACCGACGCGCCCGGCGTCTTCGACCCGCGCCCGCGCAGCCTCGCCTTCCGCTTCGTCACCGCGATGTGCGGTGTCCTGGGCATCGGAGCCGACCTGCGCGAGTGGGGACCGGGGCAGAGCGCCGAGGCCGCCCGCTGGATCGCGCGGTACAAGGAGGTCCGTGACGTGATCCACCACGGTGACGCACACTTGCTGGGCACACCGGAGGACCCGACCTGCGGGATCCAGTACGACGCCCCGGACGGCAGCCGCACCGTCGTCGCCGCCTTCAGCACCGGCCGCCTGGACGGCGCCCCGCTCCTGCCCGGCCGCGCCGCCCGGCTCCGCCTGCGGGGCCTGGATCCGACGGCGCGCTACGACGACACCGCGAGCGGTGTCACGTACGCGGGCGCCCATCTGCTCCACTACGGTCTGCCGTTCGCCTGGAGCGCCGCCCACGACGCCGAGTCGGTGGTGCTCACCCGGCACCCGGCCGGCTGACCCGCATCCGTCCCACCGCCGGCCCGAAGGAGCCCGACCCCGCGATGGACCACTCCCCACGATCGACCGCCGCCCGGTTCACCGGCCGCACGGCCGTGATCACCGGCGCCGCATCCGGCATCGGAGCCGCCACCGCCGAACGCCTCGCGCAGGAGGGGGCCGCCGTCGTGCTCGCCGACGTCGACGGCGAACGCGGCACGGCCCTCGCCGAGCGCATCACCCGCGGCGGCGGCACCGCCCGGTCCGTCACCGCCGACGTCGCGGCCGAGGAGGACTGGGAGCGGATCGTGGCCGCCGCCCACCGGTTCGGGCCGGTGGACGTCCTGGTCAGCAACGCCTACACCGTCGACGTCACGCCGGCCCACGCGCTGTCCCTCACCTCCTGGCAGCGGCAGCTCGACGTGAACCTCACCGGCGGCTTCCTCGGCTTCCGCGCCCTCCTGCCCGACCTGCGCGAACGCCGCGGCGCGGTCGTGCTGACCTCGTCCGTCCACGCCCACAAGGGCATCCCCGGCCACCCGGCCTACGCCGCCGCGAAGGGCGCGCTGCTGTCCCTGTGCGGCCAGCTGGCCGTCGAATACGGGGGCCAGGTCCGCGTCAACGCCGTACTGCCCGGCCCCGTCCTCACCGCCGCCTGGGACCGGGTCCCGCCCGAGGACCGCGAGCGCAGCATCGCCGAGACCGCCGTGGGCCGCTTCGGCACCCCCGCCGAGGTCGCAGCCGCCATCGCCTTCCTGGCCAGCGACGAGGCCTCCTTCATCACCGGCGCGCACCTCCTGGTCGACGGCGGCTGGAGCGTCGTGAAAGCGTCCGCATGACCAGACCCCCCACCTCGCAGCAGAAAGGCAGCACGACATGACCCCCTACGCCCGCCGCGGCGTGCACGGCCAGACCGTGGAAGCACTGGCCCGCCGCATCCTGGGCGGGGAGCTCCCGGAAGGGGCGACGCTGGATCTCGTCGCCCTGCAGAGCGAACTCGACGTCAGTCTCACGGCCCTGCGCGAATCGCTGAAGGTGCTCGCCGCCAAGGGCATGGTCGACGCCCGGCAGAAACGCGGCACGTTCGTGCGCGCCCGCTCCGACTGGAACCTCCTCGACGCCGACGTGCTGCGCTGGCAGTTCGAGGGCGGCGGGGCCGACGAGGCCGACCGGGCCCTGCTGCGCGACCTCGCCGAGGTCCGCGCCATCATCGAACCCGCTGCCGTCCGCCTCGCCGCCCAGCGGCGCACCGACGCCGACGTGGCCGCCCTCGACGCCGCCCTGGAGGCCATGGACCAGGACGCCTCCGCCGCGCACGCCGTCGAGGCGGACCTCTCCTTCCACCGAGCTCTGCTCAACGCGACCCACAACGAGCTGCTCGAACGCATGGAGATGGTCATCGAGTCGGGCCTGGCCCACCGCGACCGCATCGTGCACAGCTCCCCGCACAGCGAGGACCCGGTCCCGGCCCACCGCGCTGTCCTGGACGCCGTGCGCGACCGGGACCCGGACGCCGCGGAGGCCGCCATGCGCGCCCTGCTCGACCAGGCCGGCCGCGACCTGGACCGGATCGACGGCGACGACGACACGAAAGGCCCCCGCCACAAGTGAAGATCGCCCGCATCGAAACCTTCATGGTCCCGCCGCGCTGGCTGTTCTGCCGCATCGAGACCGACGACGGCCTCGTCGGGTGGGGGGAGCCGGTAGTCGAGGGGCGCGCCGAAGTGGTGCGCAGCGCCGTCGACGTGCTGGCGGAACACCTCCTCGGCCAGGACCCGCTGCGCATCCAGGACCACTGGCAGGTGCTGACCAAGGGCGGCTTCTACCGTGGTGGCCCCGTGCTGTCCAGTGCCGTCGCCGGTCTCGACCAGGCGCTGTGGGACATCGCGGGGCAGGCCTACGGCGCCCCCGTGCACGCCCTGCTGGGCGGCCCGGTGCGCGACCGGGTGCGGGTCTACGCCTGGGTCGGCGGCGATGAGCCGAGTCAGCTGCGCGAGCAGGTCAGCGCCCAGGTCGAGGCGGGTTTCACGGCGGTGAAGATGAACGCGGCCGGCGCGACCTCGCCGATTCCCACCGCCGCCGAGACCGCGGCGGTCGTCGAGCGCGTCGCGGTGGCACGCGAGATCCTGGGCCCCGGGCGCGATGTCGCCGTCGACTTCCACGGCCGCTTCACCGCCGCCGGCGCCCGTCGTGTCCTCACCGAACTCGCCCCGCTGCACCCGCTGTTCGTGGAGGAGCCCGTCCTGCCCGAGCAGAGCCACCTGCTGGCGGACCTCGTCACCTGCGGCCCCATACCGCTCGCGACCGGCGAACGGCTGTACTCACGCCGCGAGTTCCTGCCCGTCCTCAGCGCCGGCGTCGCCGTCGTGCAGCCCGACCTGTCCCACGCGGGCGGCGTCTCCGAGGTGCACCGCATCGCCTCGCTCGCCGAGACCTACGGCGCCCTCCTGGCCCCGCACTGCCCGCTCGGCCCCGTCGCCCTGGCCGCCGGCCTGCAACTCGCCTTCGCCACACCGAACTTCCTGATCCAGGAACAGAGCCGCGGCATCCACTACAACAAGACCGCCGACCTGCTGTCCTACGTCGTCGACCCCGAGCCGTTCCGCTTCGTCGACGGACACGCCACGCGCACCGACCGGCCGGGCCTCGGCGTCACAGTCGACGAGGCCGCCGTACGTGCCGCCGACCGCGGCAGCCACGCCTGGCGCAACCCCATCTGGCGCCACCCCGACGGCTCCTTCGCCGAGTGGTGAACCGATGCGCGTGGAGATCGTCACCGACCCGGACCACGGCGGCCGCTGGACCTCGCTGAAGGCGGGCGGCCGGGAATGGCTGTGGCACCGCGACGCACCCGAACGCGACCGCGTCCTGCCCGGCGACGCCTTCGTCGACGCCGGCGGACTGGAGGAGTGCCTGCCGACCGTGCGCGGCACGCCCGACCACGGAGACACCTGGTCCCGCCCCTGGAGCGTCGTCCAGGACACCGAACGGGTGGACTGCGAGCGCTTCACCCTCACCCGTGCCATCCGCACCACCGGCCGGGACGCGGAGATCGACTACACCCTGGGCGCCGACCCCGGCTTCCGGTTCGTATGGGCCGCCCACGCCCTGCTCGACCTGTCCGAGCACGCCACGCTCCACGCACCCCGGGGCACCCCGACCCGCCTGTTCCCGGAGGCGGCCCCGTCGCTGTCCGAGCCCTGGCCCGCCGACGCCCCCTGGATGGAGGGGAGCTGGCCCGCACCCCGGGGCCTGGCACTGGACCGGTTCGGCCCCGACGACGGCACCGCCGTCGGCGCGGTCGTGGGCACCGCCCACTGCTGCGTCCACGACGGCCCCGACCGGCTGGCGCTGGCCCTGGAGACGGACGGCCAACCGACGTCGATCGCCCTGTGGCGCAACCTCGGCGGGTTCCCCGCCCCGGCCCCCTACCGCAGCACCGGCGTCGAACCCATGCTCGGCCGCGTCTTCGACCTCGCCGACGCCCGGGACGGCGACGCCGCATGCGTTCCGGCCACTGGGGAAGTCCGATGGCGGCTCACCCTGACCGCCCGCTGCCCCTGCCCCTGAACCCGCCGCAAGGAGTGCCCCCGTGGATCTGAGAACCGCCCTGACCACCCACCGCATGCTCGCCATCGTGCGCGGAAGCGACCCCGAGGCCGCCTTGCGCACCGTGCTGACCCTGGTCGACGAAGGCATCGCACTGGTCGAGGTCTCGCTCACCGGGGCGGACGCCCTGACCGTCATCGAACGGGCACGCAAGACGCTCGGCGCCGGCCCGCCGCTCGGCGCGGGCACGGTCCTGACCGCCGACGACGCCCGCGCCGCCCACCGCGCCGGTGCCGACTTCGCGGTCACCCCCGCGCTCGGCGAAGGCGTCCGGACCGCAACCGAGTTGGGCATGCCGGTGCTGGCCGGTGTGCTGACGCCCACCGAGATCGCCACCGCGGGCGCGCTCGGCGCGACGGCGCTGAAGATCTTCCCCGCGGCCCAGTTCGGCGGCCCCGGCTATGTGAAGGCCCTGCGCGGCCCCTTCCCGCACGAACTCCTCGTGCCGGTCGGCGGCGTCGACGCGTCGGCCGCCCGCGCGTACCTCGCCGCCGGTGCCACGGCGGTCGGCGTCGGCTCCCCCCTCGTCGGCGACGCCGCCGACGGCGGAGACGTCACCGCCCTGCGCGAACGCGCCCGTGCGTTCCGCGCCGCCGTCCGGGAGAGCACGCCGTGACCGAGTCGCGCCCCATTCGGCAGGGACCGGTGGTCTGTGTCGGGGAGACGATGGCGGCGCTGTCCCCGGACCCACCCGAACCCCTCGCCCAGGCGCGGCACTTGCGGCTGTCGGTAGCCGGTGCGGAGTCGAACGTGGCCATGTACCTGGCCGATCACGGCGTTCCCGTGACCTGGCTGTCGGCTCTGGGAGACGACCCGCTGGGCGCCCGGGTCCGCGCCGCCGTCGCCGCCGCCGGGGTCGACGTCTCCCACGTACGCACCGAAGCCGGCCATCCCACCGGGCTCCTCGTGAAGGACCCGGACCCCACCGGTACGCGTGTGCACTACTACCGGACCGGCTCCGCGGCCACCCGGCTCGGCCCCGAGCTGCTGGACCGCGAACCCGTGCGGTCGGCCGCCCTGTTGCACTTCACCGGCATCACACCCGCCCTGTCACCGACCTGCCGGGAGCTGGTCACCCGTGCCCTGGACACCCCGGCCGGGCAACGGCCGTACGCGATCAGCTTCGACGTCAATCACCGGGCCGCCCTGTGGCCGCAGGACGGCAGCGCGGGACGCGTGCTGCGCGAGCTCGCCGACCGGGCGGACATCGTCTTCGTCGGCCTCGACGAGGCGCAGAACCTGTGGGACACCGACCTGACCGTGACCGGGCTGCGCCGGCTGATCCCGCGGCCGCGGCTCCTCGTCGTCAAGGACGGGTCCCGGAACGCCACCGCCTTCACCGAGGACGACGTCCACACCGTGCCGGCGTTGCGGACCGAGGTGGTGGAACCCGTCGGCGCCGGGGACGCCTTCGCCGCGGGCTTCCTCGCGGGGCTCCACCGGGAGGCCACCGTGCCCCAGGCGCTCAGACTCGGGCACATCACCGCGTCCTCGGCCCTACAAGTGACCGGCGACCACGGAGCGTTGCCCGCACCGGCTGCCATCACGCGGCTCCTGACCCTGCCCGAGGGGGAGTGGGAGGCGCTCGGAACCGGGCAACGCGGAGCGGCGCCCTGTTAGCGTGCGCGGATGGAGAACCTGGGAAGTGTGCCGTGGCCGCCGGAGCCGATCAGGACCGAGCGGCTGGTGCTCCGCGGGCCCGAGGCGGGGGACCGTGCGGCGTTCATCGACCTGCTGGCCTCGCCGGAGGTGAACGCCTACGTCGGCGGCCCACGCCCGCGTGACGAGCTCGAGCGCAACACGCCCGAGGTGCCCCAGCGGTGGCCCGGGAGTTTCGTCGCCGATCTCGACGGGGAGTTGATCGGCCATGTCCTGCTCAGGAGGACAACGGGGACCGGTCGCCCGGCTGCCGTGGGGAAGGCCGATCTCGGCTACCTCTTCCTGCCCCGGGCGTGGGGGCTCGGGTATGCCGCCGAGGCGTGCTCGGCGGCACTGGCCTGGCTGGAAGGCGTCTTTCCCGGCGAGCCGGTCATGCTCACCACCCGGACCGCCAATCTCGCCTCGATGCGCCTCGCGGCGAAGCTGGGCTTCACCGAGGTGGAGAGGTACCAGGACTGGGGCGCCGAGCAGTGGCTCGGCAGGCGGTCACCGGTCACGCCGGCCGCCTGAGGACCGTGGCACGACCTGGCCACCGTACCCAGGCGGCGGGCTGTCACGGCGTGGCGTGCGACTGTGCGGCGGCTGCCGTGAGGCGCTGAAGGACCCGCCGTTCGGAAGGCAGCAGCGGGGGCTCGGTGAGCCGGGGCAGGGGAGAGCCGTTCAGCGTGGCCAGCAGGGCTCCCGGTCGCAAGGCCCGGGTCGGACCCGCCGTGAGGCTGGTGATGTCGAACAGCGCCGCCGCCGCCTTGAGGGAGCCGGTCGCCGCGTGCGTCAGCCGCCGCGCGAACGCGGTGGTCAGACGGTCGGCGAAGGTCGGCGTTCCGCCCTTCGTGTCCGGGTACAGGACGTCCATCGCGACCGCGGTGGACCAGGCCGTGTCGACGTGACGGGCCGCGTCCTTGAGGACGCGACGGGCGAGCCCCGGGCTGGAGACGCCGTCCTGTCGCAGTGCCCGGAAGAGGTCCTGCGCGCCGAGCGCGGCCACCGACATGCCCTGCCCATAGGCGGGGTTGAAGGTCGCCAACGCGTCGCCCAGGACGAGGAGGCGTTCGGGCCACACCGGCGACTTCTCGAAGTACCGGCGGACGTTGCTGGTGCTGCGACTGACCGCGACATCCGTCAGAGGTTCGGCGCCGGCGATGAGCTGACCGACGATCGGGTGCGGCAGAGCGAAGATGTACTTCAGGAAGGCCTGCGGGTCGCTCGGAGGTTCGCCGCCCCTGGTGCCGCCCGCGCTGACCATCCACCGGTTCCCCTCGATCGGCAGCACCATGGCGCTCCTGCCGGGACGGCCGTTGTAGGGGTTCGCCTGAAGCATGGTCAGCGGGAACGACTCGGCACCCGCCGGAGTGCGGTAGATACGGGTGGCGTTGGTCAGTCCGCAGTCGACCTTCCGCTCCTCCACGCCGCCGACACCGATGTCGCGGAGCCAGCGCAGGTTGTGTGAACCCCGCCCGCTCGTGTCCACCACGAAGTCGGCTTCCACCCGAGTGCCGAGGACCGGGTCCGCTCCGCTGACGCGCACCCCGCGGACGCGCCGCGCGTCGCCGATCAGCCCCTCGACCGTGGCCCGGTGGATCGAGACGTTGGTCGCCTGGGCCAACAGGGCGTCACGGACAACCCAGTCGAGCAGGGCACGAGTGCAGGTGATCATGCGGGAGCCGTTCCACCGGTAGCGGTGGAACCAGCCGGCGTCCGGGGTGAGGGCGAGCATGCCGCTGCCCAATGAGATCTCACGGGCGCCCGCTTCGAGAAGGCGCTCGCGCATGCTTCCCTCGAAGAGGCTCTCCATGGCGGACCACCCTCCGGCCATGAGCAGGTGGGCATGCCGGCCCTGGGGGACGCCCCGGCGGTCCTCGGGGCCGTCGGGCAGTACGTCCCGGTCGAGTACGAGGACTTCCGTCTCGGGTGCGGCCCTCGACAGCGCCGCTGCGGCGAGCAGACCCCCTATGCCGGCTCCGATCACGACAGCTTTCTGCGACACTCGCTCTCCTTGGTGCAGGTGAAACGTCTTCAGTGGGCGCGGACCTGAGGCGGCGCCAGGTTCTGGGCGGGGCTCACGGCGAGGGCAAGCTCGACCAGGTCCACGGTGAGGCGGAACTCGTCGGGCGGATCGGCGGCACCGGTGGTGCGGCCCGAGGCCCGGAGTATGGCGTCGACGATCATCGCCTTCTCCGCGGCGACGCGGGCTTCCTCCCGGCTCTTGCCGGCCTCCAGCGCGGCACCGTGGGCGGCCTCGCCGACCCCCCGGTCGAAGTGAGCCGTCAGGTCCAACAAGGCGTCGTGGATCTGCGCCTCGAGCAAGTACAGGCGGCTACTGGGAAGTTGCCGCCACACTCGGCTCCGCTGCTCCGTGCGGGGTGTTGCGGTGACGTCCTTCAGAGCCGCCCACAAGGGCATCAGGGCACGGTAGTTGGCCAGGCTCTGCTTCTCCGACGCGGCCGAGACCAGACGGGGCAGGACGAAGCCCGCGGAGTAGATGAGCGCGCCGAGGGACGCCGCGGGCGGTGCCACCGTGGTCGACAGGAAGTCCAGGTCGTATCCGTACCACCGTGCGACGACCGCGGCGACCTTGGTCAGTTCGAAGCCGAGGACGTCCAGCAGCAGACCGGCGAGGATCAGCCGGAGACCCACGCGCAGCAGGCCCGTCACCTCGCCCCGTATCCACTTCAGGCAGACGACGCTCAGCACGATGGTGCTGGCCAGGTGCCCCAGCAGATAGAGCGCGATCATCTCCCGCATGTACGGGGTGTTCGCGTAATAGGTGTCCAGGTCCCTGAGCCGCTCCGTGTCCGCGTCCGCGAGGAAGAACAGCACGATGATGGCGATGATCAGGGCCCCGTAGACCGCGATGCTGATGCGGACCATTCGGCGGATCCGGTCGCTCGGACCCCCCCGCCAGTAGATCAGCAGGATGATCAGGGAGCAGCTGAACGCGGAGATGACGCTGTACGTCAGGGGCGCGCCGAAGTTGGGGATTCCCGTGGCGCTGTTGACCGCGGCCAACGTCGCCGGCGCCGCACAGATGAAGCATACCGCGCCGAGGAACGCGGTCGCCCGGGTCGGTACGGTCAGCGGCGTACGGGGAGTCGTGCGGGTCCGGCGGATCATCATCGCGGCCACGACTAACAGCACGGCCGCCGCGTAGACGACCAGACTCATATCGGCAGCTCCGTTTCGCCTGCTGTGGGGGTGTGTCCGGATCCGCCCGTCACAGCGAACCGGCCCTGGCCGGGCCCGCCGCGACGGAGCGTTCCCTGCGTTCCGAGCGCCGCACGGCATCGGCGATCCGGACGAGCGCCTTGGGGTCCTGCGGCAGTGGCAGCGGGGCCGACTCGCCGAACGCGCCGGACGACCGCTGAGCGCTTCGCCGGGCGGCGGCCGAGATCGTCACCGCCCACGCGGAAGCCACGGCCCGCCCCTGTGCCCCGTCCTCGGGTCCGTGTGCGCCGGCCGTTTCCCGCAGCCTCTTCAACTCGGCGTCGTGGACCTGTTCGTAGAGCGCCTTGTCGAAGAACACCTCGATCTCGTGGAGGCCGTTGAGGATGGTGCTGCGCCGCCAGGTGCCCCACAGCAACGGTGAGCGGGGCCGTTCGAGGCGCAGGGCGCGGTCCTCGAGAACCGGGTCGAGCAGGGCGTCCAGCGGCGCGAGCCGCACGAAGTCGGCCCACGACGACAGGTGGTGCCCCGCCATCGGCAGAAGGAATCCGGCGACCGTCAGCAGCGCTCCCAGACCGGCGCACAGCGAGGACACCGACGTACCCACCGTCACCCAGTCCCGGCCCGACCACCGTGCCGCGATGGCGGCCAGTTTGCTGATGCTGTATCCGGTGCTGAGCGCCGTGCCGGTGCCGATCGTCAGCAGGCCGGCCCGCAGCCAGGGCCGTCGGCGTACCTCCGTCTCGCGAGCCCAGCGCAGCGACCACACGGCGCTGACGGTCGCGGCCGTCAGGTGCGCGAGCAGATACAGCACGACCATCTCGGCGACCCAGGGAGTCGTCGCGTAGTAGGTGTCGAAGTCGGTCCGCCGCTCCTCGGCGGGGTTTCCCACCGCGAAGAGGACGGCGATCCCGGTGAGGACCCCGGCGTAGCTGTAGATCCAGTTGCGTGCCGTGCGGCGGACGGACGGACCGCCGCGCCAGCAGGCGATCAGGACCAGGGAGGCCGCGCTGTACGCGGTGATCGCGGCGTAGGTCAGGGGGGCGGCCAGGTTGGGGATCCCGCTCACGCTGTTGATCAGGGCGACCGTCGGTGGCGCTCCGAGGAGGAAGCACATCGAGGCGAAGCCCAGCACGGCGATGATGGCCCGCAGGGAGGGCTCGGACCAGTGGCGCCTGAGGTCGGGCAGCCGGAACAGCAGCGCGACCCAGAGCAGACCGCAGCTTATGTAGTTGATCGCCCCGCTCATCTGCGGTGCCTCTGATAGCCGAGGGAGTCGGCGATGCGGCGAGCGGTGTCGCCGACGATCACGTCCCGGTCCATCAGGGCCCGCATCTGCCGGCCGATCAGAATGCCGAACAGCTCCGCTTCCTTCTCGGGGTCCTCGTCGAAGCCGGAACGCGCGGCGGCCGGCCGGGCGTCGTGCGGGTGCCCGGATCCGAGGACGGAGCAGGAGTCCGCCGCCAACTGCTCGGGGGAGAGGCGGTCCTTCTGCCGCATGTGCCACAACTCGTGGCCGAGGATCTGCGCTTGGTGCCAGACCTCGGCGTCCTGCTCAACGATCACGTCGTCCCGCTGCTTTCGCTCGACCCACATCCCCGTGGCGTGGAACTTACGGGGGATGCGCACCCGGTGAACCTCGAGCGTGCGCTCCCCGCGCCACCGCCGGGCCGACTCCACCAAGGCCGCGAACAGCGCCTCGGGATCCACCGGGCCCTGCTGTCCCGATGCGGCGTCCTGTTCGGCGAAGAGCTTCTCCCGGATGGGGCCGATGAGTTCCTCGGCGAACTGGTGCATCTCCCTGTCGCGACGCCGCAGGTGCCGCCACTGCCGGAAACCCACGAGAGGATTCATCGCCTCACCGACCACGATGTCTCCCCGCCCCTCTACGCGCGCAACGTCATTGACGTTGACCCGACATTACCGGAGAAGGGCCCCGTAGGTCGGCCCGGAAAGGAGAGAGCTTGAGGTCTGCGGGCCGCCGGAATCGTTACCGGTGGGTCTTCGCGGGAGTGCAGGGGTACGCGGGTCGGCCGAGCGCGGTTCAGGTCGTGGTCTCCGGCTGCGGTTCCCCGTTCTCGGTGCGCAGTTGGTCGTTGATGCGCTGGGCTTCCTCGAGCTGGTCCTCGAGGACGACTATGCGGCAGGCGGCCTCGATGGGGGTGCCCTGGTCGACGAGTTCGCGGGCGCGGGCGGCGATACGCAACTGGTAGCGGGAGTAGCGGCGGTGGCCGCCTTCGGAGCGCAGCGGGGTGATCAGACGGTGCTCGCCGAGGGCGCGCAGGAAGGCGGGGGTGGTGCCGAGCATCTCGGCGGCCCGGCCCATGGTGTAGGCAGGGTAGTCGTCGTCATCGAGTGGGGTGACGGAGTGGGCACTGCGAGGGGGCATAGACCTCTTCTTCCGGAGACGCGTCGGGGGGCCCGGGTGCCGTCCTGGCACCCGGGCCCCGAGCTTTCAACACCATCTACCGGCCTACTGCGCCGGCCTTCTTCGTCCGCAGATACCGCCGGGACGGCGGGGCTGCGGGGATCGCGGATGCGTGACCGGGGACCACCTTCCAATCCGGGGCCTGCGGTACCCGGACGGACAACTTCCTCGTCCGGGCGATCCTGATGGCGTTCTGCTCCTTTACCTTCGATTACTCGGTTGTACTGCTGGGTACTGCGGGTACTGCTCACGGACCCGATGGTCCGCTTCCTGCTTCACCTTCTTGCGGCAGATCCGTATCTGCCGCGTCCTTCGACTTCCTGCTGACACCACATACGGTAGCTCCGCGATGGGGCAATGTCTACTGTCACCGCAATAGATTTTGTCCGACGTCGAGCCGTGATCTTCTGCGTCCCGGAGCGGAGGAGCCCTCGTCGGCCGGGCCTGGACGGCGCCGTCACCCGCCGCGGCGTGCGGTGCTGAAACGGCGCTGGTAGGCGGCGGGGCTGATGGACAGCTCGCGGGCGAACACCCGCCGCAGACTCTCGTAGCCGGGGAATCCGGCCAGCAGCGCCGCCTGCGTGGCGGAATGCCCCTGGTCCAGCAGTGCCTTCGCGATGTCGAACCGGATGGACTCGACGTATCGGGCCGGCGTGGTGGACAACTCCTCGCGGAACAGCCGAGTGAGGTGGCGGGGGCTGACGTTGAGGTGCCCGGCGAGGTCCGTGACGGAGTGGCCCGCGGTGGGATCGGCGGTCACCAGGTCGACGACGGTGCGCAGCGCGGGGGAGCGGGGTGGCGGAGTCTGCAGGGGCGCGGAGAACTGTGACTGGCCGCCGGCGCGTTGCAGATAGACCACCAGGGCGCGGGCGACCTCCCGGCTCAGGTCGGGACCGTGGTCCTCCTCCACGAGTGCCAGCGCCAGGTCGATGCCGGCGGTGACGCCCGCCGAGGTGTAGGTGGTGCCGTCGCGCACGTAGATGGCGTCCGGCTCCACGCGGATCTTCGGGTGCCGGGCGGCGAGCTCGTCCGCGATCTTCCAGTGGGTCGTCGCACGCTTGCCGTCCAGGAGGCCGGTGGCGGCCAGGACGAACGCCCCGGAGCAGATGGACGCCACACGGCCGGATCGGAGCGCCAGCCCACTCGCCGCCTCGATCAGCCCGCGGGGGACGGGAGTTCTGGGATAGATGTTCGCGCCCGGCACCAGGAAGGTGTCGGGGTCGGGCTCGGTGGCGGGGCTGCCGTCGACGGCGGTCCGTACACCGATCGAGGAGGCCACCTCCGTACCGGTGGTCGACAGCAGGCTGATCCGGTAGTCGGCGCCCAGCCGGTTCGCTTCCCCGAACACGTCCGCGGGACCGGCGACGTCCAGCAGCTTGACCCCGTCGTAGACGAGGATCGCGATCCGATGCGGGGCGGAGCTCACAGGCCTTCTCCTCGGGTGTCTGGATTCGAGTGGTTCATGTCCGGGCCGAGGTGGCAGTGAAGGCCGCCCGGTAGGCACCGTGGAGAGCGGGCGCAGCACCTGCCCCTGTCCGCCGCGTGGAAAGCGTGAACCTCATGACCGACATTGTCGCAGCCGTGGAAATACCCGATACCGAGGCAGTGGCGGAAGCCACCGCATTCCTCCGTGAAACGACCGGGCCCCTCGTCTTCCACCACTCCCGGCGTGTTTTCCTCTTCGGCTCCCTCCACGCGCGCCGGCTCGGCCTCCAACCCGACCCTGAGCTGCTCTACGTCTCCGCGATGTTCCACGACGTCGGCCTTTCCGTTCCGTTCTCCGACGTGCGGCAGCGGTTCGAGCTCGACGGCGCCGACCATGCGCGCCGGTTCCTTCTCGACCGCGGCTTCTCGGACGGCGCCGCCGAAGTGGTGTGGACGGCGATCGCCCTGCACACGACGCCGGGGATCCCGGGGCGGATGGGCCCGGAGACGGCCGCCACGAACCACGGCGTCCTGACCGACGCGATCGGCTGGGGTCTGGACCGGCTGGACGGCGCCCAGGTGGAGGAGATCGTCGCCGCCCATCCGCGCGGGGAATTCAAGAAGGAATTCCTGCAGGAATTCGTACGAGGGCTGCGGTACCGTCCGGACACCACCTACGGGACCGTGAACTCCGATGTGCTGGAACACTTCGTTCCGGGATTCCGGCGCACGAGCATGGTCGAGCGCGTCATCGACGCGCCCTGGCCGAGTTGACGTCGAGAAAGAAAACGTCCGCCCTCAGGCAAACCTCGCTACCTTTCGCAATCGAACAAAGGAAATGTCATGCGAGCCATCACCGCACCGAGCCGCGAGGCCGGCGTCGCCGGGCTGACCCTCACCGACCTGCCGTACCCCCATGCCGCCGAGAACGACGTCATCGTTCGCGTGCATGCCGCGGGATTCACCCGGGGAGAGCTCGACTGGCCCGCCACATGGTCCGACCGCGCCGGCCGGGACCGCACTCCGAGTGTGCCCGGGCACGAGGTCTCCGGTGTGGTGGCAGAGCTGGGATTCGGGACCACCGGCCTCACCGTCGGCCAGCGGGTCCTCGGCCCGACCGACTGGGCCCGCGACGGCTCGCTGGCCGAGTACGTCGCCGTGGAGGCCCGCAACCTCGCCCCGCTTCCCGCGGGCGTCGACCACACGGTGGCGGCCGCGCTGCCCATCTCCGGACTGACCGCCTGGCAGGGCCTGTTCGAGCACGCGCGCCTCATGAGCGGCCAGACCGTCCTGATCCACGGTGCCGCGGGTGCCGTCGGCTCGATGGCGGTGCAGCTGGCGCGGGAGGCCGGCGCCCACGTGATCGGCAGCGGCCGCTCCGCCGACCGGGACACGGTCCGCGCTCTGGGTGCGCAGACCTTCCTCGACCTGGAGGCCGGCCGGCTGGAGGACGCCGGAGAGGTCGACGTCGTGTTCGACGTGATCGGCGGTGACGTTCTCGACCGCTCGGCCGCCCTCGTACGCTCCGGGGGCACGCTCGTCACGATCGCGCAGCCGCCGACGGTCCGGCCCAAGGACGGGCGGGCGCTGTTCTTCGTCGTGGAACCCGACCGCGCACGCCTCGCGGACCTGGTGCACCGGGTCAGGGACGGACGGCTGGAGGTCAGGGTCGGCGCGGTGCGCCCGCTGACCGAGGCGGCCGCCGCCTTCGCTCCCGAGAAGCGCGTCTCCGGCCGGACGATCATCCGGGTCGCGGAGGAATGAGGGCTACCTCGAGGTGGTGTCCAGCCGGGCGTCCAGGGAGGGCTCGGTCGCGGGCGATTCGAGTGCGGCGTTCACGGTCGGGGCGATGGGGAACATCGTGTCGAGACCGAGGACGTGCCACACCTGCTGGTAGTGGTCGCTGAGGTCCGCGATGCGCAGGGTCCCGTCGCGCTCCTCGAGCGCGCGGGTCACCATGATGAGCATGCTGATGCCCGAGGAGTCGAGGTACTGCACCTGTGAGGCGTCCAGGACGAGGATTTGACAGCCCTGCCTGATCAGGGATCTGCACTCGTCGCCGATGTGGGAAGCGGTATCGTAGTCGACCGCCTCGGGCAGTCGTGCGACCGTCGTGTTCCCTTGCCGCATCCGCACTGTGAGCATGAATTGCGTGCTCCCGTCTGGACCGTTCACACCTTGCAGTTCCTCGGGCGTCCTTGAGCGCCTACCCGGAATTCGATTTCTGTCTCGACCTCCTTGGTGTTCATCGTCACTCACTGCCGCTCGGGCAGCTCCGTGTGGAGGCGTATCGTCGTGCCCTCGACGGGCGTGGAGCGGATTTCCACGAGGTCGCAGAGCTGGTGGATGAGCCACAGACCACGTCCGCCCACCTGCGTCGCGGTCGGCCTGATGCGTCCCGCCAGAGGGTCGGCGATAAAGCCGGCGTCCCGGAATTCGCAGACGAGCCGGCCGTCTTCGCTCCACAGCCGCAGCACGCCGCGTCCGCCGCCGTGTCTGATGCTGTTCGCGGCCACCTCCGTGGCGGCCAGATGCAGTTCGCGCAGACGCCGGTCGGCCAGGCCGTGCAGTTCGGCGCAGGCCGCGATCTTTTCCCGGAGCGCAGGCAGGTCACCGCTGGTGTAGACGAATTCGTCGTACGGATCGCAGGGGTGGGTGAGGGCCCCGAAGGCGTACGGCGCCTGCGGATCGTAGTCCTCGCACGGCGTCGTCCGGCCGTCCTTGCGCATCTCGGGGTGGCAGCGGGCCATCTCCCGCAGCGTGGCCTTGTCGTAGGCGATGTCGTAGGGGCACAGCAGCCACCAGGCCGGGCCCTGGGCGAAGGCCTTGTTGAGCAGCCACTCGTGATAGCGCAGTTCCGCGGCCTCGGCCGGGCTGCGGACGGCCTCCCAGGGGGATTCGCCGATGCCGCGCACGGGCCGCCCGTCGGACACGTGTCCTTGGAGCCACTCCTGCCAGGCCCCGATGAGCCTGCCCGGATGATGCGCCACCTTGCTGGTGTCGACGTAGCGCACGGCCTCGTCCTCGCGGATCTCGGCGCGCAGCAAGGACGCCTTGTCGTGCGGGACGGCCACCACGACGGCCTCGCCACCGTCCAGAGCGTCCTGGATGAAGCTCGCGGTGCCCTCGACGAACTCCTCCCGGCCGGAGTACGGATACAGCTCGTGCCGGTACCCCGTACCGGGCGTTGGGGAGGTGGGAGGGGAGGAGGTCACGACGCGATCACCACCGGGATGTCGGGTACCGCGAATCCGGACAGCTCCCAGGCCAGCCGTACGGTGTCGTTGGTGCCTTCCAGGATGACCTTGCGATCCGGAAGGTGCCTGGCGGCATCGGCCAGCGCGCCCATCCCGGCGGCGTCGAAGAACTCCACGGTGTGGCAGAGCAGGCGGACCGTCGCCGTCTGGGCGAGGAGAGTGCACAGGATGGTGGCGAAGGCGCCGGCGCCCTCGCTGTCGATGGTCCCGCTCACCGTCCATCCCTCCTTCCCCGTCCGGTACACCTGGAACGCGGGTGGCCCGGGACTGCTGCCCAGACGGTGGGGGTGTACGCACTGGATCTGCCGCAAGGTGGTGAGGTCGAGGTCGCCGCTGTAGGCGCACACCACCATGGCGCCGGTGTCCGCGGCGAACTCCTCCAGGTCGAGTTCGCTGCGCAACAGCTCCGTCGCGCGTTCGGGGCGGCAGCCTGGCGTGACATGGTGCAGCACGCGCAGTGAGCGGAAACCCTCACGGTCGGCGTTGGCGGCCTCGCGGCGCACGGCGGCGAGCAGGGACCCGTCCAGCCGGGCGGGATCGAGGACGAGGGGAGCGAACTCGCTGCCTCGGTGGAAGGCGGGACCCACGACCACCACCTTGTCGCCGTGGAGTGCCCCGTCCGCGACGAAGGCGCGACTGCGGCCGACCACGTCGTCGGTGCGCTTCAGCATCTGGCAGACGTGATCACCGGCGTCGACCTCGTCCAAGGTCGCCAGGGTGCGCGACGCTCTCAATGCTCCTCCCCTCGCTTGCCCACCAACTTTAGTGGACCGGCAGTGGGCCCCGGCCGACGGCTTGGCGGCGCGCCACCGGCTGACCTCGACACTTGCGAGCCGGCCGGACGCGGCGCGGGGTTGACCTCAAGCGCTTGAAGTGTCGGAGGCTTGCCGCATGGCAGCCATCGAAGAGCAAGCCGGGAATCTGACAATCCAGGAGATGGCACGGCGGTCGGGCTTCAGCGAACCCACCCTCCGCTACTACGAGAAGATCGGCCTGCTCGGATTGGTCGCCCGCGAGGACTCCAGCGGTCACCGCCGGTACGGGCCGGCGACCGTGGAGCGCGTCCTGGCGTTGTCCTGTCTGCGGTCGTCGGGCATGACCGTCACCGGGATGCGCCGCTACCTGGACCTGCGGGCCCGGGGAGATTCCGCCGCGGCCGAACAGCACGAGCTGTTCGCCTCGCAGGCCGACAGGCTGGCCGCCGAGATCGCGCGACTGCGACTCCGACTCGCCCATCTGCGAGGCAAGGCCGACCTGTGGGACGCCCGGGCCCGCGGGGACGCCGACGCCGAGAAACAGGCCGTCGACGACGTCACCCACGTCATGGACCGATTCACCGACTGAAGGATCACACCTTGAGCACAGAGCAGGTCGCCGCATCCCCCGCCGCGCGCGGGCGGGTACTGGTCACGGGAGGCACCGGTTTCGTCGGCGGTCACTCCGTCGCCCGGCTGATCGCCGAGGGATACCGGGCCCGGGTGACCGTCCGCGAGCCCGGCCAGGAGGCCCAGGTCCTGGCCGCGCTGCGGCAGGCCGAGGTCGAACCGGCCGGGCGGCTGGAGTTCGCCGTCGCCGACCTCGGCGCCGACCGTGGCTGGGCGGAGGCCATGGACGGGGTCGACCACGTACTGCACCACGCGTCCCCGTTCCCCCTCACTCCGCCGAGACGGAGGACGAAGTCGTCGTCCCGGCCCGCGACGGTGCGCTGCGCGTCATCGCCGCGGCTCGGACGGCGGGCATCGCGCGGGTGGTGATGACGTCGTCCTACGCAGCCGTCGGATACACGGTGAAACCCGGCGACCACTACTCCGAGACCGACTGGACCGACCCGCACACCCCGGGCCTGCCCGCCTATCACAAGTCCAAGGTGCTGGCCGAGCGAGCCGCCTGGGAGCACGTCCGCGCTCACGGAGACATCGAGCTGACCGTCGTCAACCCCACCGGCATCTTCGGCCCCCAGCTGGGCGACCGGCCGTCCGCCTCCCTCGGCCTGGTCAGGAACATGCTGACCGGGCGGATGCCGGTGGTACCGGTCATGTACTTCGGCGTCGTCGATGTACGGGAGGTCGTGGACCTGCACCTGCGGGCCATGCTGCACCCAAAGGCGGCGGGTGAGCGCTTCATCGCCGTCGGCGGACCGGCCGTCAGCCTCTTCGGCATGGCACGCATCCTGCGGGAGCACTTCCCCGCCGCGGCCGCACTGCTGCCCTCCGCGGAAATGACCGTCGAGCAGGTACGAGAGGCCGCGAAGACCGAACCGGCCCCGCGGGACGCCGCCGCTCTGCGCGGCCGCATTCCGGTCATCAGCAACGACAAGGCCCGTTCGGTGCTGGGATGGGAGCCCCGGGACGTCGTCGAGACGATCGTTGCGACCGCGGACAGCCAGATCCGACGGGGCCTGGAACTGCCCGACGCCGGCCGAGCCGCCGGGCCTCACGGATGAGGGGCGGTCAGGCCGGCCCCCACGCCGTGTCTTGCCGGTTTCTTGACGAACCCGCAGGACTGGCAGGCCGATCCAGGGCAATGAGCGAGGGGTGATACGTAAGGCAATCGTCGCTGTGATCCTGGCGGGCGGCATCGCGGCAGCCGTCGCCGCGGTCGGACTCTCGCCCTGGTGGTGCCTGGCCGCCGTACCCCTGTGTCTGTTGGGGCTGGTCGGCTTGGCCGACCTGGTGCAGCGGGAGCACTCCGTACTGCGCAACTATCCCGTCCTGGGGCACGCCCGCTTCCTCATGGAGCGGATCCGCCCCGAGCTCCAGCAGTACTTCATCGAGCGGAACTACGACGGGCGCCCCTTCGACCGGGACGTGCGCAGCATCGTCTACGAGCGGGCGAAGGGCACCGACGCCGAACAGCCCTACGGCACCGAACGGGACGTCTACCAGCCCGGCTACGAGTTCCTGGTGCCCTCGATGGCACCCTGCCCGGTGCCCGGGACACCGCCGAGGGTCCGCATCGGCGGCCCGGACTGCGGCCGCCCGTACGACATGGCGCTGCTGAACGTGTCGGCGATGAGCTTCGGCTCGCTGTCGGCGAACGCCGTTCTCGCCCTCAACGGAGGTGCCGCAGCCGGGGGTTTCGCCCACGACACCGGTGAGGGCGGCCTGTCGGAGTACCACCTGCGGCCGGGCGGAGACCTGGTGTGGGAGATCGGCACCGGATACTTCGGCTGCCGCACCCCCGAAGGCGACTTCGATCCCGGCGAGTTCGCCGACAAGGCGGCCCACGACCACGTCAGGTGCGTGTCCCTGAAGTTGTCGCAGGGCGCCAAGCCGGGCATCGGCGGGGTCCTGCCGGGAGCGAAGGTCAACGGCGAGATAGCGAAGGTGCGGGACGTTCCCGAAGGGAAGACGGTGATCTCACCGCCGTACCACAGGGTGTTCTCCACCCCGCGCGAACTCGTCCGGTTCATCGCGCGGATGCGGGAGCTGTCCGGTGGCAAGCCGACGGGGTTCAAACTGTGCGTCGGCTCGCGCCGGCAGTTCCTCGCCGTGTGCAAGGCCATGCTGGCCGAGGGCACGGCCCCCGACTTCATCATCGTGGACGGCGGCGAAGGCGGCACCGGCGCCGCGCCCCTGGAGTTCGCCGACCATGTGGGCGCCCCGCTGACCGAGGGGCTGCTGACCGTGCACAACGCCCTCGTCGGCACCGGACTGCGCGACCGCGTCCGGATCGGCGCGAGCGGCAAGATCGCCACCGGCACCGATCTGGTCAAGCGTCTGGTGCAGGGCG
Organism: Streptomyces sp. SLBN-31; assembly: GCF_006715395.1. Lineage (NCBI taxonomy): Bacteria > Bacillati > Actinomycetota > Actinomycetes > Kitasatosporales > Streptomycetaceae > Streptomyces > Streptomyces sp. SLBN-31. The sequence goes on from NZ_VFNC01000001.1 coordinate 3,391,006, forward strand.
CCGACTACGGCAACGCGGCACGGGCGATGATGTTCGCCGTCGGCTGCATCCAGGCCCAGCGCTGCCACACCAACACCTGTCCCACCGGGGTGACGACACAGGACCCCCGGCGAGCCCGCGCCCTCGACGTGCGCGACAAGACGCCGCGCGTCCAGCGGTTCCAGGAAGCCACCGTGGCGAGCGCCCTGCAGCTCATGGCGTCCATGGGCGTGACCGACCCCGCCGACCTGCGCCCGCACATGCTCCGCCGGCGCCTCGACCCCTACACCGAACGCTCCTACGAGGAGCTGTACGAGTGGCTGGAGCCGGGGCAGTTGCTCGCCGAATCTCCGCAGTCCTGGGCGGCCGACTGGAAGGCCGCCGATCCCGACCACTTCACCGTCTGATCCTGGAGGAACCATCGTGGCCCGTGCCGTCGCCCGCGTGATCGTGGACGCACTGAGCGAACTCGGCGTGCGCCAGGTGTTCGGCGTCGTGGGAGACGCGCTCAACCCGTTGACGGACGCCGTTCGCACCACCGAGGGCCTGGAGTGGGTGGGCTGCCGGCACGAGGAGGCGGCGGCGTTCGCCGCGAGCGCCCAGTCGCAGCTCTCGGGCACCCTCGGAGTGTGCATGGGCACCGTCGGACCCGGCTCCGTCCACCTGCTCAACGGGCTGTACGACGCGGCCAAGAGCCACGCCCCCGTCCTGGCGATCGCCGGACAGGTGCCGCTGGCCGAACTCGGCACCGACTACTTCCAGGAAGTCGGCAACGACGCCCTCTTCAGCGACGTCGCCGTCTTCCGCGCCACCATCACCTCCGCCGACCAGATGCCGCAGATGCTGGAGACGGCCGTACGCCATGCCCTGGGCCGCAAGGGCGTCGCCGTCCTGACCGTCCCGGGCGACCTCTGCGAACGCGAGCTGAGCACCGACCGCCCGGCCCGGTTCGGGCTCGACGCGCCGCTCAGCCGGCCGGATGAGCTCGCGGTGCGGCACGCCGCCGGCCTCCTGGACCGCGCCGAACGGGTCACCCTGCTCGTCGGACGCGGCGCACACGGCGCCCGCGAGGACGTCCTCGCCCTGGCCGACCGGCTGGCCGCGCCCATGGTCCTCACCCTCAAGGCCAAGGAGGGCTTCGAAGGCGACGCCAACCCGTTCCAGGTCGGCCAGACGGGCCTCATCGGCAACCCGGCCGCCGCGTCGGCCCTCCAGGAGGCGGACACCCTGCTGCTCCTGGGCACCGACTTCCCGTACCGGGACTGGTATCCGGAGGGCAAGACCGTCATCCAGGTGGACACCGAGGCAGCCCACATCGGACGGCGGGTGCCCGTCGAGGTCGGTCTCGTCGGCGACACCGGCGCCACCGTCCGCGACCTCCTGACCCACCTCTCGGCCGCCCCCGCCGGGGCGGACGGCGCCCGGGACCGCTCGCACCTGGACAAGGCCCGTGAACGCTTCGAGCAGTGGCGCGCGGGTCAGGCCCGGCTGGCCGACCCCGCACACGACAAGGGCCTGCTCGGCCGCATGCGCTCGTCGCTGGACAACCGCACCCACGACATCCGGCCCGAGGCGCTGGCGGCCGTGGTGGACCGGCTGGCCGCCGACGACGCCGTCTTCACCTCCGACACGGGCATGGCGACGGTCTGGCTCTCGCGCTTCGTCGAGATGCGGGGGGAGCGGCGGCTCATCGGCTCCTACAACCTCGGCTCCATGGCCAACGCCATGCCGCAGGCGCTCGGCGCACAGTGTCTCGACCGGGAACGGCAGGTCGTGGCCTTCTGCGGAGACGGTGGCCTGAGCATGCTCCTCGGCGATCTCATGACGCTGAAGACGCATCGCCTCCCCGTGAAGCTCGTCGTCTTCGACAACCGTCGTCTGGGCATGGTCAAACTGGAGCAGGAACAGGCCGGGCTGCCGGAGTTCGGCACCGTCCTGGACAACCCCGACTTCGCCGCCGTGGCCACGGCCATGGGCATCACCGGCATCCGCGTCACCGACCCGGGCGACCTGGAGAAGGCGGTACGCCGGGCCTTCGACACCCCGGGACCGGTATTGCTCGACGTGCTCACCAACCCCGACGAGATCGCCGTACCGGCCAAGCCCACCGTCGAACAGGGCTGGGGATTCGCGGTGGCCAAGGTGAAGGAGATCGTCCGCAGTCACGGTGACGACGGCGCGCACTGAACCGGATGCCCTGGTGCGTTCGGGGCCGTCCGGGGCAGTCCGATTTAGAAAGTGGCGTCTTTGGGGACACGTAGCTGCGTGGTCTCGATGACGTGAGGCGGTGACGTGCAGGTGAGCGACGCCGTGCGTCGGTCGCCCCGACATCCGGGTGCGGACCCAGGAGCCGGTCGCGGTGCGAGCCGCGGCCCGCGGCGGATGCGGTACGTCGTGCTCGGCAGCCGGCCGGCCCGTGGCGTCGGGACGGTGGCCCGGGCGCGCCGGGCGGCCGTCGAAGTGCGGCGCCCCGGGGACGGTGTGGCCGTGCACCACGGGCTGAAGGTGGGCGCCGCGTACGCGTGGCGGCTGCTGGTGCTCGGGGCGGCCGTGTACGCGGGCTTCGTGATCCTGGGACGTCTGCAGCTGGTCGCGGTGGCGTTGTTCCTCGCCCTGGTCGTGACCTCCGTACTGCGTCCCCTCGCCGATCTCCTGGCGCGCCGGCTGCCCAGGTCCCTGGCAGTGGTGGTCAGTGTCCTGGGCAGCCTGATGGCGGTCCTCGGTCTGCTGGCGCTGGTCGGCGAACTGGTGGCCAGGGAGTGGGACCGGCTCGGGCGGGAGTTCAGCGGGGGTGTCGGGCGCATCGAGCGGTGGCTGCAGGGGCCGCCCTTCCATGTGAGTCCCACGGTGATGTCGGACCTTCAGGGCAAGCTGAACACCTTCGTCTCCGAGCACCGCTCCACACTGATCAGCAGCGCGGTGAGCGGGGCGGGACGGCTCGTGGAGGTGCTGACCGCAGGGGTGCTCGCGCTGTTCTGCTCCCTGTTCTTCATCCATTCCGGCGACCGGTTCTGGAGCTGGTTCCAGGAGTGGCTGCCGCAGCCGGCCCGGGACCCGTGGAGCCGTGCGGGCCGTGCGGCCTGGCGGACCTTCGCCGGGTACACGCGGGGGATCGTCATCGTGGCGGCCACCAACGCGGTGCTGGTCGGAGTCGCCCTGTTCGTGCTGCGGGTGCCGCTGGCCCTGCCGCTGACGCTGCTGGAGTTCTTCGCCGCGTTCGTCCCGCTGGTGGGATCGCCCGTCGCGCTGGGCGTGGCCACGGTGGTCGCCCTCGCCTCGCGCGGGCCGGTCATCGCGCTCGTGGTCCTCGCGCTGATCGTCATCGTCGGCCAGATCGAGGGCCATGTACTGCATCCGCTGGTGATGAGCTGGGCGGTCCGGCTGCACCCGGTCGTCGTGGCCGTCTCCGTCATCGCCGGGGGCATCCTGGCCGGCGTGGTCGGAGCGGTCGTGGCGGTGCCGATGGTCTCGGTGGCCTGGGCGGTGCACGGCGAACTGCGCGGCCGTCCCGTTCGGTGAGAGAAGGGTGGACGCCTGGCCGACCGCAGCGCGAGCCGCGGGAGGCACGGGCGGCGGGATTCACGGCCTGGTGCTGGTGTAGCGCACGCCGGGGCCCCACTGCTCCTGCGCCGCCGCCATGCACCACTGGCACAGCGGGCTGCCGCCGGAGCCGTACTTGTGGGTCTTGCGCTGGCAGGCGGCGCACGGGCCGACCTTGTCACCGGGGCAGGTGAGCGCGGACGGGTCGGGCTCGCTGACCGGGGGCGGGGGAGTCGTCATCGGGAGAGATCCTGTTCTGGGCGATAAGTGGTATATCGCCCAAAGTTCAGGGTATCGGGCGATATCGTGCTGCGGTCGAAGGGTGACCGGACCTCTCGGGGGATAAGTCCACGACGTCGAGCTGTGCGTCGGGCCGGCAGTGGGCGCAGGCTCCGAGGCCGGCGGTGAGGAGGCGGCGGGCCTCGTCGCGGCCGACGGGCCGGCGACGGGAGCCGGCCATGTGGCAGTCGCCCGCGTGCACCTGGACGGGCCGTCGGCCGGTGCCGATGCCGAGCTCGACGATCCACTCCGGTGGCCGCGGCCTTCTGTGCCGGCCGTGTTCGGCCTCGGCCTGCCGCAGTCGCAGCGCCTCGATCTTCGCGTCGATCCGCGCCAGCCACAGGGCGTGCCAGACGCGCAGGGTGTGCAGGCGTTCCAGGTCGGGCGGCAGGTCATCGAACACATTTTTGATTCTATGCTCATGATTCCGTGCTGCGCGTCCTCGCGTGTTCGATTTTATGTTCGATAACGTGGTTGTGGGAGGTGAGGGTCATGACGAGGGCACACGAGGTGTCGACGGTGATGCATGTGCGCTGCCCGGACGGGCTGGGGGAGGAGGGCTACCGGCAGGTCCTGGAGCAGCTGGCGGAGCTCTCCCCGGTGGTGCGGGCGCTCCCGCCCGGTGCGGCGCTGGTGGAGCTGAAGGGCGCCCTGCGCTACCACGGCGCGGACGCGCGCCGCCTGGGGGAGATCCTGCGCGTGCGCACGCTCTCGCGCCTCGGCATCGACCTCCGGATCGGCATCGGCCCCACGATCACCGTGGCCGCCACCGCCTCCGCCCGGGCACCCGGGCCCGGCGGCGTCCTCGCCGTCGCCCCGGACCAGGTCACCTCCTGGCTGGGCCCGCTGCCGGTCGGTGCACTGCACGGCATCGGCTCGCGTCAGGCCGACGTGTTGCGTGACTACGGCATCCACAGTGTGGGCCTGCTCGCCGCCGTCGAGCCCGCCACCGTGCAGCGTCTGCTGGGCGGGAAGGCCGGCCGGACGGCGTCGGACCGGGCCCGCGGCATCGACCCGCGGCCCGTCGTGCCCCGCGAACTGCCCACCACGGCGGCAGTGAGCCGCGCCTTCGACCGCCATGTGCTGGACGGCGCCGACGTCCGCGCCGCTCTGCTGGAACTGGTCGTGCGGCTCGGTCTGCTGCTGCGCCGGCGCGACCAGGCCGCCCGAGCCGTGACGCTCACCCTGCGCTTCGCCGGCGGCGGCCGCTGGGAGCGGACCCGCCGCCTCGCGGAGCCGTCCGCGCACGACGACGACCTGCGGCTGCTCGCCTACCGGCTGATGGATGCGGCCGGTCTCCAGCGCGGACGGCTGACCGGGCTCGCCCTCAAGGGTGAGGACCTCGTGGACGCCGATCAGGTCGCTACGCAGATCAGCCTCGATGACGCTCGCGAAGCCCGCTTGGTCGCCGAGGAGGCCGTCGACCGGGTGCGGGAGAAGTACGGGCCCGACGTCATCGGCCCGGCCGCGCTCTTCCGCCACGCCTCCTGACGACACCGCTCCGCCGGTGGTGCCACCGGTAACCCGTCCGGCCCGCCCAGTTGACCGCCCATCCGGGAAACCCCAGCTCACACCGGGTTTCCCGGCCGCCCCCGGGACGGGCAACAGGAAACCCGTCGACCCCGGCAGTGGCCCGGGACAGGCTGATCCCCGTCAGCTCGAAGCACGGCCTGCGACGACGCAGGAGACCCACTAGGGGGAAACATGCGCAAGATGTTGAGCGCCGCCGCCGCGTTCGCGACCGCGGCCACGGCAGTGGTGGCGATGAGCGGCGCCGCCCAGGCCGCGCCCGCCGACGACTCGTGGGACGGATGCCCGTACGGCGCGGTCTGCATCTACGGCCAGGGAGTGGAACCGACCGACAACCCGCACCCGACCAACGTGTACTACAGCTACGGCGCCCACAACCTGAGCAACCAGTTCGGCAACCACTGGGTCTACAACAACCAGTACGGCGGCGCCTCCATGAGCCTGTGCAAGGGCTACAACGGCACGAACTGCGGCACGCCGATCCCCGAGGGGTACGCCGTCTACGCCGACCTCGGGCCCATCAACTCCATCACCCTCAACCGCCCGTAGCGCGCCCGCGCGCCCTTTGCCACGGGGGAGCGACCGCCGGGACCGGCCCCACACCGGTCCCGGCGGTCCCGTTTTTCGCCACTCCGGGTGAAAGGCTTGGTTCCGTGTCCGACCCCCGCAGTAATCTGGGCATCCGCCGTCTCACGATCCGGGCAGGCCAGTGCCTAGGGGGACGCCTTGGGGGACCAGGAACACGTACACGCGGGCGTCGACCGGACCGACCAGCCGGAAAACCCCGCACAGGCCACACCGTCGTTTCCCGCGCAGCTGAGACGGTTGCGCAGGGAGCGCGGTCTGTCGCTGGCGGACCTCGCGCGCCAGACCCACTACAGCAAGGGCTATCTCAGCAAGATCGAGACCGGCGTCAAGCGGGCGACCGTCGACGTCGCCCGCCAGTGCGACCACATCCTGCGCGCCGAGGGCGAGTTGCTCCGGCTGGTACGGGAGAACGCCCCGGTGGAGCGCGGCGGCGGACCGGCCGCCGACACCGGTGCGCCCGCCTGCCCGTACCGCGGCCTGGCGGCGTTCACCCCCCAGGACGCGGCTCGCTTCTTCGGCCGGGAGCGGGCCACCGCCGCGCTGGTCGAGCGGGTCTTCCAACGCGTCGGCGGTGGGCCGCTGTTGGTGGTCGCCCCGTCCGGCGCCGGTAAGTCCTCCCTGCTGAACGCCGGTCTCGTCCCGGCACTGCGGCGCCCCGGCGGCTTTCCCATGCCCGGCGCCGACCGCTGGCCCGTCGTCGCCCTCACACCCACCGCGCACCCGCTCGACGAACTCCTCGAACGGGCCACGAAGGTCCTCGGCAGCGACCTCGACCTCACCGCGGCCCAGGTGGCCGACCGCCCCGAGGCCCTGCTGGAGGCCGTCCGCGCCCGCTCCGACGACGCCCCGCCGGGCCCCGACGGCCGCCGCCCGCCCCCGGTGCGGCCCGTACTCCTGGTCGACCAGTTCGAGGAACTGTTCACCCTCTGCTCCGACGAGAACGAGAGACGGACCTTCGTCCGGGTCCTGCGCGCGGTGTCCACCTGCCCGGACCCGGCGGTCGTCGTGCTCGGCGTCCGCGCCGACTTCTCCGGACGCTGCCTCGAACTCCCCGAACTCGCACCCCTCTTCGGCGAGGGACTGTTCGTCCTGCTCCCCATGTCCGTCGCGGAACTGCGGGAGTCCATCACCCGGCCCGCCGAACTCGCCGGCGTCACCCTCGAACCCGGCCTGGTCCCCCTCCTCCTGCGCGACGCGGGCCTGCGCGACGAACCGGCCGGCGCGAGCGGCGCCACCACACCCGACGACACCCCGCCCGGCGCGCTGCCCCTCATCTCGCACGCCCTCCTCGCCACCTGGCAGCAGCGCGAGGACACCACCCTCACGGTGGCCGGCTACGAGCGCACCGGCGGCATCCAGGGCGCCGTCGCCCGCACCGCCGAGACCGTGTTCGCCCAGCTGTACCCGGCCGAACAGAAGTCGATCCGGCGCATCCTGTCCCGGCTCGTCCACGTGTCCGACGACGGGACCGTCGCCACCCGGCGCCGCACCGGCCGCAGCGCCCTCATGGAAGAACTCGGCGACGCCGACGCCGCCTCGGCCGCCCTCGACGCGTTCGTCCGGGCCCGGTTGATCACCGTGGACCGGGACACCGTCGAGATCACCCATGAGGCCCTGCTGCACGCCTGGCCCCGGCTGCGCGACTGGATCCACGCCGACCGGGCCGGACTCCTCATCCACCAGCAACTCGCCCACGCCGCCGCCGAATGGGAGCGCGAGCACCGCGACCCCTCCGCGCTCTACCGCGGCACCCGGCTCGACACCGTCCGCTCCTGGGCCGACGACCTCGACACCCGCGGCCGTCTCGGCCCCCGCGAAGAGGCCTTCCTTCTGGCCAGCCAGGCCGAGGAGGACCTCCACCAACTCATGACGAGACGTCAGACACGCCTGAAACAGGGTCTGCTCGTCGTCCTGGCCGTGCTGCTCGGCCTCGCCGTGACCGCGGGCGGCCTCGCCTACCAGCAGCGTTCCGCCGCTCTCGACCAGGAACGCGTCGCCCGGTCCCAGGCCCTCGCCGTGCAGTCCACCTCCCTGGCCGGCGGCCAGCCCGAGGCCTCCATGCTGCTCGCCGAGGAGGCCTACCGCGCCGCCGCCACCCCCGAGGCGCGCGGCGCCCTGCTGAGCACCCAGGCCCAGGCGTTCTCCGCCCGCCTCGTCGGCCACCACGGGCCCGTCAACGCGGTCGCCTTCGCTCCCGACGGCCGGCTCCTCGCAACGGCCGAGGCGTACGGCACCGTACAGCTGCGCCGGACCGCAGACCACCGGACCACCGCCACCCTCACCCTCCCCGGACGCGTCCGCTCGGTGGCTTTCAGCCCCGACGGACGCACGCTCGCGGCGACCTCCACGGACGGGCCGGTACGGATCTGGGACACCGCCGACCACCGGCTGCGGGCCCTGCTGCCCGCGGCCACCCACGGCGCCCACGCACTCGCCTTCGACCCCCGCGGCCGTACCCTTGCCGTCGCGGCCGACGACGGATCGATCCAGTTGTGGGACGTGGGCGGCGACCGCCCCACCCCGGTACGGCTCGTCGGCCACACCGGCCGCGTCGACTCGCTCGCCTACGCTCGGGACGGGCGGACCCTGGCCTCGGGCGGCTCCGACCGGACCGTACGGCTGTGGGACACCGACCGGGCCCGCCAACTGGCCGTCCTCAGGGGGCACACCGACGAAGTGCTCGGGGTGGCCTTCGCCCCGGACGGGCGCAGCGTGGCCTCCGGCGGCGTCGACCGGACCGTACGGCTGTGGGACGTGGTCACGCACCGGGCCACGGCGAAGCTCGCCGGACACAGCGACGACGTCAACGCCGTCGCCTACACGCCGGACGGCACCACGGTCGTCAGCGCGGGCGGCGACGGCACGACCCGCCTGTGGGACGTCCACACCGGCCGGCCGGCCGCGATCCTCGCGGGCCACACCGACTACGTGATGTCAGTCGCCGTGAACTCCACCGGGTGGACGCTCGCCACCGGAGGGTTCGACCAGTCCGTGGTGCTGTGGGACCTGCGCGGCCCGGTGCTGACGGCGCGTCCGTTCACTGAGGTCTCGCAGGCCGCGTACAGCCCGGACGGAAAACTGCTGGCCACCGCTGACGCGGACCACACCGTACGGCTGTGGGACGTGGCCCGGCACCGGATCGTGCGGACCTTCACGGGCCACCGCGAGAGCGTGTTCTCGGTGGCGTTCGCGCCGGACGGCCGCACCCTGGCGTCGGCGGGCTCGGACGGCACCGTCCGGCTGTGGGACATCCCCTCGCACCGCGCGCTCGTCACCCTCACCGGCCACACCGGGGACGTGTTCTCGGTGGCGTTCGCCCCGGACGGCCGCACCCTCGCCTCGGCCGGCGCCGACCGCACGGTCCGCCTGTGGGACGTCGCGACCCACCGTCAACTCGCCGTCCTGACCGGGCATGTGGACTACGCCAACGATGTCGCGTTCAGTCCGGACGGCCGCACCCTGGCCAGCGCGGGCGACGATCTGACGGTACGGCTGTGGGACACGGCCGGCCACCGCCTGCTCGCCACCCTCACCGGGCACACCGGCGCCGTACGCGGCGTCGCCTTCAGCCCCGACGGGGCGACCCTCGCGAGCAGCGGCAACGACGGCACGGTCCGCCTGTGGGACGTCCGCCACCGTCGCCTCGAGGCCTCCCTGACCGGCCACACCGGCTCGGTCCGCGGCATCGCCTTCTCCCCGGACGGCCGCCTGATCGCAAGCAGCGGCAGCGACCGTACGGTTCGGCTCTGGGACGTGCCCGGACGGCGGCCCTGGGCCACGCTCACCGGGCACACGAACGCGGTGTGGGGCGTCGCGTTCACCCCGGACGGGCGGACGGTGGCCAGCAGCAGCAACGACGGGACCGTACGCCTGTGGGACCTGGACCTCGGCGCCCGGCTCACCAGGATCTGCCGACTGCGCCGGGCGATCGGTCCACGGGAGCGCAAGGCGCTGATGCCGGGACTGCCCGTGTCCCTCACTCCCGGGTGCGCGCGGCCCTGACGGCGGGCGGCCGGCCGGATCGCACTGGTGGCGGGGGGTTTCCCAAGGGTTTCCCGTTGCCTCTCGGCGTGGGGTGACGCCGGGTGCTCGACCCACCGAGGCCCGGTCGGCAGGCTGATGCACGACCATTCACGCAGCACAGAAAACGGGGGTCCCGGCATGCTCCGGCGGACCGGAATCATCGGCACACTCATCGGGCTACTGGCCCTCCTCCTCTGGGCGCCCGCGGCAGTCGCCGCGCCCGCCGCGTCCACCGCCCCGGCGGCAAGCGGATGCGGAGTCCTCGCGTCCGGCGGCTCCGCGGCCGCCGAGCGCGCGATCGCCGCCGCCTGCGCCCAAGTCGACGCGGGCACCTGGTACACGTGGGGCGGCGGCCACGGCGCCCAGCCCGGCGCCACCTACGGCCAGGTCGACCCCATCGACCCGGCCAGCGAACACGACCCCGAGCGGCTGGGCTTCGACTGCTCGGGCCTGGTGCGGTACGCCTACGCACAGGCCGCAGGCTCCGACATCCTCAACGGCGACGCCAGCCAGCAGTACTACACGGTCCGCGCCGCCGCCCGCTTCACCGCCGACCAGGGCACCGCCCCGCTGCTCCCCGGCGATCTGCTGGCCTACGGGACCTCGGCGGACCTGCACCACATCGCGATCTACCTCGGCGCCGGCAAGATGGTCGAGGCGAAGCAGTCCGGTACGCATCTGATGGTCAGTGACGTCCGCCTGGGCGGCGACTACTTCGGGGCCCTCCGCGTCAACACCGGCGCGGTCACCGGGCATGTCTTCAAGACCTGGGGCACCGGAGTGTGGACGAAGAAGGCACCCTCCGTCGGCGCCGGCCGCGTCTACGCCTTCCCCGGTCCGACCATCATCCGGGTCGAGTGCCAGAAGCACGCCGAGGTCGTCACATCCGACGGCTACACCAACGACGCCTGGGCCTATCTGCCCGACTACAAGGCCTGGATGACGAACATCTACATCCAGGGCCCGGCCTGGCTGGACGGCGTACCCACCTGCACCTGAGCCCACCACCCGGGCTCCCCTCGCCCACGGCGACCGCCGACGAGCGAGGGGAGCCCGCCGTGCGATCCTGCCCGGATGAATGATCTCGGTGACGCGCACATGCGTATATGGACCCTGCGTATTACGGCCCTGCTCGCGGCAGACGCTCAGGACCAGCTTGCCTGGCTGGGCGAGCGGCAATGGGACACGGAGTCCGTCGTGGAAGAGCTGGAACTCCTCTGCCGCGTCTCCGAGGGGCTTGCGGAGCGCGGATTCTTCGAATCCCGGAATCTGCCCGATCTCCGGGCCATCGGCCGCTGCCTCACCGAGATCGACACCGCGCGTGGCGCCGACTTGTGGAACGAGGCCCTGATCACCGACCCGGCGTGGTCCGAAATACGCATGTATGCCCGCCAGTTCCTCCTCGCGACGCTGGGCGGCTGGCACCAGCCACTGCCGCGCCGCCCAATGAAATAGCTTGCGGATTTCGGGTCCTGAATCGATCCCGAATCTGTCCTCAATTAGTCCGGGCATAAACGGGGTTTGACCCGATAACCGGCTCAATTTAATGTGACGCCATGGATATTGGTCGATGGAATCCGAACATTCACTACTATCCCGTTGTTCTCGGCTTCGTGCCCGGGAACTGTCGCGAGGCGCTGGACGTGGGGTGCGGGGACGGAACACTCGCCCGTCTGCTGGCTTCGAGGTCCGGCCGGGTCACCGGGATCGATCTCTCCGCGGAGATGGTCGAGTCGGCTCGGGAGAAGAGCGAAGGGGTCGAGAACGCCCGGTTCCTGGAGGCGGACTTCCTCGAAGCAGGTGGCCGTGAGCTTCCGCTGGGCCACTACGACCTGATCACCATGGTGGCCGTCGCTCACCACCTTGGCACCGAACGCGCGTTGGCCCGGTCGGCCGAGCTGCTGGCCCCCGGCGGGAGATTGGCCGTCATCGGACTCGCCGGCCCCGGATCCGTCGTCGATCTACTCCACCTGGCCGCGGCGGTCCCCTCGGTGAAACTGCTGAGCCGGCGCAGGGGAGGCAGCACCGCACCGGCGAAGATGCCCGTGGCGGACCCGGACACCACGTTCGCTGAAGCACGCGAGATCGCCCACCGTGTGCTGCCGGGCAGCCAGTTCCGGCGCCGCCTGCTGTGGCGCTACACCTTGCTGTGGGAGAAGCCCCGCGACGGTCGCGGCTGAGCCTTGAGTGTCAGTGCCGTGCGCTTCACTGTCCGCCATGGAGCTCACGCAATCGACCGTCAACGACCTTCTGGCGCAACTCGGCCCGGGAGGCGGACACATGTACCTGCCCCTCGACCTGGACCCGCAGCATGTGACCGACCTGCTCTGCGACAGGTACGGCGCACCGCGCACCCTCGTCCTCGACGGCGTCACCGATCCGACGGTCGACGACTCCAAAGGCGCCGCTCTGCTCGGGGCATTCGAGGACCGGGCCGTGACGATACGAGCGTGGGCGTACGGGGATCAGTGGGTGGGCACGGGCACGACGCATGACGCCGAAGGGATCGAAAGGCCGGTGCTCGTGGTCGCGCCCAGGGAAGTGCCCGAGCCTCCGCGAGTCGTTGAGGACGAGGGCGAGGACGTCGACTGGGTGGTGCGGCTCGAACAGATCACCGGGTGGACGCAGCCCGCTCGGCGGCCGGACGTGGACTGGACGGAGACGGAGTCGCGCCTGGGCACCGCGCTGCCGAGCGACTACAAGCGCATGGTCGAGACGTTCGGAGAGGGTGCCTTCGACGGATTCCTGGGCCTGAACCAGGAGCCCTGGACAGGTCTCAGCCGGGACGGCCTGCTCATCTGGGCGGGCACGGAGCACGAGAACCTGCACTGCTGGAAGGCCGACGGCGACGACCCCGATCGCTGGACCGTCGTCGTCCGGTCCTTCGACGGTGAGGACGTCGCCTTCGACTGCCGGGCCGCGGAGTTCGTATGCCGGGTCCTGACCGACCCGCACCACCCGTTCACGATGGCCCACTACTTCGACACGCACTGGTTCATGAACTACCGGTCGAGCGACTGAACCACCCTTTGCAGGAAGGGAATTCACCTGTCCCGCACCCCCGGTAACGGATCGGGACCGCGTCGGGAACCCGCTCCGGCACTCTCAAGTCATCGGAAGGCGGGGGCCGATGGGGAACCGTCCGAAGGACAGGGAGACCGGGGTGACCAGGATCGTACTGATGTCGGGCAGTCTGCGGCGCGGCTCGGTGAACAGCACCGCAGTCGCGACGATCGGCCGGCTGCTCGCGCGGCGGGGCGCACAGGTGCACACGCCGCTGCTGGATCTGCGGACTCTGCCGTACTACGACCAGGACCTCGACGCGGCCGACGGCCCGGCCACCGTGGCCCGGGCGCGGCGGCTGCTCGGATCGGCGGACGCCCTGGTGATCAGCACCCCCTCCTACAACGGAGGCGCTCCAGGTGTCCTGAAGAACGCCCTGGACTGGCTCTCCCGCCCCTGGGGCGACAGCGCCCTGACGGGATTGCCGACGGCGCTGATGAGCGCCTCACCCGGGCCCCGCGGGGCGGCGGACGCCCAGCCGGGACTGCGGGTGAACCTCGAACGCTCCGGAGCGGTCCTCATCGACCACCGGCCCCTCGCGCTCGGCGACGCGGAAGCCCTGCCGCGTACGGACCAGGGGTTCACCGATCCGTCGGTCCTAGCCCTGCTGGAGGAACTGGCCGACTCCGTATGGGCGGCCCGGCGCGGCGCGGCCGACGCCGAGGTGATCCGCCCGCCGGCCGGTGACGGTGGGCTGCACCCCGCGGCCGTCGCCTGAGACCTGCCGGTCCCGGCGCGGCGCCGTGACGCGCCGCGTCCCTCACAGACTTGCCCCCTGCGTGGTGCCCACAAGGTACGCGTCGGTGGCAGGAACGCCCGTCCGGCCATGGACGGCACTTCGCTTCGGCACCACGCCACGTGGAGCCCGGATCCAGGAAAGGGGGTGCCCCTCATGACGAAGCTCGTCCGCCGCGTGACCCGCGCCGCCATCTGAGGCGCCCTGTCAGTTCCCTTGCCACGAGGTAAGAATGCGAAGGAGGTGCAGTCCCATGACGAAGCTCGTCCGCCGCGTGACCCGCGCCGCCATCTGATGCGTCCTCATCCTGTAGCGCAGTGAGGAATCGCCCCCTGGGGCCGGGTCACCCCAGCCCCGGGGGGCATGTCCACGTTCGCACGGCGCACCTCGTACCCCGCCGGCGCGGCCTTCTTTTCTTGCTCATCAATCCCTCTGCTCACTTTTTGTTGCCGCTTCAGCCCGTCCGACAGGAGTGGAGTCTCACCATGGAGATCCCCGAGATCCCCGAACGGATCACACGGATCGTCAGCCTGCCCGGTCAGGGGCTCTTGGCCTGTGACGTCCGCGGTGGCCTGCACCGCCTCGACCACGACCTGACCCCACGCCGGTCGTCCGGTCTGCCCGCCGTGGCGCAGGACCCGGCCGGCTGCCCGGTGTACGGCGTCGCCCTCGCCGGCGACTGGATCATCACCCGGGACAAGACCGGCACCATCTGCCGCTGGCACGCCGACACGCTGCGTCTGGCCGACCGCCTGGACGCCCGCACCACCGCCGACCGCTCCCTGCTGCTGGAGGGCGAACAGCCGTCCCCCACGATGCTGCGCGGCATCGGCGTGTGGAACGGCAAGGCGTACGTGGACAACGGGTACTTCCAGGTCGTCGTGCTGGACGTCGAGACGTTCGCCGTCGAGCGCATCGTCCCGTGGCCGCACGGCTACGACATGCTCGAATGGTTCTGCACCGACGCCCCGGGCGTACACGCCGTCGCCGACCGGCACGGATGCGTGCACCTCGGTTCGCTGGAGGAGTGGTCGTTCCCCACCACGGTGCGCGTCGACACCTCCAACGTGCACCGCGTCGTCTACGACGCCCGGCACCACCGCTTCTGGGCCATCGGCGACGCCGGCGTCGGTGACACCCACAACGTCTCCAACGGCGTGGTCACCATCGGGTTGGACGGCACGGTCGACCAGCGCATGCACTTCGCCCGCAATGACGTCGAAGGGCTCGTGTTCTCCCCGGACTTCACCACCGTCTACATCGGCGGTTTCGACGGGGAACTGCTCCTGTTCGACAACACCACCCCCGAACTGACCGTCCGCAAGCGGGTCACCGGCTTCAGCCACCAGATCATCGACGTCACCATCGACGAGCAGGGACGCGTCTACACCCTCACCCAGGACGGCGAGATCACGGCGCTGTCCCCCGAGGGCGAGGTGCTGCACCGGCTCGACTTCTCCCGCCAGTGCGTGTGGGACCTGCGTCCGCTGCCCGGCGACCCCACCACCGTCCTGGCCGGCACCGACGACGGAACCGCCGTGGTCCGCCTCGACACCCGGGGCGAGCACGCCCGGCTCGACCTCGTCGACGAGTACCACGGCGCACCGGGCTTCGCCCGCCGGGCCGAGCCCTGCGGCGAAGACCGGGTGGCGATCTTCTGGCCCGACACGGTGCGCCGGTTCACCCCCGACGGCACCATCGTGTGGGAGGCCCGCCTGCCCGGCATCGTCCACACCGTCTCGGTCTCGCCGGACCACAGCCGCGTCCTGGTGGCCTGCAACGCCGGCGGCTTCGAGTTCGACGCGGCCGACGGCCGGCAGCTGCTGCACGTGGACGGGCTGCTCGCGAGCGCCTGGGCGTCGGCCTATCTGCCGGACGGCCGCCGGGTGTTGGGCTGCCGTACCGGCCGGCTCGCGGCCTACGACGAGAGCGGCCGCGTCTCCTGGGAGACGGAGCTGGAGAGCTACCCCAAGCGGCTGCTGGTCGACGGCGACCGGCTGCGCGTCACCGGGGGCGGCGGTGTCAAGGAACTGATCGTCGGCGAGGACAAGCCGCGGCGGCAGTTCGTGGAACTGCTCGACAACACGGCCGAGAACTGCGCGCTGATCGACGGCACGCTGTGCGTGGTCACCTACGGCATGCAGATCGCCGCCTACGACCACGACAGCGGTGAACTGCTCGCCCTGCACGAGGATTTGCCCGACTTCCCCAAGGGGATGACCGCGTTGCGCGGCGACGACGGCCGGGCGTACGTGGTGGTCGGCGGCCGCGGCGGCTACCTGCGCCTGTACCGCCTGGACCGCGGCGGCGAGGGCCCGGTCCTGACCGTGCTGCGCGACCTGTGGCTGCCGCGTTCCTCCGGCGCCCGCCCCTTCCCCGCCGCGGCCGGCGCGGCCCGGCCGTGACCACGGCCGGCCAGGTGCGCGCCGGGCACGGCACCGCCCGCGGCGACGAGGTGGTGGAGCCCTCCCCGTTCACCGAGCGTCCCTTCCTCGTCTTCGCCGCCGGGAACGCCGTAAACAACGTCGGCGAGGCCCTGTACGCGACCGCGCTGCCGCTGCTGGCGTACCGGCTGACCGGCTCGCTGACGGTGATGGCGTGGCTGGCCGCCGCCGTGCCGATGAGCATGCTCCTCGCCCCCTGGTTCGGCTCGGTGGCCGACCGGCGCGGCACGTCCGGTCTCGTCCTGTACGGGCTGTTGGCGCAGGCGTCGGCGGCCCTGGCGATGAACCTGATGCTGTGGAACGGCCATCCGCGGACCTGGACGCTGTTCGTGTGCGCCCTGGTGGTGGCGGCAGGCGGGGTCGCCTACCGGACCGGCTGGATGACGGACGTACCCGTGATGTTCCCGCGCTGCCCGGCGCGGGCCCGCGGCACCCTCAACAGCCTGTTCCTCGCCACCACTCTGGCCGGGCCGGTCCTGGTCGCGGTGACCCTGCCGTGGCTCGGCTATCTGGGCGTGCTGTGGCTGAACCTGCCGACGTTCTTCGCACCGCTGGCGGTGTGGGCGGTGGGCGTGCGCCCGCCGCGCCGCACCGCCGCGGGCGCCGGGCGGCGCGAACCGGCACGCCTGCGCAAGGTCTGGCACGACGTCACCGCCGACCGGCGCATCGCCGTCACGCTCGTCCTGCAGATGGTGCTGGAAGCCGTCTGCGGAACCGGCCTGACGTCCCTGGTCCTCTTCGAACTGCGCCACTCCTGGCGGCTGTCCGGGCAGCAGGCGGGCTGGGTCGTCGCCGCCGTCAACCTGAGCCTGCTGACCGGCAACCTGCTCGTCTCGCAGCGCCGACGGCTGCGCCCCAGAACGCTGCTGCCCGTTGCCCTCGCCGCCCGCGCGGTGTCCCTGGCCCTGCTGGCGGTGCCGGTGTGGCCGCTGTTCCTCACCGCACTGGTCCTCGGAGCCGTCGCCCAGGGCGCGCTGCTGGCCGCCGTGGTGATGCTGCGGGTGCGCTACCTGCCGCAGGCCGTCATGGGCCGGGCCTCGGGCCTGATGTGGCTGCTGACCGGATCCGCCGCGCTGCTGTCCCCTGTTGTGATCCCCCCGCTCGACCGTGTTGCGGGCCCGCACGCCACGTTCCTGGCGCTCGGCGCCGTCTCGTCGGTGGTGATGGTCCACCTGCACCGCGCCCGCACCGCCTGGACCCCGACGAACCCGGCGACGACCGAGCCGGCCTAGGAGGAGGAAGACATGCCCCACATACCCGGCGACACCCGCACCACCGGCCTCCGGGCCCCCTCCGTGCCCGCGCTGCGCCACCGCGACGGCGCCGGTGACCCGCCGCCGCGGGCGGAGGTGCGCCAGAGCGTGCGCATCCCCCTCTACCCGGCGACGGGAGACCCGATCACCGCCCGCGTCATGACCTTCCGCGGGCTGGTGGACGGGCGCGAGCACTTGGCGCTGCGCCTGGGGACGGTCCAGGACGGCGTGCCGCTGGTGCGGGTGCACTCCGAGTGCCTGACCGGCGACGTGTTCGGCTCCGCCCGCTGCGACTGCGGCCCCCAGCTGCGCGAGGCACTGCGCATGATCGACACCGCCGGCGGGCTGCTGCTGTACCTGCGTCAGGAAGGGCGCGGCATCGGCCTGTACAACAAGCTCGACGCGTACGGGCTGCAGGACCGCGGCCTGGACACCTACGAGGCCAACCGGGCCCTGGGACTGGGCGAGGACATGCGCGACTACGCGGCGGCCGCGCAGATGCTGCTCGCCCTGGGCCACGAAGAGATCGACCTGCTCACCAACAACCCCAACAAGTGCGAGCAGCTGCGCCGTTACGGCATCCGGGTGCGGCGCACCGTCGCCACGGGCGTCTTCGTCAACCCGCACAACACCGGCTACCTGACGGCGAAGGTCGCCCGCACCTCGCACACCATCCGACTGGAGGAGTCAGCGTGATACGCCATCACGGGCCGATCAGCGGCGTCGCGGCCTTCGGCGGCGCGTACGTGGCCACGGCCGGCTACGACAACCAGGTCATCCTGTGGGACGCGGCGGCGCGGACGCCGCTCGCCCGCGCCGTCCATGACCACCTCGCCAACCAGGTCGCCTTCAGCCCCGACGGGACGCTGCTGCTGACCTCGTCCAGCGACTACACCGCTCGGCTGTGGTCGGTGCCCGACATGAAGCTGCGGGCCGTCCTGAGCGACCACAAGGACGACGTGGAGATGTCCGTCTTCCACCCGACCCGGGACCTGGTCGCCACCGCCTCCCGGGACCACCTGGTGCGCGTGTACGACCTCACGGGCACGCTGGTGGCCCGGTTCGAGGGACACACCGCCGACGTCATCTCCGTCGCCTGGCTGGGAGAGGGCGACGAACTGCTGACCTCCAGTGACGACGGCACCGTCAAGCGCTGGTCCCTGGCGGCCGGCGGCATGGTCGGCGAGGTCGACCTCGGCGGTGTGGAGACCGACACCATCGCGATCACCCGGGCCGGTGTGGTGTACGCCGGCAACGACGACGGCGAGATCATCACCATCGCCGACGGCCGCACCGGCAAGGCCCCGGCGCACGAGGCAGGCATCAAGCGGCTGGTGTACAACGCGGCCACCGAGTCCCTGGTCAGCCTCAGCTACGACCGTGCCCTTCGGGTGTGGGACGCCTCCGACGCGGACGCCGGGCTCCGGCTCACGCACACCGCCGAGTTCCCCGCCGAGGTGTGGGCCCGCTCGTGCGCCTTCCTCGACGACTCCACGCTCGTCTTCGGGACCTTCGGCTCGTCCTACGCCGTGTACCGCGTCACCGACGGCAGCTGGGACCTGACGGGAGTGGAGCCCACGGCGTGCGTCAACGCGGTCGTCACCACCGCCGACGGCGCCCTCTGGACGACCGGCGACGCCGGAATCGTATGGGTCGACGGACGGCAGCGGGCCGCCACCGGCAGCCTGTGCAACTTCCTCGTGGAGGTCGGCGGCCGTGTCCTGACCGGCGGCCAGCTCGGCCGGGTCTTCGACGCCCGCGACGGCCGCGTCCTGCACCAGCACCGCTCACCGCTGAACTGCGCCGCCGCCTTCACCCGCGAGGGCGTGCCGCACGTGGTGGTCGGCGCCTACACGGGAGAGGGCCTGGTGTTCGCCGTCCGCGAGGGACAGGATCCCGAGCACGTCGCGACGCTGCCCCTGCACACCAACGCGGTCAAGGGCGTCGCGGTCTCCGGGGACACGCTGTTCGCGGTGTGCGCGGACGCCTCGGTGTCCTGGTTCTCCCTGGAGACGTTCACCGAGACCGGCCGCGTGGACGAGGCCCACGCGCGGATCGCGAACGGCTGCGCCCCGCTGCCGGGCGGCCGTTTCGCCAGCGTCAGCCGGGACCTGACCCTGCGGATCTGGGACGGCCGCACCAGCCGTACCGTGCCCACCCCGCACGACCACTCCGTCAAGTGCGTCGCCGCCTCCACGGACGGCCACCTGGTGGCGACGGGCTCGTACGCGGGCACGGTTGCCGTCTACGACGTGACCACCGGGGACTGGCCGCACGTATTGCGGCCCACCACGGCGGGCATCTCCAGCCTGCACTACGACGCCGCCCACGGCCGGTTCCTCGCCTCCTCCTACGACGGGCGGGTCTACCCGCTCCAGCCCCGGCCGGAGCCGGCCCCATGACCACGGCCGACACCCTGGCGGTCAACCCCAACGAGCTGGACGACCGCACGGCGATGGGACTGCCCGCGGCCTTCACCGACCGCGTCGACCAGGACCGGCTGCGGCGGCTGACCCGCACGCTCGCGGGCAAGGACCCGCAGGAACTGGCAGCGCGGGTGGCCGACCCGCGGGCCGACCGGCTGCTTCGGCTGGCCGCGGGCCAACTCCTCGCCCTGCTGGGCGATCCCCGCATCGACCCGCTGGCGCCGGCGATGGAGGACGTCCCGGCCGCCCGCGTACGCCTCGGCCTGGCGGCGGACCGGGTCGACGCCGTCGCCGACGCCTGGCGGCACGTGGGCGTCACGCGCGCGTGGATCGCGAAGGAGGCACCGGAGTACGACGCCGACATCGCCGCCTTCCGCATCGCCCGCTACCCGGTCACCAACGCGGAGTACCGGCTGTTCCTGACCGAGCACCCGGACGCCGGACTGCCCACCTCGTGGCGCTTCGGCGTGTACCCCGCCCACCTGGCCAACCACCCGGTGTGGAGCGTGTCCCCGCAGGACGCCGACGCGTACGCGGCCTGGCTCGCCCGCCGCACCGGACGCGCCTTCAGGCTGCCGACCGAGGCGGAATGGGAGTACGCGGCCTCGGGCGGCGACGGGCGCGCCTACCCGTGGGGCGAGGAGCCCGGCGAGGACTTGGCCAACACCGTGGAGTACGGGCCCCTGGCCACCACCCCGGTCGGCATGTACCCGGCAGGACGCAGCCCGTTCGGCGCGTACGACATGGCCGGCAACGTCGAGGAGTACGTCGCCGACGACTACCGTCCCTACCCGGGCGGCCAGTATGTCGACGACGACCTGCACGCGGACACCGACGCCGGCTACCGGGTGGCCCGGGGCGGCAGCTTCACCCGCTACGCCGACCTGGCCCGCTGCCGCCGACGGCACGGCTGGTACCGGCGCGACATCTACGCCATGGGCTTCCGGCTCGCCGAAACGCCGCCCGCCCCGGGCGTCGCGGCGGGGTGAGGATCCGGTGAGCCGTCATCCGCGTCCGGCGCCGCCACCGTGACCGGCAGCCGGACGGGAGGAGGGTGAGCGGGCATGCCTCTGCCGTCACGCCGGGGCGCCGCCCCGCTGGTCGTGACCGGTGAACCGGTGGAGCAGCTGACCGACCCGGCACCGGCCGCGCTCAGGGAGCGGCTCGTCGACGCCGTCGCCGCACTCGACGGGGTCCGCACGGGTCCCTCGTACGTCTGCGTACGGGGGACCTGCGCGTTCCATCTCGCGCCGGTCCTCGCCCATGGGCCGGCCGAGGCGTTCCTGGCCGGCTCGGAGTTCGGGCACGTGCATCCGCCGTACGACGGGAGCGTGCACCTGATGCTGCCCGGCCGGTGGGCGCGGTGGGCGGTCGCGGCGGGGTGGGGCGTGACCGTCGTACCGCGCGGTTCGCTGCTGGTCTACGGCCCGCGTGACGAAACGGAGTCGATGGTCGTCGAACTCCTGCTGCGGCAGGCCTACTTGTTCGCCCGCGGTGATCCGTTCCCCGAACCGGCGTGACTCAGCTCCGGTGACGCGGGAGAGCCCGGCGTCGGTCGAGGGCAAGGGGCCCCTGGCCTGTCGGGTAACCGGGCGGTATCGGACCGGGACATCGTCGGGATCCGTTGGTCGCATCGTGGTGGCACACCAGGAACGGACAGCTGAAAGGAACGCGACATGCGTTGGTTGGGACATGCGGCAGTGGCCGTGGTCATGGCGGCGGTGGTCGGCTGGGCGGGGGCCACGGCGGGATCCGCCGGTGCGCACGCCGTCGACGGACGCGGCCTGGTCCTGGCCACCGATGTCGGCCCCACTCACTGACAGCCGTCGCGCGCCGGGCCGGGAGGAGACCGTGATGACGGTGCACCAAGGGCGGTTTCCGCTGGTTCTCCTGCCGGGACCGGACACCCCGGTGGCGGAGGTGGCCGGTCTGGTCCGGGCCCTGCCCGCCGGTCTCCGGCCGGTCGTGCTGCGCCCCGGCACGGGGGCGCGCACGCCGACCGGCCTGCCGGAGGCCCTCGCCCGGCAGGTACGCGACGCGGGCGTGCGGGGCCCCTTCGCGGTGCACGGCTGGGGAAGCGGCGCCCATCTGGGCCTGGCGCTGGCAAGGGAGTTCGAGCGGGCGACGGGGCACGCGGTCTGCACCACCCTGTTCGTGTCGGACGCGATCACCCCCGGCCGTACGGCCGAGGCGCGCCGCACGGTCACCGAGAGCCGGCTCGTGGTCTGCACCGACCGGACGTCGGCGCGGTTCGACGGGTCCGGTCTGCAGGCGTGGTGCCGCCACTCCACGTCCGGCACGGAGTTCGTCACCCTGCCGTCGGGCCCGCGGGCGGCCCGTGCGGCGGCCCTGTCCCGGCTGATCGCCGCACGGCTGCTCCCGGCCGCGGGCCGCCCGTCCGCAGCGCGGGCGGCGACGGCACACGTGCCGGGCGGTGACGTCGTGGCCGGCTCCGCGCCCTGACCGCCGAATCCGTCACCGCCCGCCCGCTTCCGGCCGCCGCGCCCTGACGCGTCACACTCAGGGCCCGGCGGCCGGGTCCATTTCCACCCTCGTGCCCAGCGCCATCGCCGCGGCGTGCTCCTGCGCCGCCAGCCCGTGCCCGTCGGCGGCGGTCCCGTCGCCCAGGGCCCGCAGGGACTGGGCCAGCCCCTGGTGCGCCCGGACCATCTCCGTGCGCAGCCCGATGCCCGTGGCCCGCTCCAGCGCGGCCCGGTGGCGGTCCACGGACCGTCGGTGCTGCCCGCGCGCACCGTCGATCCGGCCCAGCACGTTCTCGGCCGCGGCCTGTCTGGCCTGCGAGCCATGACCGCGGGCCAGGTCCAGGGCGTTCACCGCGTGCTCGTGAGCCGAGTCCGGGCGCCCCGCCCGCAGTTCCGCCTCGGCCAGGTTGCACAGCACCAGCGAGGTGAGCGCCGGCGCGCGCAGCGGTTCGCACAGCGCCCGGGCCCGGTCGAGGCACTCGGCCGCCGCGTCGAGCCGCTCCAGGCCGAGATGGGCGAGCGACAGATTGGCCAGCGCGGTCACCTCGATCCCCGCGTCACCGGTGTCGCGGGCCAGTGCGGCGGCCCGCTGCCCGGCCTGCACGGCCTCGGGCAGACGCCCCAGGCGCTCCCGGGCGAAGCACAGGTTGGCCAGGGCCTGCGCCTCCTCCCGCGCGGAGCCGAGCGCCCGATGGGCCTCACTCGCACGCGCCAGGTATCCGACGGCCTCCCGCAGACGTCCGACGCTGGTGCACAGCACGCCGAGCCGGCTCAGGCAGGCCGCCTCGGTGCGCGGGTCTTCGAGGCCGGCGGCGATCTCCAGCGCCTCCTCTGCCGAGGCGATGCCCTCCTGGAACAGGTCACGCTGCCACTGGGCGACCGCCTGGTTGATCAGCGAGACGCACAGCAGCTCCGGATCGCCCTCCTTGCGGGCGCTGTCCACCGCAAGCCGGGCCGTGTGCTCGAAGTCGGAGAAGTGGTTCTGGGCGTGCAGATGGAAGCCGACGCCGCGACTGAGCCACGCGGCGTGCCGGTGCAGGCCGTGCTGGTCGGCGAGATGGACGACCGCCACAACGTTTCGCCACTCCTGGGCGAACCACCGCTGCGCCTCCTCGGGGCGCAGGGCCGGTGCCGCCGCTGCCTGGGTCGGTGGGGCGCAGCCGTAACGCACCCGTCCGGGAAACAGGGCGTCACACGCGCGTTCCAGGTCGGTCACCATGCGGGCGGCCAGGCGCCGCACCGCGGCCGAGCGCTGTGGGCCGTCGTCGGCCGGCAGGGTGCGGGCGAAGCTGTGCACCAGGTCGTGGAAGGAGTACCGGCCGAACTCGAACTCCTGCAGCAGATGCACGTCCAGCAGGTACTCCAGGACCCGTTCGGCACTGTGCGCATCGGTGTCCAGGAGGGCGGCGGCGACCGGCACCGCGAAGTCGACTCCCGGATACAGGCTCAACAGCCGGAAGTGGGCGCGGTGTTCGGGTTTCATGGCGTCGTACGACATTCGCAGGGCCGTTGCGACGCTGCGGTCCCCGGACTCCAGTTCGCCCATGATGCGGGAGTCGTCGCCGAGCCGTTCGGTCAGGTGGCGCAGCGTCCAGTGGGGACGCTTGCGCAGGCGGGCGGCGGACACCCGCAGGGCGAGCGGAAGCCGGCCGCACAGCCGGACCAGGTGTGCGACGGCGTCCGGTTCGGCGGCCACCCGGTCGGCGCCGAGAATGCTGCGCACCATCTCGACGCTGTCCTCCTCGGACAGCAGCCCCAGGGAGAGCCCTTCGGCGCCCTCCAGTTCGGGCAGCCGGACCCGGCTGGTGATCAGGACCAGACTGCCGGGGGAGGCGGGCAGCAGCGGGCGTACCTGCGCCGCGTCGACGGCGTTGTCCAGGACCAGCATCAGCCGTCGGCGGGCGCTGGTGACCCGCCACAGTGCGACGCGGCTGAGCACGTCGTCGGGTACGGACTTGCCGGCCACCCCCATCGCCCGCAGCAGGACGCCGAGTGCCGTTGCCGTGGAGAGGGGTTCCTCCCCGGGGGTGAAGCCCCGGAGGTCGACGTAGAGCTGCCCGTCGGGATAGGTGTCGGCGAGGCGGTGCGCCGCGTGCACGGCCAGGGCCGTCTTGCCGCTTCCGCCCATGCCGTCGACGAGCAGGATGCGCGGGCTGGTGCGGTCGCCCGTGGGGGACGGCGCGGTGACGAGTCGCTGGATCTCCTCGTGGCGGCCGGTGAAGTCCGCGAGGTCGTACGGCAGCGTGCACGGGGCGGTCCCGGTGACCGCGAACGGCGGCTCGGCGGTGTCGCGGACGAGCGGTGGCGCGTCCAACTCGGGGTCCGCGCGCAGGATCTGCTCGTACAGGGCGGCCAGTTTGGGGCCGGGGTCGATGCCGAGCTCCTCCGCCAGCGAGGTCCGCAGCCGCGTGTACTCCTCCAGCGCCTCCGCCTGTCGCCCGGCGCGGTAGAGGGCGAGCAGCAGGTGGCCGCGCAGTACTTCCCGGTAGGGGTGCGCGGTGACGGACTCGCGCAGTTCGCCGATGAGCCCGCTCGACTCGCCGAGGTCGAGGCGCAGTTCGAAACACTGCTCGGTCGCGGTCAGGCGCTTCTCCTCCCACGCGGCCGCGGCGGCGTCGATGAGGGGGCCGCCGGTGCCGCCGAGGATGGGGCCGCGCCAGGAGTCCAGTCCGGCTTTCAACTGCATGACAGCGTTGTCAAGAAGCCCTTCGGCGCGGGCCTCCTGCGCGCGGCGCATCCGGATGTCGAACATCCGCAGATCCGACTGGCCGTCCTCGAGCATCACGCGGTAGCCCGGCGGTTCGGTGACGATGAACTCGTGCCCGGACGGTAACCGCCGGCGCAGTTCGGCGACCGCCTTGCGGACCTGGTGGACCGCCGTGGACGGCGGCGCCTCCTCCCAGACCGCCTCGACCAGCCGCGAGACGGGAACGATCCGTCCCGGCTCAAGCAGCAGCATGGCGAGTACGCGTTCGTTGACAGGGCCACCAGGTCTGATCCGTCTGTCTCCCGCCCAGATCTCGAGGGGGCCGAGTACGTGGAAGCGCAGATGGGGGGTGGAGTGCATGGTCGGTGCTCCAACTCGCGGTAAGTGCCACTGATTCCCCCGCAGGCCAGGTGCCTCATATGTCCGAGCTAATTGCCCGCTGAACATACTTACCCTTCCACGCCGCGCCACGGCCATGCACCGAAACCGGGCGGGGAGCGTCTCAGGGGCGGCTGTTCAACAGCCTTACGGGGGTGAGCCGTTGCAGCTCCTCCACCGTGACACCCGGAGCGGTCTCGACCAGGCCCAGGCCGTCGGGTGTGACGTCGAGGACCGCGAGGTCGGTGATGATCCGGTGGACGCACCGCTCTCCGGTGAGGGGCAAGGTGCACTCCTCGATGATCTTGGGGCTGCCGTCCTTGGCGGTGTGCTCCATGAGGACGATGACGCGGCGGGCGCCGTGGACCAGGTCCATGGCACCGCCCATGCCCTTGACCATCTTGCCGGGGATCATCCAGTTGGCGAGGTCGCCGGTGGCCGAGACCTGCATGGCGCCCAGCACGGCGGTGTCGATGTGGCCGCCGCGGATCATGCCGAAGGAGAGCGCGGAGTCGAAGAAGGCGGCTCCGGGCAGCACGGTGACGGTCTCCTTGCCCGCGTTGATGAGGTCGGGGTCGACCTCGTCGTCGGTGGGGTAGGGGCCGGTGCCCAGGATGCCGTTCTCGGAGTGCAGGGTGACGTGCACGCCTGCCGGGAGGTGCCCGGGGATCAGGGTGGGCAGGCCGATGCCGAGGTTGACGTAGGAGCCGTCGGTGAGTTCGGCGGCGGCGCGGGCGGCCATCTGCTCGCGGGTCCAGGCCATCAGGAACGTACCGTCCTCTTCTCGATCTGCTTGTCGGCGGCCTGAGCGGCCGTCAGTTCCACCACGCGCTGCACGAACACGCCGGGCAGGTGGATGTCGTCGGGGCGCAGGTCGCCCGGTTCGACCAGTTCCTCCACCTCGGCGACCGTGACCCGGCCGGCCATGGCGGCGAGCGGGTTGAAGTTCGAGGCGGCCCCGCGGAAGCGGAGGTTGCCGTGGCGGTCGCCGCGCCAGGCCCGCACGAGGGCGAAGTCGGTGGTGATGCCGTGTTCCAGGACATGCGGGCGGCCCGCGAAGTCGCGGGTCTCCTTGGGCGGGGAGGCCACGGCGACGGAGCCGTCGGCGGCGTGGCGCCAGGGCAGGCCGCCCCGGGCCACCTGCGTGCCGACGCCGGCCGGGGTGTAGAACGCCG
Organism: Streptomyces sp. SLBN-31; assembly: GCF_006715395.1. Lineage (NCBI taxonomy): Bacteria > Bacillati > Actinomycetota > Actinomycetes > Kitasatosporales > Streptomycetaceae > Streptomyces > Streptomyces sp. SLBN-31. Next base: position 3,417,610 of record NZ_VFNC01000001.1, read on the forward strand.
GGATGCCGGCGCCTCCCGCGCGCAGGCGTTCGGCGAGGGTGCCCTGCGGCACCAGTTCCACCTCCAGCTCTCCGGACAGGTACTGGCGGGCGAACTCCTTGTTCTCGCCGACGTAGGAGCCGGTGACGCGGGCGATGCGGCCCGCGGCGAGCAGGATTCCGAGACCTCGGCCGTCCACGCCGCAGTTGTTGGAGACGACCCGCAGACCGCCCGCCCCCTGTTCGTGCAGCGCGCGGATGAGGGTTTCGGGTACGCCGCTGAGGCCGAAGCCGCCGACGGCCAGCGAGGCGCCGTCGGGGATGTCGGCGACCGCCTCGGCGGCGCTCACGCGGACCTTGTTCATGCGGGGGAGTCCTTTCAGCAGGTCGCGCCGGGCAGGACGGCGGACCAGCCGCCGTCGACGACGAGGTTGGCGCCCGTGATGTACGCGGCTTCGTCGGAGGCGAGGAAGACGGCGGCGTTGACGACTTCGTCAGGTAGTCCGACGCGGCCGAGCGGGATGTGCCGGGCGATGTCGCGCATCGTGTGGTCGTCGGCGAGGAGGTCTGCGCGGGTGCCATCGGTGTCGATCATTCCGGGGCTGACGCAGTTGACGCGGACGCCGTACGGTGCGCCCTCGGCGGCGAGTTGGCGCGTCAGGGCGATGACCGCGCCCTTGGAGGCCGAGTGCGCCGTGCGCTGGTTGGTGAGCGAGCCGGTGAGGCCCGCGGTGGAGCCGACGGTGAGCACGCAGCCGCGGCTGCGGACCAGGTGCGGCCAGGCGGCGCGCACGGTCAGCCACACCGAGTCGAGCTCGGCGCGCAGGGTGAAGGCGAAGTCCTCGTACGGCTGGTCGGCGATCGCCCCGAAGCGGACGGCGCCGGCGTTGGCGTAGACGATGTCGATGCCGCCGAACGCCTCCACGGCCCCCTCCGTCCACGCGCGGACGGAGCGCTCGTCGGTGACGTCGAGCGGGCCGGGGGTGAGGGCGGTGCCGCCCTCGCGGGCGATGAGGTGCTGCGTCTCCAGAGCCTGTTCGTGCAGCAGGTCCCCGCCCACGACGAGCGCGCCCTCGGCCGCGAAGCGCAGCGCCGCGGCCCGGCCCTGTCCGCGCGCCGTCCCCGAGATCAGGGCCACCTTGCCGTCGAGCCGCTTCACCGGCCACCCTCCGGCAGCAGTGCGTCCGAGATGGACTTCACGCCGCCGTGCGCGGTCAGGCCGCCGTCGACGGGGATCTCCGCGCCGGTGATGAACGAGGAGTCGTCCGACAGCAGGAAGACGACCAGCGGGGTGATCTCGTCCACGGTGCCGGTGCGGCCCAGCGGGGTCTCCCGGATGTTCGCCTCGCGGAAGGCGGGGGCGGCGAAGGCGGTCATCTCGGTGTCGATGTAGCCGGGGTGGACGGTGTTGACGCGGATCCCGCGCGGGCCGAGTTCGAGCGCCGCCGTCTTCGACAGGCCGCGCAGCGCCCACTTGCTGGTGGTGTAGGCGACCGGGTAGTGGGCGGTGAGGGCCGCCGAGGAGCCGATGTTGACGATCGCGGAGCCGGGCGGCATGAGCGGGGCGAGGTGCTGGATACCGAGCAGCGGGCCGGTGACGTTGACGGCGTGGACGCGGTCGAGGTCCTCGGGACGTACGTCGCCCAGCCGGGCGCGCCAGGTGATGCCGGCGTTGTTGACCAGTCCGTGGACGTACCCGTACGCCTCTTTCAACTCGGTGGCGAGATCCGTCCAGTCCTTGTCGCTGGTGACGTCGAGGCGACGGCCGCCGTCGGCGGGCTCGACGTCGGTGGCGATGACGCGGGCGCCTTCCCGGGTGAGGGCCGCTGCCTCGGCGGCGCCCTGTCCGCGGGCCGCGCCGGTGACCACGACGACCTTCCCGAGGAGCCTCTTGGGATGCAGGTCGCTCACGGCCGCTCCCGGGAACGGCGCCGGCCGGCGGGCAGCGGCACGGGCTCGGCACCGGGGACGACGGTGTTGGTGAGGGTGCCGATGCCCTCGACGGTGAGGGTGACGGTGTCGCCGGGCTTGAGCGGCGGCGGGCTCTGCTCGCCGCGCAGGCCCCACAGTTCGGCGAGGCAGCCGCCGTTGCCGCAGGTGCCGGAGCCCAGGACGTCGCCGGGCAGCACCCGGGTGCCGCGGGAGGCGTAGGCGACCATCTCCTCGAAGGTCCAGCTCATGTTGGACAGCAGGTCACGGCCGATGGTCTCGCCGTTGACCTCGGCGGTCAGCGCGAGGCGCAGGAAGCCGTCGGCGTCGCGGTACTTGTCCAGTTCGTCGGCGGTGACGAGGCAGGGGCCGAGGGTGGTGGCGGTGTCCTTGCCCTTGCAGGGGCCGAGGCCCACCTTCATCTCGGCGGACTGCAGGTCGCGGGCGGACCAGTCGTTGAAGACGGTGTAGCCGACGATGTGGTCGCGGGCCTGCTCTGGGGTGAGGTCGCGGCCCTCGCGGCCGATGACGGCGGCGACCTCCAGCTCGAAGTCCAGCACCGCGGAGCCGGGCGGCATCGGGATGGCCTCGCCCGTCGCGTGGACGGCGTGCGGGTTGGTGAAGTAGAAGGTGGGGGCTGCGTACCACTGCTCGGGCACTCCGGCGGCCCGGTCGACGGACCGTCGTACGCCTTCGACGTGTTCCTCGAAGGTGACGAAGTCCCGTATCGAGGTGGGCTGGAGCGGTGGCAGCAGGCGCACCTGGGAGACGTGCGGGCCGGGTGGTACGTCGAAGGTGGCGGCGCCGAGGTCGAGGAGTGCGGGCAGTCCGTCTGCGGCGGTGAGGGCCTCGGTGAGGGAGCGGACGCCGGGCACCGGGTACAGCACTCCGTCGTCGACGACCGCGAAGCGGCGCTGGTCGTGGTGTTCGTAGGCGGCGAAGCGCATGAGCGGCTCCTGGCTCGGGGCTGGGGCCCGGGGGCACGGCGGGCGGTGCGTCAGGGCAGTTGACAGGGCTGCCGTGCCCCCGGGAGTCGGGGTGGGATCAGACCGGCGGGGCGACGAAGCAGCCGCGGTCGGGGTCGTTGAAGGACTCCTTGGCGATGAGTTCGTTCATGGGGTTGGCAGTGCCCCACTGGTCGGTGACCTCGGGCCGGGAGAAGTCGTAGACGTGCGGGTGCCAGGTGTCCTCGTCCAGCAGCTCCAACTCCGTCGTGTACTCGACGGTGTTGCCGTGCGGGTCGAGGAAGTAGGTGAAGGTGTTGTCGCCCGCCATGTGCCGGCCGGGGCCCCAGATCTTCTTGAACCCTGCGCGGATGACGCGACCGGAGCCCCGCATGTACTCGTCGATGCCGCGCATCTCGAAGGAGACGTGGTGCAGCGAGGTGTGCGGGCCCTTGGCGAGGGCCATCGAGTGGTGCTGGTTGGAGATCCGCATGAAGTGCATGACCTCGCCCATGTGCGGCGAGCTGAGCGTGTCGGACAGGCTGAAGCCGAGGTGCCGCTCGTACCAGTCCCTCGTCCGGTCCAGGTCGGGGGAGTTGAGCACGACGTGGGACAGCTTGACCGGGATCGACTCCTTCTCCTCGATCTTGCGGTGCCTGCGCACCTCGACGTCGGCGGAGACCTCGATGGTGCGGCCGTCGACGTCGAAGAAGCGGAAGCCGTAACCGCCGCCGGGGGTGTCCACCTTGCCCGGCTGTGAGATCAACTGCACGCCACCGGCCAGGAGTCGCTCGGCGAGCGTGTCGACGTCCGCCGCGCTCGCGGCGCCGTAGGAGACGAGGTCGAGGCGCTTCTCGTCGGCCTTGCGCAGCCGGACGACGTACTGCTCGGGGGAGCCCTCGGCGGCCAGGAAGGAGATGCCGGAGTCCTCCTCGACCTTGGTCAGGCCCCACACGCCGGCGTAGAAGTCGAGTTGCCTGTCGTAGTCGGGCACGGCGAGGTCGACGTGCCTGAGGTGGGTGAGAAGACGTGCGCTCATGGTGTCACTCCCAGGGAGAGGAGGGCGGCGGCGTTGCCACCGCGGACGGCGTCGAAGTCGGCGTCGGGCAGGCGTGCCGCGCGCAGGGCGCCGACCGGGTCCCGCGTGCCCATGTCGAAGGGGAAGTCGGAGCCGAGCAGTACCCGGTCGGGCCCGGCGGCCCGGACCAACTCCCGCAGCACCGACGGGTCGTGCACGAGGGAGTCGAAGTACAGGCGCTTGAGGTAGCTGCTCGGCAGGTGGGCGCAGCCGGCGTCGGCGTCGGAGCGGGTCGTCCAGGCGTGGTCGGAGCGGCCGATGTGGGTGGGCAGGTAGCCGCCGCCGTGCGCGGCGATCACCTTCAGCCCCGGATGCCGGTCCAGTACGCCGGAGAAGATCAGGTGCGACAGCGCGACGGCGTTCTCCGTGGGCTGGCCCACGGTGTTGGACAGGTACCACCGGTCCAGCCGCTCGTCGAGCGTGCAGCCGAAGGGGTGCAGGAAGACGAGCGCGCCCGTCTCCTCGGCCCGCGTCCAGAAGGGTTCGTACGCCGGGTCGGACAGTTCCCGGCCCGGTGCGTGGCTGGAGATCTCCACCCCGGCCAGACCCTGTTCCAGCGCGTGGTCGAGCGCGCCCACGATCAGGTGCGGGTGCTGCAGCGGGACGAGTCCGAGGCCGCGCAGCCGGTCGGGGGCGGCCGAACAGTGGGTGGCGGTCGCCCCGTTGGCGAGCCGGTACAGCTTTTCGGCGGTCTCCTCGTCCGTCCAGTAGTGGTAGTGCGAGGGGGAGGGGCTGACGAGTTGGAGGTCCACGCCCTGGGCGTCCATCGCGGCCAGCCGTGCGGTGACGTCGAGCAGCAGCGGGATGCGTTCGCGCACCATGGGGCCGTTGACGGCGAGGGCCGCGGGTCCGTTGCGCCGGGCGTCCAGCGCCTTGGCCTCGGCCAGTCCGGGCAGGCCCTCCACCAGGGACTCGACGTCGGGCAGCAGCAGGTGGGCGTGTACGTCGACGGTGGGGGGCGTGGTCACGGCAGCTCCCTGAGCATGGTCATGGTGCGGCCCATCAGGCCGGGCAGGTCCGCGTCGCGCACGCCGTCCAGCTGCCACTGCCCGATCTGCACGGACGCCTCGACCACCGGACGGACGCGTGCGATGCGCCGCTCGTAGTACGCCTGGAACAGCGCGTCGTCCCAGTCGTCCGCTGCGGTCAGCCGTTGCGTGAGCACCCACGCGTCCTCCAGGGACATGGCGGCGCCCTGCGCGAGGGTGGGCGGACAGCAGTGCGCGGCGTCACCGACCAGCACGACCCGGCCGCGGTGCCAGGAACCCTCTACCAACAGCCGGTCGAACCAGGTGTAGTTGACCTTCGCCGGGTCGGTGATGTGCTCGGTGATCTCCGGCCAGAAGCCGCCGTAGGCGGCGGCGAGACGCCGCATCTCCTCGGCGTAGGTCTCCGGCGGTATCGACGCCCGGTCGCGGTTGGCCTCGACGACGTAGGCGTAGATCGTCGTGTCGCTCGTCGGGCAGTAGCCGGCGATGTAGGCGGGGCCGCCGTAGGCGAGGTCGGTGCGGGTGACGCCGGCCGGGCGGGGGGCGGCGACGCGCCAGATGGCCATGCCGGTGGGTTCGGGCTTGGCGGTGATGCCGATGGTGGCGCGGGTGGTGGAGCCGAGGCCGTCGGCGGCGATCACCAGGTCGTAGCGGCCCTCGGTGCCGTCGGTGAAGCGTACGGTCACGCCGACGTCGTCCTGTTCCAGGGACTCGGCGCTGGTGCCAAGGCGCACCGAGGCGCCACTCGCACGGACGGCGTCGCAGAGGATGCTCTGCAGCCGGGGGCGCTGCATGCCGACGGTGGCGGGCAGGTCGTCACCGCCGGTGCGGATGTCCCGGGCGACGTGCAGGACCGTGCCGTCGGGGGCGGTGATGCCGACGGACCCGAACCCGAAACCGGAGGTCCTGATCTGCTCCCAGACGCCCAGTTCGCGCAGCACGCGCAGGGCGTTGCCCTGGAGGGTGATGCCGGAGCCGGCGGTGGCGTTCCAGTCGTCCTTGGCCTCGATCAGGTCCACGGCCAGACCCGCGCGCCGCAGCAGGATCGTCGCGGCGTTGCCGGCCGCGCCGCCGCCTATGACGAGGACCGTGCGGGGTGTGCTCATGGGGGAACTCCTTCGTTCCGCTGGTTACTTGACGGCGACGGGGTTGACGGGCGAGCCGACGGCGCCGGTGATGGGCAGGGGAGCGGCGGTCAGCCAGAACTCGTGCACGCCGTCGGCCGCGCAGTCCTCGGCCAGGCCTTCCAGGTCCCACATCTCGCCGATGAGCAGGCCGATGTTGGGGATCGCGACCTGGTGCAGGGGCTGGAAGGCGTGCTCGAACTCGTTCGGGCGGACCTCGAAGCCCCAGGTGTCGGTGGCGATCGCGGCGATCTCGCTGCCGTGCAGCCATCCGGCGGTGGTGAACGACAGGCCCGGCGCCGGGCCGCCCGCGTAGTCGCCCCAGCCGTCGCGGCGCGCCCGGGCGAGCTGTCCGGTGCGCACCAGAACGATGTCGCCGCGTCCCACGCTCACCCCGTGCGCCTCGGCGGCCGCCGTCAGGTGCTCCGGCGTGATCGCGAAGCCGTCGGGCAGCTCTCCCGCCTCGCCTACGACACGGCCGACGTCCAGCAGCACGCCGCGCCCGGCGACATGCGGGGCCATGTGCTCGATGCCGGTGACGAGGTCGCCGTCGGAGGTGACGACCTTCTCGGCCGGGCGTCCGTTCCAGGCCTTGCCGTGGTCGAAGATGTGGCCGAGGCCGTCCCACTGCGTGGAGCACTGCAGCGGCATCGCGATCACGTCGTCGGCGCCGCCGATGCCGTGCGGGAAGCCCTGGTTGCCCAGGGCGGCGTCGGTGCCGGTGTCGAGCATGGTGTGCACCGGGTTGGTGCGCCGCCGCCAGCCCTTCTGCGGGCCGTTCATGTCGAAGGACTGCGCCAGCGAGAAGCTGGCCCCGCGCCGGACCAGGGCGGCGCCCTCGCGGCGCTTGTCCTCGTCGAGGAAGTTCAGGGTGCCGAGCCGGTCGTCCTCGCCCCAGCGCCCCCAGTTGGAGTACGACTTGGCGGCCTCGGCGATCGCGCCCTCGGGATCGAGCCGGTTCACGACGCCTCCGCGACACAGCGGGTGCGCTGGGCACCGAGACCGGTGATCGCCCCGTCCATCACGTCGCCGTCGCGCAGCAGCCGCCCCCAGTGCATTCCGTTGCCGGCCGGGCTGCCGGTCAGCACCAGGTCCCCGGGCAGCAGACGGGCGGTCTGCGAGGCGTACGACACCATCCGCGCGACCTTGAAGATCATGTCCTTGGTCGACTCGTCCTGCATGGTCTCGCCGTTGAGTTTCAGCGTGACGCGCAGGTCGTCCGGGTCGGTGATCGACTCGGTCGGCACGATCCACGGCCCGAGCGGCGTGAAGCCCGGTGCGTTCTTGCTGCGCAGCCAGTCGGTGCCGATCTGCGGCATGTCACGGCGGAAGACGGTCGCACGATCGGTCAGGTCGTTGGCGATCGTGTACCCCGCGATGTACGCGGGCGCCTCCTCGACGGACACCCGGTGCGCCGCCCGGCCGATCACGACCGCCAACTCCAGCTCCCAGTCCGGCTGTTCGGCCCACGCGGGCAGGACGACGTCGTCGTACGGCCCGGTGATCGCACTGGGCAGGCCGATGAAGACGTACGGCAGGTCCTCGGCCGCCCGGCTGTCCATGATCTCCGCCGCTTCGGCGCGCCGCTCGGCCTCGGGCCGGTCGTCACCGGGCGCGCGGTGTGCCACGTGCAGGTCGATCACGTGCTGCCGGTAGTTCGCGCCCGACTGGAGGACCTGGCGCGGTTCGACCGGGGCGTGCACGTGAAGGTCCGCGAGCGGAGTCCGGCCGAGGCCCGTGTCGGCGGCCAGCGCGTGCAGCTTCGGCAGTGTGGTCTGCCAGTCCTCCAGCAGGTTCAGCACGGTCAGCCGCTCGTCGCCGAAGGCGGACCGCAAATCCAGAACGAGGCCGTCGGGAGTGACCAGGGCGGGAAAGCGAGGCCCGTCCGGGGCCGAGAGCGTCGCGAGAGCGAAGGGTCCGGCGAAGAGCCTGGACGCGGATTCGGGTTTCACGGACATGTCCTCCTGATTGCGGTGCGACTAATCTGGACCCCGCACCCGTGATCAGGGAAATAGATTGTGTGGATCACCGTAATCCGTCACATGGATAGTCCCCGATCGGCGCCGCACTGCTGAGGGAAGCGCATGAACCTGGCCCGTCTCGATCTCAACCTCGTCGTCGCCCTGCGGGCCCTGCTGGAGGAGCGCAACGTCACCCGTGCCGGGCAGCGCGTCGGCCTCAGCCAGCCCGCGATGAGCGCCGCCCTCGCCCGGCTGCGCAGGCACTTCGACGACGACCTGCTCGCCCGCGTCGGCGGCCACTACGAACTCACCGCGCTGGGGCAGATGCTGCTGGACCGCACCGCCACCGCCTACGACGTGCTGGAACGCCTTTTCGCCAGCCAGGCGGACTTCGATCCGGCCAAGGAGAACCGCGAGTTCAAGCTGCTGGCGTCCGACTACGCCGTGGCCGTCTTCGGCACCGAACTGGCCCGCGTGGTGCACGAGGAGGCCCCGGGCATCCGGCTGCGCTTCACCCACACGCCGACGACCGTCGTGGACGACACCGCGACCCTGCTCAGCGCCACCGACGGACTGCTCATGCCGCACGGCGTCATCAGCGACTTCCCCGCCACCGACCTCTTCGACGACCGCTGGGTCTTCCTCGTGGCGCGCGACCACCCGAGCGTCGACGACCGCCTCAGCCGCAAGGACCTGGAACGGCTGCCCTGGGTGACGTACCAGCGGACCTACGACGCTCCCGCGGTGCGCCAGCTCGGCATGCTGGGCGTCGAACCGCGCGTCGAGGTCTCCGTCGACAGCTTCCAGCTGCTGCCGCTGCTGGTCGCCGGCACCCGGCGGGTCGCCCTCGTGCAGTCGCGCCTGGCCCGGCTGCTGGCACCCATCGCCGCCGTCCGCGTGGTGGAACCGCCGTACGAGGCCGTACCACTGCGGGAGGCGTTGTGGTGGCATCCGGTGCACACGCACGACGCGGCCCACATCTGGCTGCGCGAGACGGCCGCGCGGGTGGGGGCGCGGTTGCAGTCCGAGAACTGAGCCGGAACAGGCCGTTCAGGGGCGACGGGGGCTGACGGCGTGACGCCGCCATCCACGGGCTGGATCAGCCACATCGCAAACTTGGATGACGGGGGGACTGGGCAGGCCGAGGCCCGGAACGCATAGTCGTGGCACACCGCCGCGCCGCCCACAGACCGGCACCGGGCGCCGTCCGCCCGTCCGCCCGTTCACCGTGCGGTGCCCTTCCCCGCCCATGTTCCGGAGTGCCGCCATGCCCGCTTCCGCCGCCCTGCCCGCTCATCGACACACCCAGGACCCGGTTGCCGGGAGCAGGCTGCCGGCCGTGCTGCTGATGGCGGGCAGCTGCCTGCCGATCCTGGGCGCCGTCCTCATCGCCCCGGTGCTGCCGCGCATGCAGGACCACTTCCGGGACGTTCCCGGCAACGCCGCCCTCGTCCCCCTCGTGCTCACCGTCCCGGCCCTCTCGCTGGCCGTCCTCGCCCCGTTCGCCGGCGCCCTCGTCGACCGGCTCGGCCGCAAGCGCCTGCTGGTCGCGGCCACCGTCCTGTACACCCTGTTCGGCACCGCGCCGCTGTGGCTGTCCTCGCTGTACGGCATCGTGGCCAGCCGCGTCCTGGTCGGCATCGCCGAAGCGGCCATCATGACGTGCTGCACCACGCTGATCGGCGACTACTACACCGGACGGACCCGGGACCGGTACCTCGCGCTGCAGACCATGTGCGCGTCGGCGTCCGCCACGGCCTTCTTCGTCCTCGGCGGCGCGCTGGGCTCGGCGGGCTGGCGGGCACCCTTCTGGCTCTACCTCGTGGGCGTGCTGCTCGCCCCGGCCATGGCCCGCGCGCTGCCCGCCCCGAGCCCGGCCGCCGAGCCGACGGCGACGGACCGGCGCCCCTTCCCACTGCGGCGCATGGCGGGCATCTGCCTGCTGACCATCTTCGGCGCGGCCGTCTTCTACACCGTGCCTGTGGAGATGTCCTATCTCATGGACGACCTGGGCGTGCACTCCACCGGCGTGGTGGGCGCCGCCACGGCGCTCGCCAGCGCCGCCACCGTCCTTGGGTCGGTGCTGTTCACCCGGTTCGCCGACCGGGCGCGCCGGCGCCTTCCCGCCGTACTCGCCTTGTGCGCCGCGGGCTTCGTCCTGATGGGCGCGACCGACCACCTTCCCCTGCTCATCGCGGGCGCCGTCGTCAACTGCGTCGGAACGGGGATGCTGCTGCCGTCCCTGCTGACGGTGGCGCTGTCCCGGCTCGAGTACGCCGACCGCGGGCGCGGCACCGGGCTGTGGACGTCGGCCTTCTTCCTCGGCGAGTTCGCCTGCCCGCTCGCCCTGCTCGCCGTCACGAGCACCCTGGGCACCCTCGCCTCGGCGGTTCTGCTGCTCGGCGCACTCACCCTGCTGGTATCGACAGCACTGCTGCCTCTCACCCGCCGCGCGCCGAAGCCGCTGGCGCAGGCCGCACCTGAGAGCGCCTGATCCGAGGCAGGCGAACGCGAGGGGCCCGTCGACGAGTTGACGGGCCCTCAGGCGTGCGCGGTGCCGCTAGTCGCGGATCTCGACCCAGAAGGGGTCGGCGGCGTTGTACAGGATGCGGTCGCTGAAGTAGTACCAGCGCAGCAGGCCGCCCGCCGACCGGTTCTCACCGTTGGGGACGGCGCGGACGGAGAAGTCCCAGTTCGGGCTGCTCGCGCCCTGTTCGGTGGACTGGAACGGATACTCGTCGCAGTCCTGGGTGGCCGTGTCGTACGGGGGCAGTCCGCGCCAGGCCTGGTCCCCTCCGTACGGACCCGTGCGGTTGCAGGCGTAGTTCTTCCAGTCCTCGTTGCTCTTGGCGACGACGCCGCCGTCCGGGACGCGCTGCAGACCCTGGTCGTCGCGGCTCCCGCTGTACTTGCCGGGGATGTGCTTGGGTTCCAGTTCGATCGGATAGGTCTTGTCGGGGGTGTCCTGGGCGACCCGTATGTGCCGGGCGACCGAGGCGACCCGGGTGTCGCTGATGTCGTACTGGAGGTGCGGGATCACCTCGTAGTTGACGCACGCTTTCGGGTAGTCGACGTCGAACTGCGAGAAGTAGCCGGCGGAGTCGCAGCGGAAGGTGCGGTCGGCCGTCGTGGCGTCGGGGCCCACGTAGCCGCCGCCGGAGCCGCCGAACCGGAAGTGCCAGTGGTGGAAGAGGACTTTGTCCGGTGAGGTGGACGCCGCCTCGTCGGAGTAGATGTCCCAGTGCAGCCACTCGCGGTGGTAGTCCCACTCGTCGAAGGTGTGCTCGATCCCGCTGCCGGTCGCGAAGCAGGAATCGTAGCCCTCGGCGCAGTCCGAGAGGATGAACATCTTGAGGTTGGGGGCGGTGAAGAACCGATCCCAAAGGCTCCAGTCGTCGTACTCCACCGAGTCGTACTGGGCCTGGAGGTAGGTGCGCAGAACGCGCTGCTTGCCGTTGCCGACCGCCACCGCGTGGAAGGCGACGCTGCTGGTCCCCTGATACACCGGTTCGCCGTCGATGATCTTGAAGTACTGGACGCCGATGCGTAACTTCTGGCACCACAGCCAGCGATTCAGGGTCTCCCCCTGGGCGGAGGAAGCGCCGTCGCGGTCGAGGCACTGGTTGGTGTCCTGCGCGGGAGGCTCGTCACCGAGGTCGGTCGGCGGAAGCCCCAGGGCGGCTGCCTGAGCGGAGGCCTGCCCGTCCTTGGTCAAGGGCACCTTGGAAGTGTCCAGGTAGGACTCGGCGCCCGCTTTCCTCGCCTCGTCCATCGCTTCCTTCATCGCCTGCTTCGGCGAGAGGGGAGCCGTCTTGGCCTTGGGCGCGGGGGCGGCGCGCCACGCCGACCGAGGCCGCTTCGCCTTCTTGTCGACGCCTTCGCCGGTGAGTATCACCGGCTTCCCGATCAACTTGCCGTCGGCCGCGGCCCGCTGACCGCTCCCGGCACCGGGTGTGGCCGTATCCGCCGCGGACGCGGCCGGCACCCCCATACCCAGGACGAGAGCGAGGACCGTGACGACGGTGGACAGTAATGGTCTGCCCCGGCCGCGCATTACGATGGGTTTTCTCACGATGGCGCCAACCTCTCGTTGTTGCCGGTACGGAAGAGACTCCGGACCTGTCAGTGATTGGACGCCGACAACGTTGTTACGGGTGATGGAGGAAGCCCAGGGGAGAAACCGGACGTTCCCCATGTGCGGAAGGTCTGTCCCCGGCCTCGAAGGTTGGTGAAGGACCGTGTCCTGTGAAACGGGTGACGTGCGGTGGAACCGCATCGAGCACTGGCTCGCCCGGAACGCTCCCGCGTATCACGCCCGGCTGAATCCGCCCGCCGATCCGACATCGTTGCGACGGGCGGAGCGGGAGACCGGCCGTCCCCTGCCTGACGGATTGACCGCTTGGTGGTGCGCCGCTGACGGAGTCTCCCCGGCCCGGACACCCGACGGCCACACGCCCTTCAGGCTCCTGCCGTACGGATGCGATCCGTATCCGGTGGCGGAAGCGCTGGCGCGACGCGAACTCCACCTGCGCTCGCTGTACGACACCGTGCCGCCGCCGCTGGCCGACTCCCTGGAGGAGTGGATGGCCCGCTGTGGCGAGGACCGGGCCGGCACCTACTACCCGCAGGACGCGACGCCGCTCTGGCTTCCGCAGTGGCTGCCCGTGGCCGGCGACGGGATGGGTGGCGGTCTCTTCGTCGATCTGCGCGCGGGCGACCTGTACGGGTGCGTGGTCCGCCACGGCACGGCGTCCCACGGCGCGGAACCGTCCTGGCCGGACATCGAGTCTCTACTCGCCTGCGTGGCGGACAGGTTGGAGGCGCTCGGCGGGAACCCCGAGTAGGCGTGCGCGTCTTGCGGCGATTTACCGCGGGGCATCTTCCTCGGGTGCGGCTTGGGTGATTTCCGGTTCCAGGCCCTCGGTCACCGTCGTACGGTCTCGGCCCACGTCGGCTCGCCAGGCCTCGAAGGCCCAGGCGGTGACGGCGACGACGGCGAGGCCGAGGAGCCAGCCGCCCAGGACGTCGCTGCACCAGTGCACGCCGAGGGCGACCCTGGTGAAGCCGACGCCGATCACCGAGAAGACGGCGACGCACCAGCACGCGACCCGCCAGGCCCGCGGGACCAGCGGCAGCAGCACCAGCAGGAAGATACCGAAGGACGTGGTGGCGGTCATGGCGTGGCCGGAGGGGAAGGAGTACCCCGGCGCATGGGCGACAGGGTCCTGTAGGTCGGGCCGGGCCCGCTCCACCACCGTCTTGACCAGCAGTCCGATGAGCCCGCCGGTGACGGCCGTGACCGCCGCCCAGGCCGCCAGGCGCCAGGCCCGGCGGTACAGCAGCCACGCCGTCAGTACGGCGACGGCCAGACGCAGCGTCACCGGGTCCCAGACCCAGTCGGACAACAGGTGCAGTGCGCCCTTCCACGCCGGATGGTCGATCACCTGCGCGTGCAGCCGCCGTGCGGCGCCGGTGTCCAGGCGCTGCAGCGGCCGCCAACGGTCCTCGACCAGGATGAGCAGCAGTCCGAACAGGACCGCGCTCACGGCGGCGACGCCGGCGGAGGCGAGCAGTCGGGCACCGAAGCGGCGGTCGGCGCGACGGGAACGGCGGCGTAGTTGGGTGTACGTGCCCATTTCAGACTCCGGGATCTTCCTGGATCGGCCCGGGACGGCGGCCGCGTACCGCTTCCAGCTGTGCTGCGAAGGACAGGCCCAGCAGCAGGGCGATGGACGTGAGGTAGGCCCACAGCAGCAGGGACATGAACGCGCTGAGGGGGCCGTAGACGGTGTCGAAGGAGCCGCTGATGTTCAGGTAGAGGCTCAGCAGCCAGGTCAGGGTCATCCACAGGACGAGGTACACGGCCGCGCCGAAGGCCAGCCACGTGTAGCCGGGCTGCTTGCGGCGTGGCGAACGGCGGAAGACGGCGCTCGCGGAGATGAGCGCGAGCAGCAGACCGAAGGGCCAGCGCAGGATGGTCCAGGCGCGCAGTGTGCTGTCGTCGAGGTGGTAGACCGTCACGGCTGCCGAGGCGATGTCGCCGCCGGCGACCATGACGATGAACCCGAGGCCCAGGGGCAGTCCGGCGCTGAGCGACATCACCAGGCCCCGCAGGTACTTGAGGTGGAAGGGGCGGTCGCGCTCGTTGCCGTAGATGCGGTTCGCGCCTCGCTCGATCTGGCACATGGCCGTGGTGACGTTCATCAGGGAGAAGACGGCGCCGAACCACAGGGCGACCTCCGCCCCGGAACCCGATGTGCGGCGACTGCGGTCGAGCGCGTCGTCGACGACCTCCGCGCTGGGGCCCTGGGCGATCCGGTGGATCGTCAGTTCCGCCAGCCTGCCGACGTTCTCGGTGTGCAGGCTGGCGGACAGGCCGACGAAGGCGATGGCCAGCGGGATGACCGCCAGCACCGTCTGCAGGGCCAGGGCACGGGCGTGGCTGAAGCCGTCGGCATAGCGGAAGCGGACGAAGGCGTCGCGCACCAAGGACCAGCCGCCGTAACGGCGCAGAGTGGCCCAGGCCTCGTCGGCGGACAGTTCCTCTCCGCTCATGTCCCGGGTCTCGGGGACCTGAGTCGCGGTACCCATTCACTTCCCCCGTGCAGGCAGCAGCATCTTCAGGGCGCCGGGGGCCGCCTCGATCGTCAGGCGCCGCCCGCGGGCTATCGGGTCGCCGTCCAGTTCGCGGGGTTGGTCGTCGTCGAAGGTGAACTCGGCGCGCCGGAAGGTGAAGAAGGCCACCGGAGCGCTGTCGTCTCGGTCGGCGGGGGCGTCGGCGGCCGACCGCGGTGCGGCCGTGCCGCGCAGCAGTGTCCAGAAAGCGCTGATCCAGCCGCCCAGACCGTGCGGATCGAGGATCAGCAGATCAAGCCGCCCGTCGTCGGGTCGGGCGTCCGGAAGCAGCCGCATGCCGCCCTGCACCGCACCGACGTTGCCCACCAGCACCATTCGGGCGGTCCGGCGATGAGCCGGGGCTCCGTCCAGACGTACGTTCACGCTCATCCGCGGAGTTCGCAACCAGACGCGGGGAAGGGCCAGGACGTAGGCGAGCCAGCCCAGAGAGGCCTTCGTCCGGTCGTTGGCGTTGGCGCGCTGGAGCATCGCGGCGTCCAGGCCGGCGCCGCACATGGCGGCGAAGTGGGTGGCGGGCAGGCCGTCTCCCTCGATGCGGCCGAGGTCGACGCGGTGGACGGCGCCGCGCAGAGCCGCATCGAGGGCATCGACGGGTGACAGCGGCAGACCCAGATTGCGGGCCAGGAGGTTACCGGTCCCGCAGGGCACCAGGGCAAGGGGTACCGCACTGCCCGCCATGGCGGTGGCCGCCGCCCGGAGAGTGCCGTCGCCGCCGCAGACGACCACGAGGGTCGCGCCGTTGCGCACCGCTTCGATGCTCTGGCCGCCACCCGGGTCGTCGGCGGTGGTCTCGGTGAACGCCGGTGTGCCGTAACCGTGTTGCTCGAGAACCTCGCGGATGGCGTCGCGGTCGGTCTGATCGGTGACCGTGGGATTGAAGATCACCGCGGCGTGACCGGCGCGTTGACCCAGGCCTTCGGGAACGGTCCCGGCCACCTTGGTCGTCTCGGCCGTCTTGGCCGACCCGGAGGCCGGGGGAGCGGTCACGAAGCCGTCCGTGAGTACGGCGCGGCCGACGATCCACAGCGACAGCCCGCCGTTGACGAGGCCGCCCACGACGTCGGTGGGGTGGTGCATGCCCCGGTACAGCCGGGCGAGGCCCACCACGATCGGGATGAGGAACAGCGCGCCCGCCACGACGCGCCGCCACGGACTGCGCAGCCGGGACAGCGCGAGCACGGCCAGGCCGCCGTAGATCGCCGTGGCCGCCCCGGTGTGACCGGAGGTGTAGCTGGAGGTGGGCAGGGAGCCGTCGAGACGGTGCACCTCGGGGCGATGCCGGTCCACCGCCGTGGTGATGACCAGGAACACCAGGGACTGCAACGACACGGCGAGGGCGAGGAACGCGGCCTGCCGCCACATAGGCAGCCTCGGTATCCACAGAAGACCCAGGCAGCTCAAGAGGGTTACGGCTATGACCGTCCCGGTGTTGCCCGCTTCGGAGGCGAACCACGACACGGTGGTGAGCGAGTGCGTCCGTATCCGCTGAAAGCCCGAGTCGACATGGTCCTCGACCGTCATGGGCCACAGGTGGTGGGCGGGCCCGGTGATGAGCAGGCCTATGCCCACCATCAGTGCGGCCTGGCAGATGGCCAGGGCCGCGATCCAGCGAACGGACCAGCCGACTCCGCGCGGTGCGGTACGGCTGCCGGCGGCGGTGAGACCTCCCGCGGGTCTCTCCCCGGGCAACTCGGCTGGTCTTCCCGATACGGCGGTCGGCATCCCTACTCCCTGATCGAGGTGTCGCGGCGAGGGCCGGCCCGAGGCGTGTCCTCCGGCTCACCGCCGTATGCCCACTGAACTCCGGTACAGACGCGCCGCGCTCGGGTCGGTCCGTGGGGGAGAGGGGGCGAGAGGAGTCGTAGCGCACGACTGCTTCAACAAGTCCGCTGAGGGCGATACGAGTTGGCCGACCTGCCCCGGAAGGAGACCCGGCTGGTGAAACGAGCGGTCCCAGCCGGGAGGGCCGGTGCCGATTCCGGGTGCGCATGAAGGAGAGGGGCTTCGGGCGTGCCGTCGTATTCGCCGGGCAAGTGGCTTTTCGGGCTTGCTCGCCAGCCCGCACCGAACCGCCCCTCAAGGTCAACGGGAGACATGACGTGATTCTCGACGGCATACCGGCAGCCCCCGCCACCGACGACGCACTCGATGCACGCAAGCGCCGCCTGCGCCGTCGCCTGGAGCGGCTCATCGGCGTGGCCGCGACCGAGGGCAACGAACTGCTCCCGCTGCGCAACGGCGACCAGATCTTCCCCGCAATGCTCGGGGCGATCCGTTCAGCTCGCCACACCATCGACATGATGACGTTCGTGTACTGGCGCGGACAGATCGCCCGGGACTTCGCCCTCGCCCTCGCCGACCGGGCACGCGCGGGAGTGCGGGTCCGGTTGCTGCTGGACGGCTTCGGTGCGCAGAAGATCGAGCAGCAGCTGCTCGAGGAGATGGACGACGCGGGTGTGCAGGTGGCCTGGTTCCGCAGACCCGTGTGGCTGTCACCCTTCAAACAGAACCATCGCTGCCACCGCAAGGCCCTCATCGTGGACGAGGCCACCGCGTTCACCGGCGGCGTGGGCATCGCGGAGGAATGGTGCGGCGATGCCCGGGGCCCCGGCGAATGGCGGGACACGCATGTGCAGGTGCGCGGTCCGGCCGTCGACGGCATAGCGGCCGCGTTCGCGCAGAACTGGGCCGAGTGCCACGACGAGCTCTACGACGACCGCGACCGCTTCACCGAGCACGAGCAGCCCGGGTCGTCCGTCGTTCAGGTCGTACGCGGGTCGGCCAGCATCGGCTGGCAGGACATGCAGACCCTCATCCGCGTCATGCTGACCTCCGCCGAGGAACGCTTCCGGCTGGCGACCGCCTACTTCGCTCCCGACACGTACTTCATCGACCTGCTGTGCCGGACCGCCCGGCGCGGTGTGGAGGTGGAGATCCTCCTGCCCGGGCCGCACACCGATCAGCGCGCCTGCCAGCTCGCAGGCCAGCACCACTACACGCGTCTACTGGAAGCCGGTGTGCGCATCCGGCAGTACCAGCCGACCATGATGCACGCCAAGATCATCACGGTGGACTCGGTCGCGGCCCTGATCGGCTCCACCAACTTCAACCGCCGGTCCATGGACCACGACGAGGAGGTCATGCTCGCGGTCCTGGACGAGAACTTCACCGCGTCCCTCGACCGCGACTACGAGGCGGACCTCGAGCACAGCGTGGACATCAACCTCAGCCGCTGGAGACACCGAGCGCTACTGCAGCGCGCGAAGGAGGCGGCGGTGACGCCTATCCGACGGTTTCTGTGATCGGCGATCGTTGTCTGGCCAGGCGGGCTGCGCCACGACCGGCGACCGCAGACTGCTCACACGTCACACCACTCGCCGAGCTCGCCGGGTGTTCCTGTCGCCAGGAAGTGGCCCACCAGGTCCCAAGCGCGATCGACGGAAAGGACGAAGCGGCCGTTGAACGCAGCTAGGTCATCCAGGACGGGAATGCCGACCAGGGCCTCAGCTGCGACGATACCGTCTCCGACCAGCAAGGACGCCCCCTCAGCGTCATCGAACAGGTGGAGGACTCCCAGATCACCTCGAAAGCCGAGAGCCAGCAGGGGGAGCTCATCGCCCTGCCGACGGACTTCAAGGTACCCCTGCCCACGGCAGCGCAACTCGTCGAAGTGATCTGCCAGCTCCGCAATTCCAGAGCACCTCTCAACTGGGCAGAACCGCCCTGATTGCAGTGCCGTTGCCGCCCACGTCACGCTCATCCCCGCACCTCCGACGCCCATCGTGCTACGTGGTCGGCCGAGGCAGGCTTTCAGGGTAGGGAGCTTCCTCGGAAACGCTTCGCTGCGTCCGGCACTCGTCGGCTGGAGCTCGACCGCCAGGCAGGGTGCAGACCCGCCGGTCATGTTCCACAACATGGCGGACGGTCTGGCGACCTGGGGAGGGGCTCAGTCGCTCATCGGAGCGCACGATCACCGGCGGACGGCTGCACTGCGGATGGCTCTGCGCTGGCTCGCCGTGGTGTCGCCCCAGACGCCGTCCGTCTCGCCGTGGCGGATGGCCCAGTCGCGGCAGTCGAGCAGCACGGGGCACTGTCGGCACACCGCGCGAGCACGCGCTGTCGCGCGCTCTGTCTCCGCCAGCGGGAAGAACATCTCGGGATCCTCGCCGACGCACAGCGCCTGCAGGCGCCAGGCAAAGTTGTGATGCTCGAACGAGGGTGAACGCCTCATACCGCACCTCCGCGGTTCATTGGGGGCACAGGTCTGGTCGCGGCGTGCGCCGCGATCCCGGCAGAGGTGTTCGGCATCTTATGTCACAGGGCAACGAAAGGCCATAGCCGACTTTCCCGACATAGCGGCTGCGTGGATGGCCGGCCGTGCGGGGCGGGCGACATGGCGACCGGTCGCGTACGCAGCTTCACCGGCCGCTCTGCGGTGCGGCTCTCGGCGTTGTTGGCGTCACCCGGCAAGAGGGGCCTTGCAGCGTCACGGTGAACGACGCCGCAAGGCCCTGGGACCGGTGCTGTTGCTCAACCGGTTTTGGATATGTCTCGGCGACCTTGCTGTTCCAGGTCGTCGGCGAATTCAGCCCACCATCGGCTGCAGTATTTGGCCATACCTGCGATGCGGACCTTGCTGTGAGCCGGAAGGGACCTGATCAGCTTGGCCCGTTTTTCACCGCTGATGGCATGAAGACTGAGCCAGCGAAGAAGGAACCGGCCGTCCCCGGACAGTCGTACGGACGGATCTTTCTGAAGACTGTCCAGGTTGGAGATATAGGACCCCTCGATCGGTTGCTGGGCCAGGGTGAGTGTCCGCAGACCGTGGCTGGGCCCGGTGCCCGCGGCGGATCCCGGATCGGGGTCGGGGTCGGGGCCGGGATCGGGGTCGGTGTCGGGTAGGAATTTGTCGGGAATGGGATTCTCGCCTCGGTTGAGGCGTTTACGGACGTCCCGTGCGGTGCTCATGGAGATACCCGCGCGTTTGGCGATCTCCCGCAGGCTGAGATTCGGTTCCGCTTCGATGAGTTCGCTGGCGCGCTGACGGCCGGCCGCGCTGTTCAGTGGGCGAACTCGGCCGTCGCGCCCGATCCGGGAGGGCGCAGCGAACTGCTGGTCGGGTCGCGAGCGTGCCCTGATTCGGCCGACCGTGGGGGCGCTCAGCCCGGTCATCTGGGCGATCGCCCTGTCCGACCAGGCGTCACATGACTCGATCAGGCGTACGGCAGCGGCTTCCCGGTCGGCGAGGGTGAGTGGAAGTCCATGGGTCACGTTCACCTGGACGGCGCGTGCGAATGCCTCCACGTCGCTGCCTTCGAACCACTCCACCTGGATTTCGGTGTCCCCGCGTAACTGAGCGACGCGTAATCGGTGCATTCCGTCGATGACACGCATTGTGTCGCGGTGGACCAGAATGGGCGGCAGCGCGTCATCGGATTCGGCCAGGAGTTTTATGTGTTCGGGGTCCTCGCCGTTGATCCGGGGAGAATCGGCGGGTCGGAGTCGGTCGATTCGAGCGAAGTCCCTCGTCGCGGTCCGGGAACTACGGGCATCCGGTACTGACTTGTCGGACGTCACCGTATCACCCCGATCGTTTCACCCACCTCGGGT
Organism: Streptomyces sp. SLBN-31; assembly: GCF_006715395.1. Taxonomy (NCBI): domain Bacteria; kingdom Bacillati; phylum Actinomycetota; class Actinomycetes; order Kitasatosporales; family Streptomycetaceae; genus Streptomyces; species Streptomyces sp. SLBN-31. The sequence goes on from NZ_VFNC01000001.1 coordinate 3,437,859, forward strand.
GTGGGCGACTCACCTTCCTTGGCGTCGCGGAGAACCCTGACATCCCGATGCAGTGTGATCCCAGGTGGTGTGGCCTGAACCATATCCGCTTCCCCCTCGTGTCTCGGATCAACTTACTGCCGCCTACAGCTTGTTCCTCCTGCTTAACTCGCAAACGCCGTGCTGCGAGTCTCTGGGAGAAGTACAGTCAATATTGGCCACGGGCCCGGCCGGCTGCGGGGTGGCTTGCGTGATGGCCCAGCCGATCAGTCTTGCGCCATGCGCAAGCGGGCGTCCGCAACGTGCGTCAGTTGAAGGCTTCCACTACCAGGGCACGTGGGAGCTTACTGTGCAAATCGTCTACGGCAACAGTTGGTTGAAGCGGTAGCGATGCCATGCGTTGTTGTACCGGCCGGAACTGCGGTCCCTCTCACGGTTACTATGCGCATCCGGCGAGATCCAGTCGCTCCCCGCGTACTGCCAGAGCTGCCGCGGGGGCGTAAGACTCCGCTGACCTCACGCCGCGTGCCGCCGTCGATGCCCGTCGCGACGAGCCCGCCTTTCCTGCGGCGACGCGGACCGTTGTGCTGCGCTTGCGGCCAGTCCGAAGTCAAAGGATGACCCTCACGCATTCGCCGGATTCATACGCTCACGGCTCGGTGCCGGGCATCTCAGCGTTTTACGGTGCCTTCACGCAGGCGATCGATCATCCGGTGCGTGGCGTGGAGCGGTGACTCCGTACTGTCGCCGTCGACGGCGATGCCGGCATTGCGGACCGTGATCTCTTCGTCCCAGGCCTCCATTCCCTCGAAGGGGATGGTTTCCCCGTGGACGTAGGGTGGATACGGTCGGTACGTGTTGATCTCGGCGGTGGGCGCTCCGCGGACCAGGATCGGATCGAGATAGAGCCCGTCGCTGAGGATTCGAGTGCTTGTCGGTATGTAACCGACGTCCAGTCCGCAGCGTCGTCGTGCGGACGTGTTCGGCTCCGAGCAGTGCAGGATGTTGGGGTGGTGGATCTCGACATCTCCGGGGTTCAGTTCGACGTCGATGATCCCGCACCGCTCCGACCATTCCTGGACCAGCTTCTCGTCGGAAGCCGAGAACAGCATGTTCGGCGAGTCCGTGCGACGGGTGGGTTGATAGAGCGGCAGACGATGGCTGCCCGGTATCACCCGCAGACAGCCGTTCTCCCGGGTGCACTCGTCGACAGCGATCCACACGGTCAGCGCCCGCATGGGGTCGAGCTTCCAGTAGGCGCCGTCCTGGTGCCACAACACCGGCTGGCCGTCGTAGGGCGGCTTGCATATGTAGTGGGCCGTGAAGCATGCGATGTCGGGCCCGAGGAAGAACTCCGCGATGTCCACCAGCCGAGGGTCGGAGACCAGCCGCACCCAGAAGGCGTCGTTGCGGATCAGCGGGTGATGCAAGTGCTCCGGCCGCAGTTCCGGATACCGTTCGGTGAGCCACGCCACATGCGCCTGTATTTCTTCCACAAGGCTCACGGGAATCGCGTTGCGGATGATGCTGAATCCGTTTTCCTCGTACTCGGCGCGAACTTTGTCCAAGGTGTTCAATGAAACTCCCTTGCTTGCGGTTCTGCGGTTTCCGACGCAATGGTCGTGAGCCGATCAGAAGTTTCTCAGGGCGCTGGATCTGATGACTTTTGAATGCAGCCCGAGACTCGCATGAGGTTAGCGGACGCATCGGCGCGTGCGCCAGAATGTCGAGACCGCCTCGTCCCCTAATACCGTTGATCAAGTGCGGCTGTGCGGTGTCGTGTTGATTTGATCGGGTGCCTGATATGGTCTCGGCGCACATTCGAAATGTGCACCGGTACGGCGCGCCGGGGCTCATCTCTCGGCTTCCGCTGCAGTGCCAGGTCGCTCGGCCGGGAGTCGGCTCGCCGCTCGACGGCGCGATGCGGATGCGATGCGCGGGCGTACGAGTGACAGAAGTTTTCAGTCGAACACTCAGCATGGGCGTGTGAGGTGAGTGAGGCCGTCCGCTTGGGTGTCGGTCGTGTCAGGAAGACACAGACAGGGGAGTGGACCTTGGACGACCTCACGTCGCCGGCCATGATCAGGCCTTTCCGAGCCGCAGGCCGACCTGATCCGTTACCGGTCCCGTCCGCCCAGCTCCGGATCTGGTTCCTCGACCGATTGGCGGGGGGCGCCCCCACCTTCAACCTGTCGATCGTGGTCCGGATGCAGGGCACACTCGACCGTCCCGTGCTCGAGGCGGCGCTGGCCGATGTCGTCGCGCGGCACGAAAGCCTGCGTACCGTTTTCGCCGATGTGGAGGGGTGCCCGGTCAAGCGCGTGTTGGACGAGCGGCAAGCATCGCCGGTCCTTGAGGTCTGCCGCGCAGACCCTTCCGAGCTGGAGCGTGAACTGGCCGTCGCGGCGAAGCGTCCCTTCGATCTGGCGACGGAGCCACCCCTGCGGGCCAGTCTCCTCGAGCTCGCCGAGGATGAGCACGTACTGCTGCTGCTGTTGCACCGCATAGCCTGCGACGGATGGTCGGCGGGCCCCCTCGGCCGGGATCTCGTGGCGTCCTACAACGCCCGGCGTCGCGGTGCCGTCCCGGACCGGTCCCAGCCCGTGGTCCGGGACGCCGATCACTTCGATCACTTCCCAGGCCGACAGCGGAAGCTCGGCGACCCTGCGGACCAAAACAACCTCAAGACCGGGCAGTTGGCGTACTGGCGGACGGCCTTGTCCGGTCTGGGCAACGAGATCGGACTGCCCTTCGACCGCTCTCGTCCTGCGACGCCGAGCTTTGGTGGCGACTCGGTGATGTTCGAGGTGGCATCCGAGGTGCAGGCGCGGCTGGCTGAGCTGGCGCGGCGCAGCGGAACCACGATGTTCACGGTTCTCCATGCCGGGCTCGCCGTGCTGCTCGCCCGCCTGACCGGTGAGCTGGATATCGCGATCGGTACGCCGGTGCCAGGGCGTGTTCGCGACCTGTCGGAGGACCTTGTCGGACACTTCGCGAACACCGTCGTGCTGCGGACCGACCTCGTGGGCAGCCCGACCTTCGCCGATCTGCTCCAGGACGTACACGCGGTTGACTTGGCCGCCTTCGCGCACCAGGACGTCCCGTTCGAGCAGGTCGTCGAGGCGGTCAACCCGGAACGGGTCGTGGGACGCCATCCTTTGGTTCAGGTGTTCATGACGGCGCGGCCACTGGAGCACGCGTGGGGGATGACCGGGCTGCGCACCACTGCGAGGGAGCATCCGTTCGGAGCGGTCGAGTTCGACCTGGGCTTCAATTTCGACACGCGGTACGCGCCTGACGGGACCGCGGTGGGCATCGTCGGCGAGGCACGGTTCAGTACGGACCTGTTCGACCGGACGACCGTGGAAACGATCGTCGATCGGTTGGTCCGAGTCCTCAGCGCGGTGGCCGCGGACGCCACGCTCGCCGTCGGCGATGTCGACATTCTCTCGGCTGCTGAACGCGAGACCCTCCTGAGCGGCTGGAACGACACCGCGACGGAGGTGTGCGCGCAGAGCGTGCCCGAGCTGCTGGAAGTGAGGGCGGCCAAGACACCGGATGCGGTGGCGGTACGGATCGGTGCTGTGGAGTTGACCTACGGCGAGTTGAACGCGAGGGCGAATCGTGTTGCCCGCTGGCTGACACGCCGTGGTGCCGGGCCGGAGTCGGTGGTGGCGCTGTCGATGCCGCGGTCGGTGGATCTCGTCGTCGCGGTCTGGGGAACGCTGAAAGCCGGCGCGGCCTACTGCCCGATAGATCCGGAGTACCCGGCCGAGCGAGTGTCGTTCATGCTGGCGGACTGCGGTGCGCACATCGTGTTGAAGGAGCCCGTGGTCGCCGACGACATGGCGGACACGAACCTGACCAACGCAGACCGTGTCACGCCGTTGTTGCCCGCACATCCCTGCTACGTGATCTACACATCGGGGTCCACCGGTGTGCCGAAGGCCGTGGTGATGCACGGTGCGGCGCTGGTGAACCTGATGAGCTGGTACCGGCGGGCGTCGGAGAAGGAGGGCTGGTCCGCACACCGGACCGCCAACTTCTCGTCGATCAGCTTCGACATGGCGATCATGGAAATCCTCATCTCCACCGTGCGCGGTGGATGTCTGGAGATGCCGCAGGAGGAGGCGCGTCGGGATCTGCACCAGCTGGTGACCTGGCTCGCGGCGAACGAGGTGAACGAGATCTTCGTGCCCAATCTCGTTCTCGCGGCGATCGTCGACGCCAGTCGAGGCGCAGCCGGCGGCCTCCCCCGGCTGCGGCATGTGGTCCAGGGTGGCGAGGCGTTCAGACTCACCGCCGAGTTGGCGGCGTTTCGACGGGCCGCGCCGGACCGTCGCCTGATGAACTACTACGGTCCGACCGAGACTCACGTGGCCACTGCGGCGGTCCTGCCCTCCGATCCCGATGAATGGTCGGCCGAGGCGCCGATAGGGCGGCCGATCGACAACATGCGTACCTACGTGCTCGACCGTTGGCTGAAACCGGTTCCGGTGGGGGTGCCGGGCGAGTTGTACATCGCCGGCGTCCAGTTGGCCCGTGGATACCTCAAGCGAGCGGGCGCCACAGCCGCCCGATACGTTCCCGATCCCTTCGGTGAACCTGGTACGCGGATGTATCGGACCGGGGACGTGGTGCGCTGGCAGGCGGACGGGCAGCTGATGTTCGTCGGCCGCGCGGACGACCAGCTGAAGATCAGGGGTTTCCGCGTCGAGCCAGGGGAGGTGGAGGCGGTCCTGCGACGCCACGAGGAGGTCGTGCAGGTGGCTGTGGTCGCGGTACGCGAGCGCAGCACGGCGGCAAAACGTCTGGTCGCCTACGTCGTGCCGGCGGCCGCGACGCTGACGTCGGCCGTCCTGCGACGCCACGCGGCCGAGTTTCTGCCGCACCACATGGTGCCGAAGATCCGGCTGATCGAGAGCCTGCCGCTGACCCCCAACGGCAAACTCGACCGAGGCGCTCTGCCGGCCCTGACCGAGGAGGCCGGCCGACCCCCCTCCAACCCTGTGGAACGGGAAGTCTGCGGCGCCTTCGCGGAGGTTCTGGGGAAATCGGTGGCCGATGTCGATCAGAACTTCTTCTCGTCGGGCGGCCACTCCCTGGGCGCGCTGCGGGTCGTGCATGGCATAAGGAGGCGCCTGGGGGTGAACCTGCCGGTGTCGGCCGTGTTCGAGTACCCGACGCCGGCCGGAATCGCGCGGGTCCTCGGACGTGCCGAGCGCGTCCGTGCCGTGAACTCGTCCTGAGGCCTTCGACCGGCACGCAGGCTCGCGGATGCGTCTATCGGTGACCCGTGATCCGCACGGCCCGCGGCTGCTCTGCATCGGGCCCGTTTTTCGAGGATGTCAACGGCTGCGGCATTTTCGCGCGCGCATATCACTGAAAACGTCGGGTGAGAAACCACTGCGCTCGAGTTGTGCCGGTACGAAAGAGCGACACTGGACAACCGCACTTCCCGCAAAATATGCTGCGAAGCGTCGCAATGGCCATCGAGAATGGGGGTGGCATCATGTCGTACAACCACTGAAAAAGAAGTGAAGAGCTGGCGTGAATTGCCAGCATTCAGGTGGCGGGACCCTCGAAGAACAAAGAGGGTTTGTGACCTGACGGGGCGTACGTCGTACGCATCTGCCTCTTCGGACGTATGAAATGCGAGCGATGCGGATGCGGGCCGCGTGCGCCCCTGCTCCAGCAATCAAGGGATTTCTTTCCGACCTGCGATCCTAGACGACATCATATTCCGATCGAAGGCGATAAAAGGTGACTCCCACTTCCGTGTACGATCCACTGCGCAGTGAGATGATTCGAGACCCTTATCCCACCTATGCCAGGATGCTCGAGGAGACGCCCATCCACTGGCATGCGGGGATGGAGGCGTGGGTGGTCGTACGGCACGCGGACTGCGTGCGTGTGCTCCGGGAACACGAGACGTTCGCCAGGGATCCCCGCCGTAACGGAGAGAAGATCCCGGAGTTCCGCCAGAACGTACAGATGATGGACCCGCCGGAGCAGACGCCGCTGCGTCGGCTGCTGGTGAGCGCGATGCGCTCACAGGACAAGAAGAGGCTGTTCGACGACGCGGTCGCGTTCCTGCGTGGCACGCTGACCGGACGAAGCCCCGGCGAGCCGTTCGACTGGATGTCGGACGTGGCTGCTCCTTTCGCGCTCCACCTGTCCGCGAGCCTTCTCGGCGTCCCCGAACCGGACGCGTCCGACTATGCGGAGATCTCGCACGGCATCGCCCTGCGCATGGATTCCGGTCTTGCGCCCGAGAACATTCCCGAGGGGGACGCCGCTCGGAAACGTCTGAACGACCTCGGAGAGAGCTGGTTCCCGCGCCCCGAGGGGGATGAGGGACTTGTCGCCCAGCTCATCCGGCGGGCGGACGACGAGTTCCTCGGTGGACACTACATGCGAAATTCCGCGGCGATGATGTTCAACGCGAGCTACGGGACGATCTTCGCCATGGTCGGTAATGCGGCTCTCCTGTTGGCTGCGCGGCCCGAACTGCTGACGGAGCTGTCCAGGCCCGAGATTCTGCCGACCGGTGTCGATGAACTCGTCCGCTTTGACGGGCCGGCGCAGGGGACGAGCAGGGTCGCGGTCGAGGAAACAACGATTCAGGGCACTCGCATAGGCGCGGGGGATTCCGTGGTGACGCTGCTTGCCGCCGCCAATCGCGACCCCCGCGTGTTTGACGATCCACACCACATCAATGTGTATCGCCGGCCGAACCCGCATCTCGGATTCGGTTCGGGACCACATGCCTGCTTCGGTTCCGAGTTCGGCAAGTTGAGTATCTCCGCGATGATCAACGCACTGAGCGACGACGGCGTGAGCCTGCGTCTCGCGGCCGAGCCCACTCGGCGCGTCACTGCCACGGTGCGGAGTCTGGACGTTCTTCCGGTGTGTCTCGAGCGATGACCTGAGCACCGACGCTGATCGGACTGAAGGGGTTGGTAGGCGTGCATGCGGTTCTTCTCGGTGCCGAACAAGAGGCGATCGAAGAGTTGGTCAGGATCGGACACTCCGTCACCGTGTTGTACGTGGCTCACGACCGGGTGGTGCTCGAAGGCTGCCGGGATCTGACCACGTACTGCGCCTTCCTGCCGTCGTTCGACCGGCCGGAACTCGCTTGGGCGGCCCTGGTCCACCTCGGCGTGGCCGACAAGGTGGACGTCGTCATCCCCGGTCACGAGTTCGCGGTGACCACAGCGGCCATCCTGAACGACATCCTCGGCCTTCAGAAGCGCATGGACCCCGCAGTCGCCCTCGCCGGACGTGACAAGCCGCTGCAGAAGAGCCTCTGGCAGCGGCACCAGGTCCCTACGGCGCGATACAGGGTCTTCGCCGAGAAGCCGACGAGCGAAGCGGCGCTGCGCCGCGGCCTGGGCGACCTGACCCCACCGTACGTGGTGAAGCCGACGGCGGACGGCGGTTCGCATCTGGTGTACCGCGTCGACACCGTCGAGGAGTTGTTCCGTCGGCTCAGCGCCGACACGGAGCTGGAAACGTGCATGGTCGAAGAGTGGCAGTCAGGGGATGAATGGCACTTCGACGGAGTCGTCGCCGACGGCCGCATCGAAAGCTTCATGGTGTCGCGCGACGCGACACCCGCGATCGAGACCAAAACCGGGAGTCCGTTCCGTTCCATCGCCCTCCCCGCCAAGCAGTATCCGGAACTCTACGAGGAGGCACGGGCGTTCGCGGAGAGCTGCCGGTCGGCACTCGGAGGCGAGTGCGGCGCATTCCATCTCGAGGTGTTCGGGGAGCCCGGCAGGTTCGTCGCCGGTGAACTCGGCTGGCGCCCGGCCGGCGGCCTGATCAGCGTCAGCGCGCTGCACAGCATCGGTGTCAGTCTCTGGGCGGCGCATGCCCGCGCCCATGTCGGGGCCGACGTCACGCAGCCCGAGTTCGAACCCACCGGCGTATTCGGCTTCGTATGCCTTCCGGTCAAGTCAGGCTTCCGCAACGGCGTGACCCGGGCCGATCTGGAAGGTCTTCCTGGAGTCAGGCACCTTCGCATGAAGGTCCGGCCGGGAGAGGTCATGAAGGAGATGAAGACCAGCTCGATCGCCGTCGCCTGGGCCGTCATCGAAGGAGACGACGTCGAGCACTGCGAGAGGCGGGTCGAAGACGCCATCCGACGGGTGGCCGAGATGCACGAGGCCAAGAGCACGCCATGACCACGCGGGGACGAAGATCACCGGTTCCGATGAGGCAAAGGCAGTCAGATCCTTGAGCATCCACCTGAACCTGTTCATGCTGCTTCCGGGGCATCACGACTCCGCTTGGCTGCACCCTGAGTGCGAGTCGGTGCGCGTCACGGACGTCAAGTACAACCTGGAGCTGACGCGCATCGCGGAAAAGGGGCTGATGGACTCCGTGTTCATCGCCGACGCCCTGTGGCACAAGCCGCGCAGCAATTACTGTGCCGGGCTCGAACCGCTCACCCTGCTGGGTGCTCTCGCTCTGGGAACCGAGCACATCGGGCTGATCGCGACGGCGTCGACGTCGTACTACGAGCCTTTCCACCTGGCGCGGATGTTCGCGTCACTCGATCACATCTCGGGCGGGCGCGCCGGCTGGAACATCGTGGTGTCCAACAGCGTCAACGAGGCCAGGAACTTCAACCGGTCGAAGATGCTCTCCCACCGGGAGCGCTACGAGCGTGCCGAGGAATTCCTCCAGGTGGCCGGCCGGCTGTGGGAGTCGTGGGACCAGGACGCGGTGATCCGGGATCGATCCACCGGTCACTACACCGATCCCGACCGGATCCATCTCGTCGGGCACGAGGGCGAGTACTTCAGGGTGCGCGGGCCTCTCAACATCCAGCGCTCTCCCCAGGTCCGCCCCTTCATGGTTCAGGCAGGGGCGTCGGAGGCGGGGAGGTCGTTCGCCGCCCGCCACGCCGACGCTGTGTTCACGGTGCAGGAGAACGTGCAGGACGGCGCGCGGTTTCGCACGGAGATGCGCCGGCGAGCCGCGGCCAACGGACGCACCGTCAAGGTGCTGCCCGGGTTGCTGCCGATCGTCGGCTCCACCCAGGCGGAGGCGGATCAGAGGAAACGTGACCTCATACAGATGCAGGCCACGGACTACGCCCTTGAGCACATCTCGATGATGCTGAACGTCGATCTCACCGACTGCTCCGTCGACGCCCCCTTCCCCGTGGACCGACTGCCTCCCGCGGACACCATCCAGGGCAACCGCACGACCTACGAGCTGATCACCGGCATTGCCCGCCGTGGTGGAGCCACCGTCGGCGACATCATCGCGCTGCAGGGTTTCGGGCGCGGCCACCTCGTGGTCACGGGCACACCGGAGCGCATCGCCGACGTCATCGAGACCTGGATCGACGGCGGGGCTGCCGACGGATTCAACATCATGCCGCCGGTGTTCCCGACCGGCCTCGTGGACTTCGTGGACGAAGTGGTGCCGCTACTACAGAAGCGCGGGCTGTTCCGCACGGAGTACGGCGAGAAGCGGTTGCGGAGTCGCTATGAGTGAGCGGACACCCGAAAGGCACGGACGACTGCCGGACGAACCCGAGCAGGACGACCCGGCCGACATGGCCTCACGGCTGCGTGAACACCTCGCGTCCTTCCTGCCCCGCGAGGCCTTCCCGACGAAGTTCGTGTTCGTCGACACCCTTCCGACGTTGCCCAACGGCAAGGTCGACAGAGCCGCGCTCGGGCGACTCGGCGCAGCCGAGGCAGCCGTTGTTGAGCCGGTACAACTGCCGGAAGCCGGTGACGACGCGACCACGGACGACCTGGACTTCCTGGTTCGGTTCTTCACCGCGGAGCTGTCCCGCGCCCACATCGACCCGGACGAAGATCTGACGCGACTGGGCGCCGGCTCCCTGATCCTGGTGAAGGCATGCGCGGCATGGACGGAGCGGACCGGGCGGCACGTCGACGGCGCTCGCCTGCGCGGCAACCCGACGATCCGCAATATCGTGGCGTGTTCCTCCCCGGTCGCGAGGGACGCGGACAACGCCGACGTCGTCGTCGACACCCATCGATTCGAAGTCCCCCTCGATCATGACGATCCGGCCGGACCGTCCATCACCGTGTTCGCCCAGACGGTGGTGCGCCGTGAGAACGCGGCCCGTCACCTCCCCTATCTGCTCTTCCTCCAAGGCGGCCCGGGCGGGCAGTGTCCCGATCCGCGCAATGTGATCCCGACGTGGCTCGACGCCGCACTGGACCGCTACCAGGTGGTGCTCCTCGACCAGCGTGGCTGCGGCCGTAGTTCACCGGTCACTGCTGGCTCCATCGCCGGCCTGACGGCGGCCGCCGCGCTGGAGCGACTGCGGTGTTTCCGCGCCGACGCCATCGTCCGGGACGCGGAGTTCCTGCGGGAGCGGATCCTGCGCATACCGAGCTGGACGCTGCTGGGGGAGAGCTACGGCGGTTCCATCGCCTTGACCTACCTCTCCCACTTTCCCGACCGAATCGACCGGGCGTTCATCTCCAGCGGGCTCATCGGGCCGGTCAGTACCGCCGACGACGTGCTGCGGGACACCTTGGTGATGAGCAAGAAGAAGAACGCCGAGTATCACGAGAGATATCCCGACGACGGGGAGATCATCGACCGGATCGTGGACCACCTGCGGGACCACGAGGTCCTTCTCCCGACGGGAGACAGGCTGTCGCCCGAGCGCCTGAGGATGCTCGGCCTGAAGTTCGGATTCGACGGCGGGATGGAGGCGGTGCACGACCTCATCCAGACCGCCTGGGACGGCGATGACCTGACCGAGGCCTTCGTGAAGGCGGTGGCCGCGACCGACATGTCCAGTGCGCCCCTGTTCTATCTGCAGGAGTACATCTACGGAATGCCCGGCTGTGCCACCCGCTGGGCCGCGGACCGTCTTTACGCGGACGAGCCGGTGTTCGGCGACCACGCGCGTCCGTTCCATTTCTACGGCGAGGTCGCCTTCCCTTGGATGTTCCGTCAGCTCGGCGGTCTGAGGCCGTTCGCCGAGGTCGCGGACGAACTTGCCCGGTACACAGGTTGGACGAGCCTGTACGACCTGCCACAACTGGCGCGCAACACCGTGCCCGTATACGCCGTGGCTGCCATGGACGACCTCTACGTCCCCGCCACACAGCAGTTCCGTACGGCACAGCAGATCGGATCGTGCTGGCTGTTCTTCTCCGCGGACTACAACCACGCGGGCTTGATGAATGACCGTCAAGGCCTGGCCCGACTCTTCGAATTCGGGTCAGAACCACGAACCCGGAGGACGTGAAACCGTGTCAAGCTCGCTGTTCGAGCAGGTCAGAGCAGTGGCACTGGACGACCCTTCGCGGCCGGCCGTGTCCGATCGGACGACCACGCTCTCGTACGGCGAGCTGGCGTCGAGAGCCGAGACCCTGGGCCGCCGACTCGTCAGCCATGGAGCGGGACCCGGAGATCGAGTCGGTGTGATGGTCGAACGGGGCGTCGACCTGGTGGTGGCGTTGTTCGGTGTGTCCGCCGCCGGTGCTGCGTACGTCCCTCTCGATCCGGGATACCCGAAGGACAGGCTGCGGGCGATAGCCGAGGACGCCGATCTCGCACTTGTGGTCACGGATTCGAGCGCAGGCGAGTTCTCCGTCCCGGTGCGACACGTCCCTCCACGGGCGGCAGCCGCCCCGGGCCATGCCGAGATCGTGCTACCCACACCGTCCCCCCAGGACCCCGCCTACGTGATCTACACCTCCGGCTCGACCGGCCGGCCCAAAGGCGTCATCGTCACCAACGCCAACGTGGCCGCGCTGTTCGACGCCCTGGACGAGACCTTCGGTACCCCGCGAGACGACACCTTTCTCGCGGTGACCAGTGTTTCGTTCGACATCGCCGTCATGGAGTTGTTCTGGCCGCTGACCCGCGGCGGAACGAGCGTCGTGAGCCCGGACCGAATGGTCGACCGTCTGGACCCCCACGGCGAGGGAAGCCTCCGGGACTTGATGAGGCGCTTCCGGCCCACGCTCTTCCAGGCCACGCCGTCCCTGCTGTCGGCCGTCGCGTCGTACGAGGAGACGTTGCGGTCGCTGCGCGGCCTGAGAGTGCTGTCCGTGGGGGGCGAGGTGTTCCCCGTGGGACTCGCTCGGCGCCTTGTGTCGGCCCTTCCCGGTGTTCGGGTGTGCAACATGTACGGGCCTACGGAGGCCACCGTCTGGTGCGCCGTCCATGAGGTCACGGCAGAGGAGGCCCGGGGCTCCGCGATCCCCATCGGGACGGCTCTCGGGCACGCCCGCCTCCGGGTCGTCGACGACCAGGGCGTCGAGGTGGTCCCGGGAGAGGTGGGGGAACTGTGGGTCGGAGGTTCCTGTGTCACGGCCGGCTACCTTCGCATGCCGGACCGGACCGAGGAGCGGTTCGTCGACGAGGCCGGTAAGCCGTCGCGACGTTGGTATCGAACCGGCGACAGGGTGCGCAGCCGGTGGGACGGCGCACTCGAGTTCGTCGGCCGCTTCGACCGGCAGATCAAGATCTCCGGGGTGCGGATCGAGCTCGACGAGATCGAGGCCGTCCTGTCCACCTCTCCCGACGTACGAGCGGCCGCTGTGGTCGCGCACCGGGGAACCGACGGCTCTCCCGAACTCGTCGCCTACGTCCAGCCGGTGCTCGCCGCGAGGAACCACACCGCGTCCGGCACGGAATCCGACCTCAGCGCACATTGGGGTCGGGTATGGGACGCCGCGTACACGCAGGAGCCGAACGCCGAGTTCGTCGGCTGGCGCAGCAGCTACACAGGCGATCCCATTCCCGTCGCCGAGATGCGCGCATGGCTGTACGACACCGTGCGCCGCATCGAGTCGACCCGACCGCGTCGGGTGCTGGACGTCGGCGTCGGGGCCGGCACAATCCTGCGGAGCCTCGCACCCCGCACGGAGCACTACGTCGGGATCGACATGGCTCCGGCGGCGATCCGGGCGGCGGCCCGGCAACTGGACGACGGATGGGATCACGTCAGTCTGCGGGTCGCCGATGCGGACAGCCTGTCCGAAATGCGGGCGGGGGAGTTCGACACCGTCGTTCTCAACTCGATCGTGCAGTATTTTCCCGGCCTGTCCTACCTGCACCGGGTGCTCACCGAGGCCGCTCGTATCACAGGGGGCGAGGGGGCCGTGTTCATCGGAGACGTCCGCGATCCGGCTCTGCTCGAGGCGCTTCACGCCACGGCCGTCCTTCACCACGCCGCGGCCGACACTCCCGCGGACGAGCTGGCCGCGCTGGTCAGTCAGCGGGTGAAGACGGATCGCGAGTTGTGCGTGCCGGGGGAGTTCTTCGCAGCGTTCGCGGCGGGCGCCGGGATGGACATCGTGCCTGAACTCAAGCGCGGCACAGCACGCAACGAGCTGACGTCCTTCCGGTACGACGTCACGCTCCTGGGTGCCGCGAGAGCCGCCGAACTCGACGCCTTCGCCGCACGTGGCGAGGCCGCGTCGTGGGAGCGGGTCGGCGGTCTCGCCGGCCTGAAGGAACTGCTCGAAGGACCTGGATCGGAGGCAGTGACCGTTACGGGTATCCCGAACGCCCGCCTGACGCTGCCCCTCGCGCTGTGTGGGCTGCTCGCCGACGCCGGGCCGGGGGACACCGCTTCTGACGTCAAGTGCAGACTCGCGTCCCACGACAGCGCGGACACGCCGGACATCGAGTCGGTCGCGGAGCTCGGCGACCGGGCCGGCCGCCCGGTCAGGCTCGTTCCGCACATGCACGGAGCGCGCTGCTATGACGCCTGGTTCGGGGAGCGCCGATGACGGGCCAGGGGAGCCCTCACGTTCGAAGCTCGCGGACGTCCCGGTTCAGCAGGGGCAACAGGCAGACGACGATGAAGGCGATGCCGCAGGCGACGCTCACCGACTTCGCCCCGTAATGCGCGGCCAGTGGTCCCATGGCCAGTTGGGAAAGGGGAATCGCCAAGTAGGACAGTAGGTCGTCATAGGCGGCGACCCGCGAGAGAGACTCTTCCGGAACGGCCGACTGAAGGGTGCTCTCCCAGGTGATGGCGGCCACGGTGAACCCGAGGCCGCCGACGAAGGCGGTCACGGCCACGATCCAGGCCTCCCCGGACAAGCCGACCGCCAGCAGTGGAAGGCCCGCGAGGGTTCCCCAGATCCGCCCGTCCCGGAGCGGTCGGCGCAGAACGATTTTCACGGCGACGACGCTCATCACGAGCAGTCCGATCGCTCGCACGGTCTGCACGGTGCCCCAGCCCACAGCGCCGTCCTCGCCGGACACCACCTGCGGCCCCAGAACGTTCCATGGACCGACGTTGAAAGCGTTCACCAGAGCGAACGAGACGGTCATGATGACCACCCAGCGCATCGACCGGAAGACGGCCCAGCCGTCGACAAGGTCGCGCCACAACGGCCGGTCCGCCGCCGGCGGCCGAGACGCCCCGGGGATGCGAGTGAACGCCGCGGCGGCCAGGACGAAGGAGGCGGCATCGGCTGCGAGGGCCCACCCGCCCCCGACCGTGGCCACCAGGACACTGGCGATCATCGGACCGAGGATGCGCACGGCGTTCTGGCTGCTGGCCAGGAGCGCGTTGGCGCGCTGCAGGTCCTTGCGCTCGACCAGTTCGGGGACGATGCCGCGCAACGCGGGCTGTGAGAAGGCGCTGACGGCTCCACTGACGAGGACCAGACAGGAGATCAGGAAGAGGTCGTAGCGGCTCGTGATCAGGATGACGGCCATCACCGCCATGACGGCGGCGGTTGTCAGGTTGGTCACGATGAGCACGGCTCGCCTGCTGACACGGTCCGCGACCGCGCCCCCGAGGAGCAGAAGCACCAGGGTGGGGATCATATTGGCAGCGAGGACGATGCCGAGATCGGTCGCGCTGCCGGACGCCTGGAGCACGGCGAGGGCAAGTGCGACGGTGGTCATGGACGAGCCGGCGAGATCGACGGTGCGGCCTGCGTAGAACCAGCCGAACCGGCCGCCTAAGAGGTGCCTCAACGGCGTGGGGGAGGCATTGGCTGCGTCGGTCACCTCGACACTATCGGACACGGATTCTTCCAACCTGCCGCAATGGTTTGCCAGTTGAGCTGGCAACGTAGCGAAGCCGCTGGTGGTCGGCTTTCGATCAGAACAACCGTCGTCACCAGTGGCTTCGGCTGCCTGTCTACCGATCACATGCCGACGTGTCCAGTTCTGACCCCGCTTCCTCGCGTGCGGGCGCCGGAGGGCGGGCGGCTCGCCTCCGTACAGGACGTGTGTCCTTCGGTGACGGAGGACGTGCGCGGAGGGGAGTCGACGGAAAGGGAAATTGCGCTACGCTGACCGGAGTCGGTCGGTGGAAGTCGGATCCTTATGCAGGAACTCCTTCCCGTTTCCGACGTCAGGTTGCGGCATTTCAGGCCAGAGTGCGTCTTTGAATTCGGCGCCATGACCTTCCGAGCCATTCCTCACTCGCCTCGAACACGGTTCACCCGTCCGAAAGTTGGTGAGACAGCAACATGCAAAACCCGTTCGATGCCGAGGACCAAGCCTTTCACGTGCTCGTCAATGACGAGATGCAGCATGCGCTCTGGCCGACTTTCGCGGAGGTTCCGGATGGCTGGTCCATGGTCCTTGAGTCGGCGGATCGCGAGTCCTGCCTCGAGTATGTGAATGCACATTGGACAGACATGCGGCCGAAGAGTCTGGCCGACGTTGCGCAGCGCCGTCGTTGAGGAGACTTCCGGGCATTGTCGGCAGCGCCGACAGGCGTTGCCCGAGAAGGGGCGACTGAACAACCCGACAGGAGAAGGCAAGAGATGCCCGATGCACGCATCGCACCAGACGCGGCGACGGTTCGACGCCGGACGCTTGAGTGGGTCGCCGAAATCCTGGAAGAGCCCGAGGTCACCGAGGAGGAGAACTTCCTCGACCTGGGCGGTCATTCCATGCTTGCCCTGGTGCTGGGTGAGCGCGCCAAGGACGCCTTCGGCGCCGACTACGACCTCAAGACCCTGTTCGAGGGAACTCTGGCCTCGGCCGCGGACGAGCTGGCTTCTCGCGTCGCCAGAAGCTGACAGTGCCGTGACGCCACAGAAAGGACGGCTTGCATGACGATCAGTCAGGAAACCGACTATCGGCTCAGCGCCGAAGAGCTCGCCAGGTTCGAACGGGACGGGTTCATCGGCCCGATCAAGATATTCGAGCCGGAGGAGATGACGGAGCGTTGGAAGAGCATCCGACGGCAGCTTCCCGACCGTTCCTTGGCCATCTATCCCGACGACGCGCTCAGCAGCGGCACGAACATCTCCAACTACGACCGCCACCTCGATGTCGATCTGCTCTCCGAGCACATCATGAACCGGCGGATCGTCGACCGCGTTGCCTCCATCCTTGGGCCCGATGTGCTCTGCTGGCGTACCGAGTTCTTCCCCAAGTACCCCGGCGACGAGGGCACTGACTGGCACCAGGCGGCCACCTTCGCCAATGCCAGCAAGAAGCCGCAGATCATGTGGCCGGCGGAGGACTCCGAGATCCCGTTCGGCGGCACGATCACCGTGTGGACCGCGTTCACGGACTCCACGAAGGAGAATGGCTGCCTTCAGCTCATGCCGGGCACGCATCGGGAGATGAACTACGACGAGTCCAAGGCCATGGACTACGATCCCGACGCGATCAACTCCCGTGAAAAGGAGGGAGTCAAGCGGGGATTCTTCGGCTACGACTACCGGCAGTTGCAGAAGGACCCGAACTGGAAACCGGATGAGTCCCAGGCCTTTCCCCTGGTGATGAAGCGTGGCGAGTGCGTCATCTTCTGGTCCACTCTCATGCACGCCTCCCTTCCGCACACCGGGAGCAGGAAGGACTACCGCATGGGATTCGCTGCCCGGTACGTACCGACCAAGGTGAAGATATACCCCGACACGGATCAGGTCGCCGAGTACGGCGGCGGTATCACGCTCGACAACTACGGCGCGGTACTCGTCTCCGGCGAGGACACCTACAAGATCAATACGATCGCCACTCACAGTCGTCGGGGTTACGCGTTCACTCCTCGCCGCTGGTGAGCCGGCACCGAGGACATGTCATGAGCCCGGTTCCGCTCGTTCTGCTGCACCATTCCGGCGGGTCCGCCCAGGTCTTCCACCCCCTCGTCGATGCGCTGCCCCAGCAGTTCGTGGCACACGTGCTGGAACTCCCGGGCAGGGGGCGCAGATGGCGCGAGAACTCCGTCGTCTCGGCCCAGAAGGCCGCCGAGGACCTCGCCGTGCAGGTCGCCGAAGCCGGAATCACCGGAAAATTCGCGATCTTCGGGCACAGCATGGGCGCCTATCTGGGTCTGCTGCTTGCCTCGCAGCTCGAAGCCACCTCGGGCGGGGCATACTGCGGCACGCTCTTCGCTTCGGCCGCTGCGGCGCCGTCCGGCGCATCCCCGTTGTTCGTCGGCGATCCGCAAGAAGCCGAGGAACCGGAAATCCTGGACAAAGCAGCAAGGTTCGGTGGACTGCCACCACAGATCCTCGCCCATGAACAGCTGCGAGAACGATCAGTCGCGTTGCTGCGCGCTGATTTCGCGGTGTGCGACGACTTCGTGCGTAAGCACCGCAACACCGTGACCGAGAGCCGGATCGTGGCGTGCCACGGCACCGACGATTTTTTCACCGGAGAGCAACTCGACCGGTGGCGCCTCAGTACGACGTCCGGTAGCGAAGTCGTGCCCTTCCCTGGAAGTCACTTCTACATCACGGACCATGCCGCGGAAGTGGCCGCGACCGTGTCCGCGATCCTGGGAGGCGGTCCGGCACTTCCCGACCGGCGCAGCGGCGTCGCGCACAGGTGATGCAGCTGGTCCCTGACTCTCCTGACTTACGCGGAAGCGAGAAGGCATGGCTGACGCACCACCCATGGAAGCGATCGTCCTGGCGGACATCGCGACCGTCCTGCTCGCGGGAGCCGTGATGGTGAAACTCGGCAAACGCCTGCGTCAGCCCCCCGTAGTCGCCGAGATCACCGTCGGTCTCATGCTCGGGCCCAGCCTCCTTGGCCTGCTGCCCGGAGACATTCCACATCACCTGTTTCCGGCTGGGGCGATGCCCATGCTGTCGGTCATCTCCCAGGTCGGCTTGGTGCTGTTCATGTTTCTCGCCGGCCTGGAGCTCGATGTGGCCGCGCTGCGCGGCCATGGAAGATCGGTAAGCACCATCGCCGTCCTGTCGATGGCAGTGCCGTTCGCCCTCGGTGTCGCGACAGCGGCGCTGCTGTACAGCCGGTACGCACCCCACGGCGGGAGCCTCGCAGTCTTCGTTCTCTACATGGGAACGGCTTTCTCCATCACAGCCTTTCCCGTGCTGGCCCGCATCATCCGGGAGGGCGGCCTTTCGCGGACCCGGATCGGCATCCTTGCCATGGCTTGCGCCGCCGTGTGTGACGTCCTGGCCTGGTGCCTGCTGGCCGTGGTCGTGGCGGTCGCGCAGTCCGACGGGATCGCCCAGTCCGTATCGGTCATCGCCTGGGCCGCCGCGTACGGCCTGGTCATGTTCCGAATAGTGCAGCCGCTGCTGCGTCGGCTGGTCGCCTCCCTCACACGGCACGGAGACCACGGCATGCTGATGATCACGGTCGTGTCCGGAACTTTCCTCTCCTCTTTGGCGTCCGCATGGATCGGCATCCATGCGATCTTCGGTGCCTTCGTGTTCGGAATGGTCATGCCTCGGGAGGCCCTGTCGGGGCTCCTCGGACAGGTCGCCGCCTCCGTGGAGAAGATCTCCGGCCTTTTCCTGCCGGTCTTCTTCATCGTGACGGGACTCTCGGTCGACATCGGCGCACTCGGCTGGGCGGGGGTGCCGGCGCTGCTGCTGGTCGTCGTGACCGCCGTGGTCGGCAAGTTCGCGGGAGCTGCGTTTCCGGCTCGGTTCCTGGGCATGAGCTGGCGCGAGGCGGGTGCTTTCGGCGCGCTGATGAACACGCGGGGGCTGACCGAGATCGTCATCCTGGACATAGGCCGTGAACTCGGGCTCATCAGCGACCGGATGTTCACGCTGATGGTCCTCATGGCTCTTCTCACCACCATCGCGGCCAGCCCTGTGCTGCGCGCACTGCGCATGTGGTACCCCGAATCCGTTCCGCCAGTGGCGGGCAGCGTCCTGCCGTCGTCCTCCCGGAAGAGGCCGCAGCACGCCAGCGAGGGCGGCATCGCGAGTCGTTCGGCAGAGCACACCGTGGACGGGCCCAATCCCTGAGAAGCCGGGTGCGGCGGCAAGCCATGTGCTGCGGGGCAACCTTCCGGGCATGAGGGGGCCGCGACGCCGTCGCCCCGGTCCACGCGGGCGTACACGGCGATCGACGCGCCGCAGCAGCTCAATGTGGACTCGTCGCCGCAGTCGACCGGCGTGAACTGGCTGCTCTGGGACGACGGGGCGCAGGTCCCGGTCCCCTGCGGCAGGACGCGACGTCATCCGCTCTCGACGAGCCTGATACTGCCCGCGGCGCTCGGACCAGTTGCACCGGTTCATGCGGAAGGGCGCCACCGGCATCGCCGTGGTCACCAGCGGCGTCAAGGGCGGTCCGTGGGCTGCACCGTCACCGCGTTCACCTCGGTGTCGCTCCAGTCGGCCCTGCTCCTGGTCTGCCTGGCCGACGGCAGCCGCACCCTCGCGACGCTACGCGCGAGGGGTGTGTCCGCGGTCAACGTGCGGCCCTTGCCGGTCACTTCGCCACCGTGCCGGGCGACCGGTTCGCCGCCGTCCCCCACCACCCCGTCGACCGCGCGCCTGTTGGACGCGGCGCTGGCCACGGCCGTGTGCCGGGTGAAGCGCGCCTGGCCCTTGGCCGACCACGCGCTGGTGCTCGGCCGGCCCAGCCACTACGGCGCTCTCCGCAAGGTGCCGGCCCTGATCCGCTTCGACGGAGCCGACGGCCGCTCTGCGCCTGAACGCCCGGTTCGTCATAGTCGGTTGGGCCGACCCATGGTCAGTTCTTGCCGGGAAGGGTCAGGAACCCCTCCGCGCGGGCGCTCGCCAGTCCGATGCGGGGAATGTCGCTGCTTCTCGCGAAGAGCAGGTAGCGCGGCTCCCATATCGGGCGGTACTTGGCGTTCGCGCGGTACAGGGACTCGATCTGCCACCAGCGGGAGAAGAACGTCAGCGTGGCGTGCCACAGACGCAGGACCGGGCCGGCGCCGAGTCGGGAGCCGCGTTCGAAGACCGAGCGGAACATCGCGAAGTTCAGGGAGACGCGGCGGATGTCCAGTTCGGCGGCGCGCAGCAGGAGTTCGACGACCATGAACTCCATCAGCCCGTTCTCGCAGGCACGATCGCGGCGCATCAGGTCCAGGGACAGACCGTGCTCGCCCCAGGGCACGAAGCTCAGCAGAGCCCGGGGGACGTCCTCGGCGTCGCGGCACTCCAGCATCACGCAACGCCCGTCGGACGGGTCGCCGAGGCGGCCGAGGGCCATGGAGAAGCCGCGTTCGGTGGCGCCGTCGCGCCAGTGGTCGGCGCGGTCGATGAGCAGCGCCATCTCGTCGGCCGGAATGTCCTCGTGGCGGCGGATGCGGACCGTGTAACCGGCCCGGCGAACCCGGTTGTGGGCCTGCCGTACGACGCGCATCGCGCGGCCTTCGAGGGTGAAGTCGGCGATGTCGACGATCGCCTCGTCGCCGAGTTCCAGGGCGTCCAGGCCGTGGCGGGCGTAGATGGTGCCCGCCTCCTCGCTCGCGCCCATCACCGCGGGCGTCCAGGCGTGCTGGCGCGCCTCGGTCAGCCAGGCGTCGATCGCTCCGGGCCAGGCCTCCGGGTCGCCGATCGGGTCGCCGGAGGCCAGGCTGACGCCGCCCACGACGCGGTAGGTCACCGCCGCCTTGCCGGTCGGGGAGAAGATCGCCGCCTTGTCGCGGCGCAGTGCGAAGTAGCCGAGCGAGTCACGGGCGCCGTGCTTGTCCAGCAGTGCGTGCAGCCGTTCCTCGTCCTCGGGGCTGAGCAGGCGCCGGCCGCGCGGGGAACGGAAGAGGGCGTACAGGACCAGGCAGAAGGCCGCCGCGAGGAGGATGTTGATGATGATGTCGGTCCAGCGGGGGGCGTGGACCGCGGAGACGCGGTCGGCGAGCGGTCCGACGCTGACCCCCCGCAGGAGGGTGTAGCCGAGCTCGTCGGCGAGGGTGGCGCCGGGGATCGTGTTCGTCGCGTGCACGAGGAGGGTGCCCAGGCCGCCGGTGACCACCAGGCCGCCCACGCCGACGGCCAGTGCCAGCTTCGGGTTGGACGGGTCGCCCACCGCGTGGAACTCGCGGCGGCTGATCAGCAGTGCGACGACGAACAGGCCGGTGAGGGCGGCGGAGAGCCAGTTGAAGGCGTGGGCACGGTACTCGTGCTGGGTGAGCGCGAGGACGTACAACACGAACAGGGGAGCGGACAGGGCGAGGTTGACCACCCAGGCGGCCCGCTTGCGGCGGCGCATCACCAGCACGAAGAAGATCGCCAGAGCCGCGGAGATCAGACCGGCCGTGGCCAGGTACGGCGTGAAGAACTGGCCGGAGTGGTGAGCGTGCTGCCGGTGCAGGTGCAGGGTGATACGGCCGTTGTTGTGCTCGTAGACCTCTTGCCGGAACGGGAGCGACATCACCGCCACTATGTTCAGTACGGCGATCACCCGCAGGTACCAGACGGTGGCGTCGGCGGCCCGTCGGCGCAGGCGGCTCGGCTGCGTGCCGGGGGTGCGCTGCGCGGCGGCCGGGCGTGGGGGTATCAGGGCGGACTGTTGTGATGCCATGGTGAGCGACTACCTTGAAGGCGGCTGAGGGGACGGCGATGGGGGAGTTGACCCTACACTCTGTAGGATATCGGCGCAGGTAAGGATGGGGTTCGGCCCGAGTGCGGGAAACGGTGTGAATCCGGGGAGCGTGAAGTTACCGCTGTGCCCGCTCCACCCGCCAGCGCGCCGCCAGTATCCACGCCAGATTGCCGATCGCGGTTCCCGCCACCACCGCCGCGACTATCACCCCGGCCGTGGCCAGCCCGTCGCTGAACAGATGCGGGCGCCGGTCGAGGCTGTGCAGGCCGAAGCCGGACAGCTCGTACACGCCTTCCATCGTGATCAGCAGGCTCACGAGCAGCACCGCCACGGTGGGTGCGACGCTGCGGCGGGCCTCCTGCATGTCCGTGCTCTGCATGAGTACCCCCGAGGAGTTGACGATCCGACGCGGCCGATGGGGGCCCTACAATACGTAGGGCTCGGCACGTCAGGTCGCCACGGGGTCCGTCAAGCGTGGGTGACCAACGCCGTTGCGGTCACTGCCACCAGGCCGGAACCGGTCCGGTTCACCGGTCCAGAAGTCGTGTTCGCCAGTGGATGAGGCCCTGGGACAGATCGCTGGTGCCGGGAGGAAGCCTGAGCAGGGTGGTGTCGATGTAGTGGAGGTAGAGCGGAACGAGGTCGGCGTGGAGGAGTGCGGTGAGGTGCTCCGCCGGGTCCGGCTGTCCGTGGCGGGCGCGCGTCGCGGCCCGGACGAGGTCCTCGGCCACCGGTGCGGGGTGCGCGAGGTGGTGGCGGATGGCGTCGTCGGTGGATCCGCAGTCCGCGGTCGCGGCGGTGTAGAGGAACCTGAGGGGGAGCAGGACCGCCTTGGTGAACCGTCTGATGTCGCTCGCCAGGCGTTCGGGGTGGTGGAACTCGGCCAGGACGGGGTCCGGCGCGAGCACCTGCAGCGCGAACCGGACGCTGTCGGTCACCAGCGTGTCGGCGCCCGGTGGTTGGACGGCCTGCCGTACGTCCTCGCCCAAGAGGAGTTTGCCGCTGTCCTTGAGGTCGAGCCGGTCGACGGCCGGGAATCTGCCGTCGTCGTGGTCCGTGCTCAGGGCGGGCAGGGAACTCCAGAACACTGACAGCCGTTGGTGGGAGCTGTCGCGCTCCTGGAGTTCGAGGGTCACACGGCGGATGGTCGCGTCGTCCTCGTGGTGACGGCCCGTCAGAATCAGCGCGAGGTCGATGTCACTGACTGCGGGTGCGAAGCCGCCGTGCGCGAGGCTGCCCAGGGCGTAGGCCGCGACGAGGCGGTCGTTGAAGGTCCGCTGGAACTGCCTCGCGCTGTCTTCCGCGATCCTCGTGGCCGAGTCGGCGTCGAGTCCTTGCCGGGGGAGCGTGCTCATGCCGGTACGACGGTGTCGCGGCGGGCGAGTTCGGCGATCCGGTCGGAGACCATGGTGATGATCTGCCAGGCGTGGTCGAGGAGTTCGGTGACCTCGCCGAGCTGCCAATCCTGGCGCTCGGCGAGCAGACGGTAGCCCATCTCGATGTGTTCCTCGTCCGCTTCGTCGTGCAGGGCGAAGTAGGCGTTGCCGGGGAATGCCAGGGAGCCGGCGTTGCTGAAGGTGAGGCTGCCCGCCTCCAGCACGAGGTGGGCCAGGACGACACGGTGCAGTCCGGGCAGCGTGCGGAACTGGTCGACGAACCAGGCGGCTCCGGCTTCGACGACGGGGTCCCAACCGGCGGTCCGCCCGCTGCGGTGGCTGTCCGCCAGGATGTCGTTGTGGCCGACCTCCTCCTGCTGGTGCTCCAGGGCGAGTTCCTTCAGTTGGGGGTCGGTCTCGAACGCGGCTCGCACACTGATCATCCGCTGGAACGCGTCCGACCACGGCGCCACGTGCGCCAGTACGGCGTCCTTGGTGGCGGCCGGTGTCGTGGGGTCCTCCAGCAGGACGATCAGGTTGCTGGAGCGGTACGCGCGGACGTGCTCCTCGTTCCTGTCGGCGACTTCCCGGAGGGGCGCGGGCATGGTGGTCATAGGGAGTCGTCCTCCTGGAGGGTGCGCGGGGATGGCTGTGGCGGCGGGCCGGGCTCGGCGGTGTGTGGGGGGTAGAGCGGAAACCTGAAGTAGACGGATACGTCGCCCTCGTGGCCCAGTGAGCGGTAGCTGACCAGCTCCTGCAGCCCCCGGCTCTGGTTCAGGGGGCGCGGCGCCAGGGCGTGCAGGAGGGCGTGGTGACGTCGTGGGTCGAGGCCCTCGTGCGCCATCAACGCGCCGATCCTGTCCGCGGCTTCCTCATCTGACGCGGTGAACGTGGACACCCGGAAGTAGGTGGTCGACTCGTCGGCGCGGAGGGCGTCCGGTCGGTAGGCGAGGCAGGTCAGCGGGGCCGCTCCGGCGGCTTCGGGCGCCGTACCGAGCAGAGTGCGGAAGGCCGAGCGGGCCCTGTCCGGCTCGTGGGCCCGGGCGAGGGAGGCCATCTGCTCCAGGACGGTGACGCTGCCGGTGTGGTTGCGGTAGTAGACCTTGGCCCTGGCCCGCGCGCCTGCGTCCAGGTCAAGGGCGAAGAACTCCAACTCCCGCTCGATTCCGTCCGCCCGTGCCGCTCGCGCCACCTGTGCGGAGGTATCGGCCCACGCGGTGCCCATGGCGAGACGCGCCATCGCCTCGCCGACCAGGGCGTGACGCTCCGTCAAGTCCACCGCGTACAGCCCGAAATAGACCTTGAAGGCAGGAGGACGGCCGGGCTTCCAGGCCAGGGAGTGCCACACCGGGACGGGCGCTGTCGCCTGGCCGGCGCCCGGCGCGAACATGTCGGCCACTTTCCCGTAGCGGTCGAGGCAGACCATCGGCTCCCCGGCCAACCCATCCGTCAGCGCCGCCGCAGCGTCTCGATTCGAGGCCGCGGTGATGGGTCGGGAGCTGCCGAGCGCCTCGAACAGGATGCGCAACTCCGGCCGCCCCCGTGACCACTTCACCGACATCTCCGCGGGAAAGCCGTCGTCCGCGACATACGAGGGGAACGGCGACGCCTGCCCGACGGGCAGGTCGGCCCACGGCCGCAGAAGATCCCCGACCTGTTCCGTCACAGGCCCGCTGAGGGACTGCGGCAGGTCGAGCCCCTCACACATCTCGCTCCAGCGCTCGCGCAGGAACCCGCCGATGGAACGCCCCTCGCCCGAGAAGATGCTGTCCATTCACCCGTCCCCTCTCCGAGCGTGGCCGGGGGATGCCGCGGGCGGCACCGGCGTCCCACGGAACAAGCACACGCGAACTGTTTCACCGCCGGTGTCGACAGCCCTCGCCGCACCCGACGCGATCACCACTCTCCAGCCGCCCAAGCACCCGAACCATCCTTTCGACGAGCTTCGAAAGGGTGACTCCGGGCGGGGAGCGACAGGGCTCCGCGGGCCACTGCTCGGAGCTGAAGCGGTGGCCCTGGTCGTCGCGCAGCAGGGCTCTGAGGCTGTCGATGCGGCGTCCCACCGACGATCGGCGAAGTCCGACGACCTGCTGGGCGCGCTTGACGGGCGGCTGCGAAGGCTTAACGTGCCGGCCGGCTCGACGCGACGTCCGGCCGCCGGGCACGTCGGCTTCCCGCCCGGTCACCGCCCGACCGGCCGCGTGGCTCACCGAGTGAGGCCGCCGCTCAGGCAGGCTCGTCGGGAAGCGGACGCCGTGCGACCTCGTGGGCGTCGTCCGCCGGTACGCCCAGCATGAGCAGGACCATCTCGGCCAGGTTCGCCGCGGCCTCGTCGCCGTCCAGGTCGGGGCGGGCGAAGCGGAGCTCGACCAGGGACAGCAGCGTTCCGCCGAGTGCGGAGAGGGCGACCGCCGGGTCCACGGCGGTGAAGCGGCCGGAGGCCATGCCGACCTCGAGATCACGCACCGCCCTGCGGGCCAGACCGTTGTCGGAGTGGATGTAACCGAGGCCGCGACGGCGCAGGACCTGCATCAGTTCCGGGTGGGTGTCGGCCATGCGGGCGCTGAGGCGGAAGCCCGCCGCGACGAGCTCCGCCGGATCGTCGAGCCCCGCGAGGCGTTCGTCGAAGCTCTGGCCGAACTCCTCGAGCGCATCGATCACCGCCGCTTCGAACAGCTCGGTCTTCGACTCGAAGTGGTTGTAGAAGGAGCCGAAGCCGACGTCGGCGCGCTCGGCGATCGCCTGGATGCTGACGCCGGTGTCCCCGGTCTCGGCGAGGATCTGCCGGGCGGCGCCGATGAGCGCCCGACGGGTTTCGGCGCGGCGCCGCTCGAAGCGGTTGCTGGGCGGGGCTGACGTAGGCATACGGCGAGTCTAGCCGCGTGGGCGATGACGGTCACATCTCTGATGAATTCATCAGTGGTCTCGGCTCACCCCTTGACGACGGAACTGTCAAAGTTGATGATTTCCTCATTACGGCGATGTTGCTCGGAGGGCACCATGTCTGAAACCCGCGTCCACGGGCCCGATGCCAGGACGGCCCATCAGGACCTGCACAGCGAAGACGGTGCGCTGCGCGGGGAGCACCCCGGCCGGTCCCGAAATCCGGTGATCAAGGTCGCCGACCTGGCCTGGCTGGAGTTCGAGAAGCCCGACCTGGACCGCGCCGAGGTCTTCGCCCGCGATTTCGGCTTCGGTGTGGCCGCCCGCACGGAGCGGGAGCTGTGGCTGCGCGGGACCTTCGCGGGCTCGCCCTGCGTGGTGATCCGGCGCGGGCGTACGTCCCGCTTCATCGGCCCGGCGTTCCGCGCCGCGGAGCGGGCCGACCTGGACCGCCTGGCCCGGGCCACCGGGGTCGACGTACGCGAGGCGGACGTACCCGGCGGCGGTCGGGCGGTCGACCTGCTCGATCCCTCGGGCTTCCCGGTGCGCGTGGTGCACTGCGGCGAGCAGCTGCCGGCGCTTCCCGAACAGCACCCGCTGCCGCTCAACTTCGGCACCGGTCCCCGCCGTACGAACGCCACGCAGCGCCCGCCCCGCGAGCCGTCGCGCATCCAGCGCCTGGGCCATGTGGTGCTGGAGACACGGGTGTTCGGCCGGGCTCTGGACTGGTACCTGGACACCCTGGGCATGATCGTCTCCGACTTCCTGTTCATGGACGGGCAGCGCGACCGGGGCCCGACCATGGCGTTCATCCGCTGCGACCTCGGCAGCGTGCCGGCCGACCACCACACGCTGGCGATGCATCTGGGACCCGGCACCGGCTACGTCCACTCCGCCTACCAGGTCACCGACCTCGACTCGATCGCCGCCGGTGGCGAGTACCTCAAGGAGCGCGGCTACCAGCGCAGTTGGGGCATCGGCCGGCACATCCAGGGCAGCCAGCTGTTCGACTACTGGCGCGACCCGGACCGCTTCATGCTGGAGCACTTCGCCGACGGCGACCTGTTCTCCAGCGAGCTCGAACCCGGCTGGGCGCCCATGTCGACGAGCGGCCTGGCCCAGTGGGGCCCGCCCGCCACCCGCGACTTCCTGGGCGCGAACCCCTCCCCGCAGCGGATCCGCGACGTCATCGAGGCCCTGCGCGGCGACAACGAGATGGACCCCGCGCGTCTGCTGGGCCTTCTCAAGGCCACCAGGTCCTGACCACCGACCCCTCCCCCTCACAAAGGCACCGACATGAGCACCAACGTCCTGCGCACCGCCGACGGCTGGTGGGTGATCCTCCCCCGAGCCCTCGACTCCGCCCGATCAGAGGGGACTCCCATCGACCGGGCCGTCCCCGTCCACACCAAGGCGGTCACCACCGCCGAGCTCATCGCCGACCGCGACGCCGTACGAGAAGCGGCGCTCGCCGGCGACCCGGGCACGCCCGTCGCCGACCTGGTCGCCCTCTCGCCGGTCACCGCCCCTTGCCGGGTGGTCGCCCAGATGGTCAACTACCGCAGCCACGCCCGCGATTCGGGCTTTACCGGCGACATCCCGCCCGCCTTCTTCCGCAAGGCGTCCGGCTCGGTCAGCGGACCCGGCGACCCCGTCGTACGGCCCTCCCACGTGAGGTTCCTCGACTACGAGATCGAACTCGGCCTCGTCATGGGCGCGCCCCTTCCCATCGGCGCCGTGATCGAGGAGCGGGACCTGCCGTCGTACGTCGCCGGACTGGTGATCACCAACGACGTCAGCGCCCGCGACGTCCAGCTGACCAAGACCCAGTTCTACGAGAGCAAGTCGTACCCGACCTTCACGCCGACCGGCCCGTACCTCGCCCTGCTGGAGCCGGAGGACTTCACCCGTCTCCTCGACCTGCGGCTGCGGTTGTCCGTCAACGGTGAGCTGCGCCAGGACCGCACCCTGGCCGACATGATCGTCCGTCCGGCGCAGGCCCTGACCCTGCTGGCCCGCTTCCAGAGCCTCGACCCCGGCGACCTGCTGATGACGGGCACACCCGGCGGCACTGCGCTGAAGGCTCCGCCGAAGCCGGTCGAGAAGATCGGCGCCCTCCTGCCGCCCGCGGTGAAGTGGAAGGCGTTCTTCAAGTCGCAGGCGAAGAACCCGCATTACCTCCGTTCCGGTGACGTGATCACGGCGACGATCGCGACCCCGGACGGCCGGATCGACCTCGGCGAGCAGCGAACCCCCGTCACGAACGCCCGGATCGACCCCGGCGAGCAGCGAACCCCCGTCACGAACGCCTGATCAGACCCGAAGTGAGCCGCACATGACCGTCGAAGGCAACGGGCCAGGCGCCCCCGTCGTGATCATCGGCGCCGGGCCGGTGGGCGTGATGGCAGCCCTCCTGCTCGCCCGGCGCGGAGTCCGTACCGTCGTCCTGGAACGCCACCAGGACGTCTACCCCCTGCCCCGTGCCGTCGCCACCGACGACGAGGTCCGCAGGATCCTCCAGGCCGCCGGCGTGGAGGAGGAGTTCGCCACGATCACCCGCCCGTCCAACGGACTGCGGCTGCTCGACGCCCGCCACCGGGTGAGGGCCGAGATCCGTCGCACCGGGCACGGCCATCACGGCTACCCACAGACCAGCATGTTCGACCAGCCCGAACTCGAAAGACTGCTGCGCGACGCCCTCACCCGGCACGCCGAATGCGAACTGCGCGGTGGTGTGGAGGTCACCGGCGTCGGACCGGACACCGCGGCTCCCGTGCGCGTGACCTACCGTGACGACGACGGCGAACACCAGCTGTGGGCCGAGGCCGTCCTCGGCTGCGACGGTGCGAACAGCCTCACCCGGGACGCCATCGGCGCCGCCTGGGAGGACCTGCGCTTCGAGGAACGCTGGAACGTCATCGACGTGCGGACGAAAGCCGACGTCCGCTGCTGGGAAGGCGTCGACCAGGTCTGCGACCCACAGCGTCCTGCGACCTTCATGCGCGTCCGGGAGGACCGCTACCGCTGGGAGTTCCGGCTCGGAGACGGCGACGAACCGCTCCGCGAACTCATCGCCCCATGGCTTCCGACCTCTTACGACGGCGACTTCGAGGTCGTTCGCGAGACGCAGTACACCTTCCGGGCCCGCACGGCCGACCGGTGGCGCAGCGGCCGCGTCTTCCTCCTCGGTGACGCCGCCCACCTCACCCCTCCGTTCATCGGACAGGGCCTGTGCGCGGGGCTGCGGGACGCCCACAATCTCACCTGGAAGCTCGCCCGTGTTCTGCAACACGGCGCGGACGAGCGGCTGTTGGACACGTACGAGAGCGAACGCAAGCCACACGCCAGGCACATCATCCGGCTCGCGGTCGCCATGGGCTGGGCCATGACCGGCGGACAGGACGGCGCGGCCGCCCTGCGCCGCGGACTCCTCGCGGCGGCCTGCCGCATACCCGGCCTGACCGCGATGGCCGGCCGCGATCTCAGCCCGCCCCTGACCGCCGGGCCCCTCGTCCGACGCGGCCTGCGCAGAGGCCTGGCGGGCACCCACTGCCCGCAACCGTGGGTCACCGCCGATGGGCGGCGCACGCGCCTCGACGACGTGCTCGGCGACTCCTTCGCCGTGCTCACCGCCGCCGAACCATGGCCCTCGCTCGAGGCCCTCGCCCACGGTCTCGGCATCCGCCCGATCCCCGTCGGCGACCTCGGCGACGACGGCACACTCGCCGCCTGGCTGCGCGCCGGCCGGGCGGAGGCCGTCCTGTTGCGTCCCGACCGCGTCGTCATGGACGTCGTGCCGGCCGGCGGCCGGGACTTCACGGGCACCGCCGCCTGGGCGTCCGTCCTGCACACCACGCCCCGCCTGCTGCCACCCGAGCCGACCGCACACCCGCTGAGGAGCGCCACACGATGACCGTGCCTTTCGCGACACCGGATCCGCAGACCGTCGCCCACAGCAACCTGGCGGACTTCGCCCGCCACGCCGGTATGGACGGCGCCGACTACGCGACCCTGCACCGCTGGTCGGTCACCGATCCGGCCGGCTTCTGGGGCGCGGTGTGGGAGTACTTCGACATCGACGCGGACACCCCGTACGAGCAGGTGCTCGCCGAGGAGACCATGCCGGGGGCCCGCTGGTTCACCGGCGCGACCCTCAACTACGCCCACCACGCCCTGCGCCACCTCGCCGACGACGCCGTGGCGGTCATCGCCCTCGACGAGACCGGCTCCTGCTACGAGGTGACCGCCGGCCGCCTGCGCTCCCAGGTCGCCTCCGTCGCCGCGACCCTGCGCGACCTGGGCGTCGGCAAGGGCGACCGGGTCGTCGGTTACCTGCCCAACACCCCGCACGCGATCGTCGCGTTCCTCGCCGCCGCGAGCCTGGGCGCGGTGTGGTCGGTGTGCGGACAGGACTACGCCCCCCAAGCCGCCGCCGACCGCTTCGCCCAGCTCGAGCCCACGGTCCTGATCGCCGCCGACGGCTATCCGTTCAACGGCACCACCCACGACCGCCGTGACGCGGCCCGTGAACTCGCCCTGGCCCTACCGACGTTGAAGGCGACGCTGCTGGTGGACCACATGGGCCTGCCGTGGCCGGCACAGCCGTACCCGTCGCTGGTGGTCCCGTGGGAGGACGCGGCGACCCGTACCGAACAACTCGTCTGTACGCCGGTGGAGTTCGACCACCCGCTGTGGGTGGTCTTCTCCTCCGGCACCACCGGTCTGCCCAAGGGCATCGTCCACGGCCACGGCGGAGTCCTGCTGGAGCACCTGAAGACTCTCGGTCTGCACTCCGACCTCGGCCCCGACCACCGTCTGCTGTGGTACACCACCACCCACTGGATGATGTGGAACCTGGTCGCCTCGACGCTGCTGACGGGCGCCGCGACGTGCACGTACGACGGCAGCCCCGCGCCCCTTGCCGAGCCCGACATGCTGTGGAGGCTGGCCGCACGCCACCGGGTGACCGTCTTCGGCACCAGTCCCCAATACCTGCTGGG
Organism: Streptomyces sp. SLBN-31; assembly: GCF_006715395.1. Lineage (NCBI taxonomy): Bacteria > Bacillati > Actinomycetota > Actinomycetes > Kitasatosporales > Streptomycetaceae > Streptomyces > Streptomyces sp. SLBN-31. The sequence goes on from NZ_VFNC01000001.1 coordinate 3,468,826, forward strand.
CATGGCCAAGTTCGGCATCGACCCCGCGGTCCACGACCTGTCGTCGATCCGCGTGGTCGGCTGCACCGGCTCCGCTCTGCCCGCCTCCGCCTACCCCTGGGTCCGCGACCACGTCGGCGAACACGTGCTGCTGGCGTCCATCAGCGGTGGCACGGACGTCGTCTCCGGCTTCGCGGGCAGCGCGCCCAACACCCCGGTGTGGGAGGGGGAGTTGTCCGCACCCCACCTCGGCGTGGCGCTGGCCGCGTACGACACCGAGGGCCGGCCGGTGGTGGACCAGGTCGGTGAACTGGTCGTCACCCGTCCGATGCCGTCGATGCCGCTGTACTTCTGGAACGACCCCGACGGCACCCGCTACCACGACGCCTATTTCTCCTCCTACCCCGGCGTGTGGCGACACGGCGACTGGATCACCCTCACGTCGCACGGCTCGGTCATCGTCCACGGCCGTTCCGACTCCACGCTGAACCGCAACGGCGTACGACTGGGCAGCGCCGACATCCACGACGTCGTCGAACGCCTTCCGGAGGTCACGGAAGCGCTGGTCATCGGCGCGGAGGAACCCGATGGCGGCTACTGGATGCCCTTGTTCGTCGTCCCGGCCGCGGGGGTGGTCCTGGACGACGCCCTCAGGGAGAAGATCAGGGAAGCGATCCGGAGCGGAGCCTCACCCCGACACGTTCCCGACGAGATCCTCGAAGTGCCCGGCATCCCGCACACCCGTACCGGCAAGAAACTCGAAGTCCCCGTCAAACGCCTCCTCCAGGGCGCCCCTGCCGAGCAGGTCGTCAACCGCGGGGCCGTCGACGCGCCCGACCTCATCGACCACTACGCCCGGCTGGGCGCCGAGCGCCGGGAGCGGCCGGGCGCTCACGACCCCCGCCGCTGAGTCCCACAGTCCCCTCCGCCTCCCGGCTGCCAGGAAGGCTCTGTCATGCCCGCGCGTACGAAGGTTCCCGTCTACCGGCCCTACCTGTACTCGGCGTCGGCCATCCGCGACACCTACACGCACTACGCCGCGCTGCGCGAACTCGGTCCCGTGGTCCGGCTGCACAAGCACAAGGTCTACGCCCTTCCGCGGTACGCCGAGTGCAAGCAGGTCCTGCTGGACGAGGCGACCTTCGTCTCCTCGGACGGCGTCGCCCTGAACCCCGTCGCCAACCGGGCGGGGCAGGGCACCACCCTCTTCAGCGACGGTGAGGACCACACCCGCCGCCGCTCCCTGCTCGCCCGCCGCCTCGCCCCCAGGGCGCTGCGCGCGCTGCAGGACATGGTCGACCTGCGGGCCGCCGCCACGGTCGAAGCCGCCGTCGCCCGTCGGAGGGTCGACGGTGTGGAGATCGCCGCGGCCCTGCCGATGTCCGTCGTACCCGACCTGGTCGGCTGGCCACCCGAGGGCCGCGAGCACCTGCTGCGCTGGGCCGGCGCCGCCTTCAACGCCCTGGGCCCGCTCAACCGCCGCGCGATGTGCACCCTTCCCGCGTCCCTCGGCATGCTGCGCTACGCACGCGGCGTCGTCCGCACCGGGTCCGTGCTGGACGGCAGCCTGGGCCACGACCTGCTGGCGGCATCCGAAGGCGGCCGGATCATGCCGGCCGAGTGCGCCACGATGATGATCGACTATCTGGCGCCCTCCCTGGACACCACCATCAGTGCCATCTCCAGCGCGCTGCACCTGTTCGCCACCCACCCCGAGCAGTGGCGACTGCTGAGGGAGAACCCGGACCTCGCCCGCAAAGCGGTCAACGAGGTCGTCCGCCACGCGTCCCCGATCCGGGCCTTCTCCCGCGTCGCCGCCCGCGACACGGTCATCGCGGGCACCGCTCTCCCCAAGGGCTCCCGGGTCCTGGTCCTGTACGGCTCCGCCAACCGCGACCCCCTGGAGTGGGAGAATCCGGACACCTTCGACATCCGCCGCGACGCCGCCCGCCAACTCGGCTTCGGACGAGGCACGCACGGGTGCGTCGGCCAGGGCCTGGCCCGCTTGGAGACCACCGCCGTCCTCCGCGCCCTGGCCGCACGGGTCGATCGCATCGAGGTGGCCGGTCCACCCGAGTGGGCCCTGAACAACGTCATCCACCGCTTCGAACGCCTGCCGCTCGAACTCGTTCCGGCCTGACCCGCCTGCCGGCCCTTCGATGCCCCTCAGCGTCGCGTGCGAGCGGATGACGGCTCGACGAGGCGATCGTCGTAAAGCCGAGTACCCGCCTGCTTGATGAGCCTGAGCACGGGGGAGACCTCCTTGCTTTCCAGCCCGCCCAGGGATCCGATGCGATCGGAGGTGAACTTGTCCCTGGACCGCTTCGGCAAGGCCGTGCCTTGGTGAAACACGCCCGGGCTGCCGATGAGTTTCTCCGGGATCGACGGTCATAGAGGATGGTTGGTGCGCGCAACCGCGACCGTGACGGAAGAGCGCACCGGCCGACCCGTTGACAACCGACACGAGACACCGAGGAACTCTGATGCGAACCCTGATCAGCACTGCTTTCATCTCGCTCGACGGCGTCGTGGAGGCCCCGGGCGGCGAGCCCGGTTACCGCAACGCCGGTTGGACCTTCAAGGACGTCGAGTTCCTCCCCGAGGCGTTCGAGATCAAGGGGCGGGAGCAGAAGGAAGCCACCGCGATGCTGCTGGGCCGCACCAGCTACCAGGCGTTCAGCCCGGTGTGGCCGGACATGGAGGACTTCGCCGACTACAAGGCGATGCCGAAGTACGTCGTCTCCACCACCCTCACCGAGGGCGACCTGGTGTCGAACTGGGGCAGCACGACGATCCTGCGCTCGCTCGACGACGTCGCCGCGCTGAAGGAGACCGAGGGCGGCCCCATCATCGTCCACGGCAGCGCCTCCCTCAACCAGGCCCTGTCCGACGCCGGCCTGATCGACCGCTACCACCTGCTCGTCTTCCCGCTCCTTCTCGGGGCGGGCAAGCGTCTGTTCAGCACCACGGACAAGGACACCCAGAAGCTCAAGCTCGTCGAGCACGAGGCCTATGCCAACGGCCTGCAGAAGAACGTCTTCGACGTCGTCCGCTGACAAGACGATCCCCCGTCGTCTTACCGGTTGCTCTGAACGGCACTTGAAGTGACCGTGCCCCGTGACGGCGACGATTTTTCGGTGCCGATGGCGAACGACGACAGGAGGGTGGCAGTCGTGAGGCTGCCCCAGAGGGCGACCGGGCCGAGCGGCGCGAGAGCGGTGATGATCGCCGGGGAGACGGCGAGGCCAAAGCCGGTGGAGAGTTGGAAGCGTGCGAGGGCGCGGCCCAGGACAGGGGCCGGCGCCAGAGCGGTGACGAGCGCGGTGGCGCTGCCGGCGTAGAGGATCTCGCCGATCGTGCACACCACGGACACGGCGGCCACCGCTGGTGCGGCCCAGCCGTGACCGAGTGGGGTGACCGCGAGGAAGCCCAGGTAGGACGCGGCCAGGACCAGGCCGGAGAGCGCCAGGACGGTGCGCCGCGAGAAGCGGGACATGACGACGGTGACGGGCACCTGCAGGGTGACGACCAGCACCGTGTTGGCGACGAAGACGGCTGCCGACCACACCGGGGAGGCATGCAACTGCGTCACCAGGACCAGCGGGAGGGCGATCTCTGGGACGTTGAGGCAGAAGACGTAGATCACGTTCGCGGCGAGGAGTGCGGACATACGGGGTGCGGGCTCGTCGTCCCGGTCCGTGGCCGGGGTGGCCCGCGCCGGACGGGCGTGTACATGGACCGACCACGCCAGGGCGGCTGCGGCGAGGTAGGCGAGGCCCGTGACGGCGGCCAGGCCGCGCAGTGCGCCCGTCCCGCCCGCCAGGCAGACGATGGCCAGAAGGGCTCCGACGCCCAGGCCGGCGTTGCGCAGGGCGCGGGCTCCCGCGAGCGCGGTGTCGCGTTCGCGGCCGTGGGCCACCGTCGCCACGAGCGCGGCGTGGGCGGCGGGCCATGCCTGGTTGCCGATACCGAGGAAGAGCGCCGCCGCCGCGAACGGCCAGGCATGCCCGGCCGGGGCGGCCAGCAACAGCACAACGCCCAGTACACGCACCAGCATTGACGCCGCCACGACCGTGCTGCGCGCGCCGTGGTCCAGCCAGCGGCCCACCGCGGGCATGCAGACCAGACCCGCGACGATGCCCACGGTCATGGCGGTGCCGGTGACCGGCGCGGACAGCCTGAGCACTGTCACGCCGTAGAGCAGCAGAAAGGGCCGCAGGAGGCCGGTGCCGAGCGCGTCCACGGCCAGGGCGACGACGTAACGGGGGCCTCCGGAGGCGTGGACGAGGGCGCGAGGCCGGACTCGGGTGAGGGTTGCCATGGCGCAGACGGTGCGTCCGGCCGTCGAGTTGCGGCACGTGGGTTGACGTACATCGTCAATCGGCGCTGTCGCCGGACGTCCGGGCGGTGATGATGAGGGGATGACGCTGAGGATCGACATCAGCGGTCTGCCGTCCGAGCGCGTGCGGTTCGCTGCCTCCCCGCTGGCCGAGCTGACCGCGATGCTGCACGTGCTGGCCGAACCGGGCCACCATCCGCAGTTCGCCGGCTGGGCCGCGGACGTCTGGGCCGGTCTGCGTCCCGAGCTGGCCGAGCGGCTGCGGGAGGCCGAGTTCCTCTGGTGTTCCTCGCAGGCCGACTTCCTGATCCCGGGACGGCCTCGGCCGACGCTGGCCGAGGAGCTGGACGACGTGGACCGGATCGACGACGAGACGTACGTGACCGCCGCGCTCGTCACCACCTGCGGCAGCAACCGCGTCCACTTTCCCGGCAGGTCACCGCTCACCGACGCGACCGCGCGCGAGCGGGCCCTGGACGTGGCCCAGGCCCGCGGCGCTCTTCAGGAGGCCTTCGCGGAACGGCTGCTCGCCGATCCGGCCTCCATACGGGCACGGGTGCGCCGCACCCTCGAAGAATGCGCCGAGGCGTTCTTCGACGCCGCCTGGGCGGACGTGGCGGTGCGGCTCGCGACCGATCTGCGCCTGAAGAACGAGCTGCTCAGGCGGCAGGGCCTCGGCGTGGCACTCGCGTCGGTCTCCGGTGCGGTCGGCCTGGCGCCGGACGGTGACTGCATCGTCGTGGACAAGGTGCAGGACAAGGCGACCGCGGCGCACGGCGCAGGGGTCACTTTCATCCCGAGTGTCTTCGGCCGCCCGCACCTGGTGGCCGTTCACGCGCCCGGGTGGCATCCGGTGGTGCAGTACCCCGTGGCCGAGCCGGTTCCGGCGGAGCCCGTGTCTTTGGAGACGGTCACCCTCCGGCTGGAGGCGCTCGCCCATCCGGTACGGCTGCGGTTGCTGCGCACGCTGGCCCGTGGCCCGCACTCCACCGCAGAGCTGGCCCACTTCTGGGAACTCTCGCCCCCGGAGGTGTCCCGCCACCTGGCCGTCCTGCGCCGCGCGGGCCTTCTGACTGCTCGGCGGCAGGGCCGGTACGTCCGCTACACCCTCAACCTGTCCGACGTGACGTCGCTGGGCGCCGACCTGCTGGCGGCCGTACTGCGCTGAGCGGGCCTGCCGCGCACGGCACCGTGCACGAGGGCATCACCAGGGCAGGTCGACGACGACGGGCCGGTGGTCCGACACCGGCATACGCGGAGCACTCGCGGCGAGCGGCGCGCACCGGCATGCGCCGGAGACGAGGACATGGTCGAACTGGACCACGGGGCGGTGCGAGGGATACGTCCGGACCCGGGCCGGCTCCCGCCAGCCACCCAGCCCCGTCGGCCGAACGGACCGCTCGTGCGGGCACGACCCGGCGCACAGTGCCGCACCTCGACCGGCCTTGGGGGCGAGGATCTCGGCGGTACCGAGCACGACCCTGGGGATCGGGCCGATCAGGTTGAGGTCACCCAGCAGGACGTGCGGCCGAGGCAGGTCGGCGATCCACTCTCGTACGGCGAGCAGTTGCCTGATGTTCCATCCGGGGACGAACGAGAGATGCACCGCCACCACCGTCAACAGCCCACGCTCCGCCGCCATTACGGCGGCCAGGGCAGCGCGCGGCTGGTCGCGGACCACGGTGAGTCCGGGCCTCCCGGGCACCCGCAGCGGCAGCGCCGAGGGGGCCGGCGCGAACCGTCTCGCCCGCCATTCCCGAACCGGCAGCCTGGACAGCAGCGCGATGCCGTGCGACGGCACCTCATCTTGGGCCGGCGCATCGTGCGGACCGTGGACCCGTAGCTCCGGCGCGGACGGGTCGAGCAGCCACCCCTTGCCCGGCACGGCCCGGCCGTGGACCGCCGACGCGTACCGCCATTCCGGTGCGTCCGCTGCTTCGGCGGCGACGTGCGCCTGGTCCATGTGCCCCGACCGCTTCTGGAAGCGGTCGAGCTCCTGCAGCGCCAGGACGTCGGCGTCCAGCGCCGCGACGGCGTCAGCCAGTGGAAGCCCGGCCTGCGCGGGCGGGACGGAAACGGGCCGGCCGTCCTGAAGTGTCCGGCCGTGCAGCACGTTGAAGGTCGCGAACCGCATCGAAGAGCACGGTACGTGGCGTACGGCACGGCCGCACACCCGTGGGGGCACTCACTTCCAGGCGCGGTCGAGGAAGTCGGCCATCAGTGGCGCGATGTCCGGCAGGTGCGTTTCGAGGGCGAAGTGGCCGGTGTCGAAGAGGTGGAGTTCGGCGTCGGGGAGGTCGCGGAGGTAGGCGTGGGCGCCGGGTTCGATGAAGAAGGGGTCGCCGGTGCCCCAGAGGACGAGCGTGGGCGGGGTGTGCCGACGAAGCCACGCCTGCCAGCGACCGTAGCGCTCGACGTTGGTGTGGTAGTCGAAGATCAGTGACCGCTGGGCGTCCTTGCGGCCCGGCAGGTCGAGGAAGTGCTGGTCGAGGGTCCAGCCGTCCGGGGCGATGAGGTCCGGGTCGGCGACACCGGTCTCGTACTGGCCGCGGGTGCCGGCCAGGGTGAGTACGTCGCCGATGGTGTCCTGGGCTCCGGGCGTGTGGGGAGTCAGCTCGACGAGGCCGCGCGCGATGTCCGAGAGACCTTCCTCGTAGGCGTTGGCGTTCTGCACGACCAGGCCCGCGATCCATTCGGGGTGGCGCTCGGCGATGCGGAAGCCGACGGGGGCGCCGAAGTCGAAGACGTACATCACGAACCGGTCGAGGCCGAGGCTCTGGACGAAGCCTTCGGTGATGTCGGCGAGCCGGTCGAAGGTGTATGCGAAGCCGTCCGGAGTCCGGGTGAGGCCGAAGCCGGGATAGTCCGGGGCGATCAGCCGGTAGTGCGAGCCGAGGGTGTCGATGAGACGCCGGAACTGGTGGGAGGCGGAGGGGAATCCGTGCAGGAGAAGGAGGACGGGTGCGTCGGCCCGGTCGGGGACCGATTCCCGGTAGAAGACGGGGACGTCCTCGATCTCCACGTGGCGGTGGACCGTACGAGCGATGACACCAAGCATGTCTAATCCTTTATTCGCCCTGTTATGCATTAGGTTGTAATCGAGAGCGATCTAATGTGTCAAGGGCTCGGTGTAGCATTAGTCACATGAGTGATCTCGTGCCGCTGACCGGAGAGCCGCTGGCGCTGGACCTGGTCAACACCCGCCCGTCCACGGGCGACCTGCTGGTCTCCCCGGACGGCCTGCGGGAGTGGTGGACGTTGCAGGCCGCCCGCCTCCCGGACGAGGTGCCGCAGAAGATCGACGCGGAAGACCTGGCCGCCGTGCGGGCCGTACGAGAGCACACGGCCCGCGCCCTGGACCACGTCCGCAGGGGCGACGAGCCCCCGGCCGCCGACCTGCGGGCACTCAATGGCGCCCAGCGCGCCGCGCCGGCCATCAGCGAACTGGGCTGGACCGGCTCGGCCGTGACAGTCGTCCGTCGGCGGGAGGGCTCCCCGGGTCTGCGGCTCGCTGCCTGGCTCGCGGAAGCCGCCGCCGACCTGCTCGTCGACCCCGCGGTGGCGACGATCCGTGAATGCGAGGCGGACGACTGCGTGATGCTGTTCCTGCCCACCCATCCACGCCGCCGCTGGTGCTCGGCCGCCCGCTGCGGCAACCGTATGCGCGTCGCGCGGCACTATCAGCGCCACAAGGCGGGAGATCCGCAGCGCCCCGACGGCCGGTAGCCGGCTCAATCGCAGTCGTACGCGCGTGACTTGGCGCGCGAGTACGTGTGCTGAGACGCACGCGCCGGGCGTCAGCCACAACCCCGTCTCAGCAGGCCGAGCCCCGCGGGACGAACTCCAGGCGGGTGTGTTCCTGCGCGGCGAGCGCTTGGTGGTAGGTCGCGCTGCTGACCTGGAACCAGACGTCGTCCTTGGCCTTGTCACCACCGACGTCGTCCAGACGCACGCACCACCGCTCCGGCCGGACGACGCGGCGGTACGTTTCCGTGCCGCTGCGGACGTTCTTGCAGCTCCGCGTCCGCTCGGTGGTGTACCAGGTGCGGGTCCTCCTCTTGGTGCCCGTGCCCGAACTGGCCGTGTGCCTGACCCGTGTGGTGCTGGACGTGCACTTCTTGACCGTGTGCGGTCGGGTCGCCCTCACCGTCCTGACCGGGAGGTGACGGACCGTGTCCCGCAGGCCGGAGACCGAGTCGCTCCGCGGCGTGGTCTCCTGGGCGGAACTGTCACTGCTGTAGGTGATCGTGTCGCTCGGCGGCCTGGCATCGGACCGTCCGCTTCCGCATGCGGCGAGCCCGGCTATGAGCATCGCCGTTGCTCCGGCGACCATCAGTCTTCGCGTGTTCAAAACAGCTCCCTGCCAGGTCACCGGGTACGGCGAGTGATCGTCTGCGCCGTGGCTACGGCAGCGTAGACGATCATCCGCCGCCCACGGCCACCGGCAGGGGCCTGCTTGCGTCCCGCCCGGTCAGTCTCGGTCGGGCAGCACGGCGTCGGACGGGTCCAGGTGGAGGTGGTGTTCGATTCTTGCCCGCAGTGCCGCGGTGTCCCGGTGGTCGAGTTGTTCGAAGAGGGCCAGGGAGCGGGTCCAGGCGTCGCGGGCGTCGCGCGGATTGCGTGCCGCGTAGTGGCAGTCGCCGAGGTGGGCGAGGATGTCCGCCTCGTAGTAGAGGTCGCCGATGTGGTGGAAGAGCGCCGCGGCCTTCTCGTAGGAGGCGGCGGCCTCGCTGTGCTCGCCGAGGTGGTGGTGTGCGACGCCGAGCGTGTCCCAGGTGTGGGCCTCGCCGGAGACATGGCCGGTGTCGCCGATGAGGGCCAGCGCCTGTTCGCAGTGGTCGATGGCGTGCCGGTACTCGCCCAGCTGCACGTGATCCCAGCCGACGTTGTTGAGTGCCAGGGCCTGCCAGGCGCGGTCCCCGGCGGCACGGAAACCCTGCACGGCCCGCTGCGAGTGCCGCATGCCCTCAGGAACCCGGCCCTGCTGGGTGGAGACCCTGCCGAGCGCGAGATGGGTGTGGGCAACGCCCAGCCGGTCACCGATCCGCTCATACAGGCGCGCGGCGCGCTCGAGGTGGGTGCGGGCTTCGGCGGGACGGCCGAGGGTCGCTTCGGCATTGCCGATGTTGCGGTGGGCGCATGCCTGGCCCGCCTCGTCGCCCGCCCGGCGGGCGGCGGCCAGCCCGGCCATGTGGGTGCCCGCCCAGTCGGACCACAGCGCCTTCCGCTGGTGGAACGGCGTCAGCGCCGCCGCGAGCTGCCAGACGTGGACGTCGAAGCCTTCCTGGGCCGCCTGGTCGACAGCGGCGAGGAGCACCGGATGCTCGGCCGTGAACCAGGCCATGGCCCGCTCCCGGTCGGCCGGTTCCTCGGGGGTCACCTCGGGCTGGGCGGGGGAGGGGAGGACGGGATCCGCGGGCGGCCCGAGGAGGCGCTGGGCGTTCAGGGCGCTGAGCAGGTAGTGGTCGAGGGCGCGGTGCGTCACCTGGCGGCGGTCGGCGTCACTGTCCTCGGTGCGGGCGAGCTCGGCGGCGTAAGCGCTGAGCAGGTCGTGCGAGGCGTAGCGGCCGGGCAGGTGCTCGGAGAGGAGATGCGTTCGGGTCAGTTCGGCCAGCGGGGCTCGGACTTGTGGGGGCGCAACACCGGCCAGGCTCGCGGCGGCCGCGGCCGAGATGTCCGGTCCGGGATGCAGGCCGAGCAGCCGGAACAGCCGTTGGGCGGCGGGGTCGAGGGAGGCGTAGGACCAGGAGAACACCGCCCGCACCTGCGTGGCGGAATCCCCGCCGTCGAGGGCGTCCAGGCGGCTGCCGCTCTCGCGGAGTTCGTCGGCGAGGGTGGCGAGCGGGACGCGGGGCTCGGCGGCCGCTCGGGCGGCGAGTACAGCGAGAGCCAGCGGCAGACCGGCGCAGCGCGCGACGATCTCCGCGACGGCGTCGGACTCGGCGGCGATCCGGTCGGCGTCGAGGCGGTCGGCCAGCAGGGACCGGGACTCGTCCGGGGAGAGCACGCCGACGGAGAGCAGGCGCGCGCCTTCGACGGCCGCCAGGCTGGTGAGCCGGTTGCGGCTGGTGACCAGCGCCAGACAGCCGGGTGTGCCGGGCAGCAGTGGCCTGACCTGTTCGGCGTCCCGTGCGTTGTCGAGCACGATCAGCACGCGTCGGTCTGCCAGCAGGCTTCGGTAGAGGGCCGCCTGTGCCTCCAGGCTCGGCGGAACCCGGGCCGCGGGTACCGCGAAGGCGTCGAGGAATCCGCGTACCGCCTCCGCCGGGTCCACTACGGTCCCGCCGGGATCGAAGCCCCGGAGGTTCACGTAAGCTGCCCGTCGGGGAAGAACTTCCGCACCCGGTGCGCCCAGTGCACCGCCAGCCTGGTCTTGCCCACGCCGGCCGTGCCCGAAACGGCCGAGATGACCACCGGAGTCGGGAGCTGGGCAATCGCCAGGAGCGTGTCCAGTTCGGTCAGTTGGAGGTGTCGGCCGGTGAAGCCGCGTACGGCGAGGGGGAGTTGGGCCGGAACCGAGTCCCGCTGCAGTGCCGGCACGGTGGGTTGCCGCGGTGGGGCGGACGGCGGGAGGTTCCCTCGCAGGATGGCCTGGTGGGTCTCGCGCAGTGCCGACCCGGGATCCGTGCCCAGTTCGTCCGCCAGCCGACGCTGCATGGAGGCGTAACACTGCAGGGCTTCGGCGTCCCGCCCACTGTCGTGCAGGGCCCGCATCAGTGTCTCTGCCAGAGGCTCGACCAGGGGAAAGTCGTCGAGGAGGGTGGACAGCGGTCTCCGATCGTCGCCGTGGGGGCGCCGAGGCGTGCCTGGACGCGGGCCCATGCGATGGTCGCGTCCACCTGTTCCCGCCGCCAGGCCCGGCGCATCTGCTCGGCCCACGGGCCGTTCAGACCGCTGAGCGGTTCGCCCCGCCACAACCCGAGCGCCTCACCGAGCAGTGCAGCCCGCTCGCTGTCCGGCACGCGGGCGTCGCGGGCCCGGTCGACCAGCTGCCGGAAACGGTGAACGTCGACCTGTCGCCGGTCGGTCTGCAGGACGTATCCGTCCGACCGACGGGTCAGCCGCACCGCCTCAGGCGAGGCGTCGGCCGTGCGGTCGCAGGCATTCCGGATACGGGTGATGTGGGCGTAGAGCGAACGCCGGGCACCTTCCGGGGGATCGGTGCCCCAGACCCGGCCGACCAGTACGTCCACCCCCACCGGCCGGCCCGCGTCCACGGCCAACGCGGCCAGAACGGTGCGCCGTTGCGGCGGCCCGATGTCCACCAGCACGTCTCCCACGGCCAGTTCGACCGGGCCGAGTAATCGCAGTCGCACCATGCCATCCCCTCAGAAAGTGCACCGTTCCCGCAGATTCTGCTCACAACCGCGGTACCGGAACAGCCTGATCTGCGACGTGCTGGGCACGGACCCTCAGGGATGCAGGACGACCTTTCCGGCGACCGTGCCCGACTCGGCCAGTCGCATCGCCTCGGCGGCCTGGGCGAGGGGCAGCTCGGCGGCGATGTGGGCGGTGATCTCGCCGCGCTGCAGTGCGTTGAACACCTCGGTGAGATCCGTGCGCAGTCGGGCGCGGAAGCGGCCGGTGCTGAGGGCGCGGCCGGCCCAGACGTTGAAGAAGTAGGCGTGGCGGCGGTTGGGGAGGGTGTTCCACAGCCATACGCGGCCGAGCAGCTTGAGTACGGGCCACTGCTTGGAGCCCTCGTCGTCCCGGGTGGAGGCGCTGCCGTAGGAGACGAGCGTGCCGCCGGGCGCGAGCAGGCGCCAGGAGTCGACGATGCCGCGGCCGCCGACGTGGTCGAAGACCGCGTCCACGCCGGCCGGGGCGAGTTGGCGGACGCGGTCGGGAATGTTCTCGGTGCGGTAGTCGATGGGCGTAACCCCTTGTTCCCGCAGGGCGGCATGGTGGCGCGCGGACGCTGTGCCGATCACCTTCGCTCCCGCGGCCTGCGCGAGCTGGACGAGTACGGAGCCGACGCCGCCGTTGGCGCCGTGCACCAGGACGGTCTGCCCCGCACGGACGCGAGCCTTGCGGTGCAGCATCTGCCACGCCGTGATGCCGTTGATCACCACGGTCTCGGCCTCCGCCGCACTGATCCCCTTGGGGACCGGCACGACATCGGCGGCGTCGACGACCACGTGGCTGGCCCAGCCGCCCACCTTCAGCAGCGCGGCCACCCGGGTTCCGACCAGAGCGGGATCGACGCCTTCGCCGGCCTCCGAAACGGTGCCGACCAGGTCGTAGCCGGGGACGAACGGGAAGGGCGGCTGGTCGTAGTAGCGGCCTCGGCGCATCTGCTGCTCGGCGAAGGAGACGCCGGTCGCCTCCATGCGGATGACGACCTGGCCCGCTCCGGCGCCCGGAGCGGCGACCTGGCGTACCTGAAGCCCTTCCGGTTCCACCTTGCCCGGCAGTACGACCTCGACCCGTGTTCCAGCGTTCATGACGACCTCCGTCGATCCCTCGTCAGTTAGTGGCTGACGCGTTCGTTAGAAGTTATAACCAGTCGTGCGCGTGACAGTCAAGAACGTTCGTAATAGGGTCTAACTCAATGAGTGCGGCGGGGTACCTCGCCGTCCGGCTCTCTCGGAGCCGGTGACCAGAGCGGAGAAGGGACGCGCACGTGACTGTGGCGGGCAAGGAGACACCACGCGAGCGCTACCGCGCCCGGCTGCGGGCCGAGGTGAAGGAGCGTGCTTGGGAGCAGATCGCCGCCGCAGGTGCTCCGGGGCTGTCCCTCAACGCCATCGCCAAGCAGATGGGCATGAGCGGCCCCGCGCTCTACCGGTACTTCGCCGGCCGGGACGAACTGATCACCGAGCTGATCCGGGACGCCTACCGCAGCCTCGCCGACACCGTCCGCGCCGCGGCCGCCCCGGGTGCGGATCTCGCAGAACTCGGGCGCGCACTGCGGACATGGGCCCTTGAGGACCCCCAGCGGTACTTCCTCATCTACGGCACACCCGTGCCGGGCTACCACGCTCCCGACGACATCACCGAGATCGCCTCAGAGATCATGCAGAGCCTTCTGGAGGCCGCCGAACCGGACGCCGCCGAACCGGACGGCGCCGTGGTGAGCGTCGATGCGGGCATCAGGGTCGACGCCCCGCTCGAATCCCACCTCGCCGAACACCGGCAGTGGGCGGCCGGCCATCCCGCATCGCCGCCCGCCCTGCGCCGCGCCCTGCTCTTCTGGACCCGCCTGCACGGCATCCTCTCCCTTGAACTGGCGGGCCACTTCACCGGCATGGGAATCGACCCGGGCGAGCTGTACGAGAACGAACTGCGCCACCTGACTCGGTGAAAAAGTGGCCCCGCGCAGCCACGAAGGGCGTGCGCGGGGCCTGCGTCGTCGGCCTCGGTGAGATCATGCCCTGCCCGGGGTGACGACCCACTTTCCGTGGACCCAGTTGCCGGCCTTCTCGTAGCCGGAGCGGAAGGAGCCCAGCCAGTTCAGCGTCAGGCCGGCCTCGGCCGTGGACTTGACCGCGGTGTAGCTGGAGGGGGAGTCGGGCGAACCGCCCGTGGTGTTCTTCGCGACGTGGGGGAAGGGGTAGGTCGGGCGGGAGGAGGTGGTCTTGCCGCTGCTGTCGACCGTCCTGGTCAGCAGACTCTCCGGTGCCCGGTCCTTGGTGACCCAGTCGACGATCGCGGTCAGCGCGTCCAGCTTGTCCGGGCCCTGGCCGCCGCCGCAGTGGGCGACGCCCGGGAGCAGGAACAGCCGGGCGAAGCCGCTGGTGGCCGCCGCTCCACCCATGGCCTTCTGTACGGCCTTGTAGTACGCCATGGTCCCCACGGCCGGGATGTGCTGGTCGCCCAGGCCGTGCCAGAGGATCAGCTTGCCGCCGGCCTTCTTGAAGGTGCTCAGATCGGGGTCGGTGGCGTCGTACAGACCCTCGTTGGAACGCATGATCTTCTTGAAGTAGGCCGACGTGAACTTCACGTCCCTGTAGGTGAGTTCGGGGTGCGTCTCGTCGAAGACCTGGTAGCGGATGGTCTCCTTGACGAAGTTCTGGTCACCGGTGGTGCCGGTCGCCGTCGTGGGCACGACGATGCCGGCCCAGTTCAGTTCCGAGCCGCGCAACTGGTACCCCGGGTACAGGAGTTGGCCGTGTTCGTCGGTCGGCCCCGCGTAGATCCGGCGCAGGGTGGTGATCTGGTCGGCGGTGAGGCAGAAGTCGGCGGCCGTCGAGGTCTGCCCGGCCTGGCACTTGATGCTCGCCGGGTCCCAGGTGCAGCTCAGCGGGTCGGCGATGATCCCGTCGCCGGATGCGCCGCAGCCCTTGAGGACCGCCGTGTGCAACGGGGCGAGGTCGGCCGTGGTGATCGTGGCCGGGCCGCCGTCGAGGAAGACGGACTGGGCGGTCCAGGCGTGCGAGAAGGTGTTGAGCGCGGTGAAGTTGTTGGCCGGGGCGCCGGCGACGATGCCGTCGAAGTCGGTCGGGTAGCGCTGGGCCTCGGTAAGGGCCTGGTGGCCGCCCTGGGAGCAGCCGTCGAAGTAGGAGTGGGTGGCGGGGCGGCCGTAGTAGTGCTTGACGAGGACCTTGGCGACCTGGGCGAGCAGGTGGTCCGACTTGTAGCCGAAGTCGGCGCGCAGGGTGGGGTCGGTGGAGAACAGTCCGCCGCCCTGGGAGTGGCCCTCGTCGCTGGAGGCCACCGCGAAGGCGCCGTCGGTCAGCGGGACGCAGCCGTAAGAGGCGGCGGCAGCGGCGGTACTGACACTGCCGCACAGGCCGCCGCAGCCGAGCTGCAGGTAGTCGGCCTGCCAGCCGGTCTGCGGCAGGCGCAGCTCGAAGTGGATCTGCGGGGCGATCACGCCCTTGACGTCGCAGTGGGCCCAGTTGCCCAGGGTGTTGCCGTCGGCGGCCACTTCGGTCGCCGACGTGACCTCGAACGGTACGCCGGGCACGGCGGCCACCAGGTCGAGCGCACCGACCCCGGAACAGGACATGGCCGGCTCGATCCCGGAAGCAGTGGTGTTCGCGGTCACCGCCGTGGCCGATCCGGACGCCGACGCGCTGCCGGCCGCCGTGTCGGCCAGGGCCATGCTCACCCCGGTGACGAGAGCGAGGGCGGCGGCCAGGGCGGTCATGAAGGAGGCCGACGACCACCGGCACCATCGGGAAAGCGTGCGCATGCTCGATCTCCGTTCGATCGCTTCGATCGCTGAGCCGAGGCGAGTGACCGTCAAAACGGTGCGCACGGCGAGCCGTTCGGCCTGACCGTTCCGGGCGCACCGCAGCATCTTGCGGCTCACCCGCCCCTGACGACTGCGGCCTTTCGGGGCGGTACGGCGAGGAACGTAGCCCTGCGGTCGACGGCCACGCAAGGTCGTCAACGAAATTGTTGACGATTATTGGCGAGTGGTATGAGGCTGCTCGCGCGAAGGTCGCTGGTTCCAAGGGGTGAAGATGCCCGCTCGACGTGGCCTTTCAGCGACTCGCGGATGTCAGTGAACGTCACCTGTTGAAAGAATGCACGGGTGCAGCCGCTGCCGGTTCCTTGTCCCGCTCGCCTCATCCCGGACGTCACGGGCGCCGAGGCCTTCCGGGGTGCGTACCGCGAGGCCATGGGGCGCAACGCCGTCTTCGTGGCCATCGAATCCGAGGCGCCGCGGCAGTGGACCGTGAAGGCGGACACTCTCACCGCCGGCGCGGATCATGCGGTTGCCGATGTCGTCAACGATGCCATTCGGAACGCGATCCTCCGCCTGGTCCGCAACCGCGAAGCCGATTTCGGCGCCTACACGGGACCGGTGTACTTCATGATGCACGGGGTGCGGAACGAAGAGCGGGCCCGCGAACTCGCCGCTGCACTCCATGCCGCCCTCTACGGGGACCTGGAGCTTCTGGCCCGCGCCGTTCCTTCCGCACCCTGACGCGCAAGCCCTTGGCTCGGCCGCATGCCGCGCACAAGTGCCCTGGTGACAGTGCGCGGCAGGTCGGTCACGGTGGGCGTTCTCGCTGTGACAGGGGACGCGTACCGTTCCCACCTCGCACTGCATGCTCGCTGATTGGAGGGGCACTAGGGAGCAGACGAGCGCGGCTGTCCCCCGGCTGCGCGGGGGAGGGTGAGGCATGCGCATCTGGCAGGAGAACACGGAGGTCGGCGCGCGGCCGGGGCAGACGGCGCCATTGGGTGCCACCTTCGACGGCGCGGGTACGAACTTCGCGGTGTTCTCCGAGGTGGCCGAGCGCGTCGAGCTGTGCCTGTTCGACGAGGACGGCTCGGAGGAACGCGTCGCGCTGAAGGAAGTGGACGGCTTCGTCCACCACATCTACCTGCCGGACGTCGGCCCGGGCCGACGGTACGGGTTTCGGGTGCACGGGCCGTACCGGCCGGAGTCCGGTGAGCGCTGCAACCCGAACAAACTGCTGCTGGATCCCTACGCCAAGGCGATCGAGGGCCACGTCGAGTGGAACGAGGCGCTGTTCCCCTACCACTTCCAGGACACCGACCGCTACAACGACCTGGACTCCGCCCCGTACATGCCGAAGTCGGTCGTGGTGAATCCGTACTTCGACTGGGGCAGTGACCACCCGCCGCGGACTCCGTACAACGAGACCGTGATCTACGAAGCCCACGTGAAGGGCATGACGAACACCCACCCGGCGATACCCGAGTCGATTCGCGGCACCTACGCGGCGCTGGCTCACCCGGCCATGATCGACTACTTCGTCAAGCTGGGCGTCACCGCGGTCGAGCTGATGCCGGTGCACCAGTTCGTGCAGGACCACGCCCTGGTGGACAAGGGCCTGTCGAACTACTGGGGATACAACACCATCGGCTTCTTCGCCCCGCACAACGCCTACGGCTCGTCGGGCCAGCGGGGCGAGCAGGTCCAGGAGTTCCGGGCCATGGTGAAGACCCTGCACGAGGCCGGTATCGAGGTGATCCTGGACGTCGTCTACAACCACACCGCCGAGGGCAACCATCTCGGGCCGGTGCTGTCGCTGCGAGGGCTGGACAACGCGGCCTACTACCGGCTCTCCCCGGAGGACCCGCGCTATTACTGGGACACCACCGGTACGGGCAACAGTCTGCGGATGAACCACCCGCACACCCTTCAGCTCATCATGGACTCACTGCGGTACTGGGTGACCGACATGCATGTCGACGGCTTCCGCTTCGACCTTGCCGCCACCCTGGCACGGCAGTTCCACGAGGTGGACCGGCTGTCGTCGTTCTTCGACCTCGTCCACCAGGACCCGGTCATCTCCCAGGTGAAACTGATCGCCGAGCCGTGGGACGTCGGCGAGGGCGGCTACCAGGTCGGCAACTTCCCGCCGCTGTGGACCGAATGGAACGGCAAGTACCGCGACACGGTACGTGACCTGTGGCGCGGTGAGGGCGGCACGCTGGGAGAGTTCGCCTCCCGTTTGACCGGTTCCGCCGACCTGTACCAGAGCGACGGCCGCCGGCCCTTCGCCTCGGTCAACTTCGTCACCGCGCACGACGGTTTCACCCTGCGCGACCTGGTCTCGTACGACGGCAAGCACAACGAGGCCAACGGCGAGGACAACCGCGACGGCGAGGATCACAACCGCTCCTGGAACTGCGGCGTCGAGGGCCCCACCCAGGACCGCAGCGTCCTCGCGCTCCGCGCCCGTCAGCAGCGCAACCTGCTGGCCACCCTGCTGCTCTCCCAGGGTGTGCCCATGATCTCCCACGGCGACGAACTCGGCCGAACCCAGCAGGGCAACAACAACGCGTACTGCCAGGACAACGAGTTGACGTGGATCGACTGGGAGAGGGCCGCGGAGGGAAGCGAACTGCTCGAGTTCACCCGCAAGTTGATCGCCCTGCGCCGCGACCATCCGGTGTTCCGCCGACGGCGCTTCTTCAAGGGGCGCGTCCCGCGGGGGAGCGAAACGGAGTCGAAGGACATCGGGTGGTTCACCCCCGGTGGGCAGGAGATGACGGACAACGACTGGGACACCGGGTTCGCGCGTTCCCTCATGGTGCACCTCAACGGCAAGGCCATCACCGAACCGGATCTGCGGGGCCTGCCCGTGCAGGACGACTCCTTCCTGCTCCTGGTCAACGCCCACAGTCAGGCCCTCACCTTCACGGTGCCCGACGAACTCGGCCCCTGGTGGGCGGTCGAGGTGGACACGGCCATCCCGTACACCGAGTTCAGGCCGCTGATCAAGGCGGGCAGCGACGTGGAGGTCGAGGCGCGATCGCTGCTCGTGCTGCGCGGGCACGAGGACGCGTAGGCCGTGCGGGTCAGGTGCTCCACGGCTCCGCAGGGGTCGGTGGTGGCGGGGCCGACCGGGCCCAAGGCACTCGTCAGGTCGTCAGGGCCTGGTGCAGGGTCGGGCAGCAGTCGATGACGGTGTCGATGCCCACGATCTGCAGGACGCGGAGTACGGACGCGGTGGGGGCGGCCAGTCGCAGCCAACCGTCGGCCTCGGCGAGGGTGTTGTGGGTCGAGATGAAGATGTTGATGCCCGTGGAGTCCAGGAACGTGACGTGTTCGAGGTCGACCACGACGCGGAGACGCGGGGCATCGGGCCGCGGCAGGGCCTGGCGCAGCACCTGGGCGGTGTCCCGGTCGATCTCCCCGGCAAGGGTGATCACGTGGATGCCGTCGATGACGGTGGGGGTGGCCGACAGTCGGCCGGGGCGCCCAGTGGGGTCGACGTCGGTCATTTCTCCCTCGAACAGGACGTTGGGACTGGCACACTGAAGCGTTGGCCCGAGCTGCTGTGTGAAGGATACGTGTGACTCATGTGCGTGGCGCAGCCATCGGTAGCAGAGGGGCGACTCGCGATTCGGCGCCAGATCAGCGGCGTTGAAGACAGCGGCCAGGGATCTCGCTGTGAGGGAGGCGAAGACCACGGCGTCGGACCAGGGGCCGGAGACCAGCGTCGCGCTGGACGGTGACGGAACGTGCATCGCCCGTGCCCGGCACCTGGCCGCGGACTTCCTCACCCGCCAGGCCGGACACGCTGTGGCGGTCTCCGCGCGCGTGCGGGAAGTGGTCCAGCTGGTGGTGAGCGAGCTGGTCACCAACGCCTACAAGTACGCGCCCGGCCCGGTCATAATGGTGCTGAGGATCACCGGTGAGGCGGTGGAGGTCCAGGTGTGGGACTCCCACCCGGGGCTGCCCGAGGCCCGGACCGCAGACGCCAACCGGGTGGGCCAGCACGGCCTGGAGATCGTGAAAGCCCTCGCCGTGGGCTTCGAGGCCCGGCAGATGACGGCCGGCAAGTGCATCACGGTTCGTATCGCGCTGACGGACGGCCAGGGGTGATGTTGCCACTTGGGGGCATCCGGGAGAAGACACGTCAGGCAACTTCGGGAGGTACGTCATGCTCGCCATCGGTATCATCCTGCTTGTCATCGGCTTCCTCACCGGCGTCTCGATCCTGTGGACCCTCGGCCTCATCCTGACCGTGGTCGGAGCCGTCCTTTGGATCATGGGTTCCACGGGTCACGCGGTCGCGGGCCGTCGCCACTATTGGTGACGCGAGCCGAGAAATCCGGGCCTGCGGCCCGTCGTAGTGCGAGAGCCCCGGGAGGAGAAACAGCCTCCCGGGGCTCTCGCGACTCGGCTCGCCGATCGGCGGAGTCGTACGGTCAGGGGCGTCAGGCCACCTTGAAGACCCAAACGTACCGGCCCGCCGAGCGCGCGGCTTCGGGTACGTCGATGACCAGTGCGCCCTTGCTCGTGGTCCACGACAGTGGCCGGTCGTGGCCGAGGAGGGTGATCTTGTCGCCGCCGCGGACGGGTACCGGCGCCTCGACGCGGAGCCTGGCGCCCGGCTCGGCGAGTGAATGGATGTAGAAGGCGTGGTTGGGGCGGACGGTGAACCGCAGATCGTCGCCGAGTTGCGCCATGCGTGACCAGTATGTCGTGTCGTAGATCGCCTCGCCGTTGGTGCGCAGCCACCGGCCCGTCTCCCGCAGCCGGGTCTGCATGATCTCCGGGATGGTGCCGTCGGCGCGTGGGCCGATGTCGAGCAGGAAGTTGCCGTTCTTGGAGACGATGTCGACGAGACTGCGCACGACTTCCTCGGCCGTCATGTAGGCGTTGTCCGGGGTCGCCTGGTTGTAGCCGTAGCTGAAGGGGTCCAGGCCGCGGCTCGACTCCCATTTGGCGACGACCGTGTTCTCGTACGTCGTGTACTCGGGTGTGGTGAAGTCGTGGAAGGCGATGCCCGAGCGGTCGTCGACCGTGACGTCGATCGGGCGGGCCCGGTTCTTGGCGTGGTTGAAGTACTCGGCGAGCACATGGAGGCTGTCGTTCGCGCCGCCGATGTCGCACCAGATGAGTTCGGGATCGTAGCCGTGGATCAACTCCAGCATCTGCGGGGCCTGGTAGTCCCGGACGAAGTCCTTGCCGGCGGCGTAGCCGGTGTACGGCACCGGCTGGAGGGTGTACGGATTGCGCGGGGCGTGGCCCATCCACGGGCTGTCGGGGTTGAACCACTCCGGCATCGAGAAGTAGAGCCCGCGGTGCAGCTCGGGTGCGTAACGGCGGGAGGCGTCGAAGAGCTCCTTGACCAGGTCCCGTCTCGGGCCCATCTTCACGGCGTTGCGGTCCGAGACCTTGGTGTCCCAGAGCGCGAATCCCTCATGGTGCTTGGAGGTCAGGACGTGGTACTGCGCGCCGGCGTCGCGGAACAGCTCCACCCAGGCGCGCGGGTCGAACTTCTCGGCGGTGAAGCGCGGGATGAAGTCGTCGTAGGCGAAGTCCTCCCCGTAGGTCTGCCGATGGTAGGAGTGCACCGCGTTGGCCGGGTCCTGCATGTGGTTCCAGTACCACTCGGCGTACTGCTTGCCCACCGGTGACCAGGCGGGCACCGAGTACACGCCCCAGTGGATGAAGATGCCGAACTTGGCGTCCTGGAACCAGTACGGCGCCTGGTGACCGGAGAGGGAGGCCTCGGTGGGCAGGTAGTCGGCCACGCCGAGCTTCAGGCGGCTCTGCTGGGAGGCGGCGCGGGCACCGCGGCCGGTGACGGTCACCGACCCGTCCTGAACGGTCCCCGGAACCACGCCCCGACGGTTGCGGATGCCGACGCGCACGCGGGCCTGCTCGCCGGGGGTCAGGCGCCGGACCCGGGCCGGCTCCACCGTGCGGGCCCCGGGCACCTCGACGGCCACGGACACCCCGTCCCCGGCCAGGATCGGGACGGTGCCCGCGTTGACGACGGTCGCCTCGACGCTCTGCGCGCCCGTGGAGTCCATCAGGGAGTTCGTGGAGCGGGCGTTGCGCAGCGCCAACGCCCGTCCCTGGGCGACGGGTTGCAGGGAGAGGGCGAACACGTGCAGGGAAGGTTTGTTCGGCTGCGGCGAGTTGGTGACCGGCAGGGTGAGCGCGATCGCCTCCCGCTGCGGGTCGATCCACACCTCCGCCGTGCCGATCCCGACGCTGTGCGCGTCCTTGGCGCCGTCCGGGGTGTAGCGGTACTGGGCGGACAGTGAGCCGCCCGCCGAGTACCAGTCGGCGCCACCGAGAGCGGCCGTCGTGGTCGATCCGTCCGCGTAGTGCACGGTGGCCGTGCCGGAGGCGCTTCCGTAGCTGCCCGCGGTGAGGAAGTGCGCCGACAGGTAGCGGCCCTTGGGCAGTTCGATTCGCTGACCGAGGGCGACGACGTTGTTCTTGGCGCCGGCCGCCGAGGACGGGAACACGAAGGGGATGCCGTCGACCTCGACGGGCCCTACGGCGAGTTCCTCGCCGGGGAAGGTGTAGCCCGAACCGTCGAAGTCGCCGCCGCGTGCGGAGGTGGTGTCGATGCCGTCGTTGTCGTAGAGGGCGTCGAGCGGGACGGGCACGGGGTCGGGGACGGAGGCCCACGGCTCGGGGTGCCGGTCGACCGGTTGGGCCGCGTGCGCGGATGTGGCGGTGCTGAGGGGGAGGACGGCGGCGGTGGTGATGCCTGCTGCCGCGCCCAGAACCTGACGTCTTGGAGGAGTACTCATGGCGGCTCCCAATTCATCGGATGTCTGATGATTGAGGAGGTGTGATGCCCTGTCAATGGGGCGTACCTGGCGGTGAGTTGACGAATTGGTCGGATGGGTGGCGTAGGCGGCACCTCTGGTGCACGTGTCGTGGCCGTCGTCGAAGGCAGGGTGCTTGTGCGCCACCTGTGACATAGCTCACGGGAACTGGTCCGCACCGTCGGTCAGTTCAGAACGTGATCACAGATATGCGAACGCGGGTACGAAACGGAGATCCGGATGCCTTCGCGGAACTCTTCGACGAGTACGCCCGCGCGGTCTACAACCATGCCTTCCGGTTGACCGCCGACTGGTCCGCGGCCGAGGACGTCATGTCGGCCACGTTCATGGAGGCGTGGCGGCGCCGCGCCTCGGTCGAGGCCGAAGGGGGCTCCCTGCGGCCGTGGCTGCTGGGCATCGCCACCAACGTCGCCCGCTCCCAGTACCGCAGCAATCGCCGCTACCGCAACGCGGCGAGCGCCGCGGCCGCCGCGAACGCCGCCGAGGAGCAGGTCCAGGACCATGCCGAGGAGACCGTCGGACGTCTGGACGACCGGCGCAGGATCGCTGCCACGGTGGCCGCCCTGAGCCTGCTCAAGCGCCCTGAGCGCGAGGTCCTGACCCTGTGCCTGTGCGAGGGGATGGAGTACGCCGAGGCGGCCCGCGTCCTCGGTATCCCGGTCGGCACCGTCCGCTCCCGCCTCTCCCGCGCCCGCGGCAAGCTGCGCAGACTCACCGACACTCAACTCGCGCGAGAAAAACGGGAACCTACCCGCACGAACCGGCAGACAACAGGTGATCGCGGATACGCGGTCCGGTCCGCACAGGAAGGAAACCGATGAACGCCAGCCCCTCCCACCAGCCGCACCCGGCTGAGTGGACGGAGACGCAGAGTCTGCTGCCCTCCGCCGAGCGGGATCTGCCGGCGGGCCGCCACCAGTTCCACAAGGAGCAGCTGATGGCCCGGATCCACGAAGACCTCCGCACCTCCCCGGCAGCGCCCCCGAAACGGCCCAACCCGTTCCTGCGCCGTACGATCCTGGTGCCCGCCGCGGCCCTCGCCCTGGCCGGCGCGGTCGTCGGTGGTCTCGCCCTCACGGGCAGCGGCTCCGACGGCGGCAGGACCCCCCTGGCCACCGGCCCCGCACTGACCACCCAGGTCGGAGTCGCCGACGCCAAGGGCGCCCCCCGGCTCCTCGACCGCATCTCCCTGGCGGCCGCCGACGCCTCGACGCCCACGCCGCGCGAGGGCCAGTACATCTACATCGCCTCCAAAGTGGCGAGCACCTACCCGCGTACGGTCGGCGACAAGACCACGGTCGTCAGCCAGCAGCTGCACTCCCGCCAGGTCTGGAACTCCCTCGACGGCAAGGACGGCTGGCTGATCGAGGCCGGACAGACCGGCGACAAGGGCATCACCCTCTCGAGCGACATACCGCTGAGCGGGGCCTACAACGCCCTGGCCCAGCTGCCCACCGACCCCGGCACGCTGCTGCGGCGGATCTACCGTGCCTCGGACGCCAACCGCGACCCCGAAGTCCCGCGCGACCATGCGGCGTTCGTCGCCATCGGCGATCTGCTGACCGAGAGCTACCCGCCCGCCGCGATCAGCGCCGCCCTCTACAAGGCCGCGGCCAAGATCCCCGGCGTCGTCTCGGTGGACGACGCGGTCGACGCCACCGGCCGGCACGGGATCGCGATCGCCCGGCAGAACGACACCGACGGCGAGCGCACCGAGTGGATCTTCGACAGGAAGACCTTGCGGTTCCTCGGCGAGCGCACCGTGGTGGTCAAGGCCGTGGCGGGCAGTCCGTTCAAGGTCGGCACCGTCACGTTCACCAGCGCGATCACCCGGCGGGCGATCGTCGACGCCGACAAGCAGGTCCCCGGGCAGGCGAGCTGAATGCGTGACAGGACGGCTGCCGGTGCCGCGCTGGCAGCCCTCCTGGCGTCGGGGTTGTTGACCGGCGCCGCGCTGTCGGCCACCGGCTCGGGCCTCGGCGTACGGACGGAGGCGACGGTCACCGTCGTGGGGGCCGGCTCCCAACCCGGCGAGCGCACCACGGGATCCGGCCCCGGCCGTGAGAAAGGCCCCGGCTGGACGGGGGAGACCAGCCGGGGCCGCTAGGCGGTGGCGTGCGGAGGGCGGTCGCCTCTCGGCGGGATGCTCCATGGGGCTTCAGCCGAACGATCGTCCCCATGGGCGGAAGGTGAGGCCCGGGGACACTGTCCCCTCCGCAGCCACGATTGGATGAACGGTCAACCGCCCCGGACTGTTCCCGGCCCCTCACCCCTGCCGGAGTGATCTGAGGCACACCTCCTGGAGAGGGATCACCCGATGAAGTCGGCGACCAGGGTGGCGAACTCGTCCGGGGTGGCCAGTCGGACACCGAGGGTCTCGGCCTTGGCCCGCTTCGATCCCGCGCCTTCCCCGGCGACGACCAGGGTGGTCTTCTTGGAGACGCTGGAGGACGAGCGGCCGCCGGCCCGCTCGATCAGCTCGTTCATCTGATTGCGGCTGAGCTTCTCCAGAGCGCCGGTCATCGCGCCGGTGACCACGACCGTCATCCCGGCCAGCGGTCCACCCATCGCGCCCTCGGCGTCCGCGGACTCGGTCGAGGCGGCCGTCGACGGGGGAGTGGCGCCGGGTTCGGTCATGTTCACCCCGGCGGCAGCGAGTTTGTCGATGAGCGGGGCGAGTTCGGCGAGTTCGGCGACGATCGACGGGGCCTTCTCGGTGCCGATGCCCTCCACCTGCTGCATCGCCTCGGCGTCCGCGGCCCGGATGCCGTCCATGGTGGCGAAGTGCCTCGCGATACGGCGGGACATGGAGCGGCCGGTGCCGCGGATGCCGAGCGCGCACAGCACCCGGGACAGCGGCTGGTCCTTGGCCGCGCCGATCGCCGCCAGGAGGTTGTCGGTGCTGGTCTCGCCCATCCGCTCCAGGCCCAGCAACTGCTCGCGGGTGAGGGCGAACAGGTCGGCGAGGTCGGTGACGAGACCGGCGTCGACCAGCTGGACGACCCGGGTGTGGCCGAGGCCCTCGATGTCGAGCTGGTCGCGGCCGGCCGCGTAGGACAGGGCGGCCACCAGGTGGCAGTTGCGTCCGTTCTCGCAGCGCCAGCGCTGCTCGCTGGTGTCGATGCCGGACCCGCAGCGCGGGCACACGTCCGGGAAGACGATGGGCTGTTCGTCACCGGTGCGCAGGTGGGCGACGGGAGCCTCGATACGGGGGATGACGTCACCGGCCCGGTGCACCATGACCTGGTCGCCCAGCCGCAGGTCACGGCGGGTGATGTCGGCCGGGTTGTGGAGGGTGGCGTAGGTGATGGTGGCGCCGTCGATCTCGACCGGCTCCAGGACGGCACGCGGGGCGATGATGCCGGTACGGCCGACGTTCCACTCCACCTCCAGCAGCCGGGTGATCTTCTCGACGGCCGGCAGCTTGTAGGCGATGGCCCAGCGCGGAGCCCGCGAACCCGACCCCGCGGCCTGCTGGTCGGCGGCCAGGTCGGCCTTGATGACGATTCCGTCGATCCCGAACGGCAGCTCGGCCCGCAGCGCTGCGATCTCCTGCACCCGGGCCAGCACCCGTTCGACGGTGTCGGCGGTGATGCCGGGCACCGCGGTGGTGGCGGTGGTGTTGATCCCGTACGCGGCGGCCTGCGCCATCAGGTCGCTGTGCGCGAGTTCGCCCAGCCGCGCGGCGAGCTCGGTCCCGGTGTCGGGCAGGGGCAGCAGGCCGTAGCCGAAGAACGTCATCGGCACCGTGTAGGCGCGCTCCTTGGCACGCAGGGTGCCGGCGGACGCGCCGCGCGGGTTGGCGAACGGCTGCCCGCCGTGCGAGGTACGCGTCTCGTTGGCGTGCTCGAACTGGGCGGTCGTCATGAGGACTTCGCCGCGCACCTCGACGGTGACCGGCTCGGCGAGTTCGTCCGGCAGCCCCTCGATGGTGCCGATCGCGTGCGAGACGTCCTCACCGGCCGTCCCGTCGCCGCGGGTGATCAGCTGTCTCAGGCGTCCGTGGGTGTAGCGGGCGGCGACCGCGAGACCGTCCAGCTTCGGCTCGACACTGAACCGCTCGACGTCGTGGCCGATGCGCCGGGCGAGCGAGGCCGTCCAGGCCGTGAACTCCTCGGGCGAGAACACGTTGTCCAGACTCAGCATCGCCACCGTGTGCGGGACATCGCCCTCCACCGCGCCGCCGGCGACCTTCCCCGTCGGAGTGTCGGGCAGCACCTGCTCGGGATGGTCGGCCTCCCACGCGGCGATGCCACGCACCAGACGGTCGTAGGCGTCGTCGTCGAGTGCCGACGTCCCGCCCGCGTAGTAGGCGGCGGCTGCCTTCACCGCCTCTTCGACCGCCTGGGCGTAGGCGGCGGCATCCGTGATCACTGCTGCAGGTGTTGTCATGCCGGTCATCCTGCCTGCCACCACTGACAATGCCCCGCGGAGCGGACCTGAGGGCCTCGACGACGGGCGTGCGAGGCTCAGTGCTCCCACATGTCGGGCCCGCCGCCCCGCCACTCGATCGAACCCGACTGCCGTACCCACGTCTCGTCGGTGCTCTCCAGGCCCGCGAGGCGCAGGAACTCGACGATGTCCAGCAGCCCGTACGCCATCCCGACGAACCGCTCGCCCATCCGTACTCGCCGTCCTCCGTCTTCGGCGGGCGGGTAGATCACGATGGACTGCGTGCTGGTCATGGCACCAGCGTGCGGTCTGAGGCGCCGGCTCGCATGCGGGGCGCCGGCGCCGCTCAAAGGTTCCGGCATCGGTGCGCCCTGCCGTGACACCTGGGTCAGCGGCTGCCGTTCACGGCGTCGGCGTACTGCTCGTCGGTGACGGGCTCCAGCCATGTGGTGCCGTCGCCGTCGGCGTTGCCGACGACCATGGCGATGTGCGCCATGAACGTGCTGTCGGTGGCGCCGTGCCAGTGCTCCTCGCCCGCGGGGCACTTGACCGTGTGGCCGGCGCTCACGCGCACGACGTTGCCGTCGCGGGTGCCGACCAGTCCGGTGCCGTCGGTGACATAGAGGGTCTGGCCGCCTGCGTGCCTGTGCCAGTTGGTGCGCGCGCCGGGGGTGAAGCGGACCAGGGCAGCGGTCAGACGAGCGGGTTCGCTCGGGGTGTCGATCATGTTGAGGTAGACGTCCCCGGTGAACCGCTCGGCCGGTGCCTTGGCGGTGGGGGTCGAGTTGACGTGCTCCATGTTGATCTTCCTTGGGGTGGTGGTGTGGTTGTACGGGGGTGGGTCTTCGGTGGAGTCGCGTTCGTCGACGATCTTCTTGAGCCGTGGGATGGCGCTCATGGCGTGGCCGGTGACTTCACGGAAGATGCCCTGCTGGGGCCGAGGTCAGGACCGTGCCCGTGTCGCTGCACCGTTCTCCCTCGCTGCGGGGATCCGGACTTCGCCGGCGCTGTGGGTGACGATGCGGGTCACGTCGCGCTTGGCCGTCACGGCGAGGGCGATCAGCGGCAGCAGGGTCAGCCCGGTGAAGACGGTTCCTACCAGGGCGGGGCCGGTCACGCCGAGGGAGGAGTCGAGGGCCTGTCCGGCGAGTGCGGAGCCGGCGGCGATGCCGGTGTTGTAGGCGGACGTGGTCAGTGCCGAGGTGAGGGTGGGCGCGTCACCGGCGAAACGGACCGCGAGGGCGGTGACGACCGGGTTGATCGTAAACCCGGTGAGCGCCATGAGGAAGATCAGGACGACGGCGGCTGCCGGGCTCGCGGACAGCGGGATGAGCGCGAGCAGGAGAAGCGCGGTCGCCGCGGAGGCCGGGATCGTCGTGGACATGGGACGGCGGTCGCCGAACCGGCCGCCGACGAAGGTGCCGCCCAGCGCGCCGGCCCCGAAGGCGACCAGGACCAGCGGCACGGCTCCGGCGGGGATGCCGGCCCGGTCGGTCAGCAGTGGGGTGATGTACGTGTAGGCGGCCAGCACACCACCCATGATCAGAACGGCGGCGGCCAGCGCCAGCCACAGCCTCCCCTGGCGCAGTGCCCGGATCTCACCGCGCACCGAAACCCGGGCGCGCTGCTCCGTTCGAGGGAGGAAGCGTCCGATCGTGGCGGCGGCGAGCGCGGCGAGCGCGGCGAGGGTCCAGAACAGTCCGCGCCAGCCGGTGATGTGTCCGGCCAGTGAGCCGGCCGGGACGCCGACGACGTTGGCCAGGGTCAGGCCTCCCATCATGACGCTCACCGCCCGTGTGGCGTCGGCGGGACCCGCGGCGGCGGTGGCGATGACGAAGCCGACGGCCCAGAACGCGCCGGTGGCCAGCGCGGTGACGAACCGGGCGGCCATGGCGACGGTGAAGGAGCTGGTGAGAGCCGCGACGACGTGGCCGGCGGCGAAGACCGACAGCGCGAGTACGAGAGTGAGGCGTCGTGGGAGGCGCAGGGTCGCCAGGGACATGGCCGGCCCGCCGACGATCATGCCGACGGCGAAGGCGGTGATCAGCAATCCGGCGTGGGAGACGGAGACGCCGAGGTCGGGGGCGATGTCCGGGAGGATGCCGGCGATGACGAACTCGGTGGTGCCCATCAGGAAGGTGCCGCCGGCGAGCACCCACACGACAGGGGGCAGCTTGCCCGACGCGGCCGCGGCGGGGTGGGGCATGGAGGACTCTTTCCGTGTGTCCGTGTGTCCGTGTGTCCTGTGATCGGGTGATCGGGTCGTGGGGTGCACGGATGCCCTGGGGGCCTTCAGGAGGAGGGCGAGGTTCCCCATGCGCGTAGGACGCGAGGTCGCCCGGCATCCTCGCGGGTCAGGGCTTGAGGAGGGTCTTGATGGCTCGGCGCTCGTCCATCGCCGCATAGCCCTCGGCGACCTGGTCGAGCGGCAGCGTGAGGTCGAAGACCTTGCCCGGCGTGATCGCGCCGGACAGGACGCGGTCGACGAGGTCGGGCAGGTAGCGACGGACGGGGGCCGGGCCACCGCGCAGGCCGACATGGGAGAAGAACAGCTCCTGTCCGTCCACGGCGACGCCGTGGGGCACGCCGACGAAGCCCACGTTGCCGCCCGGCCGGGCGCAGCGCAGGGCCTGGTGCATGGCCTCCTCGGTGCCGACACACTCCAGCACGCTGTCCGCGCCGATCCCGCCGGTCAGCTCACGAACCCGGGCGACACCCTCGGCGCCCCGCTCGCTGACGATGTCGGTGGCGCCGAACTCGCGGGCCAGGTTCTGCCGCGTCTCGTGCCGCGACATGGCGATGATCCGTTCCGCGCCCATCTCCTTCGCGGCGATCACCGCGCACAGGCCGACCGCGCCGTCCCCGACGACCACGGCGGTCGAGCCGGGCCCGACCTCGGCGGCGTCCGCGGCCCACCAGCCGGTGCCCATGACGTCGGACACGGTCAGCAGGCTCGGCCACAGCTCCTCGCCCGGGACCTGGTCGGTGGCGACCAGGGTGCCCTGGGCGTTGGGGATGCGGACGTAGTCGGCCTGGCAGGTCGACATGAACTCGCGGTGCAGACAGTTGGACTGGAAGCCGTTGCGGCAGTTGGCGCAGGTGTTGTCGGAGGTGGCGAAGGAGCCGATGACGAACTGGCCCGCCCTGACCGCCGTGACCTCGCTTCCGACCTCCTCGACGAAGCCGACGTACTCGTGCCCCATCGGGTGCGGCGCGTCGGTCGGCTCCAGGCCGCGGTAGGGCCAAAGGTCCGAGCCGCACACGCAGGTTACGGCCGTACGGATGACCGCGTCGGTGGGAGCGAGGATCTTGGGGTCGTCCAGGGTCTCGAAGCGGATGTCACGGGGGGCGTAGATCATTGCGCCGCGCATGGGGAGTCCTTCGCGTGCCGGGGCGATACCGGGGAGACGGCCGTCGCCGGGTGCAGAGCCGGGTGGCGTCCCGCTCGCCGGCTCGCGGCCGGGGGAACAGCACCACGTCATCCAGGTAACCCGCTGCCGGCACGCGTAGCGAGGCACCGTCAAAGGGTGTACTGCCAGTACACTCCTACGGTCCCGCACGGGACGTACCGTCGAACGCGTGGACAACCAAGCAGAGGTCCGCGAGTTCCTGACCTCGCGGCGAGCGAAGATCACCCCCGAGCAGGCGGGCCTGCCCTCGGGCAGCCGGCGCCGGGTGCCGGGCCTGCGCCGCAGCGAGGTCGCGGCCCTGGCGGACATGAGCGTGGAGTACTACTCCAAACTCGAGCGCGGCAACCTCGCCGGCGCCTCCCCGGCCGTCCTGGAAGCCCTCGCCCGGGCCCTGCGGCTCGACGACGCCGAACGCGCGCACCTGCTCAACCTCGCCCACGCGGCCGACGGTTCCGACACCCTCACACGACCCCGACGCCGCTCCGCGCAGTGGAAGGCCCACCGCAGCCTGCAATGGGTCCTGGACGCCGTCACCGCCGGTCCTGCCTTCGTCCGCAACGGCCGTATGGACATCCTCGCCACCAACCAACTCGCCCGCGCCTTCTACGCCGACGTCTACGCCACCCCCCACAACCAGGCGAACCTGGCCCGCTTCAACTTCCTCGACCCCGCATCCCGCCGCTTCTACCCCGACTGGGACTGGGCGGCCGACATCTCCGTCGCCATCCTGCGCACCGAAGCCGGTCGCAACGCCCACGACAAGGACCTCCACGACCTCGTCGGTGAACTGTCCACCCGCAGCGACGACTTCCGTACCCGCTGGGGCGCCCACGACGTCCGCCACCACGGCACCGGTACCAAACGCTTCCACCACCACGCCGTCGGCGATCTCACCCTCGCCTACGAAGGTCTGGAGATGGCCGCCGAACCCGGCCTCACCCTCACGATCTACACCGCCGAACCGGGCTCCCCCTCCGAGGAGGGCCTACGTCTGCTCGCCTCGTGGGCCGCCACCCAGGACGCCGGCTCCGCGGAGGCCCCCGCAGCGAACTGACCGACTCTGTCCCCGGTCAGGGGTCGGGTCACGCCCCCGAGGGGGCCGTGGAAGGCCTGCCGTCCGGGCCAATACCGGTACCGAGGAGGCCCGCGGCGTCCTTGCTCAGCTCGGCGGTGAACTGCGCGCCGCCGAGCAGCGCGAGGTTGGAAAGCCACAGCCAGATCAGGAAGACGACGGCTCCGGCGAGAGAGCCGTACAGCCTGCTGTACGTGCTCAGGGTGGAGGCGTACAGCGCGAAACCGGTGGAGACGGCCAGCCACAGCACGGCGGCCAGGACACCGCCGGGCAGACTGTGCGCGCGTCGGCGTGCCGCGACCGGACCGGTGTGGAAGACCACGAGGATCAGCAGCGCCACCAGGCACAGCAGCAGCGGCCAGCGCAGCACGCTCCACCCCCAGGCCGCCGTCGCGCCCAGCCCGAACACCCGGCCGAGATCCTCGGCGAGAGGCCCCGTCAGCAGCAGGGCCAGGGAACCGGTCAGCAGCAGGACGAGCAGCCCGAACGCGGTGAGCACGATGCGGTGGGCCCGGCGCAGCGGCGAACGGCTGTCCTCGATCCGGTGCATACGGTGCAGCGCACGGCGGAAGACGGCGAGGTAGCTGGAGGCCGACCAGAGCGCACTCACGGTGCCGACCACCAGCAGCGGCCACGCGCCGCCGTCCACGCCCAGCATCCGGGACAGGGCGGCGTGCAGCGCCACCGCCGACTCGGCGGGCGCGTAGGCGGTGACCTGCGTGACGAACTCCCGGGCCGTGCCCGGACTGATCAGACCGAACGCGAGGACCGCCACCAGCAGAGCGGGCAGCACCGCGAGGATCGCGTAGTACGTCAGGGCCGCCGCGAAGTCCGAGATGTCGTCGTTCCACAACGACACCGGCGTGCGCCGCAGCGCCGGCCACCAGGCGGCATGCGGCCGGGCCCGGGGCACGGGGCGGACGGCGGGGCGGGTCTCGCCGGGGACGGGGTCAGCGGACATGGGACTCACGATGCGGTACGCCGAGGTGCGGCTGGATGTGCGGGCTGTACGGCGCTGTCGACTCGTCGGCCTCGGTGGTCACCGCGCGCGAGGTGGGCCGCGGTGCGGTGCCGCCGGGAGCGGCTGACGTCCGGGCCGTCCTCGCGTCCGGGGCCGAGGGCCCGCAGGCATCCATGGTCACGGTGGTGGTGTCCTTTCCTGCCCTGCTCGGTCGTGGGGCGTCAGCCCTCGGTTCGACCCGCTTCGGCCGCTGCCGTGACGCGGATGCCCCGAAAAGGCCCCGCCAGACCACCGCAGTCCGGTTCGTCGACCGCGTCGTCCAGTGCATGCCCGCACATGCCGGATTCATCCGCCCGGCAACGGCGTCGCCTCCCGGCCGGCCTTCCCTTGGCGCGTTCTCGTGCTCTCGGACACGCCCCGGACAGGGGGGCGTAGGCTCGAACGCACCGAGGGTTCCTCGTGTGCCGGCCCCAGGCGCTGCACCGTTCTCGGTGAACGACGACGCCGAGCCGGATCTTGTCCGGTTGCGGAGCAAGGTTTGCCCCATGACCGTGCACGTGCCGGGCCACCCGGCGACCAGCCGTCCCCGTCCGGTGGGGCGACATCCGATCGCTTCCGATGACTCGGTACCGCACTCCCGCCGGCGTGGAGCGCCGCCCGAGGAGGGCGAGTTCGTCCGGCCGCTGAACAGGCGGCAGGTCGACGACCGGATGTGGGAACTCGACGAGTTGTACGAACGCACCTCGTCGTGCGCTCCACGGGAGCCGGCCAACGTGGGCCCGTCGGGCCGGGACCGGTGCACCGCCTTTCAGCAACGGCTTGCCGACCATGTACGGCGGCCGGGGTTCGAACTGCTCGTGGCGGAGGCGGTCGGCCCCTCCGGTGCGAGGGACCTCACGGCATGTGCCTACGGCTTCCCCGTGCACCGCGCCGGGTCCTGGTGGCGGGACCTCGACGGGCACCTTCCGGAGGACCTCCTCGACGTCGCCGCCGTCGACGGGCTCTTCGCGATCGCCGACATCCTCGTAGAGCGCCGGGTGCGCACTCAGGACCAGACCCGCGACTGGAACCTCGCCCGACGCCTGCAGAAACGGCTGCTCCGCGCCCACACCGGCGCCGTCGGCGTCACCCTGGTGGACCGCTGCGACATGGAGTCCTACCGAGCACTACAGGCCTGGGGCTGGCGCCCCTCACCGGCCGAGACCTGGGCGACATCGCACTTCGTATCCCACCGCCTCCTGGTGCTCCGCTGACGACGACGGCCACTCCGCGCCCCCGTCGGCAGCAGGGCCTCTTGACGCTCGCCGGATTCGGTGGCCGCGAGCTGTCAAGAGGCCCTGATCGGAGAGGCAGGTCGGACATGCGACGCCGGAGTTGAGTGGCTCAGCGAGTCGAGGTGACCCGGTGCTCCTTGAGGGCGGCGCAGTTGGAGC
This sequence comes from Streptomyces sp. SLBN-31, assembly GCF_006715395.1. Taxonomy (NCBI): domain Bacteria; kingdom Bacillati; phylum Actinomycetota; class Actinomycetes; order Kitasatosporales; family Streptomycetaceae; genus Streptomyces; species Streptomyces sp. SLBN-31. The sequence goes on from NZ_VFNC01000001.1 coordinate 3,502,385, forward strand.
CCGTCACCTGTACGGTCACGTTGGAGATGCTGCCGCCCCAGTCGATGCAGTGGCCCTTGCCGTAGACGTACGCCGGTCCCGCGTACGACGTGTACTGCCCGAAGTCGTTGGCGCCCTGGTCGGTGTCGGGCACGTAGATCCAGGTGGACATGTCCACGGCGGTGCCCGGGTTGCTGCGGATGGTCGCGACGCAGTTCTTGCCGTTGGAGGCGTTGTACGTCAGGTAGACGGTGCCCAGAGAACCGACGGCAGCGGAGTTCACCGTCTTGTAGGCGCTTCCGCAGACCTTCTGCGGCGTGGTGTTGGGTGCGGCCGAGGCCGGCGCCGCCAGGGCCGTGGCGGTCCCCAGCGCCAAGGCGGCCATGGCCGTGGAGATCAGGGCAGACCGATGGAATCTCATGTTTCCCCCTTGTGACTGTCAACTGGCCTTGCCAGCCTCCGTCGCAGAGGTGCGCACCACAAAGCTTTCGATGGTGGTCGAAGCGGATCGTCGACGTGAACGGACCCGTCATGTGGAACCAAAAGGGCGCCAGGCACACTCTGCGTGTTGTAGTTCCATCAACAAAGGATGCGCACACATGATCACGCTCACCAAGGAAGACGGTCCGGCCGACCTGGACGGAGTGACCCACCTGTCCATCGGCGTTTCCTGGGATCCCACGGCCGGCAGCAGCGGCGGAGTGCTGGGCAAGCTGCGCCGCAAGAGCGGGACCGATCTGGACCTGATCGCCATCGCCATGCAGGGCGGAGATCCGGTGCGCCTGGCGGGGCTGGACTCGCTCGACCCGATGGGCAACGGCTCGTTGACCCACAGCGGCGACAACCAGACCGGACACGGCGACGGTGACGATGAGAAGGTGACCGTCGAGTTCGCGCGGATCCCGCCCAACATCACGTCGATCGTCTTCGTGGCCGCCGCGTACAAGAAGGGCAGCTCATTCCAGAAGGCGCGCAACGTCAGCTTCAAGGTCTACGACGCCACCGGGGGCAACTCCCAGCAGGTCGCCGACATCTGGCCGAGCCTCCTCACCCAGGACAACGGCTGCGCCGTGGCCAAGGCGGTGCGTGTCGGTGGCAGTTGGAAGCTCGAGGTGATCAACACGACGGGGAAGATCAAGCAGGGCGATGAGCACGCCCTGATGCGTTTCGCTGTCAGCAAGTAGTACGGCGGTCACCGGAACGTGAGGACAGATCTCGCCGGCGGTGCACCGGGTGTGCCGCTCGGCGTGGGCCTCCACGACTGGACCGCGCCCGCGCTCCCTTGTTCACGTCCGGTCGCTCTCGTGCCCGGCCGCATCGATCGCGTCTCGTTTGCCGGCGTGCTCGCGCTGGTCGAGTGCCGCGACCTCGGGATGGTGCAGGTCGAAGGCGGGGGATTCGGAGCGGATACGGGGCAGGGCGACGAAGTTGTGGCGCGGCGGCGGGCAGGAGGTCGCCCACTCCAGTGAGCGGCCGTAGCCCCAGGGGTCGTCGACCTCGATCCGCTCGCCGTACTTGGCGGTCTTCCAGACGTTGTAGAGGAAGGGCAGGGTGGACAGGCCCAGCAGAAAGGCGCCGATGGAGGAGATGGTGTTGAGGGTGGTGAAGCCGTCGGCGGCGAGGTAGTCGGCGTAGCGGCGCGGCATGCCCTCGGCCCCCAGCCAGTGCTGGACGAGGAAGGTGGTGTGGAAGCCGACGAACAGTGTCCAGAAGTGGATCTTCTCCAGGCGGTGGTCGAGCATCTTCCCGGTCATCTTCGGCCACCAGAAGCTGAATCCGCCGAACATCGCGAAGACGATGGTGCCGAACAGCACGTAGTGGAAGTGCGCCACCACGAAGTAGGTGTCGGTGACGTGCCAGTCCAGGGGCGGGGAACCGAGGATGACGCCGGTCAGGCCGCCGAAGAGGAACGTGACCAGGAAGCCGGCGGCCCACAGCATGGGTGGTTCGAAGGACAGCGAGCCTTTGAACATGGTGCCGATCCAGTTGAAGAACTTCACCCCTGTGGGCACCGCGATCAGGTAGGTCATGAAGGAGAAGAACGGCAGCAGTACGGCCCCGGTGGCGAACATGTGGTGCGCCCACACGGTGACCGACAGACCCGAGATGGCGATGGTCGCGCCGACCAGGCCCACGTAGCCGAAGATCGGCTTGCGGGCGAAGACCGGGATGATCTCGGTGATCACGCCGAAGAACGGCAGGGCGAGGATGTAGACCTCGGGGTGGCCGAAGAACCAGAACAGGTGCTGCCACAGCAGCGCCCCGCCGTACTGGGCGTCGAAGATGTGCGAGCCGAACTTGCGGTCCGCCTCCAGCGCGAGCAGGGCCGCTGCCAGGACGGGGAAGGCGAACAGCACCAGGACGGAGGTCAGCAGTACGTTCCAGGTGAAGATCGGCATGCGGAACATGGTCATGCCCGGGGCGCGCATGCAGATGATGGTGGTGATGAAGTTGACCGCGCCGAGGATGGTGCCGAAGCCGGCCAGTGCCAGTCCCATGATCCACAGGTCGGCGCCGATGTAGCCGCTGCGAATGGGGCCGCTGAGCGGTGTGTAGGCGGTCCAGCCGTAGTCGGCGGCGCCCTGCGGGGTGAGGAAGCTGCTCAGGACGATCAGCCCGCCGAGCAGGAACAGCCAGTAGGAGAACATGTTCAGCCGGGGGAAGGCCACGTCCGGTGAGCCGATCTGCAGAGGCATGATCGCGTTGGCGAACCCGGCGAAGGTCGGGGTGGCGAACAGCAGCAGCATGATCGTGCCGTGCATGGTGAACGCCTGGTTGTACTGCTCGGTGGACAGGAACTGCAGGCCCGGCCGGGCCAGTTCCGCCCTGATGGCCATCGCCAGCACGCCGCCGACCAGGAAGAAGCAGAAGGATGTGATCAGGTACAGGTGCCCGATCTTCTTGTGGTCGGTCGTGGTCACCCAGGAGACGATCACTTTCCCTCGGCTCCGGCGCCCCTCGGCCGCCGGAGTCGGAGAGATCGGTTCAGTGGTGTGCGTCGCCATCGCAATCCCTCGTTCGAGCCAGGGCGGGTCTGGTCCGCAGGCGGTCACCGCGGCGCCTGGGTAACCAGTCATGGCGAACGTAGTCTCACTTACGCCGACGCAATTCGCTCGCGGAGCCGCCACATGGCCGGTCCGACCATTCCTCTGAGCGAGCCGCGCCGCGGTGACGGAGCGCCGGCAGGGGTCGGACTCCCCGGCGACCGGGCTCGTCGGTCCGTGATGTGTCAGGTGCGGCGTGTCCGCCGCACGCACCGTGCCCGGCCGGTGTCAGTCGCCGTGTCCTTCGAGCCCCTGAGACACGGTCTGCGGTGTCGGCCGGCTGTGGTTCTTGTGTTCCGGCTCGTGCAGCCGCACCTCGACGTGGCCGTCGACGATCCGGGTGTCGAACGCGGGCTGGGGAGCGGTGGCCGGGCCGCGTACGTTCCAGCCGTCCGAAAGCCGGAAGACACTGCCGTGCCACGGGCATCGCACGCAGCCGTCGGCGATGGTGCCCTCGGACAGCGGTCCCGCCAGGTGACTGCACCGGTCGGCCAGCGCGTGGAGGGTCCCACCGGTCTCACGGACCACCAGCACCGGGACGTCGTCAACGGTGCGCCGCACCGCCTGGCCGGCTGGGAACTCGGCCACGGCACCGATCCGGTGCCAGCCCGGCGAGACGACGTGCGGGACCTCTTCGGCGTGGTTGGCGCCCGACGCCTGCCGGTAGGCGAGATGGCCGCCCAGCATCCCTCCTGTGGCAGCCGCCGTCAGTCCCAGGAAGGCGAGCCCGCGGCCGGCTCGGGTGCGGTCCGTGGCGCGGCAGGCGAGCGAAGCGGCGTACAGTCCGACGGCCGCCGTGTTCGCCAGCGCGTGCACCAGGCCGACCCGTTGCTGAGGGCGGTGCAGTTCGGCCCAGTCGACGGCTCCCGCCAACGTGGCCGGGGCGGCGGCGGCCAGGCCGACGCCGATCAGCAGTCCGGCCTCCCGCGAACGGCCGGGGCGCAGGTCCAGCACCGCCGCCGACAGCCAGCTCCCGATGGGGACCTGCACCATCAGCGGATGCACCGGATGGCCCAACCACTTGCCGTGCAGCAGATCCCGGCCGGCACCCAGCGGCAGGGCGCGCACGCCGCGGCTGACCAGGTCGATCACCGAATCGGCACGCGTCTGCCGCTCCAAGCCGTCCAGCAGTTGCAGAAGCTTGTTCTGCCCCGTCCGACGATGTCTTGTGTCCTTCATGGGTCGCAGGGTCCCCCTTCTGCGCAGACCACAAACGGCCTGCCCGGCCATGCGGGTGTGTCGTGCGACCGCGACGGCCTTCGGCGACCGGAAAGCTTTCCGGAAGGCGGGGAGCAGCGGCGTTGTGGGAGCGGGGCGCGCTCACCCGGCGCGGCGCCGGTCCGCTGCTGAGTCCTCGCCCGCGTCCGGTCGCTACCCGCCCCCGCTCACTGGCCAGCCGCGTTCAGCAGATCCAGTGCGCTCTGCTGGCAGCCGTAGTCGCTGGTGCCGGTTCCGCCGTTCCAGTGGGGGCCGTACTGGTCGAGGGAGTTGCGGTCGTTGGTGTAGGCGGCGTCCGCCCACCGGTCCAAGGCGGCGGCGTAGGGGTGGTCGGACAGCTGGGCGTCGAGTCTGCCGAGGCCGCGGACGTAGGCGCCCTTGAAGGAGGGGCCGTCGCCGGTGCAGCTGTCGGACTCACCCGGTTCGCGAAGAACTCCGTCGGTCTGGAGGCGGACCGTGGAGGCGTCGGCCAACTGCCGGGCCGTGGTGAGCAGAGAGCTGTCGTTCGTGGCCTTGTACAGCTCGGTGAGGCCGCCGAGGACGACGCCCTGGTTGTAGGTCCAGGTGGTCTGGCCGTTGTTGGCGCAGGCGTCGGTGAGACCGTCGTTGATCATGTGGTCGGCGTTGATCATGCCGCTCTGCCGGAACCAGGCCCACTCGTTCCTCGCCCGGGACAGATAGACGCTGTCGCCACTGATCCGGTTGTGGAGCGCCGCGTTGAGCTGGAGGAACAGTTCGTTGGTGATGGCGTTCTTGTAGGTCTTCGTCTCGTTCCAGAGCACTCCGCCGCCGCAGGTCGCGGTCCAGTAGGCGTTCATGTGGTCGGCGTCGGCGCGTGCGGTGTTCAGGTAGCGGCTGTCGCCGGTCGCGTCGTAGGCGGCGACCCAGGCCAGGCCCCACCAACCGGTGTCGTCCAGATAGTCGTTGGTGAAGTTGCCGCCCTGGGCGCCGATGTTCTTGTCGTAGGTCGAGGCGATGGCGTACCGGTAGCTGGGCATGCCGCTGACGCGGGCGTTGTCGAGGACGGCGGTGAGGGCGTTGGCGGCGGTCCACCAGCCGTTGCCGCCGAACAGGCCCGTCCCGCGGTCGTACGACATCATCAGCGCGGTCGCCGCGGCGGTGCCCCGGCTCCAGGCGTTCCAGTCGACCCGGGCCCAGGCGGTACAGGTGATCTCCGGGCGGTCCCCGGCCTTGCCGCAGGCGCGCAGCGCTCCTACGCCGCTGGTGTTCCAGTCGTCGACGTTGTACATGAGGGTGCGCCAGCCGCGGGAACCCGAGGGCGTCGTGGTGTCGCCGAGTTTGCTGCCGCCGGACCAGGTACGACCGCCGTCGAAGCTCCGGTCCAGCCAGACCTCGTCACCCGGGTTGCCGCCGTCGATGGAGGCCCAGCCCATGACATCGTTGTCCGAGAGATGCAGTCGCACGGTACGGCCGTACAGGGTGCTGCTGACGGGAGTGCGGTCGGAGGTGGCCGCCGCGGGGTCGCGTGTGTCGCAGTACTTGTTGCAGACGGTGGCTGTCGCGGCTGCGGCTGCGGGCGAGGGTGTGGTGAGGGTCAGGAGAGCGCCCAGGACGGCGGTCGCCGACGCTGTCGTTGCCGCGCGGCGGGGTCTGAGTGAGTGGGGCACTGGCCACCTCCGGTGGGGGTGCGGAAGTCTGGTATGGACCTGTGCTGTGAGGGCTCTCAGCGTCCCGCTTGGTAAAGGACATGTCAATGAGTCGGGTCATTGACGACTGGCGCCGGAATGCCTGGCCTTGAGCCCGGAGGACATGCGGAGCGTCGTCGTTGCGCGGCGGCACCTCGCCGCGGTCACACGCCGCCGGGCAGGCGGCCGGACACGAGTCCGGCAATACGCCGCTCCTGCGCGCTCATCGCCACCGCGCCCCCGCCCTGGGGCAGTCCGACGTCCACACCGACGGGTGGCACCGACCGTGGCCGGCGCCACCGGGTGTGCCTCAGTCCTCCCACTTGGTGAAGAGCATGTTCAGCCCCTCGGCCATGGTCGGGTGGGCGATCAGTCCGTCCCGAAGTCGGGTGAAGGGCATCCCGGCCCACATGGCCGTCTGCACCACGCTGAGCACCTCCAAGGATTCGGGGCCCAGGAGCGCGACACCGAGGATCTCCTCGGTGTCGCGATCGACGACCGCCTTCCACAGGCCCCGGGTCTCACGCAGCGTGCGGGCCCGGGGGATGGCTTCCACCGGCAGCCTGGCGACCCGGATGTCACGGCCGGTGACGCGGGCCTGCTCCTCGGTGAGCCCCACCCGGGCGAGTTCCGGGTCGGTGAACAGGTTCCACGGGACCAGGCGCCCGGCGGTGCTGCGCGAACCGCCCGCGATGTTGGCCTTCACGATCCGGTAGTCGTCCAGCGAGACGTGGGTGAACTGCGGGCTGCCCGCCACGTCGCCCACCGCCCAGGTGTGCGGCGCGTCGGTGGCGAGGGTTTCGTCGACACGGATGAAACCGCGCTCGTCGGTCCGTACACCGGCGGCGTCCAGGCCCAGATCACGGGTGACGGGTTCACGGCCGACGGCCACGAGTACGTCGTCGGCGACGAGGGTCCGGCCGTCCTCCAGTACGAGGCGCACGGCCTGTTCCTCGTCGCGGAAGACCTCCTTGACGGATACACCCGCGAGCACGTCGACACCGTCCTGGCGCAGACAGTCGGTCAGCACTGCGGCGATGTCGGCGTCCTCGTGCGGCAGCAGGCGGGAGTTGTGGTCGAGTACCGTGACCCGGCTTCCGAAGGCTGCGAACATCTGCGCGAACTCCAGGCCGACATAACCGCCGCCGATCACTGCCAGCCGCTCCGGGATCCGCTCCAGGCTCAGGAGCGTGTCGCTGGTGAGCGGCTGGACGTCGGCCAGTCCCGGGAGTGAGGGGAGACGCGGCACCGTACCGGTGTTGATCACGACGTCCGTGCCGCGGACGATGCGGCGTCCACCGTCGTTCACATCGATTTCGACCGTGCGCTCGGCCACGAAGCGGGCCGTGCCGAGGACGAAGTCCATCCCGCTGTCCAAGAACTGGCGGTGGTTGAGCTCGACCATGTCCGCCACCACGCCCTCCTTGTGGGAGCGCAGCATCCGAAGGTCGACCTCGAGCTTGCCCAGGCTGAGCCCCAGTGACTGCGCGGCGGCGGCCCGGCGGGCCAGCCGGGCACTGGTGACCAGGGACTTGGTGGGTATGCAGGCCACGTTGATGCACGTGCCGCCGATCATGCCGCGCTCGACCATGACGACCCTGCGGCCGGCCCGCGCCACATCCATGGCCAGGGTCTTCCCCGCCTTCCCACCACCCACGACCAGCAGGTCGACATCCTCTACGACATCACCGGGATCGATCATGACTGTGCGCCCTCCTCGCAGCTGTGCCCCTGCGGCGACCGGGCCGTGCCACGTCGTGCGCGCGCCACGGCCGCCGTGCCCAGCATCTCCTCACGGCTCGGGCCGCGCATCCGACTGGAGGACGTCAGCCCCAAGGTCCTGGAGGGCAAGGGGTTTGTGGACCGGATCGTCTACCCGGCCGTCCACCCGGCGCAGCTGCGGCTGGTCCGCGCTCCCTGGAGCGGCACGCGCCTCACCTCTGCCGTGGCCGAGGTGAGGCGCGCTCGGGTTACTTGCCGAGGAAGGCGAGCAGCGCGCTGTTGACCTCTTCGGCGTGCGTCCAGAGCAGGCCGTGGGGGGCGCCGTCGACCTCGACGTAGTCGGCGTGGGGGAGGGCCTTGTGGAAGGGCCGCGCGGTGGAGTCGATGGGGAGGATGTTGTCGGCGGTCCCATGGAGGATGAGCGCCGGGACGTCGATCTTGGGGATGTCCCGGCGGAAGTCGGTGTACCAGGTCAGCGGGGCGGCTGCCGCGGCGTACGATCCGCCGCCCGCGGCGACGTTCCAGCTGTTGCGCACGGCCTCCTCGCTGATGCGGACGCCGAGGTTGTCGTCGAGGTTGTAGAAGTCCTTGTAGAAGGCGGTGTAGTAGGCGTACCGGTCCGCCTTGACGGTGTCGGAGATGCCCTTGAAGAACTCCTCGGGGGCGGCGCCCGTGGGGTTGTCGTCGGTCTTGAGCAGGTAGGGCTCCAAGGAGGCGAGGAAGGCGACCTTGGCGATGCGGGAGGTGCCGTACGTGCCGACGTAGCGGCCGACCTCGCCGGTCCCCATGGAGAAGCCGACGAGGACGGCGTCGTTGAGGTCCAGGGTCTCCAGGACGTGGTGAAGGTCGGCGGCGAAGGTGTCGTAGTCGTAGCCGGTGGTGACCTGGCTGGACCGGCCGAAGCCGCGGCGGTCGTAGGTGATGACGCGGTAGCCGGCGGCGAGCAGGGCCGCGCTCTGCTTCTCCCAGGAGTGGCCGTCCAGCGGGAAGCCGTGGATCAGCACGACCGGCTGTCCGCTGCCATGGTCCTCGTAGTACAGCTCGATGTCGGTGCTGTTCTCCTGGCCGACGGTGATGAACGGCATGGTGTTCCCCTCTCAGGGTGACGCGTTGTCTCCGGGCACGGTCGGCAGCGGGCCGACCCGTCTCGGAGCGGTCGGCGCGGCGCCGAGCGATTCCCTCAGCTTGCCTCCGATCGGCGAGCGGGGGATCTGTCCATTGACTTAATCGGTGGCGGTTCACGACCGTTCGGCGCGTGCTGTGCCTCCTCCGGCGGGCGTCATGCAGTGGCCCCCGTGAGGGCGTCCGCGAGCAGGGTGGCCGGCATGTCGTCGCACGTCCCTGCGCCCGACGGTGCAGGACGGGTTAGGCCACGCAGGTGGCGAGAGGGCGTGATACGTGAGTGCGGACACGGGTGATCCCTGGCGGTCGGTGACGGGGTGTGGGCCTGTGGAGGACTTCGTGGGGTCAAATGCTGTCGGGGACAGGGCCAACGGACCCTGTACGGCTCGGGCGACTTGGCGTTCGGTGGACTTGGCGGACGTTCGCCGCAGCACAGCCGAGAGGCGGTGCCGTCCGTCGTGGAGGGATCGCCATGACTGTTCTGGTGGCATACGCGACCGCTCACGGGTCCACTCGCGAGATCGCGCACCGTATCGCTTCAAGAATGCGGACGGAGGGTGTGGAGGTCGATGTGCGCGCCGTGGAGGCGGTCGCCGATATGAACGGTTATGACGCGTTCGTCGTCGGCAGTGCCGTGCACGACCAGAAGTGGCTGGCCGAGGCGCGGAGCTTCGTCCGCCAGGGCATCGCCGCACCCGGTTCCCGGCCGGTGTGGCTGTTCAGTGTGGGCATGCCGGGTGCGCTGCGCGGCCCCTGGAAGGGGCTGATGTACAAGGAGGTGCCGGTCATCGAGGCGGATCTCGCGGTACCGTTCTCCGCGCGCGGACATCGGCTGTTCTCCGGTGTCATCAGGCCCGAGCATCTGTCGCGCCGGGGCCGGTTGCTGTTCCGGCTGATGGGCTGCCGGTACGGCGACCACCGCGACTGGGACGAGATCGACGGCTGGGCCGAGCAGATCGCGGGGGCGCTCACGCCCCGCTGAGTCGGTGTGCGGCGGCAGGCGCCGGTTCGCCTCTGTGTCGGGCGGCGGACTCGCGGTGGTCCTGCAAGCCCTCACCAGGGAACCGAGGCCCTGGAGGATGGAACCGGGCTCAGGTGTGGACCTTGGGAGCAGCGGGACTGGAGGCTCTGGCGGTCGGGGGGCCGAGATTCTCGGGGCAGGAGCACGCCCGCGGCGAGGCCGCCGACGCCGATGACGGCCAGGCTGATCATCGCGGCGGCGTAAGCGCCCTTAGTGAGGCCGGCCGCAAGGATGGTGCCCGCGATCGCCGTGCCGAAGGACGAGCCGAGGTTCGACACGCTCCGGGACAGCCCTGAGATCTCTCCCCGTTGTTCCTCGGGGAAGCTCGACTGAACGACGTTGACCGACGGGGTCCGCATGACGCCCAGGCCGAGCCCTATGAGGAGCACCCAGGGACGAACGCCCAGGCGGTGGAGAAGCTCTCGGTCAGGATGATCAGGACCACCACGCCGGCGATGGAGACGACGAAGCCGGACGTGATGAGGGTTCTCCGGGGGAGGCGGCGGGCCGGGCGCTCGGAGGACAGGGACGACGCCAGCAGGCCCAAGGTGGCCGCCCTGAAGACGACGCCGGTCTGGATGGCGTCGTAGCCGCGCATGTAGACGGGTGGGATGAGCAGCGCGGTGCCGATGCCTTCGAGGATCGAGTTGCCGACGATCAGGACGCCGAGTCCCGGAGCGGCGGCGCTGGCAGGGCCCCTGTCGCGTAGACGCCCAGGCCGGTCAGGAAGACCGTTTGCGGCCGTAGCGGTCGGTGAGACTGCCGCCCGGGATCATCAGCGCGGCCATCACCAACAGGAAGATCGTGATGGCCACCTGGACTCCTTGGACGGTGGTGTCCAGGTCCTCGCTGATGTCATTGATCATCACGTTCATGTTGGAGCCCGCGAAGCTGCAGATGAACTGCGCCAGCGCGAGGGCGGCCAGCGCTCGTCTCGGACCTGCCGGCCGGCTCGTCCCGGCCGTCTGAGCCACCGGTGACGCCCCCGCCTGTGTCCTCGTTCGGCACCGTCAGTCCACGCGTTGCAGGATTCCCGTGGTTGCCGTGGCGCGGTCCGCTGTGCGCATTCTCCAGCTCTTCGTCGAGCGCCATGGCCGCGGTGACCAGGGCGAGGTGGGTGAATGCCTGTGGGAAGTTCCCGAGTTGCTCGCCCGAAGGGCCGATCTCCTCGGCGAACAGGCCGACATGGTTGGCATAGGTGAGCATCTTGTCGAAGGCATGGCGGGCCTGGTGGAGCCGGCCGCTGCGCGCGAGTGCCTCGACGTAGAAGAAGCTGCACAGGTTGAAAGTTCCTTCCGAGCCGCGCAGTCCGTCGGGGGATGCCGCCGGGTCGTAGCGGTAGACGAGACTGTTCGCTGACCAGTTCCTTGTCCATGGCGTCCAGCGTGCTCAACCAGTCGGGGTCGTGGGGCGAGAGGAAGCCCACGCGCGGCATCAGCAGGAGTGAGGCGTCCAGGACGTCGGTGTCGTAGTGCTGTACGAAGGCCTGGCGCTTGTCGTGCCAGCCGCGTTCGATGATTTGACGGAAGACTGTGTCGCGCGCGCCGGTCCAGCGGGCGATGTCGGCGGGGCGGGAGAATTCGGTGGCCGCGCGGATACCGCGGTCGAACGCAACCCAGGTCATCAGACGGCTGTAGGTGAAGTCCTGACGCCCGCCCCGGGTCTCCCAGATCCCCTCGTCGGGCTGGTCCCAGTGGGCGGCGAGCCAGTCCAGTACGTCGCTCAGTGCCTTCCATCCGCGAACCGCGCCGATGTCCCCGCCCACGATCAGCGCGTCGGACACCTCGCCGTAGATGTCGAGCTGGAGTTGGTCGGCGGCCGCGTTGCCCGCACGCACCGGCCGGGATCCTCGATAGCCCTCGAGGTGGTCGAGGGTGTCCTCGGTCAGGTGGGGGTCGCCGTCGACCCGGTACATGATCTGGAGGGGGTCCGCCGAGGGCGTGGCTTTGGCTTCGATGCGGTCGCGCAGCCAGCGAGGGAAGGCCTGCGCCTCGTCGTAGAAACCCAGGTCGATGAGTACTCTGACCGACAGCGATGCGTCCCGGATCCATGTGTATCGGTAGTCCCAGTTGCGCTCGCCGCCGATCTGCTCGGGCAGACCCATGGTCGCGGCGGCGATGGGCGCTCCGGTGGGGGCGTACGTGAGCAGCTTCAGGGTGATCGCCGACCGGTTCACGATGTCCTGCCAGCGGCCCCGGTAGGTGCACGAGCGGAGCCACGACAGCCAGAACGTGCGGCAGGTCTCCAGGGCGTCGGCGCACCCTTCCAGCGACGGGCGGGGTGGGGCGGGATCCTGGCTGGGCGTGCTGGTCAGCACCACTGCCGCCGCTTGGCCGGCGGAGGACGGCAACGACATCAGTGCCCGCTTCACCCTCCTTATCAGCTGGTGGACGCCGGTCGGGGCCGAGGAGTCGTTGGGCATCATGAAGTCGGCCACCTCACCGACCCCGCCCGGTGCCATGAACCGGGTGACCAGGACGGCTGTGTCCGACAGATAGAGCTGCCGGACGGTCATGGTGTCGCCGTCGGGGAACTCCACGGCCAGGCGGCAGTGGCCGCCGCGTTCATCGTCCAGGAGTGAGGCGAAGACACTGGGCGAGTCGAAGCGCGGCGTGCACCACCAGTCGACGGTTCCGTCGGACGACACAAGGGCAGCGGTCTGGAGATCGCCGACCATGCCGTGCTCCGCGATGGGCGGGTACCGGTTCGCGTGATCCCCCTCCGAGGTCAGGGACGCCGCGACGACACGGCGGGGAGCCGTCACGGACCTGTGCGTGCAAAGCCTTCGTCAGGCCCGTGACCGTCGCTTCACCCACTGCGGGTGAAACCCCACGCCCAAGTGCCGAAGGCGGACCAGATTCTGTGGTGAGCCAGGGTGCACAGGTGTCCCACCCGACGAGGAGTGCGGCGAACGGACGAGGAGGCACTCACCGGTTTCGTCTTCGGTTGATGAGGAGCGAGGCGCAGCACACCACTGAGCAGGCCAGTCCCGCGTACATCAGGGGCGCAGTCCAGAACCACACCGCTTCGGTGCTGTGGCCGCTGGTCCAGTGGCAGGTGAGGGACGGAGGGAAACTTTCCACGCTCACCGATGTCAGCCCGTAGTCCCGCCCGGCGTCCATGTACACGCCGGCACCGGTCTTGTCCGCGCACACATCGAGCGGATTCGTGAAGGCCATCCCGTAGACGGTTCCTGCCCCGTAGGCGGCGATCGCTGCCGCGCCGCCCAGCACTGCCCAGCGAACCGGCCGTGAGGGCTTCCTCCTGGTCACCCACAACGCGTAGGGGAATGTCCCAACGGCGAGGAGGAGGACGGTGATCGCGGGCGGACCGAACACTGCGAACAGAGACACCATGCGGTCAGAGGTTACGTGGACGCGGCAAGCGCAAGGCGGGTGAAGGGGACAGGTCGAACCAGCGGGAACCGCTCACCGCGTGTCGGTCCGCCACAGCCAGCGCAGAGCGTCCGGCAGCAGGACGCCGCCGTGGTTGGGGCTGTGTCCGCCGTCTCCCAGGACAAGGCGGAAGTCGTACCCCGCTTCGGCGAGAGCGGCGGCCACGCGCAGGTTTTCGGCGAGCCAGTTTTGCTGCGGCTCGTTCCAGCGCAGATCGCGGTGGCCGCTTTGCAGCAAGATGCGCAGCGGCTTGCGGGGAACGCGGGGGATGAGGTCCGGGTAGGGATTGCCGTCCGGCATCTGCGCGAAGCTGGACAGGTATCCGATGACGCGACGGAACCTGTCCGGCCGCAGCCACGCGGCGGTGAAGGCGCAGTTGCCGCCGCTGCTCCCGCCGCAGATGCCCCACCGTTCGGGCGACCGGGCGATGGCATGGCGTTGCGCGACCTGCGGGATGATCTCGGTGAGGAGGAAGGTGACGTACCGGTCGTCGAAGGCGTCGTACTCGGTGTTGCGGTTCTTCGGGTTCTCCGCGCCGGGGAAGACGCCGGGATCGACGAACACGCCGATGGTGACGGGGATGTCGCCGCGGTGAACGAGGTTGTCCAGGACGATCGCGCCGCGTACCTCACCCGCGGGGTCCAGATACCACCATCCGTCCTGGAACACCATCAAGGATGCCGGTTCGGTCGGGTCGTACTGTGCCGGCACATGGACCCAGAACTTACGGAAGGTTCCCGGGTAGACCTTGCTGTCCCTCCACTCGAACGCGACCGTCTCGCCGGCGGGCACGCCGGGCTGCAGAGCGGAATCGGGTCCGTGGGCGTAGCGCACGTCCGACTGGTCGAGTGGAAGTGGCTGGTAGGGCATCTCGATGGTCACGGGGGCAACCGTAGGGCCATCAACACCCTTGCCCGCAAGGGACGTTGACCACTCGCAGTAGGTGTCCGGCTGCGGCCGAAAAGCGGTGGCAGGCGGTCCGATTTGCCTGATCTTCCTGACCAATTCAAGCCGTTGAGTTGCCCCAGGCATGACAGTGCAGGTCGTCGGGTGTCACTCTTCTCCGGAAGTTCACCATTCCTTGCCAGATTCCTCACGCGGCGCAGCCGTGGCACCCCCCCACCTCCTTCCACCCGCATGCCGTGCAGCCCTCGGACCGGCGCACCCTGCCGGCCCGTGCCGTCCGCGGCCCCCACAACGGACCGTCGTACTGAAGGAGTTCTCGTTGTCCCTGCGACACCGCACCTCCCCGCGGCGCAGACGCGCCACCGCACTCGCTCTCGCGTCCATAGGATCCCTGCTCACCCTGGCCGTCACCGGTCACGCCGACGCCACCCCGGCAGCCCCGAGCCCCGCGAAGATCACCGCCAAGCCCCGCACCGGTGCACTGCCGGCCTCCCTGACACCCGCCCGCCGCGCCGCCCTGGTGAAGAGCGCGCAGTCCGCGGCCGCGGAGACAGCGCGGCACATCGGCCTCGGCGCCAAGGAGAAACTCCTCGTCAAGGACGTCGTCAGGGACGCCGACGGCGCCACGCACACGCGCTACGAGCGCACTTACGCCGGTCTGCCCGTGCTCGGCGGCGATCTCGTCGTCCACGACAAGAGCGGCCGCCTCGCCCTCACCAAGGCGCACCGGGCCGCCCTCTCACTGCCCTCGCTCCGTCCGAAGATCACCGCGGCGGGGGCCGCCGACCGGGCCGAGGCCGCCTCGAAGCGTGCCAAGGTCACCGGCTCCCGGATGGCGAAGAAGCCGCGCCTGGTGGTGTGGGCGGGCACCGGCAAGCCCGTCCTGGCCTGGGAGAGCGTCGTCGACGGCGTCCAACGGGACGGCACCCCAAGCGAGTTGCAGGTCGTCACCGACGCCGGATCGGGCAAGCAGCTGCTGGCCGCGCAGAAGGTGGAGACCGGTACGGGCACCGGCCAGTACGTCGGCACGGTTCCGCTCGGCACCACCCCCTCGGGATCGACGTACCAGCTCGTCGACCCCGACCGTGCCGGACACAAGACGTACGACCTCAACCAGGGCACGTCCGGGACCGGCACGCTGTTCACCGATGACAACGATGCCTGGGGCGACGGCCAGCCGTCGAACCGGCAGACCGCCGGCGTCGACGTGGCCTTCGGCGCCGCGGCCACCTGGGACTACTACAAGGACATGTACGGCCGCAACGGCATCCGCAACGACGGCGTCGCCGCCTACAGCCGTGCCCACTACGGCAACAACTACGTCAACGCCTTCTGGCAGGACTCCTGCTTCTGCATGACCTACGGCGACGGCTCCGGCAACTCCCACCCCCTGACCGCGCTGGACGTGGCGGCCCACGAGATGAGCCACGGTGTCACCGCCGCCACCGCGGGGCTGAACTACTCGGGCGAGTCCGGTGGTCTGAACGAGGCGACCTCCGACATCTTCGCCGCCGCCGTGGAGTTCCACGAGAACCTCCCGGCCGACCCCGGCGACTACCTCGTCGGCGAGAAGATCGACATCAACGGTGACGGCACACCGCTGCGTTACATGGACAAGCCCTCCAAGGACGGTGCCTCCCGCGACAGTTGGAGCTCCACCCTGGGCGGGATCGACGTCCACTACTCCTCGGGCCCCGCGAACCACTTCTTCTACCTGCTCTCCGAGGGCAGCGGCGCCAAGACCGTCAACGGCGTGTCCTACGACAGCCCGACGTACGACGGCCAATCCGTCACCGGCATCGGCATCCAGAACGCCGCCGCCATCTGGTACCGCGCCCTGACCACCTACATGACCTCGACGACCGACTACGCGGGCGCCCGCACCGCCACCCTGTCCGCCGCCGCCGACCTCTTCGGCGCATACAGCCCGACCTACCTCGCCGTCGCCGATGCCTGGGCGGCGATCAACGTCGGCAACCGCATCGCCCTCGGCGTCAACCTCGCCCTGATCGGCGACCAGATCAGCGGCATCGGCCAGGCGGTGAGCCTCCAACTGGACGCCTACACCACCAACACCGCAGCCTCCCTCACCTACGAGGCCACCGGGCTGCCCGACGGTCTGAGCATCAGCCCGAGCGGTCTGATCACCGGCACGCCGACCACCCTCGGCACGAGCGACGTCACGATCACGGTCACGGACAGCACCGGCGCCTCCACCTCGAAGACCTTCAGCTGGCGCATCGCCTACGTCTACGCCAACGCCAACCGCGTGGACATCCCGGACAACGGACCCGCCGTGGAGTCGCCGGTCACCATCACCGGCCGCGACGGCAACGCCTCCGCGACCACCTCGGTCTACGTCAACATCGTCCACACCTACCGCGGTGACCTCACCGTCGACCTGGTCGGACCGAACGGCACCGTCTACTCCCTGCTCAACCGCAGCGGCGGCTCCGCCGACAACGTCGACCAGACGTTCACGATCGACGCGTCCGCACAACCGCTCAACGGCAAGTGGACGTTGCGCGTTCAGGACAAGGCGTCCATCGACGTCGGCTACATCGCGCGCTGGCAGCTGACTCCCTGACCCACTCCCGCCGTACGCGGCTGCCCGGGCCCCGACCGGCCCGGGCAGCCGTCCGCCGGTCGGCCGCGCGCGGAAGGATCGTGTAAGCGGCCGGTGGGTCCCCGGCCATCTACTGCGGCGCCGGCCCGTGTGCTTCCGGATGAACATCGGCGAGGGAATCCGCCGCGGCCTCGGCGAAGTCGTGGATGAGTGGGGACCGGCGGCCGGCCACCCACGCCAGGGCCACCTCATTGGGGCCGATGCCGTCGACGCGCAGTGCGACCACGTCCGCCCGGGTGTAGAAGCCGGCGGTGGACAGCGGGAGCACACAGATCCCGGCACCGGCGGCCACCAGTTCGAGCTTCTCCTCGACCTGATGGATCACCGGAACCTCGGGTCGCCGATTGCCCCTCAGCTCCACAGCCACATGGCGCCACTCGGGAACGGCATTCGGGTCCTGCAGAAGGTGCTCGGAGGCAAGATCGGCGACGGTCACCGACTTCCGGTCCGCCAAGGGATGCCCGACAGGCAGGACGACGACCCGTGGCTCCCGGAAGAGTGGCCGCACCTCCAAGCCGTGCTCGTTGATGGGCAGCCGTACGATGCTGATGTCTGCCCGGCCGTCCTGCAGCACTTCCACCTGGTCGTCCCACGTGGTGCGCAACAGGCGCACGTTCACGTCCGGGTGCCGTGCGGCGAACGCGACCATGGCAGGGGTGACCGTGATGCCGGGCATGAAGCCGATGGTCAGCGTCTGGGTGTCGTGTGCCGCCGCCGTCACGCGCGTGAGCAGTGCCTGGGCCGAGGCGAGCAGGGGAACGGCGTCCTCCAGCAGCTGCTCTCCCGCTGCGGTGAGCACAGTGCCCCTGCGGTCACGGGTGAACACTTCCGCCC
Organism: Streptomyces sp. SLBN-31; assembly: GCF_006715395.1. Lineage (NCBI taxonomy): Bacteria > Bacillati > Actinomycetota > Actinomycetes > Kitasatosporales > Streptomycetaceae > Streptomyces > Streptomyces sp. SLBN-31. The sequence goes on from NZ_VFNC01000001.1 coordinate 3,519,898, forward strand.
CGAGCTCGTCCTCCAGGCTGCGGATCTGTCGGGACAGCACGGGCTGCGCGATGTGCAGCCGCTCGGCCGCCCGCCCGAAGTGCAGCTCTTGCGCCACCGCCACGAAGTAACGGAGCTTCCGCAGGTCGAGATCCACCCGGAATCACCGCTTCCTCGCTACGCGCGCCGCCTTGGCGATAGGCGCTTTGCCGCGGCCGCCCAGGGGCACGCGGCCGCGGCAACCGATCACGAATCTACCCTTCCGGCTGTGGGAGCCCTCGCAGCCGGTGCGCGGCTTCGTCCGGGTGGATCACTTGCCGGCTGCGAGGACGGCCAGCGGGTCGGTGTGCGCTGGTGTCCACCCGAGTTCGGCCTCGGCACGCGCCGGAGTGAACTGCTGGTCCACGGCGAAGGCGTCCGCGATCGGGCCCATCTGCAGGCGGGCCTCCTCCAGGGTGACCGACGCGATCTTGCCGTCGAGGCCGACAGAGCGGGCGATGGCCAGCGCGCATTCCTTCGCGGTCGGGTTGACCCCGCCGACGCCCACGTACTCCGCTCCGGGCTTCGCGTCGAGCGCGGCGACGTACAACTCCGCGATGTCGTCGACGTGCACCAGCGCCCAGTGGTTCGCACCGTCGCCGATGCAGGGGACGGCGCCCGCTTCCTTGCCCGGGGTGGTGTAGAAGATGTCGATCAGACGGTTCTCGCCGCCGTACAACAGGCCGGGTCGCACCACGACGGGGCGACCGCCGTGACGCGCGCGCTCCAGGACGGCGTCTTCCACGGGTTTGCGCCAGGCGACCAGGGCCGGCGGGTTCCAGGCGGCGGTCTCGTCGGCGACGCCGTCGGTGTCTCCGTAGACCCAGGTCCCGCCGGTGTGCACGTACGTGCCGGTACCGATGCCGTCCTGCATGGCGGTGGCGGCTGCCAGGTCCTCGGCCCCGGTCTCGGCCTGCGCCAGGTGCACGACCGCCTCCGCTCGGGCGGCCGCGGCGTTGAGTACGCCGAGATCGCCCAGGCCGCCGATCAGCGGTGCCGCTCCGAGGGAGCCGACCGTCCCGGCCGCGCGGTCGCTGCGGGCCAGCGCCTCCACGGTGTGGCCGTGCCGGACCAGAGCGCTGATCGTCGCCCTGCCGATGTATCCGGATCCACCGGTGAGGAAAACCCTCATGATCTTGAGTCCAATCTCCGTCGGTCGATGACTGGTTCAAAGCCTGCGCTCGGAGACCGGAATGCGTCCAAGACCTCTTTCGTCACCTGTGATACCCGAAGGGCATCAGCGTGCAGATGCGGTCGGACAGGTCCGGGAGAGTGTGCCGCCGTCGGTCACACCGCGACCGGGGCCTTGATGGCCGGGTGATGCTGGTAGCCGAGTATTTCCACATCGCCGTAGGCGTAGTCGAACAGTGACTCCGCTTGGCGCAGACTCAACTGGGGAAACTCGAACGGCGTGCGCGAGAGCTGCTCGGTCACCTGCTGGAGGTGATTGTCGTAGAGGTGGCAGTCGCCGCCGGTCCAGATGAAGTCGCCCGGTTCGAGGCCGACTTGCTGCGCCACCATGTGCGTGAGCAGGGCGTAGCTCGCGATGTTGAACGGGACGCCGAGGAACAGGTCCGCGCTGCGCTGGTACAGCTGACAGGAGAGCCTGCCGTCGGCGACGTAGAACTGGAAGAAGGCGTGACACGGCGCCAGCGCCATCTTGTCCAGCTCGGCGACGTTCCACGCGGAGACGAGCATCCGGCGGGAGTCGGGGTCGCGGCGCAGTGTGTCGAGGACGTTGCTGATCTGGTCGATGTGCCGGCCGTCCGGGGCGGGCCAAGAGCGCCACTGCGCGCCGTAGACCGGGCCGAGGTCACCGTTCGCGTCGGCCCATTCGTCCCAGATGGTGACGCCGTGCTCGCGCAGCCAGCCGACGTTCGAGTCGCCGCGCAGGAACCACAGCAGCTCGTACACGATGGACTTCAGGTGCACCTTCTTGGTGGTGATCAGCGGGAACCCCTGCGAGAGGTCGTAGCGCAGTTGGTGTCCGAAGACACTTCGGGTCCCGGTGCCCGTCCGGTCGGCCTTGGCCGTCCCGGACGTGAGCACCAGCCGCAACAGGTCTTCGTACTGGGTGTCCGCCACGGACGCCGATTCTACTGGCGGCGCGTTCGGTGGACGCCGCCGCGGTGACCGGCAGGGACCGCCGCGGCGCGCTCCGGACACGGTGAGGTGGGCTGTTGCACGGAACGATAGCCTTCAGACGCGCTCCGGCAGTGCCCGTCCGGTGGCGTCCCACTCATGTTCGAGACTCCAGGAGCGACCGCGTGACCAGCCGCGTCATCCTCATCTCGCCCGCGAGCAACCCGTCCCTGCGCCAGGCTCGCTTCGACGACGGCCGGACCCCGCTCGATGAGAGCGGTACTGCGCGGGCCGGGGCGGCGGCCTGGACGCCGCGTTCGCCCGCCCGTGTCCTCACTTCCCCCAGTCTGCGCTGCCGGGAGACGGCCGCCGCACTCGGACTGCGCGAGGGTGACCCTCGGGCGGAACTCGCGGGCCTGCACGTGGGCCGGTGGCAGGGCCGCACGCTCGACGAGGTCGGCTCGGCCGAGCCGGAGGCGGTGGCGCAGTGGCTCGCCGACCCGGCTTCGGCGCCTCACGGCGGGGAGTCGGTGCAGCAGCTGTGCTCGCGCATCGGACAGTGGCTGGACAGCGAGTACGTGGCGGACGACCGCACGATCGCCGTCGTGGAGCCCGATGTCGTGCGGGCCGTGGTGGTGCAGGTGTCGCAAGCGCCGCCGACGGTCTTCTGGCGCATCGACGTGGCGCCTCTCACGGCGACGGAGATCAGCGGCCGAGCGGGACGCTGGAACCTGCGTGTGGGGCGCCCTCTCGGCGGGCGGGACACCGACGGCTGAGGTGCCGGAAAACGCCAGAGGGCCCTCGGACGGTTCCGTGGACCCTCTCGCGTGTGGCGGCGCCTGTCAGTTGAGGCCGGCCGCCGGTTGGCGTGCCGTGGCAGCCGCGGCGGGCTTGGGATTCAGCAGCCGTTCGGCCAACTCGCCGAAGACCAGACCGAATCCGGTCCACAAAGCCATCTGGATGGCCAGCGCGGAGAGCCGGAAGCGCCACAGCACGGTGGCCGGGAACTCTCTCGGCACCTCATTGACGACGGGCAGGAACGCGTACGCGAGCCCGATCACCAGCACGAAGGCGGCCACCGCGACCACGGTCGCCCACCATGTGCCCAGGGACGGCGCCAGGCGCTTGCCCAAGATCGTGGCGGCGATCGTGAGGAGGACGCTGAGCACCATCATCAGGAAGTACAGGGTGGTCCGCTTGCCAATGGTGTCGGGGTGGCCGACGGACGGCGGGTTGGCCGGGTACTTCAGGAAGGGGACGACGTAGACGGTGAGCAGTGCGCAGCCGGACAGCAGCAGTGCCGTCGCGCGGGGGGTGAAGCGGCCGACGCGGCCGAGTGCGAAGGCGTAGGCGAGGGCGGCGATGCCGCCGAAGGCGACCCCGTAGATGAGGACGCCGGTGGCCAGGCCGGCGGTGGACTGCAGGGAGCGGGAGACCACTTCCATCTCGTGCCCGTGGGAGTGGCCCTCCTCGAAGGCGATCGCCTTGTCGACGTACGGCTCGCCGAGAAGGTAGGCCACGACCAGCGCGAGCACGCCGGCCGCGAGGCCGGCGAGCATGCCGCGCACGAGGAGGTTTCTTACCGTTGCGGAGTTCATGGAGCGCTCGGTGTCCCTTGCCTCAGTGGCAGGGGAAGCCGAGCAGGTGGCGGGCGTCGTGCACCCACTCGTGAACGTCCGTGCCGTTGAACACGGAGGTGGCGCCCTGCTCGGCGCCGACGAAGTACAGCAGGACCAGCATCAGGATGCCGAAGAAGACCGCCCAAGGAGCGATCGCGCCGATCGGCAGCTTGGCGGGAAGAGCGGGAGTGGTGGCAGTCGGCTGGGCGACATGCTGCGCCATGGCAGGGCCTCCTCTGGGAGTTCGCGTCCCATCTCGGTGGTGCACATGACGACGGCTACGGGTCTGACTCGCCGCCACCTCTTCGCGAGGCGCAGGCACACAGTGGCGCGACCGTTCCGGATTCCCACCGGCTTCCGTCTTGCCGTCGTCGATATCCCAGCGACCGTACCGCGTGTCGCGAACATGGCCAAGACCGCACCACCTGGAGTGATGCATCTCGCGGCGGAAGGGGGATGCGGCGATGGTGCAGTCGGTGCTCGCGTGGCGGCGCACCCCGGCCGTTGGTGAGGGAGACAGGGGGATTGAGCCCTCGTGTCGGAAGCCGCTGCCTGCGGACCGTCCGGCGGCCGTTACACTGGTCGGCAGCGAAGGGGAGTAGTCCCGCAACACCGGCAGGTCGACATACTGGATGTCCACGGATGTCCCGGCCTCCGGGCTCTCGCATCACATGGTGCGGGGGTGGACGAGACCTTCGGCCAAGGCAAGACCCGGCCCGCACGGCTGTGCGGGCCGCTCCGTCATGCCGGGCCGAGTGGTTCTTCCCGTCGCCCGCCTGGGTGCCTCACGAGCCCGTGGCCCGGCCCCGGCAGAAAGCACCAGTAATGACCTTCGACCCCGTGGCGCTCGTCACCGCGTTCGGACTGATCTTCCTCGCGGAGCTGCCCGACAAGACGATGTTCGCCTCGCTGGCCATGGGCACCCGCATGCGGCCGCTGTACGTGTGGTTCGGCACCTCCACGGCATTCGTCGTGCACGTGACCATCGCCGTGGGCGCCGGCAGCCTGCTCAGCCTGCTGCCCACCCTGGCCGTCAAACTCGTCTCCGCCGCCCTGTTCGCCTTCGGCGCCGTCGTCCTGCTGCGAGGGTCGGGCGACGATGAGGACGAGACCGCCGGGAAGACCGTCACCGGTTTCTGGCCCGTCTACACCACTGCCTTCATGGCCGTGTTCATCAGCGAATGGGGTGATCTGACGCAGATCACCACGGCCAACCTTGCCGCCACGAACGGCTGGCTGCCCACCGCGATCGGATCCGCCGCCGCCCTGATGTCTGTCTCCGCCCTGGCCCTGCTGGCCGGGCGGTTCATCGCCAAGAAGGTGCCGCTGAAGACCGTGCAGCGCTTCGGTGCCCTCTGCATGGCGGGCCTTGCCATCTGGACCCTCGTCGAGGCGGTCACCGGCTGAGCCGGTCGGCGGCTGGCGGTGGTGCTGGGTCGCTGAGGCCGCGCGTGCCGGCCCGGGGATCGTTCGCGGCAGACCCGGGCCGGCGGCGACGGCGCGTCTAGGGCAGGACGGACCGGACAGCGTCCGGTGTGCGGCCGATCACCGTGGTCCCGTCGTCCGCGGTGATGATCGGTCGCTGGATCAAGGACGGGTGGGTGGCCAGCGCGTTGATCCAGCGCGCGCGGGAGGCGGTTTCGCGGGGCCGTGCGGAAAGGCCGAGCTCGGCCGCTTCGGGTTCGTTGCTGCGGGTGATGTCCCATGGCTCCAGCCCGAGGCGCAGCAGTACCTCCTCGATCTCCTGCGCCGTGGGCGGTTCCTCAAGGTAGTGCCGCACGGTGTAGGAGGCGTCTTCCGCGTCCAGCATCGAGAGCGCGGAGACGCACTTGCTGCAGCCGGGGTTGATCCAGATTTCCATGTAGTGGGTCTTTCGGTACGCGGGGGAGCGGTTGTCAGCCGGGCAGGCCGGTCAGTGTGAGGAATTCGCTGCGCGAGCGGGCGTCGGTGCGCAGCAGGCCTAGCAGGGTGGAAGTCATGGTGGTGGTGCCGGTGGCCTGGACGCCGCGCAGGGTCATGCAGGTGTGCTCGGCCTCGATGACCACCCCGACGCCTTTGGGCTGCAGCTGGTTCTGCAGCCAGTCCGCCACCTGCTTGGTGAGGCGCTCCTGTACCTGTGGCCGACAGGCGAAGTGTTCCAGGATGCGGGCGAGTTTGGACAGTCCGAGGATCCGTCGGCCCGGCAGGTAGCCGATGTGGGCGGTGCCGACGAAGGGCAGCAGATGGTGCTCGCACACCGACCGCAGGGGAATGTTGCGGGCCAGGACGAGTTCGTCGTACCCCTCGTCGTTGGGGAAGGTCGTCAGGTCGAACGAGCGGGGCGAGAACAACTCGGCATAGGCGCGTGTCATACGGCCCGGAGTGCCGCGCAGGCTCTCGGAGTCGGTGCTGATGCCCAGAGCTCGCAGGAACTGCCCGGCGGCCTGCTCGGCGGCTGCCAGGTCGGTCTCCTGCTCGACGGGGGAGACCACATGCAGGGCAGGCACCTGCTGAGGTATCGGCTCGGACGAATGCGACAGGGCGGCGTGGTGCTGGGACATGTCAGCTGCCCCCGACACTCAGGGCGGACAGCAGGACGAGCAACACGGTCGCCACGGCGAACAGCCCGTGCGCGATGACCACGGCGACGGGGAAGTGCCGCTCAGCGGGAACGTCCTGTCCGGCTCCGGCTCCGGATGCGGCGCCTGCTCCTGCTCCTGCTCCCGCCGGGACGGTGGCGTGCGAGCGGTGGACCGGGATCCAGCGGGCCAGCATGACGAATCCGAGCAGCGCGACGGGTACCAGCAGGATGAAGGCGGTCCAGGCCAGAGCCTCCTTGTCGGCGACGACGTAGACGATCCATACGACCAGTCCGATCGCGGCGAGGGCGAAGTGGCCGAAGATCACCGGGACCGGGAGGTGGCTGCTGCCGCCGCGGGCACCGCCGCGTGAGAGCCAGGTGCCGAGCATGTAGAAGCCGCCGAGAGCGGTGATCACCCAGGTGACCAGTGCGGCGATGTCCATGAGAACTCCAGTTGGGGAAAGCGGCTGCCCAGGCCTATGCCGGACAGAGGGAGCCGATGCCGGACAGAAGGAAGAAACGGCCGGGTCAGCCGGTGCGACCCTGTGCACCTGGCTGTACGGGGGTGAGCTTCTCGGCGTGTGCGGGGGTGAACCCCTCGGCCTGGGTCGCCTCGTCGGCGACCCGGACGCCGTAGCGGTAGGACAACTTGCCGCCCAGCCATCCCGAGACGCCCAGTACGACGAAGGTGGCGGCATTGAGCGCCAGCTGCCCCGCCCCCACGCTGCCGGAGGGGCCTCCACCGGCGTGCCGCCACAGGAAATTGCCGAGGTAGGCGGCGGTCACCAGCAGGTTCAAGGTCATGTGGACCAGGCCCACCCGGAAAGCACGGGTACCGGTCGGGATGGCGAACAGATCCAGGAAGCCCACCGTGGCCGCCGCCAGGGCGCCGATGACGCCGAGGGCGATCAGCCACATCGCCCCCCGGGACAAGAACTCCGGCCCCTTCACGAGGTGGGAGGCGATGTCGAAGACCAGGGCGGCCGCCCAGGCTCCGATCGGCACGGTGACGAGGATCGGGTGGAACGGGTGCCCATAGGGGCCGGCAAGCGCGGCACTGACCGGCTGCTTGGCCTGATGCGGCTGATGAGGCGTGGTCATCGGGGCCACCTCCTTATTTCACCAACAAATCTTGGTCTTATTCCGGGAGGTGGTCAAGTCCTCCAGCTCAAGCACGCGCGATTCGCCCACGCCGAGGACAGTTGGCGTTACCGTGATGATGTGACCTCCGACATGACCCCGCCCACCTCTTCCGACGACGCCGCGATCGAATCCGTCAGCGCGCTCGGCGAGGGCACCCGGCGGCAGATGTTCGCCTTCATCCGCCGCGCCCGTCGCCCCGTCACACGCGACGAGGCGGCCGCCAGCGCCGGCATCTCCCGCAAACTCGCCGCGTTCCACCTCGACAAGCTCGTCGACGCCGGCCTGCTGCGCGCCCGCTACGCCTCTCCCACGGGCGTCCGCAAAGTGGGCAGGCAGCCCAAGGTGTACGAGCCCACCGACACGCCGATCCGCGTCAGCATCCCCGACCGCCGCCACGAGCTCCTGGCCGACCTGCTCGTCCAGGCAGTCGTGACCGAAGGCGAGCACGAGACCGCGGTCCAGGCGGCGATGCGCACGGCCGGACAACGGGGCCAACAACTCGGCGAGGAGGAACGCACTCAGACGCGCCCCGGCCGGCTCGGCGCCGAGCGGGGTCTGACCCTGTGTGAGCGCATGCTCGACCGGCACGGCTTCGAACCCTCACGCGAGGCCCCCGACCGGCTACGACTGCGCAACTGCCCCTTCCACCCCGTAGCCGCCCAGGCCCCCGACCTCGTCTGCGGCATGAACCACGCCTTCCTCACCGGCTATCTGCAAGGACTGCGCGCTCCGGCAGTCGAGGCGGTTCTGGCTCCGCGCCCGGGCGAATGCTGCGTCGAACTCCGTCACACGGCGGTACGCGACGAGACGGAGGGGGCGGCCCCGTGACGCCCCCGTGGGATCACGATCTGCGAGTGGTGGGTGGCTCGGCCCAACCGCTGGTGGTCACAACCTCCCGTGCGATGTCGACGACGCCCCGGCCGTCCGTCGCCACGCGCACGGTCGCTGCGTGGGCCCGCTGATCCAGGAGCCGCGCCTTGCGGACGCTTCCTTCCAGCTCCTGTTCCAGCTCCGAGCCGAGTTCTCGTCCCAACAGCCGCTCCCGGGCGGTGATGTCGGAGGCGGTCAGCAGGACGCGTGTGATCCTCACCCCGGCCCCCATGGCACGTTCGAACATGCCGGTCGCCTCGGGCAGCACGCTCACGGTGTTCGTGTAGATCAGGCGCCGGTAGCCGCGCCGGGCGAAGTTCGCCCACACGGCGGTCAGATTGCTCTCGGTGATCTCCGCGCGGTGAGGGTCCCCCTCCGGTGCGGGATGTACCTGACCCATGAAGTCACCATCGATGATCGCGTGAGCCACTGCCTGGGAGCGCAGCAGCGCCGAAACCTCCCACCCCACCGTCGTCTTGCCGACACCGGCACGTCCTCCGATGAGCAGTACCTCTGCGTGGTTCATGCGCAGAGCGTGCCAGCGGGCGCCCACGTCACGCGATCCGATATCGATTAGGCCGTCTGACCCCGGGTATGTCCCGCACCGGGAGGCGGGGACGAGCCGGTGCGGAGAGTCGTGCTGACCGCGATGTCGTATCACCGGTGCCGACGGCTGTGGGCGTGGCATCGTGGCCGGGTGACGCATGGGGAAGAACAGGAGTGGCTGGCGACTCAGCGTCCGTCGCGTGCGCGCGAGGTCCAGGCCGGGCGCCTGGCCTGGACGGAGATCGACCTGATCGACATCAGAAACTCACCGCGGCCTACCTCCGCGCGCAGCTCCAGTCCGGCGTCTCCCCGTGGCAGGCCGAGTGCGAGGCGCCGGCGTCCGACCTCGATGCGGTCGGGCGGGTCGAGTCCAAGTAAGACCCTGGGGCGGCGTGAAGTCAGCCGCCGTAGGCCCACCCGTGCGGTTCACACCTCTCAGAGGTCGAGTACCGCGCGGATCGCGTTGTCGACGAGCTCTTGCTGCTCCGCGCCGATGTTGCCGTGCAGCGTGCCGGTTTCGAAGCGGATGGCGGAGAGCTGGAGGAGGTTCACGGCGACGAGGGAGGCGTCGACCGGGGTGGTCAGGTGCACGCTCATCGCCGTGTCGGGGTGCTGCGCGGGGGCGTGGAGGACCAGGACGACGACGGCGTTGTAGGCCTCGGCGAGGCCGTCGAGGCTGACGACGAGGACGGTGCGGGTTCCCTTGCCGGTGTCGACGTCCCACACATCGCCCTTGCGGATGGTCACAGGGCGTCGCCCTCGCCGGTGAGGTCGAGGGGCGCGATGGAGGCGAGCTTGCGGGCCGCATCGAGCGTCATCTGACGGCGCACGGCGCGCAGGATGTAGTCGTTCAGTGAGGGTGCGTCGGCGGCCGCGTCGCGCAGCGGTTTGTCCATCGCGTCGGGGATGCGGAGGGTGATGGCAGTCATGACGCCAAATTTAGTGGCATCGATGCCGTCACGGAAGTCGTCGGGCCGGCACCTCGACGAAGCCGTCCCGACGGCGCCGCACAACCACACCCGCCCGCCTTGCGGGCCCGTCACGGAACCCCGAGCTCGAACAACGCGTATCCGGCGTACGAACCCGACGCCACCGCCACGACGGCCAGGAGTGCGCACAGCAGGGGCAGGCCGACCGTGCGCAGGCGTACGGCCAGCGGGATGAACAGGGGGAAGGCGGGGAGCAGATAGCGCGAGACGTTGCCGAAGATCTGCTGGCTGCCCAGGACCAGGACGAAGGTGAGGACGGTGTAGACGGTCAGCACGCCAGGTGGGCGGAGCCGGATCAGGAAGGGGATCAGCAGCAGGCCCGTCAGGACGACCAGCGCGCCGATGACGTCCTCGAACGGGCTCGGGAAGAGGTAGTCGGTGCGGCCCACGGCCAGGGAGGTGAAGACGTCGAGTGTCTGGCTGCCGTAGTCGAAGGTGTGGGCCCAGGCACCCTTCTGCAGTTTGAAGTAGCCGGTCAGGTCGCCCATTCGGTCACCGACCCAGAGGAGGTAGCCCATGAGTCCGAGGGGGGCGATGAGGATCGCGGTCATCGGGCGGGCGACGTCTTCCTGCCGGTGGTGCAGTGTTCGCAGTGCCGCGACGGTGAGGGCGGCTATGAGTGCGAGCGCGGTGGGGCGGGCCAGGCCTGCGGTGAAGGTGAGGACGCCCGCGGTCAGCCAGCGGTCGCTCATCACCGCGTGGCAGGCCCAGACGGCGAGGGCGACGTAGAGCGACTCGGAGTACCCGGACCACTCGGCGCCGGAACCGGGCCACACGGCCCACAGTCCGGCCGCGGCGAGGCCCGCGCGACGGCCGCCGAAGCGGGCGGTGACGGCGTAGACGCCGAGCGCGGCCACGAACGAGGCGAGGATCGAGACCAGCATTCCCCCGCCGTAGAGGCCAAGGCCCGTGCAGGAGGAGACGAGCCGCATGGTGCCCGGGTAGAGCGGGAAGAACGCCGCCGAGTTGCCTTCCAGGGTGATCAGACCCGAGGCCTCGGGGATCCGGACGAGGGCCGGGTCGTAGCCGTGTGCGGCGATCTGCTGGTACCACCAGCCGTCCCAACTGGCCAGGACGTCCCACGCGTGGGCGCCGCCGCCGAAGCGCGGGTTCTTCCTGCGGAAGTCTCCGTTGGAGTCCAGCAGGTGCATGAAGACGGCGAACCCGATGAACTTCAGGATGCCGTACATCGCCAGGACGGGTCCGTGGTAACGGAGTTGGCGCCACGCCGGGTGGAGCAGGGAGGCGACGCGGGTCCCGCCGGTGGGCGCGGGGGAGTGGGTGTCGGGGCGCGTGGCCGGGGTCAGCGTGTCGTTCATGCGGTCGCGGAGTCCGTCCCGTGCCGGCGGGCGCGGAACACCCAGGCGCGCAACAGCGCGAAGCGGACGAGGGTGGCTGCCAGGTTGGCGGCGACGAGCACCGCGATCTCCGCGGTCCGTGCCGCCGCGGGGAACAGGTGGTGCAGCGCGGCGAGTGATCCACTGGTGAGGGCCAGGCCGATGGCGAAGACCAGCAGGCCCTTGGCGTGGTGGCGCAGCGCGCCGCCGTGGCCTCGCAGCCCGAAGGTGAGCCGCCGGTTCGCCGCCGTGTTGGCCAGAGCGCAGACCAGTAGCGCGATCGCGTTGGCGGCCTGCGCCCCGGTGGCGGGGCGCAATGCCGCGTACAGCAGTACGTACCCGACGGTGCTGACGGCTCCCACCGCGCAGAACCGCAGCAGTTGGCCGGCCAGACCGCCCGACGGCCCGTCGTCGCCGCTGCGGCGCAGTGCGGCCGTCGGCAGCGCCCCGCGGGCCAGCGCCCGGCCGATCCGGGCGATGCCCCGCAGGTCGGCCAGGGCCGTGGACAGGACGTCGACCCTGCTGTCGGGATCGTCGACCCAGTCGACCGGCACTTCGTGGATGCGCAGTCCGGCCCGCTCCGCGATCACCAGAAGTTCCGTGTCGAAGAACCACCCGGTGTCCTGCACCAGGGGCAGCAGCCGTTCGGCGACATCCCGCCGCACCGCCTTGAAACCGCACTGCGCGTCGGAGAAGCCGACGGCGAGCGTGGAGCGCAACAGGGCGTTGTAGCAACGGGAGATGACCTCGCGACGGGGGCCGCGCACCACCCGGGCGCCGCGGGCCAGGCGGGTGCCGATGGCGATGTCGGAGTGCCCGGATATGAGGGGGGCGACCAACGGCAACAGCGCGGCGAGATCGGTCGACAGGTCCACGTCGACGTAGGCGAGCACCGGCGCCCGCGAGTTCGACCATGCGGCGTGCAGGGCGCGGCCGCGGCCCTTCTCCGACAGACGGAGCCACTGCGTCTGCGGCAGCGTGGCAGCGAGCCGGGCCGCGATCCGCGGGGTCTCGTCGGTGCTGGCGTTGTCCGCGATGGTGATGCGGAAGGGGTACGGGAAGGTGTCCCGTAGATGGGCGTGCAGCCGCCGTACGCTGCGCTCCACATCTGCCTGCTCGTTGAACACCGGCACGACCACGTCCAGGACGGGCTCGCGGTGGTGCGCCGACACCGGTGTGGGCTGCGGCAGTTGGTTCATCAGGTCTGTCACGGTCCGTCCAGATTCGAGTCGTGGCGGAAGGCATGCCGACGGCGGGCACGGCGGTTTCGCGGTGCTGGACTGTGCGGCGGGTGCGGCGGTGCTGTGCGATGCGGTGGGCGCGGTCAGTACGAGGGGGGAGTGGCTCCTGCTATCCGGGGCCGGCAGAGCCCGACGCCGAAGCCGGTGCCGTCGACGGTGCTGCCGGTGGGGTGGGCGTCGTCGTGCCCTTCGGCGGCGACGTCGTCGGCGCTGTCGGGGGTGGGGCGGAGGTGGAGTCGGATGCGGATGAACTCCCGGTCGGGGGCGGCGCCGTGGACGTCGACGGCGGGGGTCCGGTGACGCTGCTGGTGCTCTCCGGCGTCGTGGTGCTGGGGGGCTCCGTCGTGGGTGCCGAGGTCGGTGTCGTCGGCGCCGGGGACACCTCGCTCGTCGTCGGCCGCGGGCGCGGTGCCTGCGGCTTGTCCGCCCCCGGGTCGTGGGGCAGTACGAAGAGGCCGAGCCCGAGTCCCGCAACCGCGAGGACGGAACCCGCTGCCTTCTGTGCCATGCGGACCCGCTTACGGTTCTGTACCCCGGCCCGCAGGCGCGCCCGGTGTTCCTCCCCGAAGGGGGTGTACTCCTGGGTGTCGCGCATCATCCGCGTCAACTCCCGTTCGAAGTGCTCCATCGGTTCCCCTTCACCCCACCGGCTCGATGACGTCGAACAAGATGCGACGCAGCCGGGCCACGCCCCGCGAGGCATGGGACCGGGCGGTGCCCACCGGGCACCCCAGTACTTCGGCGACCTGCTTTTCGGAAAGGTCCTGGTAGTAGCGCAGTACCACCGCGGCCCGCTGCCGCGGCGGGAGTTGGGCCAGGGCCCACTCCAGCCGCGAACGCTCTGCGACGGCCGCGGACACGTCGCCCGCCGCGGGCAGGTCCGGCAACTGCTCGACCGGGCTCTCGCCCCACCAGCGTCGCCGTGCCGAGCGTGCCGCCGCGCGCGCCAGCACCTTGCGTACGTACGCCTCCGGGGCCTCCTCGGCGATCCGCGGCCAGACGAACCAGAGCTTGACCAGGGCTTCCTGCAGCAGGTCCTCGGCCCGGTGCCGATCGCCTCCCACGAGCAGACGGGAGAGGTGGAACAACGCCGACCAGCGAGTTGCCACGAACCCGTCGAACCCTTCGGCTCGACCCTGTTCCACACGCACCGTCCCCGTTTCGACCAGGCCCCTACATCTGTGGAAAGACATTGGACAGCACGCCACGATGCACCTGACCTGTGTGATCCCGGTCACCGCATCCGGGCCCCGGACAGCAGCGGCCTGTCGCTGGCCGCTGCGGTCCCCTCTGTGGCCGCAGGGGTCAGTTCCCGCCGATCGAGCGGTGCATAGGTTCCCCGCAACCCCTGCTGCATCGAAGAAGGGATCGGGACAGTGAGTGAGAACCAGCACGACACCTGTGTGATCGGTGCCGGACCCGCGGGACTGGCGGTCGCCAGGGCGCTGGCCGAGCGGGACCTGCCGTACACGCACATCGAACGCCACACCGGGCCGGGTGGGCTGTGGGACATCGACAACCCGGGCAGCCCGATGTACGAGTCGGCCCACTTCATCTCCAGCAAGTCGCTGTCCGGGTTCGGTGGCTATCCGATGCCGGACCACTTCGCCGACTACCCGCCGCACCGCCAGATCCTGTCGTACCTGACGTCGTTCGCCGATGCCTACGGGCTCACGGACCGGATCGACTTCGGCACCGAGGTCCGCAGCGTGGAGAAGAATCCGGACGGCACCTGGACGGTCATCCGGGCCGACGGCCGGGCCGGCACACACCGGCAGGTCGTGGTGTGCACGGGGTCGCAGTGGCACCCCAACGTCCCCGATCTTCCCGGCCACTTCACCGGCGAGATCCGGCACACGGTCACCTACCGCAGCAGCGCGGAACTGCAGGGAAAGCGTGTGCTGGTGGTGGGCGCGGGCAATTCCGGGCTGGACATCGCCTGCGATGCGGCGCGGTCCGCCGACCACGCGGCGATCAGCATGCGCCGGGGCTACTGGTTCATTCCCAAGCACCTGTTCGGCCGGCCGGTGGACACCATCGCCGCGGGCGGCCCCCACCTTCCGATGTGGTTGCAGCAGAAGCTGTTCGGCGGCCTGCTGCGGCTGGTCAACGGTGACCCGCGCAGGCTCGGTCTGCAAAAGCCGGACCACAAGCTGTTCGAGACCCACCCGGCCATCAACTCGCTGCTGATCCACCACCTCCAGCACGGGGACATCACCGCCCGGCCAGGCATTGCCCGCGCCGAGGGCCGGACGGTCCACTTCACCGACGGCACCAGCGACGACTTCGACCTGATCCTGCTGGCGACGGGATACGTCCACAAAGTCCCCGTCGCCCAGCGGTACTTCGGCGACGAACAGCACCCCGACCTCTACCTGTCCTCCTTCTCCCGCGACCACGAGGGCCTGTTCGGCGTCGGCTTCGTGGAGACCAACTCCGGCGCCTACCAACTCTTCGACAGCCAGGCCCAGTTGATCGCCTCCTTCATTCAGGACTCCAGGGCCGGGCTGCCGACCGCCGAACGGTTCGCCCGCCTGGTCCGCAGCGACCGGCCGGACCTGTCCGGCGGACTGAAGTTCGTCGACTCTCCTCGCCACATCGGCTACGTGCACAGCGACGCCTTCGTGAAGTACCTCGGCAAGGTCGCCGACGGGATGGGCTGGCGCACCGCGGGTCTGCCACCGCGGGCGACGTCCGTGCGGCAGGAGGCGGTGGCGTCATGACGTACGACTTCCGTGACAAGGTCATCCTGGTGACCGGCGGCGCCGGTGGTATCGGCAGCGCCCTGTGCCACCGTTTCGCGGCAGGCGGGGCACGCGTCCTCGTGGTCGACATCGACGAGGTGCGGGCCGAACGGACCGCCGCCGAACTGCCCGGGAGCGGGCACACCGGGGTGGGCTGCGATCTACTGGACGGCGCCGCCGTGCAGCGGATGCTCGACGGCGTCGCCGTCACCCACGGCCGTATCGACGTCCTGGTCAACAACGTGGGCATGACCAGCGCGGAGCGCTTCGACGTGCGCAGTGTCGAGAGCATCGAGCGGGAGATCGACGTCAACCTGGTCGCCCCGCTGGTCACCACCCGGATCGCCGTGCCGTTGCTACGGGCCTCCGGCGACCCGCGCGTGGTCACCACGGTGTCGCTGGGCGGGATCTTCCCGCTCGGTGAGACCCCGATCTACACCGCGTCGAAGTTCGGACTGCGCGGTGCCATGCTCGCCATCGGGCTCGATCTGAGGGACAAGGGCATCCAGGCGGGTTCGGTGCTGCCGTCGGCGACCGACACCCGCATGCTGCGGCAGGAGGCGGTCGACGGCGGGAACTCCATGCAGTTCCAGGACCCGCCGCAGCAACCGTCCGATGTCGTGCACGCCGTGGTGAGCCTGCTCGACAAGCCCCGCCTGGAGTCCTACGTCCGCTCCGGAGAGTCTCGACTGGTGCGGTTCGCGATGCTGGCACCGAACCTGCTGCCCAGACTCTTCCCGCTGTTCCGTAAACGAGGCGAGCGGGGCATGGCCCGCTATCTGGAGGATCTGCGTCGCAGGGGGCTGGCCCGCCAGCTCGGCGGCGGGCGATGGGAACTGGTGGAGGAAGCATGAGCCGGTCGGGCGACACCCGTGTCGAGGAGACGCTCGACGTCGTCAATCCCGCGACCGGGGAACTGATCACGACCCTGCCGGCGGCGAGCGAGCATGACGTCGTACGGGCGGCCGAGCGCGCCCAGGCCGTCTTCGCCGGCGGCGTGTGGGCCGGCCGGCCCCCGCGGGAGAGAGCCGCAGTCCTGCTGCGCCTGGCCGACCTCATGGGGCGCCACGCCGAGACATTGGCCCGGCTGGACTGCGAGGACGCGGGCAAGCCGATCACGGAGTGCCGTACGGGGGACGTGCCCGCAGCGATCGAGTCGATCCGGTGGTTCGCGGAGGCCGCCGACAAGGTCTTCGGCCGCGTCGCTCCCACCGGTCGCGACAGCCTGGGCCTGGTGAGCCGTGAGCCGGTCGGGGTCGCCGCCGCGATCCTGCCCTGGAACTACCCGCTCGCCATGGCCGCCTGGAGAGTCGGCCCCGCGCTCGCCGCCGGCAACTCGCTGCTGCTCAAGCCGGCCGAGGCCACCCCCCGCTCGACCCTGCACCTGGCCGCCCTGGCGACCGAGGCGGGACTGCCGGACGGCGTGCTCACGGTCCTGCCCGGCAGCGGAACCGTCACCGGTACGGCGCTGGCCCGCAACCCGCTGGTGCGCGCCCTGTCGTTCACGGGATCCACCGCCACCGGACGCCGCATCCTGACCGACGCGGCCGAGTCCAACTTCAAGCGGGTCTGCCTGGAGATGGGTGGCAAGAGCCCCCAGATCCTCACGCCGGACGCGCTCGCGTACGGCATCGAACTGATCGACCACATGATCGAGGCAGCGTTCCTGACCATGGGGCAGAACTGCACCGCCGGCTCCCGCGTCCTGGTCCACCGCAGCATCGCCGAGGAGGTACTGCACCAGTTCACCGCCGCCGCGGGGAAACTCACCGTCGGCGACCCCGCCGACGCGCGCACCCAGGTGGGGCCGCTCATCAGCCGTGCCGCCTTCGACCGGGTCGCCGCCGCGGTGGACGCGGCCCGCTCCGCCGGCGCCCACATCCACACCGGCGGTCTGCCGCACGGTCTGCCGCCGTACGGTGCCTACTACCCGCCCACCGTGATCAGCCGGGCCCCGGCGGGCAGCGACGTACTCACCAAGGAACTGTTCGGTCCAGTCGTCACCGTCCAGACTTTCACCACGGAGGACGAGGCGGTGCGGTTGGCGAACGACACCGAATACGGGCTCGCCGCCTCGGTGTGGACCCGCGACCTCGACGCCGCCTTCCGGCTCGCGCGAGCTGTCGAAGCCGGGGTGGTCTCCGTCAACGCCTACAGCGAAGGCGACATCACGACTCCCTTCGGAGGGTGGAAACAGTCGGGATTCGGAGGAGCGGAGAAGTCCACCGACGCCTTCGCGCAGTGGACCAGAGAGAAAACCGTCTGGATCCGCACGCGTTGACGCCGCGGCACGGCGGCGATGTCGGTCCGTACGACACCGGCGCGCGCCTCACCGGTCGGCGGTGTCCGCGCGCAGCCGGGCCGGGGTCACCCCGTGCCAGCGGTGCACCGCCCGTCGCAGCGCGCGGACGTCGGAGAAGCCCGCCTGCCGGGCGATGTCCCGCAGGGTCAGCTCCGGCCGGCGCAGCAACTGCTCGACCCGTTCGCGGCGCACTCCGTCGACGACCGCCTCGTACGTCGTGCCGCATTCGACCAGCCGACGGCGCAGCGTGCGCTCGCTCAAGGCGTGCCGTCGGGCCTGCTCGACGATGGACGGCACCTCGGGCAGGCCCTGGGCGATCGAGATCTCCAGCCCCTCCAGCAGGTCCTGCCGGTCCCGCGTCGACGCCACCTGCTCCTCGAGAATCTCCACGACGGCGGTGTGGGTGACCGGGTCGCGGCCCGGCATCGGACGCCCTGCCCACGACGTGGCGAACACCAGGCGGTTCGATTCGGCGCCGAAGCGCACCGGGCAGCGGAACAACTCCGTGAACGGCCCGGTGTCGCGAGGGGAGGGATAGGCGAAGTCGACGACCCGCGGCGCGAACTCCGGCCCGAAACTCAGCCGTGTGAGGGTAACGACGCTGGCGAACGCCTCCTCCGCCAGGAAGACCGCGACCGGTGGATCGAGGGCCGGATCGGGCAGTTCGGTGCGCAACACGTAGCCGGCTTCCTCCGGCCGGGCCGACCAGACCACCATCGCCCCGGACAGGTTCTGGAAGCGCACGCCGGTCTCGATTGCCTCCCGCAGCGTGGGGGCCGCCATCTGGGCGAACCCGAGAAGCCCCCAGGAGGTCAGGTGCTGAGCGGCGCCCACCCGCAGGCCCAGGTGGGCGTCACCGGTCAGCTCCAGCGCACGCCGGATGACGGCACTGCCCTGGCGGTAGGAGACCCGCAGCGCCGCCGAGCGCATCATCGCCTCGTCCAGCCCGACCCGGTTCAGTTCGGGCCGGAGATCGACCCCGTACGCGTCGGTGACCGGACTCAGGCAGCGCAGGATGTTCGGAGCGATGGTCGCCGACGTGCTTCGGCTGGTTCCCGGCTGCATCGGGGCGGGGCTGTCGGGCATGGCGTTCCTCGTGGCCGGGTGGTCCTCGCGCCCACAGTAGAAGGAGTGTCGTGGACGCCGCCGCCCGGTTCTTGGTGGAACTCAGTGCGCGCCCGCGCTCTATGGACGCAGGTCCAGGACGATGTGCGGGGACAGCGCGCGGAGGAAGCCGGGCGCGTCGAAGATCTCGCCGGCCGAGGCGACGCCGACCGTCCTGATCCGTTCCGTGAGGATGCGGTCGACCGCTTCCACCGCGAGCGGCGCGGTGACCGCGTAGATGTCCTGGCCCCTTGCCACGGCTCGCCGCTCGACGCCGCCGGAGCGGACGACGACGTCGACGACGAACGTCTGCGCGGACCGGCCGCGTTCGTCGACCGCGGTCGGCGCCGGTGTGTCCGGGGCGGCCAGATCACCGGCCGCCTCGGTGCTCATGTAGGTGCGGACCTCGGGGACGGCCAAGTGGCTGGGGACGGTGACGACGTCGGCCATCGTGAACTCCCCGATGACGGTCCGTGGGCCCATCGGGTCGGGGAACGGCCACGTCAGGGTGGGCAGGGGATCGTCGTGGTACTCCAGCCGCCCCTTCGTGTACCGCACCCGCCGCCCGTTGCGCCGCTCCCCGGAGACCTTGCCCGCGGCGCGGGTGCCGTCCGTGGGGTGCCAGCCGCTCAGTCCGTAGGCGACGTGCACCTCGTCGGCCGCGGTCCAGTCGTCCATCGCGGCGGTGGCGAGGAGGTCGCCGAGACCGCCGTAGAAGGCCATCGCGGGGACGACCGCCACGTCCGCGGCCCGAGCGCGGTCCGCGAAGCGCGCGAACGTGTCGGCGTTGGCCTCGATCTCGGCCGCCACGTCCACGTAGGGGATCTTGGCGCGCAGGGCCGCGTCGATCACGGGGCCGGCGGTCGTGGCGAAGGGACCGGCGCAGTTGACCACGGCGGCCGCATCGGCCAGTGCGCGGTCGAGGGAGGCCGGATCATCGACCGATGCCGTACGGGGCTCGGGTCCGGGCCGTGACGCCGCCAGCTCCGTCAGCTTTCCGGTGTCGCGGCCGCAGAGCACCGGTACGAATCCGCGCTCTTGCAGGTGTGCGACCACGAACCGCCCCGTGTGGCCGTACGCGCCGTACACCGCCACCAGCTGCCCTGATCCCATGGCCTGCCCCCGCTCTCGAACGATCGACAGCGGCCATCCTCACGGGGCGGACACCCCACCACCAGTGTCCGAAACGACATGCCCCGTACAATTACGGACATGAGCTCTGTCTCGCTGGCGGTCACCGACGGCATGCTGCACTTCGAGCTGTCCTTGGCGTACGAGATCTTCGGCACCGCCCCGGCTGGAGTGGCCGGCCCCTGGTACGACCTCGACGTCTGCGGACCGGACGCCATACGGTTCGGCCCGTTCCGGCTGGAGCCCGACCACGGACTCGACCGGCTCCGCAGCGCCGACACCGTGATCGTCCCCGGCTGGGCCGACATCGACGCGGACCCGCCCGCCGACCTGGTGGACGCCGTGCGCGCGGCCCACGAGGCGGGGGCGCGCGTGGCCTCCCTGTGCACGGGCGTCTTCGTGCTGGCCGCGGCGGGCCTGCTGGACGGCAAGCGGGCCACCACGCACTGGGCGCACACCGAGGCCCTGGCCGCCCGCTGTCCCGCGGTGGAGGTCGACCCGGACGTGCTGTACGTGGACAACGGCAGCGTGCTCACCTCCGCGGGCAAGGCCGCCGCCCTCGACCTGTGCCTGCACATCATCCGTCTCGATCACGGCTCGTCCGTCGCCAACGCCGCCGCCCGCCGACTGGTCGTACCGCCCCACCGCGCCGGCGGCCAGGCCCAGTTCGTTACCACGCCGGTGGCCGCCCGGGACGACCACCCGTTCGCCGCCCTGCTCCCGTGGGCCCTGGAGCGCCTCGACCAGCCGCTGACGGTGGAGGACCTGGCGCGCCGGGCGCGGATGAGCTCGCGCAACCTGGGCCGCCACTTCCGTGCGGCGACCGGCACCACCCCGTTGCAGTGGCTGCTGACCCAACGGATCCGCCGCGCCCAGGAGTTGCTCGAGAAGACCGACGACACGATCGACAGCATCGCGGAGGCCACGGGCATGGGCACCGCGACGACCCTGCGCCGTCACTTCAACCGAACGGTCGGCGTGCCCCCGGACACCTACCGCCGCACCTTCCGCGCACGGACGGGAGTCCCACCTGCACGGTGAGGGGTCAGGCGTCGCCGTTGAGCATGGCAGCGGTCAGGACGGTGCCGCCGAACCCCCAACCACCGTCGACGACTTCGTCGATCAGTACGACGGTGTTGGGACGGGCCCGCTCACCGTAGATCTCCGCGTACAGGTCGGTGGTGCGCTCGACGATCTTCTTCTTGTCCTCGGCGCTGATGGTGCCCGCGGGAACCTTGAAGTTGGCGAAAGGCATGAGTGTTTCTCCTTGAACGGGTTTTCCTGTTGGGGGGTGCTGGTCAGAGGCCGGCGTGAGGGGTGAGCAGTGCGTCGATGCCGACGCGGCGGAAGAACTCCGCGCGGATCCGGTCGTACACGGTCGACACCACTTCGCTGCCGTCGCGGCTGGGATCGATGTGGGTGCGGAAGGGGCGTTCGCCGTGCGGCAGACCGATGATTCGGACGATCTCGTCGGCCACCTCCCCGACCTCCCGTCCGGCGGGGAAGATCTCGCTCAGGGTCTCGGCCATGGTGTCCCTGAGCCGGCCGTACAGCTCGTCGTACTCCGCGGCTCGCCCGGGGTCGGCGGGGGTGCCGGCGTGGGCGAAGTGGTTGGTGCCGCTCGGGTAGGCGCCGGGAATGACGAGGGTGGTCTCGATGCCGAACTTGATCAGTTCGGCGGCGTAGCTCTCGGCGAGGGCGTCCATGGCTGCCTTGGCGGCGAAGTAGGGCGCCAGGAAGGGAGGGTGTCCGCCACGGGTCGAGGAGGAACCGACCCACACGAGCAGGCCCCGCTGCCGGCGGCGCATGATCGGCAGCACCGTGCGGTTCACGCGCTGCGTGGACAGCACGTTGATGTCGTAGACCTCGGCGAGCTGGTCGGGAGTGAACGCTTCGGCCGGCCCGAGGACCATGTGGCCCGCGTTGTGGACCACCACGTCGATACGTCCCTGCTCGGTCATGACGTGGTCGATGGCGGCGTCCACCGAGTCCTGTTCCTGGACGTCCATCTCCACGGCGGCCATCTGTACGCCGCGGTCCTTCGCGAACCGGGCGAGCGCGGCGACGGCGGGTTCGTTGCGGTCCGTGGTGGCGCGCATGCCCGCGTACACGATGTGGCCGGCCTCGGCCAGGGCGCGTGCGGTGAGGTTTCCGAAGCCACTGGACGCACCGGTGACGATCACGACGTCGGGTTGGTTCGTCACACCATGCCTCCGTTGGCGCGCAGGATCTGGCCGTTCACCCAGTGCCCTGCCGGGCTGGTGAGGAAGGCGACCACCTGGGCGATGTCCTGCGGGGTGCCCAGCCGTTCCAGTGGCGGGGCCTTGGCGAGCCGGTCGATCTGCTCGGGCGCCTTGCCTTCGAGGAACAGATCGGTGGCCGTGGGGCCCGGGGCGACGGTGTTCACGGTGACGTCCCGTCCGCGCAGCTCGCGGGCGAGGATCATGGTCATCGACTCGACGGCGCCCTTGCTGGCCGCGTACGCGCCGTAGGTCGGGAACTGCGTGCCCACCACGGATGTCGAGAACCCCACGAACGAACCGCCCGCGCGCAGTCGCCGGGCGGCCTGCCGCGCCATGACGAAGGTGCCGCGGATGTTGGTGCGGTGCATGGCGTCGAGCGCCGCGAGGTCGAGGTCGGCTATGGGCGCGAGGGTCATCCGGCCGGCCGAGTTCACCACGACGTCAACGCCGCCGAACTCCTCCTGCGTCCGGTCGAACAGCGCGTCGACCTCCTTCTCGTCCGCCACGTCCGCCCGTACGGCGATCGCCCGGCCGCCGGCGGCGGTGATCGCCGCCACCGTCTCCTCGGCGGAGGCGTCGTCCCGGGCGTAGTTGACTACGACGGCCAGGCCGTCCTGTGCGAGCCGGCGGGAGACCGCACGGCCGATGCCGCGCGATCCGCCGGTGACGACGGCGACCCGATCGGCCGCCGGCGTGCTGTGGTTCTTGGTCATGTCCTCCACGATGCGCGGCCCTGGCAGGCGGAACCAGGGGATGACATCCCCTGGTTCCGCCGCTCCGGCCGGACGCACAATGGCAGGCATGGGTTCTGGGAAATACACCGAGCTGGGGGTCTTCCTGCGTTCCCGGCGTGAGCGCATCCGTCCGGCCGACGTGGGACTGCCGTCCGGCCCCCGGCGCCGGGTGCCCGGACTGCGCCGCGACGAGGTCGCGCAGCTCGCCGGAGCTTCGGTGGACTACTACAACGAGCTCGAACGCGGAGCCGGGTCCCAGCCCTCCGAGCAGATGGTCGCCGCGCTGGCCAGGGCACTGCGCCTGACCGCCGACGAGCGCGACTACCTCTACCACCTGGCGGACCGCCCGGTGCCCGCGCACGGCTCGGCCGCCTCGCACGTCCACCCCGGCATGCTCGACCTGCTCACTCGCCTGACGACGACACCCGCACAGGTCATCACCGACCTGCACGTCACTCTCGTCCAGAACCCGCTCGCGGTGGCGCTGCTCGGGGACCACTCCGGCTTCCGGGGCTCCCGGGCCAGCTTCGTGCACCGATGGTTCACCGACCCCGCCGCTCGCCGCCTGTATCCCGAGGCCGACCACGGCGAGCAGTCCCGCGCCTTCGTCGCCGACCTGCGCGCGGCCGCCGCCCGACGGGACAGCAAAGACACCGAAGCCGGCTCGATGATCAGCTCGCTGCTCGGCACCTCCCCCGAGTTCGCCGCCCTGTGGGCCGACCACGACGTCGCGTTCCGGCGCAATGACCGAAAGCGGCTCAACCACCCCACACTCGGCCTGATCGAGGTCAACTGCCTCAGCCTGTTCAGCGAAGACGGCCGGCAGCGGCTGCTCTGGTTCACCCCTGCGGTCGGCACCGACAGCGCCGATGCCCTGGACCTCCTCGCCGTCATCGGCACCCAGCAGATCAGCGAACCGACCCCCTGAAGTGCCGCACATGGTTACGGTAGCGTAGGTTACGGAACCGTAAGTAGGTGTTCCGAACCGGCGATCATCCTTGCGAGGAACCATGAGCACACCCGGGACGAAAACCGACCTGCCCTGGCTGATCCAAGGGGGGATGGGGGTGGGGGTGTCCGGCTGGCGCCTGGCCAGGTCCGTCGCGGGCGCAGGGCAGTTGGGCGTCGTCTCCGGCACCGCCCTGGACACCCTGTTGATCCGGACGTTGCAGAGCGGTGACCCCGGCGGTCACCTCAGGCGGGCCCTGGCCGCCTTCCCCGTACCGGAACTCGCCGACTCCATACGGCAGCGCTACTTCGTCGAGGGCGGGATCGGCGCCGACGAGCGGTACGCCGCCACACCCCGGCTGACGGCCGACGAGACCTGCGCGGCACGGGAGTTGACGGTCGTCGCCAACTTCTGTGAGGTGTGGCTCGCCAAGGAGGGCCACGACGGACGGGTCGGCGTCAACTACCTGGCGAAGGTCCAACTCGCCACGGCGCCCGCCATGTTCGGCGCCATCCTGGCCGGTGTCGACTACGTGCTGGTCGGCGCGGGCATTCCCGCGCAGATCCCGGGCATCGCGACCAGGCTCGCCCAACTGAAGCCCGTCACCGCGCGGTTGGACATCGAGGGTGACGACACGCCCGTAGAGCTGCCCTTCGACCCGGCCTCGGTGCTGGGCGGCGCGCAGCCGGGGCCCCTGCGTCGCCCCGACGTCCTGGCCATCGTCTCGCTCCCGGCCCTGGCGTCATACCTGAGCCGTTCGGCACAGACCACGCCCGACGGCTTCGTCGTCGAAGGGTACGGCGCCGGCGGACACAGCGCGCCGCCGCGCGGACCGATGCGCCTGGACGAGCAGGGCGACCCCGTCTACGGCCCTCGGGACATCCCGGACTTCGCCAAGATGGCCGCCCTTGGCCTGCCCTT
Source organism: Streptomyces sp. SLBN-31 (assembly GCF_006715395.1). Lineage (NCBI taxonomy): Bacteria > Bacillati > Actinomycetota > Actinomycetes > Kitasatosporales > Streptomycetaceae > Streptomyces > Streptomyces sp. SLBN-31. The sequence continues at coordinate 3,544,431 of NZ_VFNC01000001.1, forward strand.
CTGGATCGCGGGCGGCCAGTGCGGACCGGAACACCTGCGCCGGGCACGGGCGTTGGGAGCCGCCGGCGTCCAACTCGGCAGCGTCTTCGCGCTCTGCGAGGAGTCCGGCCTCGAAGCGCCGTTGCGGCGCCGGCTGGTCGAGCGGGAGCTGCGCACGGAACTGACCGTCCACAACGATCCCGCGGCCTCCCCGACCAGCTTCCCGTTCAAGGTCGCCGACCTGCCCGGCACACTGGCCGACCCGGCCGTCAGCGCGGCGCGCCGCCGGCTCTGCGACCTCGGCTATCTGCGCACCCCCTACCGCACCGAGCAAGGCGCCGTCGCCTACCGCTGCCCTGCGGAGCCTGCCGCGATGTACGTCCGCAAGGGTGGCGCCGTCGAGCAGACGACGGGCCGGAAGTGCCTGTGCAACGGGCTGCTGGCCGCCATCGGGCTCGGACAACGCCGCCCGCACGGCGTGGTCGAACCCCCCATCGTCACCATCGGCCAGGACCTCGGCTTCCTCCGCCAGTTGGCCCCCGAAGGCCAGGAGTACAGCGCGGAGTCGGTGGTGCGATGGCTGTCGACGGGGCTGACGGAAGTGCCTGTGTGAGCACTGTCCCGTCCAGAGTGGCTGGATGCTGTCACTCGGCGTGCCGCGCCAGCCAGTGGTCGGCTCATCGGTCGGTGGTGCCGCGGTGCAGTCGATGGGCCGCGCGATCGGCCGGCCCGTAGCCGGTCCGTGCACGCACAGTGGCCCCCCGTCGTCGTCGCGCCTCACTTGCGGATCACGGAAAGGCCGCCCAGATCCGCTGTGGCGTACGGAGCCGCCGCGACGCGGTTCCGCGGTCCGGTGCAAGCGTCGGATCACAGAGGCGAGTTGTTCCGTGGGCCTCGCTCATTGGCAGAAGCCGTCCGGGAGACGTCTCGGCAGCCGATGTGTGCGGAGACCGAGACCACGCCGTCAACGTTGCGGCAGAGCCGTTCGATGATGGGGATCAGGCTGTCCGCCTCGACGGACCCTTCGAGGGTCACCTTCCCCTCGTGTACGTCAGCTGTCACCTCCGAGGGCGCGAGGTGCAGCGTCCGCAGCAGTACGTCTCGGGTGATCTCGTCGCGGATGGCGTCGTCCCGGCGCAGGAAGATCCGCAGGATGTCGCCGCGACTGATGACGCCCCTGAGCCGGTCCGCCTCGTCCACCACGGGCAGACGCTTGACGTTCCGCAGCGCCATCAGGCGTGCCGCCTCCACCGCGGTCCACTCGGGACGCGCGCAGACGGCAGGGGCCGTCATCAGCTCTCCGGCCGTGGCACCCTCGGCCTTGGCTTGCTCCCACGTCTCCAGGTGCGGTAGCGGCGTCCCGCTGGACGGATCGGTGTCGGCGGAGCACTTGCGTAGGAGGTCGGCCTCGGACACCACGCCCAGGGGGTGGTCCATCTCATCCACCACCGGTACCGCGGTGATGCCGTTCTCGGCCAGCAGCTCGACGATCTCCTTGAACGGCGTGTCCTGCCTGGCCCGGACGACGTCATGGGTCATCAGGTCGGCAACAGTACGGTGCTGCATGTCGTCCTCCCTTCGCGGCAACCGGCGGGTCACACATCAAGCGTGTCAGCGGCAGCGCGTCGGCAGGAGAGCCACCCAGGACCCGTTCAGGGCCGGACGGCCCGGAAACAGGTCCGTCCGGCCCCTCCGATCGGGCTTCCTGAGCCCATGCGGCCGCTCCCCCCAGGTGTCACGTTGGACACAGGAGCGGTTCGAGGAAGCGGGTGACGATCATGCGAGCTGAACTCGGTGACGTACTTGTCGTCGAAAGCCCCACCACCGGAGTCACCAAGCGCGACGGCGAGATAGTCGGAGTCCACCACGAGGACGGAACGCCTCCCTACGACGTGCGCTGGTCGGACACCAATGGGGTGACTCTCGTGTTCCCCGGCCCCGACGCACACGTCCGCCACATCGAACACACCTCGCGGAGGCCGGACGCCGACCTCGGTGGGGCGGGGACGGACTGAGGTCCGCACCGAGGCGCCTGTCGGGGACGTGCGAACGCCGGCCCCGACAACGCCGCAACCGCGCTGCACCGGGCCGCCCCCCGACGTCCGGCCCGGCTGTTCGGCCTTCGCCGATGGGCCTGACGGCCCCTACGCGGACCACACCGAACCGGACACCATGGACGCACGATGCTCAAGCGCGCCGTGGCGGAGCGGGCACGTGCCGTCACGGACACGTCCGGAGGTGAGGGATCGATGTCGGTTCAAGACGAGTTGGCACAAGCTCGGCATGCTCTCGACGACCTGGTCCGTGCGGTGGATCGGCTTCAGATCCCCCTCGGAGACGACCCGGACGTCCGTCGCGTCCGAGTGGACACCGACCACCTGCGGGAGGATCTGGACCTGTTGCGGCAGAGCATGGCGGCCGGGGAGCCGGTCGTGGAGCGCGTGCAGCCACAGATCGTCTTCATTCCCCGCACTCCGTACGATCCCTCGATGTGGGTCGGATGCGAGGACGAGGGCATCGGCTCGCGCCACGGCCCGGAACGGCGGCAGGCCCGTCCGGCACGCTGGTTGCCCCGCCGGGCCTCGGGTCTGACCTGAACGCTGAACGGTGTACCCCGCCCCCGTCGCCTGGTCTGCCAGAAGCCTGAGATCAGGCGATCAGGACGAAGGGGGCGGCGTTGAACGGCCGAGCATGGAAGTGGGCGCTGATCTCGGCCCCTATGGCGCTGTCGGTCTCCGCGTGCATCGGATGGGGCGGCTATCGGCAAGCGCAGAACGTCCGCGCTTCTCGGCTCGTCGGCACCTGGCGTGCTCAGGACTGCGACACCACGCTGACCTTGAGGCCCGATGGATCGGCCTCCGCCGCCGGTATCCCCACCGACATGGATCTCCACGGCAAGACCGTGGACAGCCTCAGCGGCGACGGCACCTGGGACATGTACGAGTCCGGAGCCGAGCAAGAACTCGATGTGACCATGGGAAACGAAGAGACCCCGTTCAACCTCTGCCTGGACAAAGGGCACTTGATGGTGGGTCTGACCGTGGGTGATCCAGACGACATGAACTGGTGCGTCCTGACCGGACACTCGGCGGGTTGATGCGAGCGGGTGGGCCGCCCCTCCGGGGTCGGCCGCATGAGGTTCACCGTTCGGGACAGTTGTATTACCTCAACCCGGTTCGAACTCCGCTGGGTTGGGGCTGCGGTCGGCACTGGCCCAGTCGGCGGGGCTGGTGCCGACCGCGCGATGGGACGGGGCTACGGCGATGTCGTCCATCGGGGTGCCGTTTCGGCCCACGCGGTTTCCCACGCGGCGAGGTTGTGCCGGTGCAGGACGCGGCTTGCGATGCCGTAGACGACGGCTGCGGTGGTGTGGACGCCGAGGGCGGCGATGATGCCTGAGTCCACGGCGCGACCGCGGATCTCGCTGGGGTCCAGGGGCGGGGCGGTGATCCGTCCGCCGGTGTCGGTCCAGACGCGGATGATGCTGCCCCTGGGCTTGGCGGGCTCGACATCGGCGGTGGCCGTACGAGGGTGCCCGCGGGAATCGGTGAAGCGGACCTTGGTCGGATAACGGGTCTTCTTGGCTTCGGCAGACCCGGGCTCGGGATGACGCCGGGCGTCCTCGAGAAGGACGGCGATGGCCCGGTGACGGGTCTCGGACTGGTGCTGGGCGATGCGCGTGTAGTGGTGGCGAGCGGCGTCGCCGACCAGGAACACGGCGGCGGGAGTGGCTGCCAGTGCGGCCAGCACCAGGCCGAGCCCGATCCATCCCTGGAGCCGGTCACTGCGGCGACGCAGGGGATTGCGCCGCAGACGCCAGAACGCAACCCGGGGCAGCTCCTGCGGAGCCGGCGGCGGGGGAGTGCGGCCGGGCATGTGTCCTCCTTCTCGGCAGTGGACGCGGCGGATGCGGCGGATACCCCGGGCGATCCATGGCAAAGCCTTAGCGGCGGTCGGCAGTTGGCAGGCAATGGCGGGCAGTGGAGGGGTGGGTGTGAGCGGTTTGCAGGAGTTCGGCGGCGCCGCGTACGGCTGCTGTGTGCGGGGCCGGGACCACGCGCGGCGGCTCGTGCAGCCGTCCGGTGAGGTGATGGGTGATCTCGGGACGCAGGGCGCCTCCACCCGCCAGGAGGATCCGGCGGTGGAGAGCGTCGACGGTGAGCGAGGTGCGGTCCTGGTGGAGCATCGAGGTGAGCATTGAGGCCACGGCCTCGGCGATCCGCTCGGGTGTGGCGGATGCGCCGAGGTCCTCGGTGCCCAGGGCGGTACGGCGTGCGTCGGCGACGGCCCCGTCGTCCAGCAGGACGACTTCGGTGAGGTGGGCGCCGATGTCCACCACCATCAGCGGACGGGACAGGTCCGCCCCGGCCGCCACGGCGATGGCCCGGGCGCTGGGCACGGTCAGAACGCACCGCGGCCGCAGTACGTCGACCGCCGTACGAGCCTCCGTGCGGTAGGCGACGCCGTCCAGGACGGGAGCGGTGAGGACGACCATGGGGCGGGTGGCGCGGGGCAGGCGGTCGGCGAGGAGGCGCTGCAGCATGCGGGCACATCCCGGGGTGTCGACGATGGTGCCGCGCTGGACGGGATACAGCGCGCCCGTCCCGGCGAAGGTCACGGTGGGCACGTCGACCACGACACCTCTGCCCGCCAGCCAGGCCCGGGTGCGGGCGCTGCCCATGTCCAGGGCGATGCCGCAGCAGCCCCGGCATACCGGCCAGGGCCGGTGCGGGGCGGCGGTGTGCGGGTGGGACGCGCCGGTCATGGGATCGCCTCCTTGACCTGCTGGCAGCGGGCGCAGTAACGGGCCTGCGGCACGATCATCAGCCGCTCCCGTTCGATGGCGCGGCGGCACAGGCGACAGCGGCCGTACGTGCCGTCATCCATACGGGCAAGGGCTGATTCGACGTCGGCGAGGACCATGCGGGCGGAGGCGGCGAGCTTGATGTGCACCTCTATCTGGGAGGCGGCCCGCTGTTGGAGCCGGTCCTCGGTGCGGGAGGTGACCGGTCCGGCGAGCCGGCGCAGCTGCTCCTGTCGGAACAGGCGCTGCTCGTGCAGGTTCTCGCGCAGGGCGGCATGGTCGTCGGCCGACAGCGGTGCCGTGCTCTGGCTGATGGTCTGGTAATTCACCACTTCACCCCTCGGAGGGCATGGCGCAGAGGATGGAGACGGACGGTGGTCAGGTGGCGCGCCGCTGGCAGGCGACGCAGAGGCGGGTGTACGGGAGGATCTCCAGCCGTTCCGCGGGGATGGGCCTGGCGCAGTCCAGGCAGGTTCCGTAGGTGCCGTTCTCGATACGGGTGAAGGCCTTGTCGATCTCTTTGAGGGTTCGCTCCATGGCGGTCTTCTGCTCGGACAGCAGGTAGTCCTCCGAGGTGTACCCGGTCTCGTCGAGGGCCTGCAGTTGGGCCAGCCGGGTACTGCGGGCGTGTTCCAGGCGCCGGCGTGCCTCGAACAGATGGGGTTCGGTCCTGGGGACATCGAGGGCCATCGTCGATCCCTTTCGTGAGGACTCGTCCACTGCGCGGAAGCGCACCGCACGGGGTGGGTGCCGTACCGCGAGTCGGTGGGTGGTGCTGCGGGGCCGGGCCGAACCTGTCTGCCGGCCCGGTGCCCTCCAGCCTGTCCGGGCCGACGACGGATACCTATCGGGCGCGGGCCCCATTTACGGGGGGCCACGGGATCCATGCGGCGACGTCATGGGTGTCGCGCGAGCCGGGAAATGGGGTCCGGGGCCCATCGACTGGGCACTCGGGACGGGGCAGGCTGGCCTTGGGACCACTTCAAGCACCTGGCACGGTGGACGATGGCGGTCACAGTGGAGATGACGCCAGAAGGGGAGGCGCAGGGCCGGTGTCGTTGTTCTGGCGGATCTTCGCCCTGAACGCCGTGGTGCTGGGAACGGCCACGGCGCTGCTGCTGTGGGCGCCGGTGACCGTTTCGGTGCCGGTTGTGCTCACCGAGGCGATCATCCTGGTCGGTGGCCTGGCCGTGATGCTGGTCGCCAATGCCGCCCTGCTGCGGCTCGGTCTGGCCCCGCTGGACCGGCTGAGGAAGCTGATGACCACCGTGGACCTGCTGCGCCCCGGCCAGCGCCTGCCCGCCTCCGGCGGCGGCGAGGTCGCCGAGGTGATCCGTACGTTCAACGCCATGCTGGAGCGGCTGGAGCAGGAGCGGGCCACCAGCAGTGCCCGGGCGCTGCTGGCCCAGGAGGCCGAACGCGGCCGTATCGCGCAGGAGTTGCACGACGAGGTCGGCCAGAGCATGACCGCGATCCTGCTGGGACTCAAACGCGCCGCGGACGGTGCTCCGGCACCGCTGCGCGAGGACATCCACGAGGTGCAGGAGATCACCCGAGGAAGCCTGGACGAGATCCGCCGCCTGGTGCGCCGGCTGCGACCCGGTGCGCTGGACGACCTGGGTCTGGTCAGCGCACTGACCTCGCTCACCGAGGACTTCGCCACCCATACGGGGCTGCGGGTCACCCGCCGTTTCGATGCCGATCTGCCGGTTCTGGCCTCGGAGACGGAACTGGTGCTCTACCGCGTGGCCCAGGAGTCCTTGACCAACGTCGCCCGGCACGCGGACGCCCAACAGGTCACCGTCGCCCTGCGCCACGCCGATGACGGCGTGGTGCTGACGGTCACCGACGACGGCTCCGGCATCAAGGCGCTCCGCGAAGGCGCCGGCATTCGCGGCATGCGCGAGCGGGCGCTGCTCATCGGGGGCGGCCTTGAGATCACCCCGGCCCCCCGCAGCGGCACCCGCGTCCAGCTCACCGCGCCCGATGCCAGGAAGCAGCCCGACGATGACTGAACCGACCTCGCCCGCCGGGACGATCCGCATCCTGCTCGCCGACGATCACGCACTGGTCCGCCGAGGGGTGAGACTCATCCTCGATCAGGAACCGGACCTCGAAGTGGTCGCGGAGGCCGGTGACGGCGCCGAGGCCATCGACATGGCCCGCACCCACGACATCGACCTGGCGGTGCTCGACATCGCCATGCCCCGCATGACCGGCCTGCAGGCCGCCCGCGAACTGGCCGCCCTCAAGCCGGACCTGCGGATTCTGATGCTCACCATGCACGACAACGAGCAGTACTTCTTCCAGGCCCTGAAGGCCGGGGCCAGTGGGTATGTGCTGAAGTCCGTCGCCGACCGGGACCTGGTCGCCGCCTGCCGGGCCGCGATGAGAGACGAGCCCTTCCTGTATCCCGGCGCGGTCACCGCGCTGATCCGCAACTACCTCGACCGCGCGCGCCAGGGCGAGGAAACCCCCGACCGGGTCCTGACTCCGAGGGAGGAAGAGGTCCTCAAGCTGGTGGCCGAGGGGCATTCCTCCAAGGAGATCGCCGACCTGCTGTTCATCAGCATCAAGACAGTGCAGCGCCACCGCGCCAACCTGCTGCAGAAACTCGGCCTGCGCGACCGTCTCGAACTCACCCGGTACGCCATCCGCGTCGGCCTCATCGAACCCTGACCCCGGCCCGCACCACGCATCATCAGGAAGCCCGCACCACCTGTCACGGGGAAACCGACACCACACATCACCAGCGAAGGGGACGGTGCATGCACCACGCCGCGAGCACCGCCCCCACCCCCGCAGCCCCCGGCCCCCGGCCGCCGCTGTGCCGGCGGCCATCGTGCTGGCCCTGCTGGCGCTGGTGGCCACACTCGGCATCGCCGGCCCGGCAAACGCGGCGAGGGGCGGTACAGCAGTCGCGGCGGCAGCGGTCGACCACCACCGGGATACCGGAACGCGTGCCGACGACGGACGGGACACCGCCGGCGTACTCCGGGTGGCGACCCGTTCTGAGACGCACCGCGAGCACCCCGCTCCGCGCTGCGATCTCACCGCCTGCGCCCAGGGCACGGGCACCACGCCACCCGCCCGCGCGCAGCCCCCGGCGTCCGGTGGGCACCTTCCCTCGTCCCGGCCCCACGCACACGATGACCGTGGGCGAGGACCCCCTGCGCCCTCCGGCAACTGACATCCCCTTTTCCTGCCCTCACCTCGACAGCACCCGACCGCGCGCCCGCGTGGCCCGGTGCACCTGCCGGAGGCTCCGTTGCGCCGTTCCCTGCGCGTGAAGGCACTGCTCTCCCTCGCCGTGATCGCCGTATCCCTGTACATCGCCGTCACTGTGCCGGTCCGCCTCGGACTCGACCTGCGTGGCGGCACCCAGATCGTGCTGCAGACCCGCTCCACCGCCACCATCGACGCCGACCGCGAGACCACCGACCGCACCCTGGAGGTGCTGCGCGGCCGCATCGACGCGCTCGGCGTCGCCGAACCCACCCTCGTCCGCTCCGGCGACAACCGGATCATCGCGGAACTGCCCGGCGTACAGGACCCGAAGAAGGCCGCCGATGTCCTGGGCCGTACCGCGCAGCTCACCTTCCACCCCGTGCTCGGCGCAGCCGACCGCGCCGACGACACCTCCCCGCCCCTTCCCAAGCGGCCGAACGAGCGTGTCCTGCCCGACGAGACCGGTACATCACTGCGCCTCGGGGCGGCGGCCCTGACCGGCGAACACGTCAAGGAGGCCGCCGCCCGCTTCGACCAGCAGAGCGGCGCCGGGTGGCACGTCACCATCGACTTCGATGGCCGCGGCCGCGACGGCTGGGCCCGCCTGACCGGCGAGGCCGCGTGCCACCCGGCGGGTGAGCCGGCGCGGCGCGTCGCCATCGTCCTCGACGACAGGGTCATCTCCTCACCCCAGGTGGACCCCGCCGTCCCGTGCGGCACCGGCATCCGCGACGGCGCCACGCAGATCACGGGCTCCTTCAACCCCGAGGAAGCCCGTGAGCTCTCCCTGCTCATCAACGGCGGGGCGCTGCCCGTGCCGGTCGAGACCGTCGAGCAGCGCACCGTTGGACCGACCCTGGGCGCGCAGGCCATCACCGCCAGCGCCTGGGCTGCGGCCATCGGCACGGCGCTGACCTCGCTGTTCATCATCGGCGTCTACCGGCTCATGGGTGTACTGGCGGCCGTCGCCCTGGCCTGCTACGGGCTCATCTCCTACGCCGCCCTGGCCGCCCTCGGCGCCACCCTGACCCTGCCGGGACTGGCCGGTTTCGTCCTGGCGATCGGCATGGCCGTGGACGCCAACGTGCTGGTCTTCGAACGCGCCCGTGAGGAGTACGCGTCCCGCCGCCGCGCAAGTACCCGCTCGGCGCTGGCGGCCGGATTCCGCAACGCCTTCGGTGCCGTCGCCGACTCCAACATCACCACGCTGATCGCGGCCACTCTGCTGTTCTTCCTCGCGTCCGGGCCCGTACGGGGCTTCGGTGTCACCCTCGGCATCGGCGTGCTCGCCTCCATGTTCAGCGCCCTGGTGATCACACGCGTGCTCGCCGAGTACGCCGTCGCCCGCCCCGTCCTGCGCCGCCGTCCCGGTCTCACCGGTATCGCCAATACGGGCGCCGTCCGCGACCGCCTCACCCGCCGCAACCCCCACCCGATGCGTCGTCCCCGCCGCTGGCTGGCCACCTCGGCCGCAGCCCTCGTCCTGGCCGCCGCGGGCATCGCGGTCCGTGGCGTCGACCTCGGTGTGGAGTTCACCGGTGGCCGTCTCATCGAGTACGCCACCAGCGCTCCCGTCGATCCCGACCGGGCCAGAACGGCGCTCGCGGACGCCGGATTCCCCCGTGCGATCGTGCACTCCTCCGGTGACACCAACCTGACGGTGCGCACGGATCGGTTGACCAACGCCGAGGAGACCGAGGTGACCGGCACCGTGCGCGGCCTCGCCGACGGGGCGGACAAGGTCCGTGACGAACTGATCGGCCCCAGCCTCGGCGACGAGCTGCGCCGGGGCGCCCTGATCGCGCTGGCCGTGGCCCTCGCCACGCAGCTCGTCTACCTCGCGGCGCGCTTCCGTTGGCTGTTCGGCACCGCCGCGGTCGCGGCCCTCGTCCACGACGCGGTGATCCTCGTAGGCGTCTTCGCCTGGCTGGGCAAGCCCCTCGACGGGGTGTTCCTTGCCGCCCTGCTCACTGTCATCGGCTACTCGGTCAACGACTCCGTCGTCCTCTTCGACCGTGTCAGGGAACTGGCCCGAAGATCCCCCAAGGCGCCGCTGTCCGGCATCGCCAACCAGGCGATCCTGCAGACGCTGCCCCGCACGGTGAACACCGGCATGGGCGCCGCGTTCATCCTCACCGCTCTCGCCGTACTCGGCGGGTCCTCGCTCACCGACTTCGCCCTGGCCCTGCTGATCGGCCTGGCCGTCGGCACGTACTCCTCCGTCTTCACCGCCGCTCCGCTGGCCGTGGCACTTCACCGGCGCGGCGACCCGACCCCCATCTCAAGCAGGCCCTGATGCACCGGCCCGGGCGCGCACGCCAGGCTGTGAGCGATGGCGCGGGCCTGACCGCCGTGGCCTGCGAAGGAAACCGGCCGTGGCCGTGCAGTGCTGTCTGGCCGCGCGGTTGGGATGAATGCGGCCCGGCGCAGCTCCCCGCATCGTGTCCTGCCCCTCTCTCGCGGGTACTCGGCTGCTCTGCGCCAACCACGGTGGAGGAGGTCATCATGCGTATTGGGATCATCGGGGCCGGCAACGTCGGTGGCGGCCTGGCCACGGCGGCCACCGCGGCGGGCCACGAGGTCGCCGTCGCTGCCGCGCACCAGGCCCACGCGGCCAAGGTGGCCGAGCAGGCCGGTGCCGCAGTCGCGGCCGACCCGGCGGAGGCTGTCCAAGGCGCGGATTTGGTGATGCTGGCCGTACCGGCCGCAGCCGCCGCTGGGGTGCTGGGCCGGCTGGGTGACGCCGCCGCTCCCGGCACAGCGGTCGTGGATGTCACCAACCCGCTCAACGACACGTTCAGCGACCTGACCACCTCCGGTATCAGCCACGCCGAGCAACTGGCTGCGGCCGCGCCGCAGTTGAAGCTGGTCAAGGCGTTCAACACGATTCTGGCCTCGCGGCTGAGCAATCCCAGTGAGGATGGTCAGCCGCTGGACGGCTTCTACGCGGGCGACGACGAGGCGGCCAAGGCCACGGTGGCGCAGCTGCTCGGCTCACTGGGGTTCCGGCCGATCGATGTCGGCGGTCTACGCATGGCACGCGCGCTGGAGGAAATGGCGTTCCTGAACATCACCCTCAACGCCCGCAACGGGTGGTCGTGGCAGAGCGGCTGGAAGCTCGTAGGCCCCGTCAGTCGAACCACGGCGTAGCCACTCCTGTCGCAGCCATGGGCCCTCGCCGGCGCGCGTGACGCCCGGCGGGGCTGTGTGGCCGGCTCACAGCCCCGCGACCGTCATTTGCTGCCACGTAGGTAGTGGCAGCTCCCAGCCGGCGGGAGGTCGCCGAGGCACGGCCTCACCGGGGAGCCAGGCCGGATCGTGGTGGCGCCTTTCATCGCCGTGTCGGCAGGGCGGCCCCTGATGATGGGGTGGACCGACTTGCGCTGGTCTCGGACGTGGCGGAGCCGGGATCGGTCAGCCGGGGGACGGATGCGGCCAGCGGGCCAGGCTGCCGGGCGAGGGGGCGGTCTGCGCCGCTTCCACCGTCGAGGGGTAGATCTCGTAGGTCTTGCGCATGCCGCTGAGCTCGAAGAGCCGCAGCACCCGGCCGGAGACGGACGCGATACGCAGCGAGCCCTCGCTTTCACGGATGCGTTTGGTGATCGCCACCATCGCGCCCAGGCCCATCGAATCCATGAAGGTGACGAAGCCCAGGTCCAGGACGAAGTGGCGGTACCCCTCATCGAGGAGCTTGATCACCGCCGCGCGGATCATGGGGGCGGTGTGGGCATCGACCTCACCGTCGACCTCGGCGACGACCCAGCCGTTGACCACGTCGTAGCTCACCATCATGCTCTCGTGCCGGATGATGTTCGTTCGCACGGTCACCCCTCGTCACTTTCTCTGGACGGTGAAGGTCCCCTGGTTGTGGGGCAGTTGGCGTGGAAGCCGCCAACGTCCCGCGGTGATGGCCGCCGACCTTCCTCCAGCCGGCCGGCGAGGACGGCGGCTCGACCGTGGTGTACGTCCGTGGTGGCGGTCAGCGGGCCGCCCGGGTCTTGAGCGGCGCGATTTCTCCGTAGCCCTGCTGCGAAGTGGATGTTCCGGGTTCACCCCATTTTACCGAGAGCCGCCCGGTCAGCGGTGGGTGAGCAGCAGACGCCATGCCTCCGGGCCGCGCTGGAGGTACTCCACCGCGAACGCGCCCGGGTGGCGGTCCTCGATCTGGCCCAGCAGAGGCAGCGGGTCGTGCGGCGCCACCAGGACCATCGACTGCCCGGAGGGCACCGCGGCGATCGCGCCGAACACCGTGGCGTGCCTCAGTGAGTGGGGGACTTCGCGTACGTCCAGCTCGGGCACCTCGGTCTCGTTGGAGCCGCCGCAGCCACAGGCGCCTCCGCAGCCGCCTCCGGTGGTGGCCGCTTCGCCGGCAGTGCCGTGCTCGTGGCCGAGGAGTTCGTGCATACCCGCGAGGAGTCCGGAGAGGGAGATGTCGGGGGCGCCGGCCAGCAGGGGCAGGACGAGGGTGTTCTCCTTCTCCAGGTGTTCCTCGAAGAGCACCTGCAGTGCCCGGCCGTCGGCCGCCGCCCGCACGGGCGAAGCGGCGGTGCGCAGCGCGTCGACGAGCGCGGCCAGCCTGCGGTGCTCGGCGAGCATGCCGTCGATCAGGAGGCGGGCGGCGGGCAGGTCGTGGGCGACGGGGTAGAGCGCCTTCTCCTCGGCGGCCGCGTGCGGCAGCAGGTCGCGGTCGCAGAAGGACACCAGGTCCGTACGGACCCGGTCGACCGCCGCCGGCTCGCGGTCGGCGGCCTCGATCAGTATCGCGACCCGCCCGGCCAGGTCACCCGCCAGTTGCGTGTGGTGCGCCTCGACGGCTTCGGCGGCCGCCGCGTCCTGCGGGTCCGATGCGATGGTCAGGGTGCTCATGAGCGTCGTCCTTCCGACGGCCGGCAGCCCGTCCGCGTTCAGGTCGGGCCCGTGACTGCAATATACTACGGACATGACCGTGGAAAATAAGGGGCCGCTTCCCGGCAGCGGAACGAACCGCGTACCGCTGTCCCGGCAGCGCCGCGGTGTCCTGCAGTACCTGCGCGGCCAGGCCGCCCCCGTCACCGCGAGCGCGCTCGCCCGGGTGTGCGCGCTGCACGTCAACACCGTCCGCGAGCACCTGGACGCCCTCGTCGACGACGACCTCGCCGTGCGTGAACGGTCCAGCCCCTCCGGCCGTGGCCGGCCCGCCTTCCGCTACCGGGCCCGCCCGCCACAGGAGTCACCCGCACGCGAATACGCCGGGCTCGCCGCCGTTCTCGCCGCGCAGATCGCCCGCTCCAGCTCCGACCCCCGCCGGGACGCCCTCGCCGCCGGCGAGGACTGGGGGCGTGTCCTCACCGCGGCGCAGACGCCGTCGGCGGACCCCAAGGAGGCGCGGACCCGGCTGCTGGACCTGCTCGACGAGATCGGCTTCGCGCCGGAAGCGGACGAGAACGCACGCCAAGTCCGCCTGAGACGCTGCCCGTTCGTGGAGACGGCACGTGAACACCCCGGTGTCATCTGCGGTGTTCACGAAGGCCTCGCCCGGGCCGGACTCGCCGCGCTGGGCGGCGCACCGCAGGGGGTCGAGCTGCTGCCCTTCGCCGAACCGGACGCCTGCCGACTGCACTTGGGCATGACCGAGCGTGCCGACGATGACGACGACACCAGGCGCCCGACATCGCCCGGCACCCCTGGGGCGCACCGGTGAACCCGGTGTCCGGCCCCCCTCCCGCCGGCACCGCCGCCCGACGTGTGGGCGCCCGCCGCGCACCCCTGCTGCTCGCCGCCGGACTCTGCCTCCTCGCCGGTCTCGACGCCGCCCTCGGCCTGCTCGGCCTTCCGGCCCCCGTCACCACCGACCGACTCCCGCAGGTGCACGGCGTGTTGATGGTGCTCGGCTTCGCCGGAACGCTCGTCGCTCTGGAACGCGCCGTCGCCCTGGGCGGCCCCTCGGCCTATCTGGCCCCCGGCTGCCTCGGCGCCGGGGGCCTGTTGCTGCTCAGCCCGGTCGACCTGCTCGTACCCCGGCTGCTGCTCGTCGCCGGATGCGCCGCCCTGGTCGCACTGTACGTACGCTTCTGGCGCCGGCAGCCGAGCGCCGCCCTGATCGCCCAGGCCGCGGGCGCGGTGTCCGGGCTGGGTGCGGCACTGCTGTGGCTGGGCGGGATCGACGTACCGCGCATGCTGCCCTGGCTGGTGGCGTTCCTCGTGCTGACCATCGCGGGGGAGCGGCTGGAACTCGCCCGGGTGGCCGTCCTGGCGCCGTCGGCGGAACGGACGTTCCTGGGCTGCGTCGGCGCGGTCACCGCCGGTGTGGTCGCCACGCTGCTGTGGCCCGCGACCGGCACCGCACTGCTCGGTGCCGCTCTGCTCGCCCTGGTCGCCTGGCTCGTCGCGCACGACATCGCCCGCCGGCTGCTGCGCTCCACGGGCCTGCCCCGCTTCACCGCGGCGTGCCTGCTCGCCGGGTACGCCTGGCTGGGCCTGGCGGGCGCACTGTGGCTGCTCGGCGGCCCGGTCACCGAGGGGACGCGGTACGACGCGGTGGTGCACGCCGTGTTCCTGGGCTTCGTGATGTCGATGATCATGGCGCACGCCCCGGTGATTCTGCCCGCCGTCCTGCGCCGTCCCCTGCCCTATCACCCGGCGCTCGCGGTGGCGGCCTGGCTGCTGCATCTGTCGCTGGCGCTGCGCGTGGTCGTCGGCGACCTGCGCGCCGTCCGGGGCGCGTGGCAGGTCGGCGGAGTGCTCAACATCGTCGCCGTGCTGCTGTTCGTCGTATCGGCGGCCACCGCCTCCGTCATCGCCACGCGGCGCGCATCGTCGGCGGCGACGGCCTCCGCCGTCGCGTCGGCACCCTCCGATCCGAGGACCTCCCGGTGACCACGAACCTGTCCCTCTCCCCGGCGAGCGGATCCGCTCCGAAGCCTCCGGGCCGCTCCCCGCGCTCGCGCTGGCATCTCGGCGTGAACGCGATCGTGGCCGTCTGGCTCACTCTCTTCGCCGCGGTCGGCTCCGCCCACCACTTCCTGCCGCACGCCTTCTGGCTGCTCGTCCATGTGCTGCTGCTCGGGGCGGTCACCAACGCGATCGTCATCTGGTCCGGCCACTTCGCCGCGTCCGTCCTGCGGCTGCCCGAGGCCAACCGGGGTGCGCCCGCCGCACTGCGCCTGGTCTGCCTGAACGCCGGCGCGGTCGGCGTGATCGGCGGCATGCTCTTCGAGCGGTGGTACGTCGTCCTGGCCGGCGCGTGCCTGGTCGCGGCCGCGGTCACGGCACACGCCGCATGGCTTGTACGACTGATGCGCCGAGCGCTGCCCGGCCGGTTCTCGATGACGGTGCGCTATTACGTGGCCGCCTCCGCCCTGCTGCCCGTGGGAGCGGCGCTCGGAGTCGTCATGGCCCGCGGCGATCTCGCCGGTGACCTGTCCGAGCGGCTGCGTGTCGCACACGAGACGATCAACCTGCTGGGCTGGGTCGGCCTCACCGTCGCCGGAACACTCATCACCCTGTGGCCGACGATGCTGCGCACACGAGTGGCGGACGGCGCCGAACGGGCCGGCCGCACAGCCCTCCCCGTCCTGCTCGCCGGACTCGGCGCCGCCGTCACCGGCACCCTGCTCGGACCGCCGCCTCTGGCCGCCCCGGGCATGGTGGCCTACGCCGCCGGGCTGGTCGTCGCGGGCCGGCCCTGGTTGCGCGAGGCCCGGGCGAAGTCGCCGCGATCCTTCGCCGCGTGGTCGGTGGCCGCAGGCTGCGGATGGCTCGCCGGATCACTGGCCGTCCTGGCCGGCATCCTCGTCTCCACGACCTCCTGGATCACGGTGGGGGAGCGGATCTCGCTGCTGACAGCGCCGCTCGCCGCCGGCTGGATCGCCCAAGTGCTCCTCGGCGCGCTGAGTTTCCTCGTCCCCGTCGTCCTGGGCGGCGGCCCCACGGCCGTACGCGCCGCCACCGCGAGCCTCGAACTCGCCTGGCCGGCCCGGCTCGCCGTCACCAACGCCGCACTGCTGCTGTGCGTGCTGCCGGTGCCGTCGACGGTCCGGGTGGCGTGCTCGGTACTGCTGCTGGTGATGCTGCTGTTCTTCCTGGTGCTGCTCGTCCAGACGGTCGTACGGGGTATGCGCGACCGTCGCAGGGCCGCACAGGGAGATTCCGTTCCCGCGGCCGCCCCGGCCGAGGATCCCGCGCGTCCGCACCGGGTGCTCGGTGGCGTCGCGCTCGGGCTCGCGGTCGTGATGCTGGCCGTCGCGGGCGGCGCCGCGGCGGACGTGCGGTCGCTGCCGATCCTGGAGCGGTCCGCGGCCGCGAACGCCGACGGGGCGACGGTGACGCCGACCGGCCGCACCACCACGGTCACGGTGACGATCCGCGGCATGCGCTTCTCGCCGTCCTCCGTCGACGTACCCGCCGGAAACCGCCTGGTGATCACCCTGCACAACTCCGGTACCGACACCCACGACCTGGTGTTGGAGACCGGCGCCCGCACCGACCGGCTCAGTCCGGGACACACGGGCACGCTGGACGCGGGAGTCGTCGGCCGTGACCTCGACGGCTGGTGCTCGATGGTCGGCCACCGGCAGATGGGGATGACCTTCACCGTGGAGGTCACCGGAACCGCTTCCAACTCCCGCACGAACAGCGGCGGCACCGTCCACGACCACAGCGGCCGGGGCACCTCCACCGCCACGAAGGACACCGCCGCGGAGGCGTTCGACCCGATGGCCGAACCGGCCGCCGGCTTCACCGCCCGCAACGCCCAACTCCCGCCCGCCACCGGCGGATCCGGCCACCAGGTGCACAAAAAGACGCTCACCGTGAAGGAGGTGACGAGGGAAGTCGCGCCCGGCGTACGGCAGAAGCTGTGGACCTTCGACGGAACGGCCCCCGGGCCCTTGCTGCGCGGACGCGTCGGCGACACCTTCGAGATCACCCTCGTCAACGACGGATCGATCGGCCACTCGGTCGACTTCCACGCCGGATCCCTCGCGCCGAAGCGGCCGATGCGCACCATCAAGCCCGGCGAGTCCCTGACGTACCGGTTCACAGCCACCCGCAGTGGCATCTGGATGTACCACTGCTCGACCATGCCGATGTCCCTGCACATCGCCAACGGCATGTTCGGCGCAGTGATCATCGACCCGCCGAAACTGCGCACGGTCGACCGTGAATACGTGCTGGTCCAGTCGGAGTTCTACCTCGGCCGGCAGGGTGGCACGGCCGACGCCGCCAAGGTCAACGCCAAGGACTACGACATGGTCGCCTTCAACGGCTACGCCAACCAGTACGATCACGACCCGCTGACCGCCAGGACCGGTGAGCGCGTACGGATCTGGGTGCTGGCGGCCGGGCCGAACGAGTCCAGCGCGTTCCACGTCGTGGGCGGCCAGTTCGACACGGTTTTCCGCGAGGGCGCTTACGACCTGGGAGGGGGAGGGGCGGGATCGCCGAGCGGGGGCGCGCAGGTCCTCGATCTCGCCCCCGCCTCGGGTGGGTTCGTCGAGCTGTCCTTCCCACAGACCGGCGACTACCCGTTCGTCACGCACATCATGAGCGACGCGGAACGTGGCGCGCACGGTGTCTTCCGGGTGCGGTGAGGGCGCCATGAAGTTGACGCGTCCGGGCGATCGCAGGTCTCAGGTCCCGGTGAGATGGGCGAGCAGGAGCGCGGAGTCGTCATGGGGCCGAAGCGGAGTGAGGCAAGCGGTGGCGACCTCGTGGAGGGCGTGAGCGCCGACCTTGGGGTCCGTGGCCACCAGCAGGTGGCGCAGTTGCTCGCGGGCGTGATCGGGGTCGGTGTGGGGGATGTCGGTGAATCCGTCGGTGTACAGCAGGAGCTTGCTGCCGGTCGGGAGGCTGAGGCTGGTGGTGGGGTAGGGGGTGCCGGCGAAGGCGCCGAGGGGGAGTCCGGTCGGGAAGTGCGGAACGGGCGTGTCGCCGGGGGTGTGGATGAGCGGGGCCGGGTGGGCCGCTGTGGCGCAGTCGAGCCGGCCGGTCTCCGGGTCCAGGGCGATGAGACAGCAGGTCGCCAGCAGCGCGTGGTCGGGGTCGGCGTCGTTCTCCGCTGTGAGCAGGTCGTTGGTGAGGGCCAGAACGGTGGCGGGGTCGGGGTTGAGGGCGGCGTAGGCGCGCAGGGTGGTGCGCAGCCGGCCCATGAGAGCGGCGGCTTCGGTGTGATGGCCTTCGACGTCGCCGATGGTCAGGGCGATCCGTCCGTCGGGCAGGGGGAAGGCGTCGTACCAGTCGCCCCCGGCGTGGGCCTTGGGGGCGGCGGGACGGTACGAGGCGGTCAGCAGCAGTCCGGGGCGCTCGGGCAGACGGGCGGGCAGCAGGCTGCGCTGCAGACTGACCGCGCGTTCGTGTTCGGCGTCGTAGGTGCGGCAGCGCTCCAGAGCACGCCCGAGCAGCGCCGCGCCGGCGATGAGCAGCGGCTGGTCGGAGAGCTGGAAGGCGTGGGCGCGGGTGAAGGAGAACATGCAGACCGCCGGTGTGGTGCGGTCGGCCAGGGGGAGTGGGATGGCCGCCCAGGCGTGACGTCTGAGTCGGGGCAGGGTGGCGGCGTAGTGGGGGTAGGCGGACACCAGGTCGCGGTGGGACGGGGCGAAGACGGCCTGCTGGTCACGCAGGGCGTCGGTGAGCGGCGTGCGAGCCGAAAGCGACAGGCCATCGAGCACGGCGCGGTGCTCGCGGTCGTAGCCGGCCGCTGTCACGACACGGGTACGGCCGTCGTGGGCCTCGACGATGACCAGGGCGTCGGCACCGAAGACGGCGAGGGCCTCGCAGGCCGCGGCCGCCAGCTCGCGGGTTCCGCTCGCACTGGCGGCGCTGGCCGCGAGGGAGATCATGCGGTCGGCACGTCGTAGCTGCTCCCGCAGAAGCGCTTCCCGCTCGCCGATCCGCTGCGCCTCGGTGGTGACGTCGGTGACCTCCCCCGAGATGTCTCGGACCTGGTTGTCCTCAGTCCGGCTGCTGGTGCAGTGCGCGCGCAAGTGGCGCATGCCGCCGCTGTCCAGGGTGAGGCGGTAGGAAACCTCGAAGGTGCCGGGCCGCTCACGCAGCTCGCCCAGGATCTCCTCGATCCGCGGCAGGTCCTGCGCGGGGATACGGCACAGGATGTCGGCGAGCGGGTAGCGCCCGCGACCGGGCAGGGCGTGCTGCTGGGCGAAGACCTCGTCGCACTCCACCCGCTCGTCGGCCAGATCGAGGCGGAAGACGCCGGCCGACCGCGGCCTCAGCCGTGGGGCGGGTTCCGAGGTGCGTCCGGTTCGCTCCACGCCGGGCAGATAACGGTCCAGCAGGCTCACGGCCCCGCGCAGGAAATCCTGCTCCACCGAGTGGAAGGCGCTGACACCGGGCCTCAGCGCCACAGCGACGCCCTGCCTCTTGGCCAGTGGCAGCACCATCCAGGCCGCGGCCCCGGCTTTCGCCGACAACGGGTAAGGGCCCGTCGTCCCGCAGCCCACGTCCTCCTGGCCGAGGGCCGCCTGCCCCACGGGCCACGCGTCCCCCGTGGACAAGGGCTGCAACGGCGGCTGCCAGCGGCCGCCCAGACCGGCCATCCCGCAGGGAAACAGGTGCGTGCCGTCAGCCTGGAAGAGCATCACGGCCCAGCCCACGAGCCCCATCCACGCGGACGCCCGCACCAGGGCCTCGGTCATACCCTGCAGCTCGGCCGCCATCGCCAATGACTGCTCCAGCTGGCCCAGGCCGGGCGGCGCCTGCCTCGATCCCTCTCCATCTGCCGCATCGACC
Organism: Streptomyces sp. SLBN-31; assembly: GCF_006715395.1. NCBI lineage: Bacteria > Bacillati > Actinomycetota > Actinomycetes > Kitasatosporales > Streptomycetaceae > Streptomyces > Streptomyces sp. SLBN-31. Next base: position 3,564,166 of record NZ_VFNC01000001.1, read on the forward strand.
ACGGCCACCCTCACTCGCCCTCGCGCCGAACTGTAGAACGACCATATATCGGAATTTTCACCCGTTGGGGCCAGAGTGCAAAGTTGACCATTAAATGAAACCCCGCCCGGCGTAGATCCTTCACCCGGTTCCGCAGGCCGATCTGGTCCGGGCGAGCCTTGCCGGTATCCCCAATCCGCTCGGTGACCTGGACAGCGATACCCGCAACGTCCTGCTGACCCTGGCTCGCATCTGACGACGGTCGCCACCGGTCAGATCAAGTCGAAGGACGCCGCCGCGGAGTGGGCCCTCGCGCGTCTGGCATGAGGTGCCCGACCCGGCGCCCGACCGAACGACCCAGTCCTTGGTTTGCACTGCCGGGCGGGCTTGAGGTCAGGTGGGCGTCTCGTCGTGGGTGCGGCGGCGGTAGGCGGCGGCGTTCATTCTGCTGCCGCAGCCTCGTTTGGAGCACCAGCGTCGGGTGGCTGCTTGGGAGCGGTCGACGAAGAGGCGGGTGCAGGGTTCACCGGCACAGAGGCGGATGAGCCGGTGGTCGGGTCCGCCGAGCAGATCGCTCGCGCTCGCCGCGAGGGTGGCCAACACCTGTTGGACCCCGCCGCGCCGTTCCACCCGGCCCAGGGCTTGGAGCGTGAGGCTGACGGGAGGGTGTGCCGTGGCCTGCCGGATGCGGGCGACGTCCTCGGGCTCGGACGGCTGTCGTTCGGCGGCTGCCAGGGCCAGCCGGTAGATCGACTCGCGCAGCGCCCGCGCCTCGGCCAGTTCCTCCTGGGCCACCGCCTCCAGTTGGTCGACCACCCCGGCCTCGACAGTCCACCGGGCGAAGTCTGTTGGCTCGGCCAGCAGTTCTTTGCGGCGCGTCGTGCGCCACGCCATCGTGGCGGCGAAATCGAGGGCCAAGTGATCACTGACGAAAGTGAAGCTCACTCCCCGATTATGAGCATCGCCCAGGCCGGGCACACATGTCGTCATACCTTCAGGGTATGACGTCAAGGGGCGAGGTGCCCGAGCAATAGAGCTCCGGTCTGGAGGCGTCAGTGCGTACGCAGACTTCCGTGAAACCGCGAAAGCCTTCAGGCCTGCACAAGTGGACGCTCATCCGTTACTTACAGGTGGCGCTGCTGGTCCGGCTCGCCTCCGAAGGGGCTCGTGTCGCCCTGGTGTTGCTCGCCGTGGACCGTACCGGCAGCACCAGCTTCGGTGGCGCTCTCATCGCGGCTCTCCTGGTGCCCAGTGTCATCGCCGCCCCGCTGGCCGGCGCCCTCGCCGACCGGATTCGGCGACGTCGGTTGTTCTACGGCGGCTGCCTGGTCTTCCACGGGACGGGACTGGCCACCGTGGCGATGTTGGCCGGGCGGGCCTCCGCCCCCACCGTTCTGGCCGTGGCTGGCGCGGCGGGCTGCTGCACCCCCGTGCTGACGGGTGGGTTGACCAGCCTGCTGAGCGACCTGCTGCCGCCCACGGCGCTGAGCCGTGCTTTCAGCCTGGACGCCGTCTCCTACAACCTGGCCGGGATCGCCGGGCCGACCCTTGCCTCCGCCCTCGCGACCTTGTACGGGCCTGCCCGCGCCCTCGTAGCGCTGGGTGTGGGCGCGGTGGCCGGCGGGCTGCTCGTCTTCGCCTTGCCATTGCAACCCCGGGCTGCCGGCACCCACGCCCTGCGCCCCGCAGACCTCGGCGCCGCAGTCGTCCTGCTGTTCCGCAACCCCCCGCTACGCTCGCTCACATGGTCCAGCGCAGTGGGCCAACTCGGCGTCGGCGCCCTGCCCGTGGCCTGTGTGCTGCTCGCCGCCCGTTACCAGGCGCCCTGGGCCGCAGGCGGCCTGATGACCGCCATGGCACTCGGCTCGCTGGCCGGTTCGCTGATATACGCCTGGCGACCGTGGGGCACCCGACGCCCCGAATGGACCGTCATCGTCATGCTGCTCGCGACCGGGGCGACGCTGCTCACCGTGCCCTGGGCGGACAACGCCGCCACCGCAGCCGGCGGCTTCGTGTTGAGCGGGTGCTGCACCGGGCCGCTGTTCGCCGCGCTCCTGACCGGGCGCGACCGTTACGTGCCCCCGACCGCACGCACTCAGGTGTTCACGCTGGGAGCAAGCATCAAGAGCGCCTTCGCCGCGGGAGGGGCCGCACTCGCGGGCGCGTGGCAGTCCTCCGGGTCGGGAAGTCTCGTCGTCGCGGTGGCCGGCTGTCAGGTCGCCGCGGCCGCACTCGGCGTGCTCTTGCTGAAGAAGCGCCAGACCGAAGCGGATTGCCCGGACCCGGAGAGGATCCTGCGGCACTGACCCCTTCTCCAGCGGGGCGTACGGAACGAGTATCAGCGCGCGACCGAGATGGCGAAGGGCGAGAATCCGCTGGACCGGATCACGTGCGGTACGAACAGGACCGCGGCCTCCGTGGCGCGGGCGGTCCGGATCCCGCCGAGGTCGGTGATCCATTCCTCTCGCCAGCCAACGTCGGTGAGGAGTTGGCGAACGGTCTGCTTGGCCTGCGGGTCCTCACCGGAGAGGAAGGCGTCGGGAGCCCGGGTGAGCGCGGTAGGCGCGGTCATGACCGTGAACAGCATGGTGTTGAGCGTCTTGACGACGCGCGTTTGGGGGAGTGCTTCCTGAAGTTGCTCGGCCAGGCTCGAGCCGGGGTAGAGCAGGTCGGCGGGCAGGCCGTCCGGGTCGTCGACGGTGGCGTTGGAGACGTCGACGAGGATCTTGCCGCGCAGTTCCTCGCGCAGGGCGACCAGCCGCTCCAGCGAGCCTGCGCCCGGCATGGCGTTGATGACGACCTGGGCGGTCCGGGCAGCGTTGGCGGCGGCGCCCGGCGTGCGGTCCGCCGTGGTCACCTCATGCCCTGCGCGGGTGAGTGCGGTGGCCAGATTGCTGCCGACACGGCCGTTTCCGAGAATGGCGATGACTGTCATGGATGATCCGGTCCTTCCCTCTGTACGAGCTGTGGTGTGCGGTCAGCGTGAGAGCGTGGTGACCGCTTCGGTGTGGACACCGGGCGCGGCGGCCAGGAAGCTCTCGCTATGCGGGGTCCACGGGCGGCCCTCGGCGTCGGAGATCCGTCCGCCGGCCTCGGTGACGAGCAGCGCTCCGGGCAGGAGGTCCGCGCGGGCGCCGGCGAACTGCCAGAAGGCGTCGATCCGGCCGGCGGCGACGTTCACCAGGTGCAGGGTCGCGGGCACGGCGGTGCGGACGACCAGCGCGTCGGCGAGCATCGCGGTGATCGAGGAGCCGACACGTCGTACGACGTTCTCGTTCTCGTCCGGCCGGGCCTGGCTGGTGGCCACGATGCTCAGGTTGAGGTCTGCGGTCGCGGAGACGTGCAGCGAACGGCCGTCGAGGTGGGCACCGGCGCCCGCGAGCGCCGTGTAGGTCTCTCCGGTCAACGGCAGGTGAACCACGGTGAGCACCGGCTGGTTCACGCGTACGAGGGTGGCGGTGACCGCCCATTCCGGCAGGGCGTGCAGGTGGTTGACGTTGCCCTCGGCCGGGTCGACGACCCACCATTCGCCGGGCGGCAGCGCTCCGCCGTCCAGTTCGTCCTCCACCCAGCCGGCGTCCGGGCGCAGCCGCGTGAGGCTGGGGCGCAGGATGTCGAGGGCCGTGTCGTCGTTCGCGGCGAGGGCGCGCATCAGCTCTTCCCGGGTCCGGTACCGGACCACCTGGCCGAAGCGTTCGCGCAGTGCCGAACCGGCCGCGCGCACGGCGACGGCGGTTTGCTCGAGCAGGTCGGCGTAGGAGGTGGCGGCGTCGGCGGCTGACAGGGTTTCGGACATGGAGGTGCTCCCGTGCGAGGAAGGGCGAGGAGGGGTGATGCGGAGCGAGGAGACGCGCTGTGCGTTGCGTCTTGCGCTCTGATCTCGACGGTATAGAGGCCGGGCATTGACTTCAAATGCATGTCAGGCACGCATAGAGTTACTCGCATGCAATTGGATTTGAACCTGCTCACCGCGCTCGACGCGCTCCTGGAGGAGGGAAGCGTGGCCGGGGCGGCCGCGCGCCTGCATGTCACCGCTCCCGCGATGAGCCGGAGTCTGGGCCGGATCCGACGCACGACCGGGGATCAGATCCTGGTGCGCACCGGTCGCACGATGACTCCGACGCCGTACGCGAGCGCCGTCCGGGAGCAGGTGCACGAGCTGCTGCACCAGGTCCAGGGAGTGCTGGCTCCGAGCCGTGAACTCGATCTGGCGACGTTGGAGCGCACTTTCACCCTGCGCTGGCACGATTCCCTGGTCGCCTTGAGCGGCCCCGCCCTGCTCGCTGCCGTGCGCGAACAGGCACCGGGCGTGCGACTTCGCTTCGTCGCGGAATCGAGCATCGACACGCCCGAGTTGCGGCGCGGCGAGGTCGACCTGGAGGCGAACGCCAACCGACCCAGTGCCCCGGACGTCCGTGCCGAGATGGTGGGGGAGAGCCGCATCGTCGTCGTCGTGAGGCACGGACACCCCCTCACCCGCGTCAAGACCGTCACCGCGAAGCGGTACGCCGCCGCGGAGCACGTGACCGTCTCGCGACGAGGGAACCTCAGCAACGCCCTCGACGACGCTCTCGCACAGCTCGGCCTCACCCGCCGCGTCGTGGCGACCGCGCCCACGGAAGCCGCCGCGTTTCAGTTCGCGCGTGGCTCGGACCTTCTGGTCAGCGTCCCCGAGGTCACCACGCGGACCGCGGTCGCGGACATGGGCCTGGAGGCTCTTCCCCTCCCTCTCGAACTGCCGTCGGCACCGGTGTACCTGTCATGGCATCAGCGCTACGACACCGACCACGCCCATGCCTGGCTGCGCGGGCTGGCGCGAACCGCGCTGGCCATGGGCGGAGCGTCGTAGCCGGTTGCTTCGGCCGCTCATCCGGTACGGGACACCTCGCTTCAGCCCAGTGACGCGCTCGCCGCGCGCAGTTCGGCCAGGGCCGCCAGGGTGTACCCGGCGAGCTCGTCCTTGCCGTCACGGTCGCCCTCGGACCATTGGGCGTATCCCCGCTTGAAGGCGAGGAGGCCCAGCTCGCCCGCCAGTGCCGCGGTCGCGCCGGGTACGCCGCGGGCGACCAGAGCGTTCGTCATCGCGGCCGCGAGGCTGACGCTCTTGAGGGCGTCGCGCTCTTGGAGTTCGGCGCTGGCGGCGACGGCCGCCTTGAGGCGCGGCGCGAGTTCGCGGCTCATGGGGCCCATCGCGCTTGATGCGCGCTCCAGGCCGGCGGCGACCGCCTCGAGGGGGCTGGCGTCGGCGGGCGCGTCGGCGATCCCCTCGGTCAGCAGTCGGCTCAGCGTCTCCTGTCCGGCCACGAGCAGCTCGCGCTTGTCGGGGAAGTGCCGGAAGAAGGTGCTCTTGGTGACCCCTGCGCGCTCGGCGATCTGCGCGACCGTCGTGGCGTCGTACCCCTGCTCGGTGAACAGGTCGACGGCGGCCACGACGAGGCGTTCACGTGCGCCTGGTTCCCATCTGCCCATGGTCACCATCCTATGTGATGGGACTCTTGTCCCGTCACCGCGGTAGGGTGATGGGACAAGAGTCCCATCACTTTGGGGAGTTTTCCCATGCGCGTGTTTCTCACCGGCGGCACCGGTCTGATCGGTTCCGCTGTCGTCGCCGAACTGCTCGACAACGGCCACACGGTCCTCGCCCTCGCTCGCTCCGAAGCATCCGCGCAGGCCGTGGAGGCGGCCGGTGCCGAGCCCCTTCGGGGTGCCCTGGCGGATCTGGACACTCTCCGCGCCGGTGCCGCGCGGGCCGACGGGGTGATCCATCTCGCGTTCAACCATGACTTCAGCAGCTCCGACGTCATCGCGAAGTCGGTCGCGGAGGAGAGTGCGGCCCTCGCGGCCATCGGCGAGGAACTCGTCGGCAGTGACCGCCCGTTCGTCACCTGTTCGGGTACGCCCTACGTGCCCGGCCGCGCCTCCACCGAGGCCGACCCGCTCATGACCGAGGGGCCGGTCGGTGGTCGGGGCCGTACGGTCACGGCGGTGCTGAGCCTGTCCGAGCGCGGGGTCCGCAGCAGTGCCGTACGTTTGCCGCGCACGGTCCACGACCAGGGGTCCGGTGGATTCGCCGGGCTGTTGACCGACATCGCCCGCCGGACGGGCGTGTCCGGTTACCCGGGTGACGGCGCACAGCGCTGGCCGGCCGTGCACGCGCTCGACGCGGCCGTTCTCTTCCGGCTCGCCCTGGAACAGGCGGAAGCGGGTACCTCCTGGCATGCCGTGGCCGATGAGGGGGACAAGGTGCGCGACATCGCCACGGTCATCGGTCGGCGGCTGGGCCTGCCGGTGGAGTCGGTACCGGCGGAGACCTTCGGCCCCCTCGGCCAGATCTTCGCGAACGACCAGCCCTCGTCCAGTGCGTACACCCGGCAGACGCTCGGCTGGGAGCCCAAGCACCCCGGCCTGCTGGAGGACCTGGGGAACATCCAGCCCTGACCGGCGACCGGGACGGTTCGGGCAGGCCGCGCCGAAGCGGTCCCGACCTTCCGCCCCGTGCATGAATCTCATAGCTGAGTGACGATGCCGAGCAGCCGCTGCTCGGCATCTCGCGTAGGGCATGCCGGCTGAGCGAGTTGCCGCTCGCCTTTTCTTTTCTTCCGCATAACCGGGCGCACAACCGGTCGCCGCCAGTACGCTAAACGGGCATTCGCCAGGAATTTCCTAGCGAATCCGCACCTGTTGACCCATGTCCGCACGGAAAAGATCAGGTGTGACCGCTCTCGGGGGGAATCGAACGCGCGGTGGAACAAAATCGCATGCCTATGCGAATAGGCCCTTATCAGGTTTTGGATTTTCTGGGGCAGGGCGGCATGGGGGCCGTCTATCTCACCCGTAGCCGGGGCGGACGGTCGCTGGCCGTCAAGGTCATTCGCGCCGACCTGGCCGCGAACCGGGACTTCCGTCGGCGTTTCGCGCGGGAGGTGGCCGCGGCGAGGAAGGTGAGCGGGGCGTACACGGCGCCCGTGGTGGACGCCGACACGGAGTGCGTCGAACCGTGGCTGGCCACGATGTTCGTACCGGGTCGCTCCCTGTGGGAGACGATCCGGGCCGAGGGTGCCCTCGATGGCGAGCGGGCACGGGAACTCGGAGCCGGTCTTGCGGAGGCGCTGATCGACATTCACGCTGCCGGGATCATCCACCGCGATCTCAAGCCGCACAACGTCCTGATGGGAGCGGACGGCCCACGGGTGATCGACTTCGGTATCGCACACGTGGCGGATCTTCCACCGCTGACCGATCCCGGCGCATTGCTGGGCACTCCGCAATTCATGTCGCCGGAACAGATCAAGGGAAACAGACTGACGTTCGCCAGTGACGTGTTCTCCTTCGGTCTGGTTCTCGCTTATACGGCGATCGGAGGCAGCCCATTCGGCCCGGGAAGCAATGCACAACTGCTCCTGCGCACCCTGCACGAGGATCCCGACCTCACCGCGCTTCCCGGCGGCCTGCGCCAGTTGGTCGCCGCCTGCCTTGCCCGGCGACCCGAGCAACGGCCGTCGCCGAGCGACCTGCTCGACACACTCGCGGCCGTGACCGCCCCTGACCCACAGATGGTGCGGCCCGCCCCTCTGCCGCCGGTGCCGACCGTGTGGGTGCCGGAAGCAGGGCCGGGCGGTACGGACTTCGCGCACAGCGCTCACGCCGCGCCGGGCAGTACGGACTTCGCCCGCAACGCGCACGCCGTGCTGGACGACGGACTGACCGACGCCCTGGTGATCGAGGCGGCCCGGCATGACGGCTGACCACGAAGCGCACCCGGCGCACGTCCTTCTGCACACGGATTGGAGCCGACTGGTGAAGCAGTGGGCCACCACGGCAGGCCTGCCGGTCCATGACGAAGACACCCATGTCTCACTCGATGTGACGCGCCGTCAGGCAGCGGCCGACGACCTGCACGTCCACCTCACGACCTCCAGCCGCTTCCTGGTCGCCTTCATCACCAACGGCCGGACGCTCGGGCCGGGCGAACTGGCCCGGGCGGCCGCGGCCGCCAACGCCTGGAACATCGAACAGCTGATGCCGACCCTGTCGGTCTGGAACGTGCGCGGCAAGCAGCCCCACCTGGCCGGCGTCTGCACCCTGCCGCTGCTGTGCCGGATGAGCCAAAACGACTTCGACGGCACCGCATCCGGCTGGGTCGACCAGGCCACGACCATGTTCGCCCGCTGCCGCGAGGTCTTCCGACTGTGATCCACGAACCGACCCGACCACGCCGTGCGCACCGGCCCGAGACAGGTCGCCGGGCCGCCCTCGCCCGGACCCTGGTGGGCATCGCCCTGCTGGGCTCGGTGCTGACGTTGGTAGCCGCCTTGCCGGCCGGCGCCGAACGACCCGAGCCGCCCCCTCCCGCCACGTCGGTCCCGGCGACACAGGACGACACCACGCACTTCACGGCAGGGCACTGCCCCACGACCGACTTCGGCGCTGCCGTGCGCTGTTGGGGAGATGACGCGTCCGGCGACCACATGGCCGTCGTCACCGTCACGGCGCCCCAGGAGTTCCACCAGGACGCCGGTTCGCGGTCCATGGCCGAGGCCGTGCGGCGCCTGCGCGGCAAGCTGACCGTGATCGTCCCGGACGGAGTGCGCACCGGCTCCGGAGGCACCCTCCTGCTCGCCCTCGCCGCCTACCGGGTCGTCGGACCGCACACCCTGATCAGTCCGCTGACGGAACGCGACGGACAACAGCTGGCGGACCAGGGCGGTTGTCCGCAGAACGGCTTCTGCGATGTCGTACGGACACACCAGCGCAGCGGCGACGAGCTCGTGCGGCGCGGGCTCGCCCAGGACACCCGTACGTCGTTGTTCACCGCCGGTCCCGGGATGGCGGGCGCGACGGCGGACGCCGGTGGCGGCACCGAGTCCGGGGTATCCGGTGACGTCGCCTTCCTGCTCGTCGTCCTGGCCGTTCTGCTGTGCCTGGTGACCGCGCTGGGCCTGCTGGTCGGCCGTACCCGCAGGCCCCGCCGACCGTCCGCGCCCGCAATGGCCGCCGCCGGATCCGCCGCGGCGGCCACGGGCTCCGCCGACGGGTCCGTCGGAGGTGCGCCGAGGCGGTCCGGGGACAGTCCGGACCGCCGGGACCGGGCCGACCACCGCGGGCACCGCGCCGGGTCACGACCGTCGACGGTCCCGGTCGCCGCCATGACCGCGGATCCGGGCCGGCAGCACGGTGAGGAGAGCACCGTCCCGCCGGCGCGGGTCCGCGAGCCCGCGGCCCGGCAGCGGTCGACGGGCGGCCGTGGCCGCGGGGAGGGTCTGCTGTCGGCCACCGTGCGTACCGTGCTCGGGCCGCAGGGCTATGTGGCCATCAACGGCCTGCTGTACCGGGCGCGTTGGGGCGGAGCCGGAGAGCCACCGGAACCAGGCCGGCCGGTGGAGGTCCGCCGGGAGAGCACCGGCGAGCTGACGGTGCTCGGCGACGACGAGATCTCACGGTTCGGCTGACCCGGACTCGGCACGACAGCAACTGCGACAACTGCGACAGCGATCCACAGGGGTATGCCCATGCACGACGACGCCTCGCGAAGCGTTCCTCTCTACTACAACGACATCCTGCCCGAGGGCAATGCCCAGAGGCAGCCTCTGGTGCTGTGCCTGGACACCTCCTCGTCCATGGCGGACGAACCCATCACGATGCTCAACCGGGCGTTGCAGGACTGGGTTCGGGAACTCCGGGCGGACATCAACCTCACCAACAGCGTTGAGGTCGCCCTCGTCACGTTCGGCGGCCGGCGCGTGTGCACCTGGAAGGGCACCACGATGCTGGCCGACACCGCGGACCCGGACGCCTTCGTCGCGGCGCACGCGTTCGGCGCACCGCATCTGCAGGCCAGCGGCGTGACGTTGATGACGGATGCGCTGCGCACCGCCGTTCACCTGGTCGCGGCCCGCAAGGCGGCGCTGCGGGCCGCGGGCCACCTCTACTACCGTCCGCAGATCTGCCTGATCACCGACGGACAGCCCACCGACACCGAGGGCCGCCTGAGCGACGACTGGCGGCAGATCGTGCCGATGCTCACCGACCAGCAGGAGAAGAAGAAGTTCCGGCTGTTCGCCATCGGCGTCGGAGGCATTTCCCCGCACGGCGAGCAGGTGTTGCGTGCCATCGCGCCCAGGTACTACGCCCGTCTGCAGGGATTCCCTTTCCGGCAGGTGCTCCAGATGCTGTCCGCCAGCGCCGGCACCCAGGACAAGGGGGACGGTGAGGAGGTCTACCAGAAGATCTTCGCCCGGTTCACCACACAACGGTCGGCGTGGAACACATGAGCGCGGCGAACATGAGCACCAGGACGACACACTGGCGGCTGCACGGAACCAGCGTGACCGGTCACCGGCACCGCCGCGACAACGCGGCCTGCCAGGACGCCTTCCAGTACCGCGGCACCGGCCCGGACACCTTCCTGCTCGCCGTCGCCGACGGAGCGGGCAGCCGCCCACACTCCCGCGAGGGCGCGCAGACGGCCGTGGAACTCGCGGACCTGCACTTCCTGCCCTCCTCCGGGCTGCCCGACGACCCGCGGGACGTGGAGGAATTCCTGCGGTCCCGGTTCACCGTGCTGCGCGCCGAGTTCCTGCGCCGGACCCGACCGCGTCCGGAGGACTTCGCCACCACCTTGACCGTCGTCATCCACACGCCGCGCTGGCTCGGCTATCTGAGCGTGGGCGACGGCTTCGCCGTACTGCGCGCCGGAACCCGCGAGGGGGAGCCGCTGTTCCACCTGCTGCCCCAGCCCGCACCGGTGAGCGAGTACAGCAACGAGGCGTTCTTCGTCACCTCGGACGATGTGTCGCGGCGGCTGGAGACCGCCTGCGTCCTGGACGAGGAGGTGACGGGAATCCTGCTGTCGACCGACGGACTGACCCAGGCCGCCGTGGAGTTCCCGGGCAACCACCGCAAGCGCGCCAAGCACGACTTCGTGTCCCGGGTGCTCGGCGCGATGGAGCGAACGGACATCGGTGCCGAGCAGGAGGAGGCTGAACTGACCAGGCTGCTGGAGTCCCGACGGCTGGCCGCCGACAACGCCGACGACAAGACCCTGGTCAGGGCGGTCCGAGGCCGATGAGCGAGGTCTTCGTCGACGGTGAGCGCACCCCGCTGGAGCAGGAGCCACTGGCCTCGGGCGGACAGGCGACGGTCTACGCGATCAGCGGACAGCCGCAGCGCGTGGTGAAGATCTACCACGACCCTCCCGGCGAGGATCAGCGCCGACGGCTGAGCAGCATGATCCGGATGCGCCCACTGGCCGACCGCGCCACCGACGGCAGCCAGGCCCCGGAACTCGCCTGGCCCACCGCCCTGGCCAAGGGCACCGACGGCACGACCGTCGGCTACGTCATGCGGCGGTTCGCCCAGCCGGACCATGTGCCACTGGCGGCTCTGTTCGACCAGCGGACCCGGGCCTCCTTGTTCCGGCCCGAGCTGAACTGGGGTTTCCTGCTGGGAGTCTCCTGGAATCTGGCGTACTTGACGGTCCGTCTGCACAGCGAGGACATCGTGGTGGGCGACTTCTCCGCCCGCAACATCGTGGTGGACCAGGGCGGATTCGTGACCTTCCTGGACTGTGACTCGATGTCCTTCGACGATCCGGGCGGGGGCCCGCGCTTCCGCTCCCAGATGCACACGCCCGCCTACAGCGCGCCCGAGCGCCAGGAGGGTGCGCCGGCCTCCCAGGCGAGCGACAGTTTCGCCCTGGCGATCTGTGTCTTCCAGCTGCTGACCGGCGGCACCCATCCGTTCGGCGGCTACCCCAAGGATCTGGGCTCGGTCAGCATCTCCATCGGCAGCCGCATCGCCGAGGGCACCTCGTACGTGACCCAGCCGCAGCGGGTCATCATGCCCCGGGGGACGGTCACACCGGAGATCCTGCCGCCCGCGCTCCGCGCCCTGGCCGAGCGCACCTTCGCAAGCTCGCCCTCCGATCCCACGCTCCGACCCACACCCGCCGAGTGGTTCGAGGCACTGGAGACGACACGGAACGAGACGGCGTCCTGCGCCGTCCGCACCCAGCACACCTACGCCGCCCACCTGGGCGCCTGCCCTTGGTGCGCTCGCGTGGCCCGCCAGGAAGCCGACCTGTTCGAGTCGGTGCCGGTCGCCTCGGTGCCCGCACGGACGCCGGCCACGAGTCCGAAGACGACCGTCACCGCGGACAGTGCGGCGGGCGCGGTTCCGCTCCCGCAGCCCCCCGATCCGCCACAGCCGAGCTCGTGGGGCGCCGTACCCGTGGCCGTGCTGATCGCCCTCTTCGTGATCGCCGTCCTCCTCCTCGGTTTGCACTGAGGGGGCGGACGCCGGACCGGCCGGACGGCTGACCGAAATTCTCATTTTCAGTGGGCTACGTCACAATAGGTTCATGTTCGAGGCGACAGCTCGAATGAACCCGGACATCCAGCGAGCGTATCTGGCCCGCCTCGGCGTCGAGGCGGCGCCACCATCGGTACCTGCGCTGCGTCTGTTGGTACGGCGCCATGCCGAGCGGGTGCCGTACGAGACTCTGTGGATCACGGCAGGCGAAGCCTGGAACATCGATCCGTACGAGGCGGCAGCGCGCATCGCCCTCCACGGTCGTGGCGGCTACTGCTATCACATGAACGGAGCGCTGGGCTTGCTGCTCGGTTCGCTCGGATACGCGGTACGGGGCCATGTCGGGGGAGTGCACGGCCCGGACGCTCCTCAGGCCTCCGTGATGGGCAACCACCTGGTTCTGACGGTGGAGGGGTTGCCGAGCGAGACGAATCCCGGTGGTGTCTGGTACGTCGACAACGGCTTGGGAGATGCTCTGCACGATCCGCTGCCGTTGGTCGCCGGAAGGCACGATCAGCCGCCGTTCGTGCTCGGTCTGGAGCAGGTCGCTGAGCGGTCGGAGTGGCATCTGACCCATGACCCGGGTGGCGGATTCACCGGAATGACCTGGACCACGGCTGAGGCACGTCTGGCCGACTTCGAGGCGCAGCATCAGTTCTTGTCGACCTCGCCGCTGTCCCCGTTCGTCCAGGTGCCGATGGCCGAACGGCGCGACGCGACCGGGGCTGACGTGATCCGCGGGCTGGTGCTGAGCCGGATCGGCGACGGCGCACGCACCGATGCGCCCGTCACCAGCCGCGCGGAATGGTTCGATCTGCTCGCCGATCTGTTCGGCCTGCGCTTGTACGCCCTGCCGGCTGAGACGCGCGAGCAACTCTGGACGAACGTTCTCGCGGCGCACCGTCGCTGGCAGGAGGCGCAGAGCTCGCAGAGCTGAGTTCCGGCGCAGGGCTTGCGTAGCTGAGTTCCGGCGCAGATCTCGCAGAGGTGAGTTCCGGCGCTGAATGCGCGCGCTGCGGCAGCCGCCGGGCCGCGTCATTCGCTTTCGCATTGAGCGGCCTCCGGCTCCCAGCGCAGGAGGTCCCCCGGCTGGCATTCGAGCACTTCGCACAGTGCGGCGAGCGTGGCGAAGCGCACGGCCTTGGCGCGGCCGTTCTTGAGTACCGCCAGGTTGGCGGGGGTGATTCCCACGCGGTTGGCGAGCTCGCCCACGGACATCTTCCGCTTGGCCAGCATGACGTCGATGTCGACGGCGATCGGCATCAGATGACCTCGTCCAGCTCGGCCTGCAGCTGCGACGCCTCGAGGTCGCGGGCTACGGCCTGGGCGAGCAGCATCCGCAGCACGAGCACGATGAGCGCGACCCCCAGAATGGCCACGCCGACGCCGGCCATGATGACGGTGACGCCCGGGTCGTCCCGCTGACCCGGTGCATTGACGATCGTGACCGCGAACCACAGGCACGCGGCCGTCACGATCGCGCCGATCACACGATCCACGTACCGGAAGGCATCGTGGGAGAAGACGGTGCCGCGGCGCACCATCGTCACCAGCCGCCATACGCTGCTCAGGGCGACTTGGGCCGCCACCATGCCCAGGGCGGTGATCACGCGCAGTGCGGTCAGTGGCAGCGTCCCGTCTTCCTTGTCGTTGCCGCCGACCAGCATCCACACCATCCCGGCCTGCACGAACACCGTGCCGGCGAGAACCACCACGAGCACGGCGCGCAATGCACGCACTGCCAGCTTTCCCATGACCCACCCTCCATCGACTTACGATGTGAATCTATCGATATTCGATAGGTGTGGCAAGTGTGGGTCGCCGTAGCGTCTCGTGCCCGTGGATACGCTGAGAGTCACGAGCACCGGCAGGAGTGCGATGCAGATGCAGGTGGCAGGCCAGGTGATCCGGGCTCCGCGAGCCTTCGACGGGACACGTGCGCTTCACGACGGCATCAGCGTGTTCGTGCAGGACGGGAAGATCGCCGGTGTGGAGCCCGTGGATGCCCCGGTCCCCGAGAACTGGCAACTGATGGACTACCCCCAAGGGACGCTGCTGCCCGGACTCATCGACATGCACTGCCACCTCGGCGCCGACAGTCACGACGGCGGACTGCAGCGGATGGACACCGACAGCGAGGAGCGGCTTGAGGAGGTCATCGACGACTCCCTACGGCGCCAACTCGCCGCCGGCGTCACCACAGTGTGCGATCTCGGTGACCGTAACTGGTCCGTCGTGCGCCGCCGCGATATGGCGCGCGGGATCGGCACGGCGGACCGGATGTCGCCGACGATCGTGGCGGCCGGTCCGCCGATCACCACGCCGGACGGTCACTGTGCCTTCATGGGGGGCGCCGTTGAGGGGCCGCAGCACCTGCGCGCGGCGGTACGCGCACGCGTCGAGCGGGGCGTCGACGTCGTCAAGGTGATGGGCAGCGGCGGACTGAACACACCTGGCACCGATGTGTCGAGCTGCCAGTTCACCTTGGAGGAGCTCCGGCTCATCGTCGATGACGCACACACCGCCGGTCTGCCGGTTACCGTGCACGCGCATGCCCTCGCCGCCGTCGAGCAGGCCCTGGATGCCGGGGCCGACGGCATCGAACACTGCACCTGCCTGACCGCCGACGGCGTCCGGATCACGGACGCGCTGCTGGAGCGTCTCGCCCGGCAGGGCACCACGGTCTGCCCGACGCTCGGGGTGACCGCGCGGGGAGTCCCACCGCCGCCCGTGAAAGCGACGATGGAGCGCTTCGGCATCACTGTCGAGGAGCGGCAGCAGGCGTCGGCCCGAATGCACCGTGCAGGGGTCCGCCTGGTGTCCGGTGCTGACAGCGGCATCAACGCCGGGAAGCCGCATGGCATCCTCTTCGCCGCCATCGCCGGTCTGGCTGCGGGAGGAGTCCCGGCGGACGCGGCGCTCGCCACCGCGACGTCGCTCGCGGCGGACGCGTGCGGAATCGCCGCCCGCAAGGGCCGGCTCCGGCGGGGGCTGGACGCCGATCTGCTGGTGGTACGTGGTGACCCACTGGAGGACATGGCCGCGCTGGCCGAACCCCTGGCCGTGCTGATCTCGGGAGTTCAGGCGCGGGGTGCCGCCTAGAACATGAGAGCCGGTGCCCCGCAGGAACGCCTGTCAGGTCTGCCTTCGCAGGTCAATCGACGGCGTCTTCGACGGTGGGCCGCAGGTCGAGCAGGGTGTCGGCGCCGGTGATCTCCAGCACGCGCAGCAGTTGAGGGGGCGGTGCGGCCACGCGCAGGTCGGTCTGCCGGTGGGTGGTCAGCAGCAGGTTGAGGAAGGTCGAGTCGGCGAAGGTGAGGCCGGAGGCGTCGACGACCACCCGGGCGTGTTGTGCGGCTGCGGTCTCCAGGGCGTTTGCGAGTGGGTCGATCGAGTCCAGGTCGTAGGCGCCGTGGGCGACGACGATCCACGCTCCGCCGCGTTCGTACTGGGTCACCCCGCTCTGCGGTGGAGCATGCCCGTTGAGCTGCTGAGACATCGTCTTGTCGTCGTCGGCGGTTGCCATAGTGCAAGTATGCCCATCCAGGGTCACGCATGGGTTACGGCTTCCGCGCGGGGTTGGATCGGCTGTTCCGATCCTTGGCCGGCCTACGGAGGAAAGATCATCATGTTGGCATGTCTGAGAACCAGCCCTCTGCGCCACCGACCGTGATGCGGCTCCCCAGTTACACCAAGACCGAGCAGGAGGAAATCCTCGGCAACGGCGATGATCCCTTCGGTGTCGCCGAGGCCGGTCTCGCGTGGCTGCCCAAAGAAGAACACTTCGGCGTCACACTCGGTGACCGACTCGTGGCACACGCCGGCCTGCTACGGCTGCCCCTGGCGATCGGGGACACGAAGACAGAGGTGGTAGGCGTGGGAGGAGTAGCCGTCGCACCTCAGGAGCGTGGCCGAGGGATGGCTCGCCTCGTGGTCGCAGCGGCACTCCACCATGCTCGGACGATGGGCCCTCAGCACGCGCTCTTGTTCTGCCGGCCTTCCCTCGTGCCGCTGTACCAGCGCCTCGGATGGCACCCACTCGACCAGGAAGTCCTGGTCGAACAACCGGAATCGCGCGTGGTCACCATGCCGCTGCGGACCATGGTGACGCCGCTGCGCGACAACGTGGCCTGGCCCTCCGGGCCGGTACGTCTGTTCTCCCTGCCGATGTGACGTGCGCCGCGGCGGACGTGGTGATCGGTGGCCGGTGACCGGAGGCTACGAAGAGCTGTTGCCCCGCGCCCTCCGGTCCGCCGTTCGGCGCGTTGCTCAGGCCAGGGCGGCCTTGAGAACAGTGAGTGCCGTCTTGGGGTCGGCGAGGGCGTGGTAGATGCCGGGGATCTCGTGGTCGTCGAGGCCGAGGAGGCTGTAGACGGCGTGCATGGCGCCGCGCACGGAGTACTCGACGGTGAAGACCACATCCTCCGGGATCTCCGTGAACTGGCCCAGGAAGGCGAAGTTCGTGGAGCCCTGGGGGACGACCAGCGGCCGGTCGTGGACGGTACGCGGGGCGAACTGGCTGGTGATGTAGGGCATCATCACCGGTATCACGGTCGTGGTCGCCGCGACCTGTTCCTCGATGTCGGACAGCCCGAGGTGGCCGAGGAGTTCGGTGAGAATCTCCCGACCGGTGGCCTCGGCCATCGTCTTGCCGGTGAAGTCGCCCTCGCGGTCGACGAACAGGCCGTATCCCCACAGGGTGTAGACGTCCTCCGGCTGCCCGTCGAAGTGCGGGGCGTGCGGCACCACGACGGACATCAGCCAGTTGGAGTCCTTGAACGTCATCAACGCGCCGGTGCCCGGGAGGTTGCCGGACAGTTCCTCGATGCGGTGCAGCAGCAAGGGGCTGCGCATGGTGAGGGTGAAGGACTCCCACTTCGCCTCGTCGACGTTGCCGTTGAAGGCGCCCGGCCGCCCGAAGTCATCCGCCTTGGCGGCGATCGTCTCCCACAGTCGCCAGCTCCCGTCCCGCTTGCCGCGAACCAGCTCCGGTGCCGTGGCGTCGTCGCCGTAGGCGGCGTCGGCGGTCATCGAGCCGAGTGTGATGAACGCGTAGTCCCCGTCGGTGAGTTCGTAGGCGTCCGGCTGTCCGGCGCGGTCGAGGTGCAGGCGTCGTACGCGACGAGTGCCGTCGTCCTCGGTGGTGAAGTCCACGTCGGTGACCCGTACTCCGTGCTCGAAGAGCACGCCACGGGCTTCAAGCCAGGCCCGCACCGGGCAGATGATGGAGTCGTACTGGTTGAGCCGGGTGCGGCGTACGCCGGACAGCGTGTGCATGCGCGGGAACTCCTGCATGAAGCGCAGGAAGTAGCGCTTGAGCTCGATGGCGCTGTGCCAGTTCTGGAAGGCGAAGGTGGTGCGCCACAACGCCCAGAAGTTGCTCTCGAAGAAGTGCGGCGAGAAGAAGTCCTCGATCCGGCGGGCCCCGATCACCGCCTCGGGCAGCACGAGCAGCCGGGTCAGCTCGAGCCGGTCGCGTGCGTCGAGTCCGTAGTCCGCGGCATCCAGGATCGTGGTGCCCTTGCCGATCAGGCGGGCCTTGGCGTCGGTGGGCCACTTGGCGTTGAACTCCTGGATCTCATCGCGTACGGAGACCGTGTCGTCGGTGAGGGTCGGGATGCTCTCGAGCAGGTTCCACAGGCAGACGTACGCCTCTTCCTCCAGCATCCGTCCGCCACGGGAGACGTAGCCGGCGGGCTGGTCGCCGCTGCCGTCCATGGAGCCGCCGACGACCGGGAGTTCTTCCAGGATGTGGATGTGCTCTCCGGGGAAGCCGCCGTCGCGGATCAGGAAGGCTGCGGCGGCGAGGGTGGCGATGCCGCCTCCGACGAGGTAGGCGTGGGACTGCTGCGGAGCGTCGGTCATGACGTCCCTCCGTTCTGGCCCCGTGTGTCACGGGCGGCCGATCCGTTCTCAATTCCGTGCGCCGCCTGTCCCCGGATGGCGGGCCCTGGGGGCGTGCGGATGGCGCCGACGCGGTCAGTCCGAGCGTGGCGCCCGTAGTGTCCAGTCAACGTGGTGGCTGATCGTGCGGGCAGGGCCGGATGTCCCTGCCCGTGTGCCGAGGGGCCCAGGCCGGAGTGCCGTACAGCGACGTCGGCGCCTGGCACAGCGAGGCTGCAGTGCCATGCCGACCGCCGACGTCGCCTGATCTAGGCTGCGGAAGATCGGCGGTCCCCTGTCCTGCCCTCGCTGGGCTGCAGGAGGGCCCACCCGCTATATGAGAGGCGCAGTTATGGGTGTGCAGCACGGTACGGACCGGCATCACCCGGCGGTGGTGGCGCATCGCAAGCACCGTGCGGAGGACGTTCAGCTGCGGATCGCCGACGGCATCACCCGGTTCGCGGGCTCGATGCCCTTCGTCTACGTGCACGCGGTCGTCTTCGCCGTCTGGATGCTGTTCTTCGAAGCCAGTCCCTGGCCGACGCTGACCCTGGTGGTGTCGCTGGAGGCGATCTTCCTGTCCACCTTCGTCATGATCGGCCAGAACCGGCAGGCGGCCTTCCAGCAGCTGAAGGCCGACCACGATTTCGTCGAGCAGGAACTGGAGCTCAAGACCAACACCGATCTCACGCGCGCGATCCACGCCATGACCCAGGAACTCCACCGCCGCCTGATCGAAGACGACGCCGAACAGTAGGGGCTCCGCACGTCGCTGCTTCGGCGCGCTGCCGCCTGGCCGACGGTGGGCGGTCCAGCCGGCGGCGCAGCGGACAAGTTGGTCTTGGGCGCGGGCCGGGCCACTGGCCAGGGTCGAATACACCGGCCGTTCCGCTGAGCGGACCGGTGGGCGACAGCCGGCCGGTGGTGCACCACGCTTGCCGTCGGTCGCTGACGACGGTGGGTCGTTCGGCTCAAGCGCGCAACCAACAGGGGGAGTTATGAGACAAGCATCGAGTCCTGCACCTCGCCGCCTACTCACCAGGGCGGCGGCAGGACTGCGGAGGCGGACGGCCAGGGTCGCCCGCTCGCCCAAAGCGGTGGTGCTGGTCGTGGCAGCGCTGGTGGCCACGGCCTTCGCCGCGACACCCGCCTACGCGGACGATCCTGGACTGAACTGCGCCGCAACAGCGACCGCCAC
The DNA here is from genome assembly GCF_006715395.1 of Streptomyces sp. SLBN-31. Taxonomy (NCBI): domain Bacteria; kingdom Bacillati; phylum Actinomycetota; class Actinomycetes; order Kitasatosporales; family Streptomycetaceae; genus Streptomyces; species Streptomyces sp. SLBN-31. Next base: position 3,583,535 of record NZ_VFNC01000001.1, read on the forward strand.
CATCTCGGTGACGCCCAATCCCGTGCTCTACGGCCACAACGCTCTGGTGCAGTGGAGCGCGGACTGTGTGAGCAACACGGCGGAGGACGTGCTCGTGATCAGTGGGCCGGGCTTCAACCCCTCGACCACCGTCTTCCCGGTCGGCGGGGGATCGCAACCGGTGTTCATCGCCCAGACCGGAACCGTCGGCTGGAACATCACGGTCGTCGACACGTCGTCGGACACCGGATTCAGCCGAGACCTGGCGTCCGTCTCGGCCTCGGTGGTCGGCGTGACGACCGTGCCCGATGTGCTGCATGACACGCCGGCGCAGGCCGGCCAGGCGCTTTCGGGGGCTGGATACGTCCTCGGCAGCGTCGTCGATTGCGACAACCTCAACCGGGTCAGTTCGCAGAGTCCCCGTGCGGGCACCGTACTGCCTGCGGGATCCTCGGTCTCCGCAAAGATCGGCAAGAAGCCCGCTCCGCCCGCTCAGTGCGAGTGAACCTTCCGATCCACCTGCGTCATGTCTGCGTGCCGGAGCCGCACTTCGCGGCTCCGGCACGTTCACGACGTGACATCCGTGGGCCGAGCCGTATCTGCGGTGACTTCTGAAACTCAGGGGCGTTCGTACATCTGGAGCAGACCGCCGACAGAGAAGCAGAAGGCGCCGATGAGAGTGGTCCAGTTGGCGATGTCGGCGTTGATCAGGCTGCCGGTGGCGGGGCGGGTGTAGGCGGCGAGTGCCGAGAACATGAAGAGGACGGAGCCGAGTTGGTTCACGGCGACGATCCACCAGCCGAGGCTGCGCCGACGCAGGCAGGGCCATCCGCGGTGACAGATCTCGACGAAGGCGAGGTGGCCGGAGATCAGGAAGAGCAGGCAGCCGATCACGTCCGGGGTCCAGATGAGCCGGTTGATCTGCTGGACGCTGAGTCCTTTCAGGAAGGAGTCCAGCAGGTTGATGCCGAACACCAGGGTGCCGGCGAAGAGGACGAGCGTGCTCAGCCAGTCAACCCGTGTCGGCTCGTAGCTCCACCAGCGCCATGCGCGGGTGACCAGGCGGCCTTGGCCACCCGGTTCGTGGCGGGGCGCGTTGACGACCTGGAGCAGGGAGACGTAGCCGCCGGTGTTGAAGAACAGTCCGCCGGCGAAGTAGATCGAGGCGCAGGTCGTGGCGTCGCCGGAGCCGAACTGGGCGACAGCGGCGCCCGCCGTGAAGAGTGCGCCTCCGATGATGAAGGCGGTCGCGGCGATGGCGTTGAGCTTGCGCAGGCGGCCGAGGGTGAGGTCGTCGACGCTGACGTCCCGGCCGGCCGGAGCGCCGGACGGACGGACCGCGATGGTGCCGCGGCGCCGGGCGGGCCGCGACTCCCATACCGCGGTGCCGCCGCCGGGCGGCTGCCAGGTGAGCCGGGTCGTGAACGGTCCCGCACCCTCGGCGCGCTGCTCGGCAGCCTTCATGCGGGCTGGAGCGCGGCGGCGCCCTGCGTGCGGGACGGAGCACTGTCGGGGGCGCTCCGATCCGCATCTCGGCCAGGGCCGCTCCGGTCCGCATTCCGGCCAGAACCGCCTTGTGCGTCACTCATGACATTTCCCGGTTCGCTGGGCTGGGGCAGCCGGCCTGGCGCGCCCCTTGAACATGCCTCGACTCTGCCAGAGCAGACCGCACATAACGGCTATTTCGTGAGCGTTCAGCCGTATGCGTCTACGAGCGAAGCAGCTGCCGACCGAGACCCGCGGCCGCGCAAGCCGCTGGAAGCGAGCTCACTGACGACTGGGGGCAGGGACCCCGACGCCCCGGGTGGAGTACATCCGCTGTCGGCCGCCGGTTCTCGCCCATAGCCTCCGAAGAGACAGGGCAGGACGAGGCGAGAGGTGCCACGGTGGCTTTGCACGATGCTCAGGAGAGGGCCGCCGACCCGGCCGGCGACATCTTCACGTCACCGATCAGCGAGCAACCCCTGCCCAAGCGGGCCATGCCGGATCTGCCGGCGCCCCCGAACGTCGTCCTCCAGCTGCTGCGCAGCGAACTGCTCCTCGACGGCAACGCGGCCCAGAACCTCGCGACGTTCTGCACCACTTGGACCGACGACGAGGTCCGGCGCCTGATGGACCTGTGCCTCGACAAGAACATCGTCGACAAGGACGAGTACCCGCAGACCGCGGAGATCGAGTCCCGGTGCGTCAACATCCTCGCCGGCCTGTGGCACGCGCCCGGTGGCGCCGAGGGGACCGAACCCGCCGTGGGGTGCTCCACCACCGGATCCAGCGAGGCCGCCATGCTCTGCGGCCTTGCCCTGAAATGGCGCTGGCGCGACCGCCGACGGGCCGCCGGACAGTCGACCGACCGTCCGAACCTCGTGTGCGGGCCGGTCCAGGTGTGCTGGGAGAAGTTCGCCCGCTACTTCGACGTGGAGCTGCGCCAGGTGCCATTGGAGCCGGGCGCGACCGGCCTGCAGGCCCACCAGCTGCGCGAGTACGTCGACGAGAACACCATCGGCGTCGTGGCGATCCTCGGGGTGACCTACACCTGCACCTACGAACCCGTCGCAGAGATCGCGGCCGAACTCGACCGTCTCCAGTCCGAGACCGGTCTCGACATTCCCCTGCACGTCGACGCGGCGTCCGGCGGGTTCATCGCTCCCTTCCTCCACCCCGACCTGGAATGGGACTTCCGCCTGCCCCGGGTCGCCTCGATCAACGCCTCCGGGCACAAGTACGGCATGGCCCCCCTCGGCGTGGGCTGGGCCCTGTGGCGGGACAAGGCGTCCCTGCCGGCGGACCTGGTCTTCCACGTCGACTACCTCGGCGGCGACATGCCCACGCTCGCCCTGAACTTCTCCCGCCCCGGCGGCCAGGTCGTCGCCCAGTACTTCATGTTCCTGCGCCTGGGCCGCGAGGGTTACCGGCGCGTCTACCAGGCATGCTCCGACACCGCGCAGCACCTCGCCCGCCAGGTCGCCGACATGGGCCCCTTCACCCTCCTCTACGACGGCGCCGGGGCGCTCCCGGCGGTCTCCTGGACGCTGACCGACCCGACCTCGGTGGGCTGGAGTCTGTACGACCTGTCCGACCAGCTCCGCATGCGCGGCTGGCAGGTCCCGTCGTATCCGCTGCCGCGCGACCGTCAGGAGACCGTCATCCAGCGGGTGCTCGTGCGGCACGGCGTCGACCGTGACGAGATCGAACTCCTCGCCGAGGACATGCGCCGGGCGATCGAGCGTCTCGACAAGGGGCACCCGCGCGACTCCGCCCGCGTGGGCTTCCACCACTGACGGCCGCGGCCGGACTGTCGGCCTGAGGCCGGTCTTCCGGAGGGTTCACGATCGCTGACGGGGCCGTCAGCTCCTGGGGGCCGAGCGGTACAGGCGGATCGCAGAGGCGAGGAAGAAGATCCCGCCGAGGGTGGCGTAACCGGCAAGAGCAGCCAGAGACGGGTCGTCCTGGGCGGCGCCTCGGATGAAGCCCGCGCCGGCCAGGACAGAGATGCCGCCGCTGAGGATCATCGCCCACTGGCCTCCCATCGGACGGCGCGCGACGCCCACGAGAAGCTGGATGAGGCCGGAGGCGACCGCCCACGCGCCCCAGACGCGCAGGACGTCGGCGACGCCCGAAGTGCTGGCGATCGCCACGCCGACGGCGGCCAGCGCACTGACGGCCATGTTGGTGTACAGGCCCTTGAGCGGTGCGGCGGCGCGGGCCGACCTGGCGTCGACGACGGACGCGGCCACGTCGAAGGCGGGATAGACGAACAGCAGCAGCTTGGTGCCCACGGTGAGTTCGGAGCCCGACACCAGCAGGAGCGCGGCCCAGGCGGCGGCGAAGACAAAGCGGACGACGTACAGCCGGCGCAGGGAGGGCAGGGCGTCGGTGGACTCGGCGGAGGCGGTGGTGGTTGCCATGAGGAAGAGAGAACGTTCTCTCTTGTCGGGAGCTCCGCACACCCTTCTCCAGGAAACAAGAGAGAGCGTTCTACCCCTACAATGGGCGGCATGGCAAAGACGGAAGCCGGCACTGGCACCGGCAGGCGAGTCTCCGAGGCCCGGGAAAGGCTCCTGAAGACCGCCGCGCAGCTCTTCTACGCGGAGGGCATCCACACGGTGGGCGTCGACCGTCTCGTCGCCGAATCGAAGGTCACCAACGCCACCTTCTACCGCCACTTCCGCAGCAAAGAAGACCTTGCCGTCGCCTACCTCCAGAGCGTCGACCAGGCGATCCGCATCCAGATCGACACCCTGACGGCCGCGGACGTGCCGACCGACGGCATCCTGCGCGGCATCGGTGCGTCCCTGGTCGATCAGATCCGCTCGCCCGGTTACCGCGGATGCGCCTTCCTCAACGCGGCAGCGGAATTCCCCGATCCCGACCACCCGGTCCACCGCGCCGTCGTGCAACACCGCGACTGGTTCCTTCAGACGATCACCGGCCTGTTCGCCCCGATCACCGTCGAACAGGCCGATCACGCCGGGCGGCACTTCGTCATGCTCCGCGACGGCGCGATGAGTGCCGGCTACCTCGGTGACCCCGTCCTGGCCGGCGAGACCTTGCTGCGCGGCATCGAAGGACTGCTGCGGATCCACGCCGCCCGAGGGAAGGACGAGCGCGCCTCTTCCGACTCCGCATCCGATCAGACATCGTCGGCGGCCGAGACGGTCTCCGACATCGAGTGCTCGCCCAGCGCGGGTCCTCGGTGACCAGGGCGGCTGCAGGGCGCAACGACGTGTCAAACAACCGACGGCTTCACAACGCGAGCCGCTGACCATCGGTAGGAAAACCGTCGTCTCCTCGGCGGCGGACCTAGTCGGGCATGGCCACGACCGGCGTGCGAACGCGTGCCGTCCGCTGGCGACAGGGCGGGTGGGTGAACCGCTTTGTCCAGGGCGGTACTTGCGCTTCAACGGCGTTGTTTTGGGTGAGTGGGGCTTCGGTCGGTGGGGCGCGGCGGTCCGGGCCTCGGGCGGCCGCTCGTCCCGTGCGTTTGATCCTGCGGGGTGGAGGCTACCCGCTCCCGCAAGACTGCCCGCGGCCTGGAGGCCCGCGGTGAGCTGCGGGAACGATCGTGGCTCCCGGAGTGCCGACTGAGGTGCGGGCGTGGTGTGGCGTGGTACCGCGCGGCGGAACGCACGCAGGGCGAGGGGTTGATCGTGATGACGGTGGCAACACAGCAGGGTGGTGGCGGAGGTTCCAGTGGCCTCTACGACGTCCTGGAACTGATTCTCGACCGGGGGCTGGTGATCGACGCGTTCGTGCGGGTCTCCCTGGTCGGGATCGAAATACTCAAGATCGATATACGGGTCGTGGTGGCGAGCGTCGATACGTATCTGCGTTTCGCCGAGGCGTGCAACCGCCTTGACCTGGAGTCCGGCCCGCGCAAGCCGGCCGGCCTCACCGAGCTCCCCGGAAAGCTCACCGAATCGGGTGCCCGCGGCAAAACCAAAGGGGCGCTGTCCGGGGCCGCGGAAACGATCTCGCAGGCCTTCCAGGAAGCCCGGGACGAGGGACGTAAGCGGTAGGGAGAGGGCCCCTCACCGAACGGCGCACGTGCGATGAGCGCGTGCTTACGGGAGGGGCCGGCGCGGATGCGGCTGGTTTCTCACGGCGCGGCGGATACTGTGCCGTGAGAAGCTCGCCGCGGCAAGGCGAAGACGAGTGGTGAAGCGGCGCGGCGTCAGAGGCCGAAGACGCGTTCGGCCTCGTCGCGGTGGGTTGTGTGGAGCTCCAGTAGACAGGGGAGATCTCTTCGGGGGTCGTTTCGTCTGGCGGACGCGCAGGGGGTCCACACTCACCCGCGACTACTTGTCCGCCGAAGTCGCTTCCCGGGGCGGCGCTGTCGAGGCGCGTACGACGAGTTCGGTGGCGAGTTCGATGTGGTGGGACTCGGCCTTCTCGCCGTTGGCCAGTCGGAGGGCGGTGCGCAGGGCGGCGCCGCCCATCTCCCGTAGCGGCTGGCGCACGGTGGTCAGCGGTGGCGAGGCCATCTGGGCGAGGCTCGTGTCGTCGAAGCCGACCACGCTGAGGTCTTCGGGGATGCGCAGGCCTCGGGTGCGCGCTGCTTCCACGGCGCCGAGGGCGATCTCGTCGTTGCCTGCGAAGATCGCCGTCGGTGGCTCTTCCAGGTCCAGCAGTGCCACGGCGCCGAGCAGGCCTGTCTCGTACGTGAATTCCCCGGGCCGGACGTAGGCGTCGCGTACCGGCGCTCCTTGCGCCTCCATGGCCGCGCGGAAGCCGTGCATGCGTGCTTGGTTGCACACGGCCATGGTGGGTCCGCCCAGATAGGCGATGCGCCGGTGGCCGAGGGAAAGCAGGTGCTGGGTCGCGGCCAGGCCGCCGGCGAAGTTGGTCGCCCCGACGCTGTTGACCCGGTTGTCGGGGAGGTGCAGCGGGTCCAGCACGACCAGGGGCAGCCCGGCCCGGGCCAGTTCGTTCAGGTGGGTCGTGGTGTACACGCTGGTGATCGCGATGACGGCGCGGCGCCCGGCCGAGACCAGGTCCCGGGCCCAGTGCGGGGCGCGGGAAGCCCTGCTGATCACCACCGACGCTCCCAACTCGGCGGCGGAGTCGATGATGCCTTCCAGGGTCTCGGCCACATACGACTTGAGGCCGCCCTTGAACTGCACCTCGATGGTGGGGCCTTCGACGGTTTCGGTGTGCCGGAACACGGGCGCGAGGTAGTGGTGCTGATGCAGAAGTTCCTGTACCCGGGCGCGGGTTTGCGGCGCCACGTCACCGCGGTCGTTGACCACTTTGGACACGGTCGCGACGGAGACCCCAGCCGCTTGGGCGATGTCCGCCAAAGTGGTGCGTCGCGCGTTCCGTGGCATCGGTTCCTCCCCCTTGTACGTCCACCGGTGTGGTGAGAGCCGCCGGGCGCACCGGCAACGCTGGTGGAACCGGTCAACCGTACGGCAACCGGGCGCCGAGCTCGTCGGGTGCCCGGCTGGCGAGAGATTCGTGCCCGCAGCGTGCCGGTGTGCCGGACCCGGTCGAACCGTCGCTTACCGCCCCGCCTCGAGTCCTACGCGTCAGGTCCAGCCGTGGGCATCGAACCCCTCTCTGCTCCTGCCTCTGTGCACTTCGAAAACGTTTCGATCTCCTGCCGAGGTCCCTCGAGGGCGCTTTTCCCTGACCCTACCCAGCTGTTGGGCGCACGACAACGCCTCTGCAGACGCCTTGACAGGGTGTCAGTTCGAAACCTAATTTGCACGAACGGAGCTCGAAGACGTCCATTTCGAAAAGCTTTCGTCCTGACTCACGAGAAGCCGATGGCTCTCGAGTGCGGAGAAAAACATGGCGCTCTCCCGACGTACCCTCCTCGGCCTGGCCGCCGGCGTGCCGGTCTCCGCGGCGCTGGCGGCCTGCGGCTCGTCCGGTCCCAGCAAGAGCGGCGGTGGGGCCACGTACTGGTATCTGAACGGCCAGCCGCAGGAAGGCGTCAGGGCCGGCGCGGTGGACGCGTTCAACAAGGCCCACCCCAAGGAGCAGATCAAAGACACCACGTTCCAGAACGACGCGTACAAGACGAAGATCAAGACCGCCATCGGTGCCGGGCAGGCGCCCACCATCATCTGGGGCTGGGGCGGCGGGACGCTGCGCACCTACGTCGAAGCGGGCCAGGTCGAGGACCTCACCTCGTGGTTCGACGAGCACGCCACGGTCAAGAAGGGGTTGTTCCCCTCCTCGTTCGGCGCGGCGACCGTCGACGGCAAGATCTACGCGATGCCGTGCGAGACGGTGCAGCCGATCATCCTCTACTACAACAAGAAGGTCTTCGAACGGGTTGGCGCGAAACCGCCGAAGTCCTGGGACGACATCATGGCGCTGGTGCCGAAGTTCAACGCGAAGGGCATAGCGCCGTTCTCCCTCGGTGGCCAGTCCCGGTGGACGAACATGATGTGGCTGGAGTTCCTGTTCGACCGCATCGGCGGTCCCGAGCTGTTCCAGGCGATCATCGAGGGTGAGAAGAACGCGTGGAACCACCCGGACGCCATCACCGCGCTGACCAAGGTGCAGGAGCTGGTCAAGGCCCACGGGTTCGTCAAGGGCTTCTCCTCGATCACCGCGGACTCCAACGCCGACCAGGCGCTGCTGTACACCGGCAGGGCGGCGATGATGCTGCACGGCGCCTGGTCGTACGGCATCCAGAAGGCCGACGGCGGGGACTTCGTCTCCAGCGGTGCGCTGGGCTACATGACCTTCCCGCCCGTCGAAGGCGGCAAGGGCGATCCGAGCGACACCGTCGGCAACCCCGCGCAGTACCTGTCCATCTCCTCGAAGGCCGACGCCGAGGAGAATAAGGTGGCCAAGGACTTCTTCGCCAAGGGCGTGCTCCAGGACGAGGAGGTGAAGAAGTGGATCGACAACGGGTCGGTGCCCATCCGGCTGGGCACCGAGAAGCTGCTGGCGGCCTCCAAGAACGCCGACTTCCTGCAGTTCACGTACGACATCGCCAGCAAGGCCAAGGTGTTCGGCCAGTCCTGGGACCAGGCGCTGAGTCCGACGGCAGCCGAGACACTGCTGGACAACATCGCCAAACTGTTCCAACTCTCCATATCACCAGAGCAGTTCGCCCGTAACCTCAATGCGGTCACCGCCAAATGAGCGCTCTCACAGGCCATCCGCCGCGTCGTGAACCGCGCAGCATCCTGCCGTGGCTGGCAACGCCGGCGCTGGTGGTCTTCGTCGGCTTCGCCGTGATTCCGCTCGTCGGCGTCTTCGCGCTGAGCTTCACCACCTGGGACGGAATCGGCGCCATCCATCCGTCCGGGCTGACCAGTTGGCGCGCGGTGCTCACCAACCCCGGGCTGCCGCACGCCCTCTGGGTGACCTTCCTGGTGATGGTCGTGTCCTGGGCCGTTCAGACGCCACTGAGTATTCTGCTCGGCACGTTCCTGGCAGGCCGCCAGCGCTACCGCGCGGTGCTGGGCGTGGTGTACTTCGTCCCGCTGATGCTCAGCTCCGCGGCGATCGCGATCGCGTACAAGGCCCTGCTCGACCCCAACTTCGGGCTCGGCGCCGGGCTGAGGATCCACGCACTCAGCCAGGACTGGCTGGGGCGGCCCGGGCTCGCGTTCGGAGTCGTCGTCTTCGTCGTCTCCTGGCAGTTCATCCCGTTCCACTCACTGATCTACCAGGGCGGTGTCCAGCAGATACCGAAGTCCCTCTACGAAGCGGCACAGTTGGACGGAGCCGGACGGATCCGGCAGTTCTTCAGCATCACGCTGCCCCAGCTGAAATACACCGTCATCACCTCGTCCACGCTGATGGTGGTCGGGTCGCTGACCTTCTTCGACCTCATCTTCGTCCTGACCGAAGGCGGCCCCGGCGATGCCACCCGGGTCCTCGCACTGGACATGTACAAGCGGGGATTCCAGGCCAATCTGATGGGTCCGGCCAGCGCCATCGCGGTCATCCTGGTCCTGGTGGGACTGGCCCTCGCCCTGCTGCTGCGCCGGCTCGGCGGCCGGGACGCCGGAGCCAGCCAACTCGAGGGGGTCTGAGATGACCACCACGCTGACCGAATCGCGACGACCGCAGAAGACCACCCACGGCGAGAGGCAAGGCAAGTCCCGTCCTGCCCGCCGTCGCAACTGGGCCGGTGGCCTGGCCGGATGGCTCTGGCTCGTCGTCGTCGCCGTACCCCTGTACTGGGCCCTGATCACCAGCCTCAAGGTCCAGAGCCGCTACTACGCGAGCAACCCGCTGGTGCCCTCGGGTGACCCGACCCTGGACAACTACCGGCTGGTCATCGAGTCCGACTTCCTTCGCTACTTCGTGAACAGCGTCGTGGTCACCGCCGGCGCCGTAATCCCGGCGGTCGTGTTCTCCTTCATGGCCGCCTACGCGATCGTCCGGGGTTGGCGCATGCGGGCCCTGCGCGCGATGAACGGGCTGTTCCTCATGGGCCTGGCCATCCCGCTGCAGGCGACGGTGATCCCGGTCTACCTGATCATCATCAAGCTGCATCTGTACGACAGCCTGCTGGCTCTGATCCTCCCGTCGATCGCCTTCGCCATCCCGCTGTCCGTGCTGGTACTCACCAACTTCATCCGCGACGTGCCGAAGGAACTGTTCGACTCGATGCGGGTCGACGGAGCCACCGAATGGACGACGCTGTGGCGGCTGGCGGCACCGCTCACCCGGCCGGCCATCCTCACCGTGACCATCTTCAACGCACTGACCATCTGGAACGGATTCCTGCTCCCGCTGGTCCTCACCCAGAGCCCCGAGCGCCGGACCCTGCCGCTCGCCCTGTGGACCTTCCAGGGCCAGTACGGGGTCAACGTTCCCGCCGTTCTTGCCGCCGTGGTCCTCACCACACTGCCCGTCCTGGTCCTGTACGCGTTCGGCCGCCGTCAACTGCTGAGCGGTCTGACCGCCGGGTTCAGCCGTTGACCGACGCCAACGCCAAAGCCGGAACCCACGCTGTGGCCGGCCCGTGGCTCGGGCGACATGACCTGCATACCTGTTCGCCCGTCAGGCACTCACACAGGGCCTGACGGGCGTGGGAGGAAAGTGAACGCCAACGTGGCCGTAGACAACACCCGCGCAATCCCCCTCTGGAACGACCCCAGCCTGCCCGTCACCGCGAGAGTCGACGCCCTGACAGAGGCGATGACCCTGCAAGAGAAGACCGCCCAGCTGTACGGAGTGTGGGTGGGCGCCTCCGACCAGGGGGGTGAAGTAGCCCCCCACCAGCACGAGATGGAGGAGGCCGTCGATCTCGACGCACTCCTGCCCACCGGACTGGGGCAGTTGACCCGGCCCTTCGGGACGCTCCCCGTCGATCCTGCCCTGGGTGCGCTTTCGCTGGCCCGCACCCAGACTCGTATCGCCGCCACGAACCGCTTCGGCATACCCGCTCTCGCACATGACGAGTGCCTGGCCGGCTTCGCCGCCTGGGGTGCGACGGCCTACCCCGTTCCGCTGTCCTGGGGCGCCTCCTTCGACCCCGACACGGTGCGGCGCATGGCCGCCGCCATTGGCCGCGACATGCGTGCCGTCGGCGTCCACCAGGGACTCGCGCCCGTCCTGGATGTGGTGCGCGACGCCCGCTGGGGTCGGGTCGAGGAGACCATCGGCGAGGATCCCTACCTCGTCGGCACCATCGGGACGGCATACGTGCAGGGCCTGGAGTCCGCCGGGATCGTCGCCACCCTCAAGCACTTCGTCGGCTACTCGGCCTCCCGAGCCGGCCGGAACCTCGCCCCCTCGTCCGTGGGCCCGCGCGAGCGCGCCGACGTTCTGCTGCCGCCCTTCGAGATGGTGATCCGTGAAGGCGGCGCCCGGTCGGTGATGAACGCCTACACCGACACCGACGGCATGCCCTCCGCGGCCGACGAGGATCTGCTCACCGGCCTCCTGCGCGACACATGGGGTTTCGACGGCACGGTCGTCGCCGACTACTTCGCCGTCGCCTTCCTCAAGACCCTGCACGGCATCGCAGCCGACTGGGCCGACGCCGCCGGGACAGCGCTGCGCGCGGGCATCGACGTCGAACTGCCCAACATCAAGACGTACGGCGAGCCCCTGACCGAGGCCGTCACCGACGGCCGCATACCGGAGGCGCTGGTCGATCGTGCCCTGCGCCGGGTCCTCACCCAGAAGGTGACGCTCGGCCTGCTCGACAAGGACTGGAACCCCGTACCGGCCGCGCTCGACGGGGCCGACCTGGACGACCCGGCCGGCCTGCGCGGGAAGGTCGACCTGGACCGGCCCGAGAATCGTCAACTGGCCCGCGGGATCGCCCAGAAGGCGGTCGTACTGCTGAGCAACGACGGCACCCTGCCGCTCGCAGGGCCGCGCCGCATCGCCCTGCTCGGTCCCAACGCCGACGAGCCCACCGCCGTACTGGGCTGCTACTCCTTCCCGCAGCACATCGGAGTCCGCCACCCCGGGACCCCGCTCGGCATCGAGCTTCCGACGCTGCGCGGCACGCTCGCCGCCGAGTTCCCCGACGCCGAGATCACGTTTGCCCGCGGCACCGGAATCGACGACGGGGATCTCTCCGGCATCCACGAGGCCGCGCGGGTGGCACGCGAGGCCGACGTGGCCGTGGTGGTGCTCGGCGACCGCGCCGGGCTCTTCGGGCGGGGCACCAGCGGCGAGGGATGCGACGTCGAGACGCTGGCGCTGCCCGGCGCGCAGCAGCAACTGCTCGACACCTTGCTCGACCAGGGGACACCCGTGGTCACCGTGCTGCTCGCGGGTCGGCCGTACGCCCTGGGCCGCGCCGTGGGGGAGTCCGCCGCGATCGTGCAGTCCTTCTTCCCGGGGGAGGAGGGCACGCACGCGATCGCCGGCGTGCTCAGCGGCCGTGTCAATCCCTCCGGGCGTCTCCCGGTCAGTGTCCCGCGCGGGCCGGGCTCACAGCCGGCGACGTACCTGGGAGCGCGGCTCGCGCACGCCAGCGAGGTGTCCAACATCGATCCCACCCCCGCGTTCGCCTTCGGCCACGGCCTGTCCTACACGCGGTTCGACTGGGCGGACCTGACCGTGGACGCGCAAGAGGCCTCCACAGGCGGCGAGTTCACCCTCAGCTTCAGCGTCCGCAACACAGGCGAGCGGTCCGGAACCGAGGTCGTCCAGCTCTATCTGCACGACCCGGTCGCCTCTGTCGTCCAGCCGGTGCAGCGCCTCGTCGGCTACACCCGGGTCGAACTGGAGCCGGGTCACGCCCGCCGCCTCCGTGTCACCGTCCCGGCCGACCTCGCCTCCTTCACCGGACGCGACGGCCGGCGCGTCGTCGAACCCGGCGAGCTCGAGGTGCGGTTGGCCGCCTCCAGCGCCGATCCGCGCCTCACCGCCAGGGTCACGCTGACCGGAGACGAGCGCCACGTGGATCACACGCGGCGTCTGCACGCCACCTTCGAGCAGGAGCCGGTTGTCGGGACATGAGCCGGGTGTGCGCAGCGCGGGTCGCAGCAGCGGCGGCGCTGCGCACACCTTCCTGGTCTCACAGCACGCCGCGCTTGGCGAGGTTGCGCATCAGCGCTCCCACGCCGAACGTCCACGGCGTGGCGTGCTCACTGGGCACGACGGTGTTGACCAGGGCGCCGAGTCGCGGGCTGGAAATCCGTACGACGTCGCCGTACTCGTGGGTGAAGCCCGCGCCGGGTGCCTGTCGGTCCTCGGTGGGGGCGAACAGCGTTCCGGTGAACAGCACGAAGCCGTCCGGGTATTGGTGGTGCGGACCGTGCGTGGCGGCCACCAGGTCCAGTGCGTCGCGGCTGATCTCGCGCATGGAGCTGCTGCCGTGCAGTACGTAGCCGTCCGTGCCGTCGACCCGCAGGTCGATGTCGAGGCTGCGTACGGTGTCGAGGTCGAAGTCGTCGTCGAACAGGCGGATGAACGGGCCGATCGCGCAGGAGGCGTTGTTGTCCTTCGCCCGGGACAGCAGCAGGGCGCTGCGGCCCTCGATGTCGCGGAGGTTCACGTCGTTGCCGAGCGTCGCGCCGCGTACCCGGCCGCGCGAGTCCACGACGAGCACGGCCTCGGGCTCTGGGTTGTTCCACACCGAGGCGCCGAGCACTCCGATGTCGGCGCCGGTGCCGACCGCGGACATCACCGGGGCCTTGGTGAACACCTCCGGGTCCGGCCCGATCCCGACCTCCAGGTACTGCGACCACAGGCCTTCGGAGACGAGCAGCTCCCTGGCCTTGTCCGCTTCCGGTGATCCGGGGCGGATGCCGTCGAGCGCGCCGCCCACCACCTGCTTCACGCGGGCACGCACCCGTGCGGCCTGCGCCGGATCTCCGCCCGTACGCTCCTCGATGACGCGTTCCAGCAGACTCCGCGCGAAGGTGACACCCGCGGCCTTGATCACCTGCAGGTCGATGGGGGCGAGCAGGTGGGGAACGTCACGGTGGCCCGTCGGCGCCTGCAGCAGTTCCTCCAGGCGCCAGGTGCGTCCGCCGTCGGCCTCGCGTACGACTGCCGCCGCGTCGTCGCGTTCCATCAGGTCGGAGACGGTGGGTGCGATGGCCGTCAGGTCGACGACCTGATCGCCGCGGACCGCGGCCACACACGGTCCGTCCCACTCCGGGTGGTGGACGCGCGCGACGAGGGCGGCCCGGTCGGCGTCCTCCGGCAGGACGGAGCCTGTTGTGAGGCCCGGACGGGGGCGCGCTGCTGCCGATTCCACGATCGATGCTCTCCTGATCCGAGGGTGCGGCCGCCTGAGGGGCTCAGTGCGAGTCGCGGGGGACGTCGTAGCCACGGCTTCCGCGCAGGAAACCGAAGTCGGCCCCCTGGTCGGCCTGTTGGACGTTCTGGGTGTAGAGCCAGGCGTAACCGCTGGTGTGCCGCTCGACGGGTGCCCGCCACGCCTCCCGGCGCCTGGTGAGCTCGGCGTCGTCCACATCCAGGCGAAGGGTGCGGTTGGGGACGTCGAGGACGACGGGGTCCCCGTCACGCACCAGGGCGAGAGGCCCGCCGACGGCGGCTTCGGGCGCCACGTGCAGCACCACCGTCCCGTACCCGGTGCCGCTCATCCGGCCGTCGCAGATGCGCACCATGTCCTTGACGCCGGCCTTCAGCAGCTTGGCGGGCAGCGGGACGTTGGAGACCTCGGGCATGCCGGGGTAGCCCTTGGGGCCGGCGTTGCGGATGACGATGACGGTGTTCTCGTCGATGTCGAGTTCCGGGTCGTCGGCCACCGCGTGGTAGGCCTCGGGGGAGTCGAAGACGCGGGCGGGGCCGCGGTGCGTGAGCAGGTGGGGTGAGGCGGCGGACTGCTTGATCACGGCGCCGTCGGGGCACAGGTTGCCGCGCAGGACGGCGGTGCCGGTACCGGCCGGCTGGAAGGGGGCGTCGAGGGCGGTGATGACCTCAGGGTTGACGCATTCGGCGTTCTCCGTGTTCTCGGCGATGGTGCGTCCGGTGACCGTGATCGGTTCGCCGTGCAGCAGCTCGCCGCGGAGCAGTTCGGCCATGACGGCGGGCAGCCCGCCCGCGTAGCAGAAGTCCTCCATGAGGTACTTGCCGCTGGGCATCAGATTGACCAGGGTCGGCACCGCGCGGACCAGGTCGTCGAAGTCCCGCAGAGGCAGGTCGACGCCGACGCGTCCGGCGATGGCGGTGAGATGGATGATCGCGTTCGTGGAGCCGCCGATGGCCGCGTTGACGCGGATGGCGTTCTCGAACGCCTCCCGGGTCATGATCTGCGAAGGGCGCAGTTCCTCCTCCACCATGCGCACGATGCGCTGACCCGCCGCCTGGGCGGTCTCCATCCGGCGGGAGTCGACCGCGGGCCAGGCAGCCGAGCCCGGCAGTTGCATGCCGAGCGCCTCGGCCATGCAGGCCATCGTCGAGGCCGTGCCCATCGTCATGCAGTGGCCGTTGGAGCGCGCCATGCACCCTTCCGCGAAGAAGCACTCCTCCTCGGTCATCCGGCCGGTCTTCAGGTCCTCCTCGAACTTCCACACATGGGTGCCGGAGCCGACGTCCTGGCCCCGGTACTTGCCGTTGAGCATCGGCCCGCCGGTGACCATGACCGCGGGCAGGTCGACGCTCGCGGCGCCCATGAGCATCGCGGGGGTCGTCTTGTCGCAGCCGGACAACAGCACGACACCGTCGAGCGGATTGGCCCGGATCAGCTCCTCGACCTCCATGGCCATGAGGTTGCGGTACAGCATGGCGGTGGGGCGCATCAGGGTCTCGCCGGTGGCCATGGTGGGGAACTGCAGCGGCAGGCCGCCCGCCTGCCACACGCCGCGCTTGACGGCTTCGGCGACGCGCGTCAAATGGGTGTTGCACGGCGCGAGTTCGGAAGCACTGGTCGCGATGCCGATGACCGGACGTCCATCGAACACCTCGTGCCCGAAACCCTGGTTGCGCATCCAGGAGCGGTACACCATCCCGCTGCGCCCCTGGGCGCCGAACCACGCCTGGCTGCGGCGGCTGTTGCTCCGACCGTCGGTCATGAAGGCACTCCCGTGGCTCTGGCGTCGTCCGCTTCGCGATAGGGGCTTGTCAGGAGAGGACCCGCAGGCCGTACCCTGGAACTCAATCATTAAATGATTCGATGAATGGCGTCCAGGGGGCGAGCAGAGATCGTGGTGCACTTCCGGACCATGCACCAGCGCGTGGTCGACGAGCTCGGGCGCCGCATCGTGGGCGGCACGTGGGAGCCGGGGGAAGCGTTGCCGGTCGAAGACGCGCTCGCGGCCGAGATCGGGGTCAGCCGGGGCGTGCTGCGGGAAGCGGTCAAGGCACTGGCGGCCAAGGGAATGCTGCAGGTACGCCCGCGCACCGGCACGCGGGTGCTGCCGCCGGAGCACTGGAACCACCTGGACCGTGACGTGCTGCGCTGGAAACAGACCGGGGACGCCACGGCACTGCTGCGAGACACGGGTGAACTGCGCCGTATCCTCGAGCCCGAGGCGGCCCGTCTCGCCGCCGAACGGGCCGGCCCCGACGACATACGAGCCCTGTACGACTCCCTGGCCGCCATGCAGGCCACGGCGGCGGAACCCGGTCGCAGCGGCTACGTCGAGGCAGACATCGCCTTTCACCGGACCCTGCTCGACGCCAGCGGCAACCGTCTCCTCGGCTCACTGGGCCGCGCCGTCGACATCGCGCTGGAACACAGCTTCCGCGTCAGCACCCAGACCCCCGGCGCCGTTGCGGCCTCGCTTCCGGGTCACCGCGCCGTCGTGGAAGCCGTCGAGGCCCGCGATCCGGAGGCCGCGGCGGCCGCCGTACTGGCGATCATCGAATCCGCAGAAGAAGAGATCGCCCAGTCACCTGGGCTGCCGAGCGATGCCGCATGACCCGTCTCCTCAGCGCTACGGCGACTCGCCGCGCGGCAACGGGGCAATGTCGCCGCCGGCAGACTCGCCGTCTGGGAGCCACACTATGCGTTCAGTGCGGACCGCCGCCGCAGGCTCCGCTGCTCGGATCACACAGCGGACTCAGAGGTACGTCGGTACAGCCGGCGCCGTACACCCGCGCGGTCGTCTGCCTGCACGTCGCGCTCGTAGCGGACGATCCGGAAGGAGGCGAGCAGGGCTTCCACAGGCGTGGGCTCGCCGTTCCCGTCACGAAGCGGCAGGTGTTCCGCGACGAGCAGGTAGGGCTGCGGTGCTGTCGGCTCGCGGCGGACGGACAGGCGGCGACCGTCGGAGGCCCCGCCAATCAGCTCGATCTCCATACCGCAACGTCTGCCCGCACGTCCGCTTCGTACCGCGTGGCCTCGGACACGTCTCGGCGGGCGGTGCCTTGACCCATACCTCGGCTCAGCGTCCGGCCGCTCTCGGGCGCAGTGCCTTCAGCGCAGGGTGGTCGGGGCGACTTCCCAGTGGGTGACCTTGCCAGGTTCCATACCCGGGACAAGGCCGGTCGCGGGTGTCTGTCCGTCCCTGGGCGAGGAGTTCAGCGTGAGGCGGGAGACGATGCGGTAGCGGTCACCGCGGTAGATGGAGTGGACGTACTCCACGGGCCGGCCCGTGTCGTCGTTGGTGAGCCGTTCGAAGAGCAGGGCGGGCGAGAGGTGTGGAACCTCGAGGAGGCGCGCCTCGGCCTGGCTGACGACCGTGGGTTCGATGCTTTGCACGGCATCGCTGACGTGGACGTGGTGGCGTCGGCGCAGGTGCTCGTACAGCTCACCCACCTCCAGCTCCTGTGTGGTGAGGGTGGGCACCACGTCCGCGCGGATATGCAGGTGTTCGATCGCCATCGGGGTGCCGTCGACGAGGCGTAGCCGGGCCGCATAGACGATGTCCGCGGCGGGGGAGAGGCTGAGCTTGCGGCCTACACGGGCGCCGGCGGCGATGGTGGTGAACTCAAGCAGGCGGCTGGACCAGTTGCCCGACGCCTGAGGGAGCGTCATGCCCTGGGAATCGGCGACGAGTTCCTGAGTGATCTTTTCGGGTGCGACGAACATCCCACGCCCGTGTTCCCGCACGAGCAGTCCCGCAGCGACGAGTTCATCGACAGCCGCACGCAGAGTTGGCCGGGACACGTTCAGGTCGGCGCACAAGGATCGTTCGGAAGGGATTGCGTCCCCGGGGTGGAGTGCCTCGATGAGTTGCAGGATGTGATCGCGAACGCGCTCCCGCTTGAGAACCGCCCCTGATGAGCCAGCTTTCATCGTGCCGCTCCCGCTTCGCCGTCCCCCTGCCACACCTGACCAGTGGTCATCCCGGTGTTGACCTCTGGCGGCCACTGGTCAATCGGAGTGTAGTCCGATCGGGGGCGAGTCGCGGCCGACCGGCAATGATTAGCCATCAAGTTTGTTACTGACACGAGGGGTTGACGCCTCAATTGGTCTATGCCACCTTCATCGTCAGCAAGAGGTCACCTATCCAGTTACTCCACTGGTCAATTCTTCCGGTGCCTTCCTCCCAGGGGTCGACCATGAAGCTCCGCATGCTTGCAAGTACGCCCGCGCAGGTCATCGCTGGAGGTCTCAGAGAAGGCGAACCGCTCTGAGTGCGTTGCGTTCCCGTCTTCGTCACCACAGGTCGAGCGCGACGGTTCTCCCTGAGGGGCGGGCAACCGGTCGGCCGGCCCCGGGGCGAGCACCGGACAAGGCCGCCCGCGTACTGGGCTCTGACTCACACGCCACGCCTGATCCGCACCAACGACCGACTCAGATCTCTTCGAAAGGAGCATCATGGAACCCCCCTCCACCCCCACCACCACGTCCGCTCCTCACAGAAGGCGCGTCGCGCTGGCAGCCGCCGTCGCCTTGGCCACCGCATCAGGCGGTCTCGCCGCCCTCACCGGCACGGCCACGGCCGCCGGCGAACCGGTGACCGTCCAGTACCGCACCAGCGCGTCCGGCGCCACGGCGGACCAGGCCGAGCCCTGGATCAAGGTCAAGAACACCGGCTCCGCCGCGGTCCAGCTTTCCCAGGTCAAGGTGCGCTACTACTTCAAGGCCGATTCCGGCAGCCCCGGTTACCGCTTCGCCTGCTCGTGGGCGGTGAAGGGCTGCGCCAACATCACCGGCACCTTCGGCACGCTCGCCCACCCGACGGCCACCGCCGACCGCTACCTCGACATCGGCTTCACCTCGGGGGCCGGCAGTCTCGCCCCGGGCGCCGACACCGGAGACATGCAACTGCGGTTCTACCGCGCCGACTGGCAGACGCTGAACCAGAGCGACGACTACTCCTTCGGAGCCTCCCAGACGTCGTACGCGAACTGGCCCAAGGTCACCGCCCAGTTGGCAGGGAGCACCGTGTGGGGCGCCGCCCCCGAGGGCAACGACACGACCGACCCGCCCACGGACCCGCCGACCGACCCCCCGGCCGGTGGGCAGAACCTGTTCGACGACTTCAACTACACGACCTCCAGCGACCCGAGGATTTCCGCGAACGGCTGGAACGTCCGCTCCAACTCCGGCGGCCCCGGAGTACCGGGCGCCACCTGGGCACCGGAGAACGTCACCTTCTCCAGCACCGGCGGCAACTCCGTGATGAACATGCGGACTTCGACCTCGGGCACCGGCGAGAGCACCAAGCAGACCGAAGTGCTCACCAAGGCGATGAAGTTCAAGAACGGCACCTATGCCGCTCGGGTGCGCTTCGCCGACGCGCCGGTCTCAGGACCCGACGGCGACCACCTCGTCCAGACGTTCTTCACCATCAACGACCTCAAGGCCCCGATGGCCGACGACTATTCGGAGTACGACTTCGAGTACTTGCCCAACGGCGGCTGGGGCGAGTCCTCCAACATCCTCTACACGACGTCCTGGGAGACCTACAACCCCGACCCCTGGCAGGCGGTCAACCAGCACACGGAGTCCCGGCAGAGCTACGCCGGCTGGCACGACCTCGTGTTGACCATCGACAACAGCGCCATCAAGTACTACATCGACGGCGAGCTCTTCGGCACCCATGACGCCGCCTACCTGCCCGAGCGGGGCATGTCGATCAACTTCAACCAGTGGCTGATCGACTTCGGCGGCCTGAGCAGCTCCACCGCCCGCTCGTACGACGAGCAGATCGACTATGTCCTGCACGTAAAGGACCAGGTCCTGACCCCCGCGCAGGTGACAGCCAAGATCAACGCCTATCGCACGGCAGGTACCAACTTCGAGGACACGGTTTCCGGCAGCTGAGATGGTGACGGCAGGGGCCGACGCCTTTTGGGAGCGGGGCCGGTGTCCGGACGGTGGCTCACCCCGACCGCCGGCACACCGGCCCTGCCCGCCCGGCGACCGGCCGGAGGTGTGCGCCGACCAGACCCGCGAGAAGGCTCAGAGGACAGCCACGGAGAAGCCGCATGCGGGCCCCCGATCTACGTCGTGGCCCAGGCTGGCGGGCACGATCCCGCAGACTTGGCCGTCAACGGCTCAGGCAATGCAGGGTCGTCACGGGCTCGAGCCCGTCTCGCGGCTTCGGCCAGTTCGGCGGTGACGGACTCACGGTGTTCGGTCCAGACGTTGGCGCCATCCGTGTCTGCGACGGTCGCCAGGGCGCATGCGCAGGACGCGAGGGCTGGGCGCAAGGCGGTCTGGGACGAACCGGGACAGTCGGCTGCGGGTGATGAGAGGGACTTTCCTGAGACGCGGTCGGGTGCATCGGCGTCTGCAGTGGAAAGCGAGTGCAGATCACTGTGCGTCACCGCTGACCCTCCCTGATAGGAGCAGCATGCGCATCAAAGCAGTCATGGCCGCGACCATCCTCTCCGCCGCCCTGGTAGCCACCGGCGCCACGACGGCGGCAGCCGTCTCGCACGCCGGTCGTGGCGGTCACGACGACGAGGCGGTTTGCAGCCCGTACGCGGGCAGCCTCACCGCGCTGGGCGACCACATTGACTGGATCGGCGCCCATTGCAGTGACTACCTGCGCTGATCGACCCCGCCCCTGGCCCCGGGCTCCCCTGCCAGTCCCGGCGGCGGAGCCGGCCCTCTGAGCCGCAGTTGATCACTACGGGAGCCGAGGAGCTGCGCTGTCGCCGTCCGAGTGGCTATGACTTGTCCGGCCGACATGGGACTGCTTCGCGCCCAACTCGTTGATGTGAGCATGGGGCGGGGCGATTTCACGGATGCCGAGTGGGAACGACTGCGGCCGTGCCTGCCGGAAAGCAAGGGACAAGCCGGACCGGCTGCCGCCACCCGCCGGGCCGCGCCCCGCGGGCGCGGGTACGACCCGCGGTCCCCGGTCCGTCGGATGCCGCACGCGACGCTGTGTCGTCTGCCCTTAATCCGCCTGTTCGGGGTACTCGCGCCCTGATCGGCGGGTCGAGCCCATGACGGCGGCCGTCCCGCACGAACGAGAGAGGGACGGGAGCTGATCGCCGTGTCGAGTACACACCCGCGCCATGCCGGATCCGACAGCGGCGCCGGCCAGGAGCCGGTGGGCGAGCTGGTGCAACGCGCCTCACAGCAACTGACTGAGCTGGTACGCGGCGAACTGCGGCTGGCGCAGGCGGAGATGAAGGAGAAGGGCAAGCGCTACGGCAAGGGCGGTGGCCTGTTCGGCGGCGCCGGCGTCGTGGGCTTTCTGATGCTGCAGGCGCTGGTCGCCACCGCGATCGCCGCGCTGGCGGTGCCGCTGCCGGTGTGGGCGGCGGCACTGATCGTTTCAGGGGTACTGGGTGTGATCGTCGCGATCATGGCCATCAGTGGAAAGAAGCAGGTGGACCAAGCCGCGCCGCCCGCACCCGAGCAGACGATCGAGAACGTGAAGGCCGACGTGGCCGAGATCAAGGAGAGTGCACAGCGATGACCCAGCCACCACACGACGAGCCCACCGCCGCCGGCCCTGACGAACTGCGCGAGCAGGTCGAACAGACCCGCACCGAGCTCGGGCAGACGGTTGAGGCGCTGGCCGCCAGGACCGACGTCAAAGCCCGCGCTCAGGAGAAGGCCGCGGAGGTCAAGCACCAGGCCGCTGCCAAGGCCGGCAAGCTCAAGGAGCAGGCCACCCACAAGGCCGGGGAGCTGAAGACGAAAGCCGCCGACCTGACGCACCAAGCGCAGGAAAGCGTGCCCGACTCGGCCAAGGAGAAGGCCGCTCAGGCCGCCGGGCAGGTCCGCGAGAAGGCGGCTCAGGCCGGTCAGCTGTGGGAGGAGAAGGCGCCCGAGCCGGTGCGGCAGCGGGCGGCCCAGGGGGCGCAGTTGGCGCGCGACAACCGCAACCTGCTGCTGACGGCGGCCGGCGTGGCCGTCGTGGTGTGGCTGGCCTGCCGTGGCCGGAAGGACTGAGCCGTGAAGACTTCCAAGATCGCGTAGAAGCCGGCGGGTCTCGCCCTGGGAGCGGCCGGGGGCGTAGCGTGCCGGTGCGCTGTCCCAGCGGGCGTGGAAGACGCTCGGCCATGACCAGGGCGCCCCGGACGCCACCGACGGGGCCGCTTCGGCGGCGAGGTGCTGCTCGCGGCCACCCACAGGGCACGGTCTTCGCCGCGCCAAAGCGGGCGGTGACCGCACCGGGTTCCGCGCCCACGCACCGCCTCAGCGGGACCCGGCCCGGCTGACTGGCACGGAGGAAGCGGGAAACCCGGGGCACGAATAATCCCTCCTCCTGCTGCCTCGCACCCCTGACGAAGGGCTGACCCCGAGCATGTCCGATCAACACGCCGCCGTCGCAGTCACGGCCGCGGCCGTCATAGCCGCGATCCTGGTCGCCCGGGCGACGGTGCTGCACCAAGGCCGACGACGGTGTGGCACCGGCTCGGTGCACCCGCCGCAACGGCACCGCCGACAGCGCGCCGGCCAGTCGGCCCCCGCTGCATCCGCTGGCGCCGCCCCGGCGAATGACGCTGTGCGGGAAGCTGAAGCACACGTCCACACGTGCTGGCAGGAGCTGCGGAGCCAGAACCCTGCCCCCCGCCCGAATGACCCCTCATGACAGCGTTCTGCCCACCGAAACGGAGGGTAGATGCTCCAGCGCGGGGCGTATCCAGCACCGGTCACCCGGCTTCCCTCAAGGCTGGGACATCGAACGTCGGACGTCGCCTGCGGCGACTCGGGGCGGGCGGCCACAGCCGATCAGCCCAGGGCATGCGCTGTGAGAGGAGCGTGCATCGGGGCACTCGGACCCTATGACAAAAAGGTATGAAACTGGACAACAAGATCATGCTGTCGATTACGAGCCTCGGCTGGAGGAGCCGGGTCCCGGGCCGGAGACGGAGCGGCGCGCGCCCGAGACGCCCACGAAGCTTCCAAAGGGTGCGTGGCGTGCGGTGCTCAAAGGAAGTTTGCGGGAGTTCAAGGACGATGAGCTGACCGACAGGGCGGCGGCGCTGACGTACTACGGCGTGCTGGCGCTGTTCCCGGCGCTTCTCGCGCTGGTGTCGCTGCTGGGCCTGACGGGCAAGTCGACCACGGACAAGGTGCTGAACAACATCAAACAGTTCGCTCCCGGCTCGGTCCGTGACATTCTCACCAGCGCGGTGCAGCAGCTGCAGGGCAACGCCGGCATCGGCTCGCTCATGGCCCTGGTCGGCCTGGTACTGGCGATCTGGTCCGCGTCCGGCTATGTGGCGGCGTTCATCCGCGCGGCGAACGCGGTCTACGACATGCCCGAGGGGCGCCCGGTGTGGAAGATCCTCCCCGTGCGGCTCGGCGTGACGATCACTCTTCTGATCCTGGCCGTGCTCAGCTCCGTGATCGTGGTCTTCACCGGCGACTTGGCCCGCCGGGCCGGCACCGCGCTCGGGCTGGGCGACACGGCACTGACCGTGTGGTCGATCGCCAAGTGGCCGGTGCTCGTCATCTTGGTCACCGTCATGATCGCGATCTTGTACTGGGCAACCCCGAACGCGAAGGTGAAGGGCTTCAAGTGGATCACCCCGGGCAGTTTCCTGGCCCTGGTCATCTGGCTGATCGCCTCCGCCGCCTTCGCGTTCTACATCGCCAACTTCGCCTCCTACAACAAGACCTACGGCACGATGGCGGGCGTCATCGTCTTCCTGATCTGGCTGTGGATCTCCAACCTCGCCATCCTGCTGGGCCTGGAGTTCGACGCGGAGGCGGCCCGCCAGCGGGCCATCGCCGGCGGCCACCCGCCGCAGGCCGAGCCCTACACCCAGCCGCGGGACACCCGGAAGTGGGACGAGCAGGACCGGCGCCGCCTGGAACACGGATGAGGCCTGGTGCGGCGCTGGCTCATATCCACCTGCACCTGCCGATTCGCCCGCCCGGCGAGGACTGTCGCCAGTTGTCCGCTCCCGAGGGTTCGCCGACGGCCGTTTGCCGGCCGGCTGACTGAGGACCAGGATCGGCATGGGCCCACGGGCAGCGCCCCGGCCAGGTCGCGCGGCGTGCCCGGCCGTTGAGGTTAGTCAAAGGCGCGCCTCGCCTCGGGCGGTGAGACGCGCTGATCCGACGGGGGAGGTCAGCATTCAGCCGCGGGAGCGCAGAGAGCTTGCGGGTCCGCGTTGGACGCCGCGCTGCGCAGCAGGGGTCGGTCAGCGCGGCGGCCGGCCGAAGCCGAGAACCCGCGGCGGGGCGGCCTCATGTGGTGTCTCATCCTGGAAATGCCCGGACGGACGCGAACGAGCGTGTGCCGTTGCCGTTCCTGGGGGAGGCGCGTGAACGGTCCCCCTTTCTACACGTGTGCGATGCCGTAGCTGACGGCATTGGTGACGCCGTTGACCTCGAGGTATCCCACTGCGTTGAGGACCGCGCTACTGCCGACGTCCGTGGCCGTCGGGGCGAAGCAGCCCCGCGTGAAGCCGGGATTGAGGGGGCTGCCGGCGCAGTCGACGTTGCTGCCGAAGTCGCTGCGCACTGCACCGGCGATCGACACTGCGACGCTGGCCGTGTTCTGGACGACTACGACCGCTTGGGCGTCCTCGTTCGCGTTGACCACGATGCAGACCTTGAACTTGACGTGATCCGACACCGAGTGCGTCACGTAGGCGCTGCAATGCCAGTTGGAGTTGGTGCTGACGGCTTTCCAGCCCACCGCTGCGTCGGCGGGTGCCGCCGCGCACAGGAGCGCGCCGGCCATGGCAGAAGTGACGGTCAAAGCTCTTAAGCGCACAACATATCCCTTCGCATGGATTGATCTGCTTTCCGCTCGTGAGCGGGTCGCGTCAGTTGCGGACCGATCATGCAAGGCAGCCCGGCGGCCGTGTTGGTGCTGCATCCACACTTCTTTGCCACTGCGTGCACCGCGAAAGCCCCTCCTTACGGCGGCAGGCCGGTACGGAGTTGGGGAAGAACAGGCCGCCTGCCGGCGCCGGTGAGGCGCACTCCCGGAGGCGCGCCGCGTTCGTACGTCCCTTCACACGGCGCCGCCGCCGAGACCTCGGAGTGGAACGGAGCCCGGGAGTCTCGATGATCACCGCGAGGTCGCTCGATGCCGTCGACATGCCGCTTCGTAAGCTGGTCGGTAGAAGTGAGAAGGAACGTGGCACGGAGCGGAGAGGCGGGCGGGGATGATCGGGGCCCTGTTCCACAGCGAGGATGTCCCGGTGCAGGACCGGTTCGACTGCTGGCGTGAACTGGTCGGCCGGACCCGTTCCAGTGAGGTGATCAGCCGCCATGTGGACGACTTCCACGCGGAGCACCGGCTGATGGAACTCGGTTCGGTGACCGTCTGGTCGTCGTCCTTCCTGCCTGCCCGGTTCCGGCGCAACGCACGGATGGTGCGGCAATCCGACCCAGAACTGCTGCACCTGTCCCTGTTGCTGCACGGAGAGCTGGCACTTGTCCATTCCGGCCAGACCCATACCTTCAAGGCCGGCGACATCCACGTGGTCAGCAGCTCGCAGCCCTACGACCTCCAGTCCGCGGACGCCGGCCACCGCCACGCGGTCCAAGGCATCGGCGTGGACATCCCGACAAGCCTGCTGCCCCTGCCGCAACACCGGATGAACCTGGTGCTGGGCCGCAGCCTGCCCGCACACAATGGACTAGGCGCCCTGACGACGCAGTTCCTCACCAGCATGCAGGCACAGGCCGACCTTCTGCAGCCGGCCGACGCGCCACGACTGGGCACCGTCGTGGTCGACCTGGTATCCGCCTGGCTGGCCCATGTCCTGGAAGCTGAAGCCGCCCTGCCACCGGAGACCCGCCAGCGGACTCTGGCGCGCCGCATCCAGACCTTCATCCAGCACAACCTGCACGACCCCGACCTGACACCACCAGTGATCGCCGCCGCGCACCACATCTCCCTCAGCTACCTCCACAAAATCGCCCGCGAGCACATGGGGGACGAACCGGTAGCGACCTCGATACGCCGCCGACGCCTGGAGGCAGCCCGCCGCGACCTGGCCGACCCCACACAACGGACCACGCCCATCCACGTGATCGCCGCCCGCTGGGGAATCGTCCGAGCCTCGGACTTCACACGCAGCTTCCGCGCCGCGTACGGCCTCTCACCCAAGGACTACCGGCATCGCGCCTTGTCGCACTACCCGTAGTGACCCCTCGCTGGTCGCCTCGGCTGGGAAGGTCGTCGAACAGGCCGCGGCCATCTCTCGCACCCGAGACGGTCGCACCAACACCTACCGGATCGGATCGAACCGGGCACGGCCTGCACCACCAGGCCGAGGCCGGACTGCCGTCACCGCCTACCGGGACGGGCGGGCGTACTCGGTGAGCTTCACGGCCGGACGCGGCCAGCTCATGGTGCTGCGTTCCAGTCGCCGATGCCGAGGGCAATCGGGCATATGAGCCAGGGGTGATGGTCGATGGTTCGGCTGGTCAGGTCCTTTCCGTGCGGTCACACTCCCGGAGGGAACGCTCCCCGGCGACGGCCATCTCGATTGGCCCGACCTCGCCACCATGGCACGCGAACTGGCTACCCGCCTTGACCTGGACGAATCCGCGGAGACCCGGCTTTACGACGCCTTCGCCGCCTGGCGGCGAGAGCTCCAGGCCTCCCTCGACACGGACGGCGACGGTCGCGTCAGCGCCGACGAGTACGCCGCAGCCGTACCGTCCCTCGCCGGTCCCGCGCTCATCCGCATGGCCGAGGTTCTTTTCGACGCCCCCGACAAGGCGCCTGACGGCCGGATCAGCCGTCCGGCTCTGCCGCTCAGGGGAACGCGGAACTTCCTCGAGCGGCAGGGCTTCCCGCCCGCGCGGTCGCCGTAACGGCTCTTGTGACACCAGTGACAGGACCGCGACACAAAGCCCCACAACTCTCAGCGGCCCTCCCCGGTCTGACTTGGCATGGACGGCGACGACCTGCCGTCCCGCCACGTCACCAACAGGGGGAACACCATGAAGTCGATCCGCCACAAGGCAGCTACCGCCGGCGCCCTTGCCGTCCTGGCCCTGGGCGGCACGCTCGCCGCGACGACGCCGGCTTCGGCCGCCACGGCCGGCGCCTACAACGGAGCGTGCGGCAAGGGGTACGAGGTCTTCATGGAGACGCCGATCCAGTCCTCGCAGAGGACCGTGGCGGCCACCACGTACGTGGCCTACAGCTCCGCGGACAAGCAGTGGTGTGCTGTCACGGTGCGCAACAAGCCCGGCGCCCGCGTGTTCATGGAGGTCACCCTGGACACCTGGCCGACCGGCAACCACCCGGCCAGGGACGCCGGCTCCTACACGACCTACGCCGGCCCGGTGTACAAGGACCTGCCCGAGCCCGGCCAGTGCATGACCTGGAGCGGTTCGATCGACATCTACTACAACTCCGACCAGGGCCTGTGCCCCTG
The DNA here is from genome assembly GCF_006715395.1 of Streptomyces sp. SLBN-31. NCBI lineage: Bacteria > Bacillati > Actinomycetota > Actinomycetes > Kitasatosporales > Streptomycetaceae > Streptomyces > Streptomyces sp. SLBN-31. The sequence goes on from NZ_VFNC01000001.1 coordinate 3,611,084, forward strand.
ACCCGACGGCCGGCGTTGTGGCCGACCCTCGGGTCGGCCACACCTACTGCCCCCGCGGCGGGAACATCCGCGGTCCACGGCAGGCTCTCACAACGGGGTCATGATCCGTTTGCGGCGCCCTCGATGTCCGCCGGGCGGTACGTCAGGGACACGAGGCCGGGGTCGTGGCCCGGGCCGGCGCTCACCAGCTCCCAGGTGCGGGACTGGGCGCCGGGCCGGTAGTAGGTGGTGCCGTCCACGAAGACGGGGACGACGGTCAGCGTCAGCTCGTCGACGAGGCCGGCGTCGCACAGGGTCTGGCCGAACTGCCCGTGCCCGTAGACGATCAGGTCCCGTCCTGGGGCCCGTTTGAGTTCGGCCACGGCTTTCGCGGGATCGTCGGCGATCACGCTCGTGTTGGTCCACTCCGCCTCCTGGAGTGTGGACGAGAACACGTACTTCCTCATCGCGTTGATGTGCTCGGCGTACGGGCCGGACGCGGCGGGCCACTGGCGGGAGAAGAGCTCGTAGGTCCGCCGGCCCATCAGCATCGCCTCGCTGCGCTGCAGGACCTTCAGGGAGTGCTCCGCGCTGCCGGGCCCGAAGTAGGGCCCGGCCCAGCGCAGCGGCTCACCGATCACACCGTTCAGGGACACGAGGGCGGTCTGCACGAGCCGCCGGGAGCTGTCGGAAATGGCGTTCATGGGAATTGGACTGCCGGCGCGCCCGGAATGCATCGGTGCCGGCGCCCACCGATGCATTCCTCCCGGTCGCCGAGTCCATACCCGTGACAACGCAACCGGAAGGACTCCCCATGACCACATCCGCCGCCCCCGGCAGGCCACCGGCGCTGCGCTGGGTCCTGGCCCTGACCGCTGTGGCCGGGCTCATCGTCGCCCTGGACCAGCTGGTCGTCGCCACCGCGCTGAACACCATCCGGCAGGACCTGGGCGCATCCATGGCCGAACTGGAGTGGACCGTCAACGCGTTCGGGCTCGGGTTCGCCGCCCTGCTCATCCCGGCGGCCGAGTTCGGCGACCGGATCGGCCGCAAGCGGGCCTACCTGTCGGGCCTGCTGCTGTTCGCCGCCGCCTCAGCGGCCTGCGCCCTCGCCCCCACGACGGGCGTCCTGATCGCGGCCCGCGCCGTCCAGGGTGCCGCGGCCGCCCTGCTGTCGCCGGCCGCGCTGGCGCTGCTCACCGAGGCCACCCCGCCCCGCCAACGCGGAGCCGTCATGGGTGTCTACGCGGCCGTGATGGGCCTCGCCGTCGTCGGCGGCCCGCTGGTCGGCGGCGCCGTGGCCGAGGGGCTCGCCTGGCAGTGGATCTTCTGGATCAACGTCCCGGTCATCGCGGTCGTGGTCCCCATCGCCCGCTCGGTGCTCACGGAGCACACCGGTCGGCCCGCCGCTCCCGACGTCCTCGGCATCGTGCTCGCGGCCGGCTCGATGTTCGCCCTGGTGTGGGCACTGGTGCGGTCCGGGTCCGCGGGCTGGGACAGCGCGGAGGTGTTGGGCACCCTGGTGGCCGGCCTGGTCACCCTGGCGGCCTTCGCCGTACGCCAGGCGACAGCCGAGCACCCCATGCTGCCCACCCGTCTGCTGCGGCAGTCGGCCTTCGCCGCGGGCAACCTCTCGACGCTGCTGCTGACCGCCTCCCTGTTCGGCACCGTCTTCTTCCTGGCGCAGTACCTCCAGGTCGCCCTCGGCCATTCGCCGCTGGGCGCGGGGCTGAGGTTCCTGCCGTGGACCGCGACGCTGTTCTTCGTCGCCCCGGTCGCGGGCCGGCTGCAGGACCGGATCGGTCCGCGCACCCTGATCTGCGCGGGGCTGTTCCTCCAGGGCGCGGGGATGCTGTGGATCGGCGTCAACGCCCACCAGCACCAGGGGTACGGCGCCTCCGTGGCCGCGCTCGTTCTGTCCGGGGTGGGTACCTCGATGGCCATGCCGGCCCAGCAGACGGCCGTCATGACCGCCGTACCCCCGGCCCTGATGGGCAAGGCCGCTGGCATGTTCAACACCGTGCGCCAGCTCGGCGGAGCCCTTGGCATCGCCGTCATGGCGGCGGTCTTCGGCTCGGTGGGCGGCGAGGACTCCCCGCTCGCCTTCGCGGACGGCTTCTCCGGGGCCATGATCGTCGGCGCCGCCCTGGCCTTCACCGGCGCCGCGTGCGGGCTGCTCGCACCCGGCCGTCCTCGCCCGGCCGCACCGCTCGGCGACGGCGCCGACCGGCCCGTACAGGAGGAACTCGGTGCCCACTGACGACTTCACCGCCCTCGCCGCCTCCTACCGGCACGAGCTGCTCGCCCACTGCTACCGGATGCTCGGCTCGGTGCACGACGCCGAGGACCTGGTCCAGGAGACACTGCTGCGCGGCTGGCGCGGGTACGACCGTTTCGACGGCCGCTCCTCCCTGCGCACCTGGCTGTACCGGATCGCCACCAACGCCTGTCTGTCGGAGCTGGCCGGCACCCACCGCAGGGTGCTGCCCTCGGGTCTGGGCACGGCCGCGGAGGACGGGGGCGCGGACCTAGTGCACGCCGACGAGGTCGCGTGGCTCACCCCGCTGCCGACTCCCGGGCGCACGGCACACGCGCAGGACCCCTCGGAGGTCACGGTCCTGCGCGCCAGCACCCGGCTCGCGCTGGTGGCCGCCTTCCAACGGCTGCCCGCCCGGCAGCGTGCCGCACTGCTGCTCGTCGACGTGGTCGGCTTCCGGATCGCCGAGGCCGCCGAGTTCCTCGGCACCTCCGTCAACGCCTGCCGCAGCCTGCTGCAACGCGCACGTGCCGCACTGGCCGCCGACCCGCCCGCCGAGGACGACATCCGCCCCGACCCCGAGGTGGACGAGGAGGTGCTGCGCCGCTACCTGGAGGCGTTCGAGGCCGCCGACACCCGGCGGCTGGCCGAACTGCTGCGCAGCGGCGTCACGTACGAGATGCCGCCGATCGCCACCTGGTTCCGCGGGCGGGAAGCCGTGTGCGACCACTGGACGCGCCGCGTCTTCAGCAAGCCGCGACGTGCCGTGCCCCTGTGGGCCAACGGCTGTCCGGCGATGGCCGTGTACATGGAGGACGCGGGCGGCGACATGCGGGCGCACGCCATCGAGGTACTGGAGACGCAGGGCGGTCAGGTCTCGAGGGTCGTGGTCTTCCTGCACCCCGAGTTGTTCCCGCACTTCGGCGTCCCGGACGTGCTGAGGGGAGCGAGCGTGTGAACTCCCGACGCCTCCCGGGCCCGCTCCAACCGCAGTTGATGACGCCCGGACCACAAAAACCGCCTGGGCCACACCCGTTGGATCTGCTCCACCAGGCAAGCGGCGCCGCACTGGACACCCTGCACCGGGCCGCCCTCGCCGACCCGGCCACACCCACCCCCTGCACCCGCTGGAACCTCGCCACCCTGGTGCGGCACCTCACCGACTCCACCGCCGCGACTCGTGAACTCCTCACCGGCCTGCCTCCCGGACCTCCGCCGCAGCCCGGCTGCGGGCCGGCCCGACACGAGCTGCACCACCTGCGGCTCGCCGTGCGGGACCTTCCCCGGGACCGCGCCGGCGTCCGCTGGGCTGCACTGTTGGCAAGTTACGAACTCGCCCTGCACGCCTGGGACATCAACCAGGCCACCGGGTGCCGCACCCGCCTCCCGCCGACCCTGGTCGACGCGCTGCTCGGCTCCGCACCCCTGGTCCTCGACGGCGTGGACCGCACCGACCTGTTCGCCTCTCCCTTGCCGCCGCCCCGTCCCGACCACCCCACCGCCCGACTGCTGGCCCTCTTCGGCCGACACGCCGAGCCCGCCCCCTGAGACCCGGACAGGACGATCCACGCCCCATGAACCCCACCCTCTCGGAAACCGACCTCCAGACCCCCGACGGCCGCCGACTGCACGTCTACGACACCGGCGCGGATGACGGCCCGGCCCGACTGACGGTCTTCTGGCACCACGGCACACCCAACCTGGGCAGCCCGCCCGCGCCCCTGCTGCCCGCCTCCCGGCACCTCGGCATCCACTGGATCTCCTACGACCGCCCCGGCTACGACGGTTCCACGCCCCTGCCCGGCAGGAGCATCGCGTCGGCCGCCGCCGACGTCCGCGTGATCGCCGACGCCCTGGACATCGAGCGCTTCGCCGTCCTGGGTCACTCCGGCGGCGGTCCGCACGCCCTGGCCTGCGCGGCCCTGCTGCCGCAGCGGGTACTCGGCGCGGTGAGCGTGGCCGGCCTGGCACCCTACGACGCGGAAGGGCTCGACTGGTTCGCCGGGATGAACGACTCCGGCCGAGCCTCCCTGACCGCGGCGGCCGCGGGCCGCGAGAGAAAGGCGCGCCACGAGGAGGAGGCCGTCTACGACCCCGCCATGTTCACCGCGGCCGACCACGCCGCACTCACCGGGGACTGGTCCTGGTTCGAGGAGGTCGTGACCCCGGCCCTGGCCGACGGCCCCGGCGGACTGATCGACGACGACCTGGCCTACGTCCACCCCTGGGGCGCCGATCCCGCGACCATCACCTGCCCGCTGCTCCTGCTCCACGGCGGCCAGGACCGCATCGCACCGAGCACCCACGCCCGCTGGCTCGCCGACCGCACCCCCGGCTCGACCCTCTGGCTCCGCCCGGACGATGGACACCTCTCGGTACTGAACAGCGCGGTCACGGCGCTGGAGTGGCTGGTCGAGCACGCGAAGCCGTGACGTACATTCTCCACGGTTCGATCGCCGCCTGCTGCTCTCGCTCTTCCTGACCGCGGTCGACAACGGAGTCACCAGCGCAAACCTGCTTCCCCGCCGAAATTGTGGGAACTCCCCAATAAAGACCGGGTAGTTGAGTTGGGTCCAACCGGAGGCTACTTGCGCGTCCCCCTTTAGCCTGAGTGGTCAGTTTCCAACTGTTCACTGAATGGGGAATCTCGATGAAGGAACCCGGGCGCGCTTCTGGGAGGGTACGCCGTATCGCGGGCAGGGCGGGCAAGGTCGCGCTGGCCGCCGCACTCGGCACGTTTGTCCGCTGGGCTGTCACATGGCTCCTCGGCCGCCTCGGCTGAGTTGAGCAAGGAGGCGCGGGAACGCATCGGTTCCTCTTTGTGCCTCGGTACTCTTTGAGAACCGTCTTCATCGTGGTGCACCTGTATGCATCCAGCAATAAGGCACATTTCGGTGCCCCGGTTCCCTGGAGGTAACCATGAGCACAACCGACAGCGAGTCGGGGCCGGTACGGCAAGAGGATCCATGCCGTACCCGTCAAGTACTCGACATCGTTGGCGACAAGTGGTCGTTGCTGGTGGTACGCAACCTCAGCCAGGGACCGCGCCGCTTCACCGAACTCAAGCGGGCGATCGACGGAATCAGCCAGCGCATGCTGACCGTCACCCTGCGCGGCCTGGAACGCGACGGAATCCTCACGCGTACCGTCCACAACGTCATGCCGCCGCACGTCAGTTACGAACTCACTCCGATGGGCAAGACCCTCCGCCAGGCCACAGCGCCCCTGCTGGAGTGGAGCATCATGCACCTGGGAGACATCGACTCTGCCCGCGCCAGGTACGACGCACGCCCCGGCACGTCGACGGCCTAGCCTGCGCCCAGGTTCCCATGGCCCCGCGGCTTCTGCGCCGTTCAGCTGACCTCGATCACGACCTTGCCCTGCGCGGTGCCGTTCTCGATGGCGGCGTGGGCTGCGGCGACGTCGTCGAGGGTGAAGTGCCCGGAGTCGAGCAGGGGCGTGAGCGAGCCGGCCTCGGCGAGCGCGGCCGCCTCGCGCATGATCTCGCCGTGGTGCTCTCGCCCGCGCCCGGTCAGCAGGGGGAGCAGGGTGAAGACGCCGGAGTAGGTCGCCCCTCGGAAGGACAGGGGCGCGATGCTGTGGGTTCCCCAGCCCAGCGCGCTCACGACGTGCCCCGTGTAGGTGCGTACCGCCGTGAAGGAGGCGTCGAGCACGGAACCGCCGACGGTGTCGAAGACGATGTCGAAGCCCTCGCCTCCGGTGTGCTCGGCGACGTACTCCTCCACGGTCGTACTGGTGTAGTCGATCGGGACGGCTCCCAGGCTTTCGACGACCTTCAGGCGTGAGGGCGAGGCCGTGGCGAAGACCTCGGCGCCGCGGGCCCGGGCGATCTGTACGGCCACATGGCCGATGCCGCCGGCCCCACCGTGGATGAGGACCTTCTGCCCCGCGTGGACCCCGGCCCGGTCGACCAGGCCCTCCCAGGCCGTGATGACGACCAGGGGAAGGGCCGCGGCCTCCCGCATGGTGAGTGCGGCCGGCTTGCGGGCGATCAGGCGGGCGTCGACGGCCGCGTACTCGGCGAGCGAGCCCTGCACATCGCCGACGCCACCGGTCATGCCGAAGACCTCGTCGCCGGGCGCGAAGTCGTGGACGCCGGGGCCCACCTCCTCGACGACGCCGGCGAGGTCCAGGCCGAGGACGGCCGGCAGGGTGCGCTGGGCGTGGGCGGCCTTACCGGCCCGAATCTTGGTGTCCAGCGGGTTGACACCACTGGCCTTGATCCTGACCAGTACCTGGCCCGGACCGGCGGTGGGCTTGTCGATCTCGCCCAGCACCAGGGGGTGTCGAATTCATGGAGAACCACTGCGCGCATGACTGCGCCTCTTTTCCTGTCGTGCTGTATGGGTGTGGGCCCGGCGCGGCGATGCACCGGAGGCGGTCAGCTGCGGGCGTACACGAGCAGGCGCGCCGCGGACTTCGCCTCCTCCACGACGACGGGGTCCTGGAGCAGGCGCCCGGAGGCCAGGGCGCCGTCGATGAGCAGGCCGATGTGCCGGGCGAGCGCGCCGGGGACGTCCGCGCCGGCCTGCTCGCACAGCTCGGTCAGCCACGCCTGACGGCGCTGGGTGTGCTGCACAGTGATGGCCCGCGCCTCCGAGTCGAGGTCCGCCTCGACTGCGGCGCTGACGAATGGGCAGCCGAAGAAGCCATGCCGATCGAAGGCGTCCGTGAGCGCGTCGAACAGGGCGACGAGCTGCTCGCGGGGGTCGTCCCCGCTCCGAGCGGCGGCGTCCTGCATCTGTGCCATCCAGGAGTCGTCCGTCCTGCGCAGGTACGCCGCGACGAGCTCGTCCTTTGTCCGGAAGTGTGCGTACAGCGTCGCCTTGGCGATGCCTGCCGCCGCGATGACCTGATCGACGCCGACTCCGCGCAGCCCGTTGGCGTGGAACAGCTCGGCCGCCGCGTTGAGGATCCTCTCCTCGGACTTCGTCTTCCTGACCCGCGTCACCATCACCGTACCTCCTTAATCAGACAGACTAGTCTGTCTGATTAAGGGTGGCAAGTCGGCAGAGGCGGACCTGCAACGCGAGCCGAGGCAGCGCTGGAGCAAGACGGTCCGCGCGTCCCGGAGCCGCGTCTGTCAGGCGCGAGCGCCGCGGTACCCGGCGCCGCTGGTCAGCCCTGCGCGGTGGGCCGCACGATCAGCTCGTTCACGTCCACGTTCGCCGGCTGGTCTATCGCGAAGGCGATGGCATCGGCGATGGCCGACGCCGGGATCGCCAGCTGTTCGGCCGCCGCTCGTGCGGCTGCCTGGGCCTCTGCCGAGCCACCGCGGTCGGTCAGCTCACTCCGCGTGAATCCGGGGCTGACGACAGTGACGCGGACGTCCCTGCTCTCCTGCCGCAGCCCTTCGGACAGGGCCGCCACGGCGAACTTGGTGGCGCTGTAGACAGCGGCGGTCGGGTCGACCCGGTGTCCGGACACCGAGGACACATTGACGATGTGCCCACGGCCCTGCCGTCGCATCTGCGGCAGCACGGCGGCGATGCCGAAGAGCACGCCGCGCAGATTGACGTCGATCATCTGCTCCCACTCGGCAATCCGCAGATCGGCAATCGGTGACAGCGGCATCACTCCCGCGTTGTTGATCAGCACATCGATACGGCCGTACTCCTCCCTGCCGGCGGCGGCGAACGCCTCCACGGAGCGGAGGCTGGTCACGTCCAGCTCGCGGTGGGCGACGGACGCCCCGCCGTCGCGCAGTTCCTCGGCGAGTGAGGCCAGGCGCTCGGCTCGGCGGGCGCCGAGGAGCACGTGGTGGCCGAGCTGGGCCAGTCGGCGGGCGGTGGCCTCACCGATGCCGCTGCTGGCGCCCGTGATGAGGACTGTCTTCGGCTCTGCTGACGTGGTCATGTGTGCTCCCTCGGCTGTTCGGCGGCGTCCGCCGCTCCATCCATTTGGCCGCCCGGCGCCGGGAGCAGGAAGGAAGCACGAGCCTGGGTGCAGGACACCTGGGTTGACGCTCCGTTCCTCGGCGCAGCGCGTCGGCGCATGCTGGGGATGCCGGTTCGTGGCGTCCGCCGGCATTCGAAGGCGCCCCTGCGAGGCCACCGCTCGGAGGCAATCGGGACGGGGGCGATTGACGGTGACGCCGACGGACGGCATGCCCTCGCCCGGCTCACCGCCGAACCCTTCATCGACGGCGTGATCGGCACGCCACCGCGACCACCCGGCAGGAGATCACTCATGACCAGGCCCTTGACCGTGTCGACTCACCGAACAGCGACACCAGCGAGCGCGGCTAGGATCGATGTCATGGCGGCACACGACAACGAGCTCGGCGCCTTTCTCCGCGCCGGCCGCGCGCGCGTGGAGCCGGCCGACGTCGGACTCGCCGGCGGGGTCTCCGGGCGACGCGTCCGTGGCCTCCGGCGTGAAGAGGTCGCCGTGCTCGCCGGGGTCAGTGCCGACTACTACGCCCGCCTCGAGCAAGGGCGTGAGCGCAATCCCTCCGCGCAGGTGATCGGTGCCATCGGGCGAGCCCTTCGCCTCGCCCCCGACGCGCGCGAACACCTGTACCGCCTGGCGGGACTCAACCCCCGCCTCACGTCGGACGGCCCGAGGGATCTCGTGCACCCCTCGCTCCTGAACCTGCTGGAAGCCTTCCCCCAGGCGGCGGCCTACGTACTCGGGCCGGCCTTCGATGTCCTCGCGACCAACCCCATCGCCGACGCACTGCTGTCGCCGTTCGGGAACGAGCGGAACATGCCCCGCATCCTCTTCACCCACCCTCAGGCGAAGACGGTATTCACGGAATGGGAGTTGCTGCAGCGCAGCACCATCCACGCACTGCGGCTGAACGCGGGGCGGTTCCCGAACGACACGGGTATCGCCCAGATCGTGGCTGAACTCAGCGCTGTTTCCGGAGAGTTCCGCTCGCTGTGGGCCGACCACAATGTCGGAAGCCTCACCCGGGCCTTCAAGGTGTTCGTACACCCCGAAGTCGGGCGCATCGAACTGACCTACCAGACCTTCGACGTGGTCGACGCTCCTGGACAACAGCTGCTCGTCGGCAGCCCCGAGCCCGGAAGTCGAAGCGAAGGGGCCATCGCCTATCTGGCCTCCATGGCGAACCCCGCCTGACCATCCACGCGGGGCAGGGACCACAGCCGCTTCTGGGGTGCCGCACACCCAAGAAGGCACTGCCTTCTCGCCTGCTGACCGGTACGCATGCTGCAGGGGCCCGCGCCGGTCACGTCGGCGAGCCACGACAACACACCACGAGAAGGGACCCCCACACGATGGCCGAGATCCTGGAAGTGACCAGGTTGCGACCCGCCCCCGGCCTGACGCCGGACGACTTCGTCGCGGCCAACGCGGACATCAACGACTACCTCAAGCGCCGGCCCGGTTTCCAGTGGCGCCGCATCGTCGTGCAAGAAGACGGAACGATCCTCGACATCGTCGCCTACGACAGCCTGGAGCACGCCCGCGCGGGAGCCGCCGGGATCACCGCAGAGATGGGCGACTCTCCGGTTCACGAAGCGATCGATCACAGCACTGTCGACTGGCAGTTCACCACGGTGCTCCAGCACGTGGAGTGACGTGCCTCCTACCAAGAAGGAGAGATCGCCATGCCCCCGGGGCGGTATGGATGGGATGCCCACTCCGACCACGCTCCGACGGCGCAAAGGTGGTCGAGGTCAACCATGGCGTGGCTTGCTTCAGTGGCCGCTGGTGGCGAGCGCGTAGTCCCCGATGAGGTCGCCCAGGAGAGTGCCGGCGGTGAGGTCGCTGGAGAGGTGGCCGGCCATGTAGAGGCGGGAATAGAGGACTTCGGAGCGCATCCACTCGTAGTCCTGGGCGCGATGGGGGAAGAGCGCGCTGAGGAAGGTGACGGCCGCGGCCGAGCGGGCGGCGTGGCGGGAGGGGTAGGAGTAGGGGGCGTGGCCACGGCCCACGGCGGCACCGCACACGCCGCCAACACCGGGCACGGCACGACCGTCACCCTCGACGTGCCCTGCTGAGCGGCACCGTCGATCGGGCCCGGACAGCGGTGACGTACGGCGGGCACACGGCCCCGCCCCTCCCGGGCCCGCTGCTCGGCCACTGCGGCAATGGGGCCGTCGTCGCCGCGGTCTTCGGGGAGGACTTCGGCTTTCCCGCCGGCCGGTGACGACGTCGGCTGCCTGTACCTTCGTACACCGCCGGGGTCGCTACGTTACGTGTTCCTGACTCTCGAACGCGCCCACAGCGCTGCGGAGTTCTTCACCCGCGACGGTGGCGACGGTGCCCAGCCCGGCGACGCGACCCTCCACCCAGGGTGGAGGGTCGCGTCGCCGGGCTGGGCGCGTGGTCCGCGTCGCGTACTTGGTGTCCGTGGCACCAGCCCGCGCCGAGACAAAGCCGGCGCGGGTGATGTGTGCAGGGATCAGCCCTGGTAGGCGACCAGCGCCATCATGCCTGCCTCACCGTGATACGCGTTGTGGCAGTGCAGCATCCACTGTCCGGGGTTGTCGGCGTCGAAGAACACGGACACGGTCTTCTTCGGCAGGACGATGGTGGTGTCCTTGCGGGGCCCGCCGGCACCGAGCTGGTAGGTGTGGCCGTGCAGGTGCATCGGGTGCCACATGGTGGTGGTGTTGACGAAGTCGAGTCGGACCCGCTGGCCCTCTTCCACGGTGATGGGATGCGCGGCCGGGTTGTTCATGTCGAACCGGCGTCCGTTGATGGCCCAGTTGTAGGTCATCATCGAGCCGGTCAGCTCGATGCGGTGGACCCGGTCGGCCTTCTTCGACGCCAGCCGGACATCGTCCGCGGCGCGCAGCTGCGCGGCGGCCATGAGCATGCCGTCCAGTTCCTTCGGGCGGACGGTCGCGGTCGGGGTGCTGCCGGAGCCGGTGCGGATGACGGCCAGGCCGGTGGCGTTCTTTCCCTCCGCCAGCGCCACCAGGGGGAAGACGCCGTCGCTCAGGGTGACCAGGACGTCGTAGCGTTCGCCCATGCCGATCAGCAGGGCGTCGACCTGCTGGTGCCGCACGGGGAAGCCGTCGGTGTGGGTGATGGTGAGCTGGTGGCCCCCGAGCGCGACACGGTAGGCGGTGTCGCCGCCGGCGTTGATCAGGCGCAGCCGAACCCGCTTGCCGGGCTTGGCGCTGAAGACCTGCGGGTCTGCCGGCACGCGGCCGTTGACCAGGTGGTAGGGGTACTTGACGTCGCCGGCGTCGCCCCCCAGTAGTGGGCTCTGCGCGCCCATCAGCATGAACTTCATGCCCATGTCCCCGCCGGAGGACGGGGCGGACGTGGAGGGTGACCCGCTCATGCCGTCCATGCCGCCGCTCATGTCCATGCCGCCCATGTCGCCCATGTCGTGGCCGTTGGAGCTGGACGGGCTGCTGGAGTCGTTGCCCATGTGCATCCCGTCCATGCCGTGGCGCAACTCGGCGAAGGCGTCGTCGGGGGTACCGGTGACGCCGTCGAGCCAGTCGTCGAGGACGACCACCCACTCCTCGTCGTACGACAGGGGCTCCTTCGGGTCCTCCACGATCAGCGGCGCGTACAGCCCGCGGTCGAGCTGGGCCCCGACGTGGGGGTGGAAGAAGTAGGTACCGGGGGTGTCGGCGGTGAACCGGTACGTGAAGTTGCGTCCCGCGCGTACGGCCGTCTGGGTGGCCGGCGGCACGCCGTCCATGTCGTTGCGCAGGGCGATGCCGTGCCAGTGGACGGAGGTGGTGGCCCGGCCGGGCAACTGGTTGGACAGGGTGGCGGCCAGCGCGTCGCCGGCCGAGACGCGCAGTTCCTTGCCCGGTGTCCGGCCGCTGAAGGCCCAGGTACTGGCCGTGATTCCGGCGCCCAGGTCGACCTTGGCCGAGGCTGCGGTCAGGGTCAGTTCGTGTGTCCTGCCGCTGTGGGTGCGCTTCTTGTCGGTAGTGGCGACGGCCGATCCGGAGGGGCTGATCAGGGCAGGGGCGCCGGCGGAGCCGCTGCAGGCGGCGAGCGCGCCGGCGCCCGCGATGCCGAGCCCGGTCAGCAGGACGGAGCGGCGGTTCATGCTGTTCACAGGGGGTGTCCTTGTCTCGATTCGCTTCTGTTCGGTCGCGTGCGGGCACGGCCGGGCGCACGTGTGAAGGTGCGCAGCCGTGGCCGGCGGCCTACAGCAGGAATCGGGAGAGGACGGAGAGATCCGGTGGCGCCCGGCCCGTCGTTGCCGCTACGGCCTGCCCCACGGCCGGGCCGGGGTGCATGCCCGGGGCCTGGCCAGTGAAGGGCTGGTGGGGAGGGGCGAGCTTCATGGTGTCGATGCCGGCGGCGGAACAGTGCTGCATGGCCGTAACGGAGCATGCCCCGTTGTCGTCGGATGCCAGAGGTGTCGTCGCGCCGGGGGTCATGGGGCGCCCGCCCATGTGCATGGGCAAGCTCGCCGTGGTCGAGTGCCGCATGCCCGCCAGGCTGACTGACTCCGAGGCTGACGGAGGCGGAATATGGGTGATCGCCGCGGCTGTTTCGTGATGGACGAGAACAGCGAGTATCGCCACCACCGCCACGAGGGCAGCACGTATCCACCTCGGTGTGGCGCCGGGGGCGGCGCCCCTTCGGTGATCGACTGTCGCCATGGCTTCCGTCCGTGCTCGGGCCGGCCTGTCGCCGCCAATTTACCCCAGGGGGGTAATACGGCGAGCGGAGATCTCTCCTCGAGGTTTCTACAGGCGCAGCGCCCGGCGCAGGGTGTCGTTGAGTTCCGCGTACTTCTCCTCGGCTTGCGCGGCATCGGTGCGGGCGGCGTCGGCGACGCAGCCGCGTACGTGGTCGTCGAGGAGGCCGAGGGCGACTTCCTGCAGTGCGCGGCTGGCGGCGGTGATCTGGGTGAGGACGTCGATGCAGTAGCGGTCGTCGGTGACCATGCGGGAGATGCCGCGTATCTGGCCTTCGATCTTGCCCAGGCGGTTGAGGTGGTCGCTCTTGTGGGCGGCGTAGCCGGGGGCCGGGTGGTCGTGGGAGGGGTGGTGGGTGGCCGGGGTGGTGTTCATGAGTGTTGGCCTCCCTGGGGTGTGCCGTCGGGGGCGGAGGCGGTGTAGCGGTCCGGGTCGGCGTCGAAGGCGGCGGCGCAGTGGGCGGAGCAGAAGGAGTAGGTGCCGTGTTCGGTTTGCCGGTGTTCCGCGGCTGCCGCGGGGTCCACCCGCATGCCGCACACCGGGTCCGCGGCCGTTTTCCCGCGGTCCTCACATTGGCGGTGTGCGGGGGTGGCGCGCAGGGCGCTGTCGTCGGCGCCGGCTCGGTCGGCAGCGGACTCGACGCGGGGCTGCACGCGGACGGGCCGGGCCGCGGGCAGGGGCTGGGCGTGCCAGCGGCGCAGCCGTGAGGCGTTGGTGACGACCGACAGGGAGCTGAGCGCCATGGCCGCGGCGGCGATGATCGGGCTGAGCCGGATGCCCCACAGGGGGTAGAGGGCACCGGCTGCGAGGGGGATGCCGACGGCGTTGTAGACGAGGGCGAAGAACAGGTTCTGCCGGATGTTGCGCATGGCGGCCCGCGACAGGCGGATCGCGGTGACCACGCCGCTCAGCGAGCCGGAGATCAGCGTGATGTCGGCGGCTTCGATGGCGACGTCGGTGCCGGTGCCGATGGCCAGGCCGACGTCGGCGGCGGCCAGCGCGGGGGCGTCGTTGATGCCGTCGCCGACCATGCCGACGCTGCGGCCTTCGCCCTGGAGGCGGCGGATCTCGTCGGCCTTGTGCTCGGGCAGCACCTCGGCCAGCACCCGTTCCACGCCCACCTGAGCGGCGACCGCCGCGGCGGTGCGGGCGTTGTCACCGGTGAGGATGACGACCTCGATGCCGAGGCGCCGCAGGGCGAAAATGGCGGAGGCGGAGTCGTCCTTGACGGTGTCGGCGACCGCCAGCACGCCCGCGGGACGTCCGTCGACGGCCGCGAGCACGGGGGTCTTGCCCTCGCCCGCGTAGGCGGCGGCCAGGGGGACGAGCGCGGTGGTGTCGATCCCGACGTCGGTGAGGAGGCGGGCGGTGCCGACCAGGACGGCGCGGCCGTCGACGGTGGCCTGGACGCCCTTGCCGGTGACCGAGTCGAAGCCGGTCGCCGCGGGCGGGTGCAGGCCGCGGCCGCGGACGCCGGTGACGACGGCCTGGGCGAGGGGGTGTTCGCTGTCGGCCTCGGCCGCGGCCACCATCCGCAGGAGTTCGTCCTCGTCGAACCCGTCAGCCGGATGGACGTCGGTCAGGACGGGCTTGCCCTCGGTGACGGTGCCGGTCTTGTCCAGCACCACGGTGTCCAACTTGTGAGCGGTCTCCAGGGCTTCGGCGGAGCGGATCAGGATGCCGGCCTGCGCCCCCTTGCCGGTACCCACCATCACGGACAGCGGCGTTGCGAGGCCGAGCGCGCACGGGCAGGCGATGATCAGCACCGCGACCGCGGACACCAGCGCGAGGGTCAGTGCGGGCGAAGGCCCGAAGGCGAACCAGATGGCGAAGGTCGCGAACGCGATGGCGATGACCGCGGGCACGAAGTACGCCGCGACGGCGTCGGCGAGCCGCTGGATGGGTGCCTTGGAGGCCTGGGCCTGCTGCACCAGGCGGATGATCTGGGCCAGCATGGTGTCCGCGCCGACCTTGGCCGTCCGTACCCGCAGGGACCCGGTGCCATTGACGGTGGCCCCGACGACCTTGTCGCCGCTGCGCTTGGTCACCGGCATCGGTTCGCCGGTGACCATCGACTCGTCCACCGCGGAGGAACCGGCGAGAACCTCGGCGTCGACGGGGATCTTCTCCCCTGGCCGGACGACGATCTCGTCTCCCACCGCGACGTCGCCGATGGGGATCTCGGTCTCGGTTCCGTTCCGCACGACGCGGGCGGTGCGGGCCTGCAGGCCCAGCAGGGCGCGGATGGCCTCGCCGGTGCCGGCCTTCGCGCGGGCCTCGAGCAGCCGCCCGAGCAGGATGAGGGTCAGGATGACGCCGACGGCTTCGAAGTAGACCTCCCGCACGTCCTGCGGAAGCAGGCCGGGGGCGAGGGTGACCAGCAGGCTGTAGCCGTAGGCGGCGCTGGTGCCGAGCGTGATGAGGGAGTTCATGTCGGCGGCCCGGTGGCGCAGGGTCAGCCAGCCCGTCACATGGATGGGCCACCCGGTGTAGAACATCACCGGCGTGATCAGCGCCAGCTGCAGCCAGTGGTTCAGCATCCAGCCCGGCACCCAGTCGGCACCGAAGAGTTCGTGGGCCATCACCGCGAACAGCACCGGGGCGGTGAGCACCGCTCCTGTCAGCACCCTGCGGGTGAGGTCCTTGATCTCCGTCTGCCGCTCGGCTGCGTCCGCGGCCTCTGCCTCGGCCGCCGTCCGTCCCTCGCCGGCCTGTTGCCCGCCGCCGGTGGAAACAGCGGGAGCAGCAGGAGGAGTGGTGGCGCCGTGCCCGCCCGGAGCAGGCGGGGCGGAGCCGCCCGTGCCCTCCGCCGGTTCGACCACCAGCGTGCCGTGGATCATGTTCATTCCGCAGGCGAAGCCGTAGGAGCCGGGCCTGTCCGGGATGACCCGCACGGTGGTGCGGCTGTGGGCCGGAAGCCCCGCGCCGACCTTGAGGTCGGGGAAGACCACGCGCGAGGTGCACTCGCCGGCCTCCTGCCGGTCGAAGACCAGCTCCACCGGCACGCCCTGGCGGACCTTGATCACATCAGGGCTGTAGCCGCCCCGGACGGTGACCTCCACCCGCTGCACGCCGCCTTCCAGCCGCGCTGACCCGGCCCGGCGCGGTCCGAAGAAGTACCGGCCCAGAGCGGCGATCAGTACGGCCGACGCCACAACGACCACGATGTCAACGGCAGTCATGGACTCGTTCGCCTCCCAGGTCGGTCGATTCCCTTCCAGCCTCCGACCGGGTACCCCTACGAGGTAGGGGCTGAATGGCCCACCGGTCGGGGACCGTTCGGCCCCTCCCCGGCAGGCCAGGCAGCGTCACTATGCCGGTAGAGGCGAAAAAAAATCCCCTCCGGGAGCCTCTGCGCCCCCGGCTGCTGACAAGCCGAAGCAGGTGAGTGACGATGATGTTCTGGTACAACCACGACGTCAGCGGATGGGGCTGGTTCGCGATGTCAGCCGGCATGATCCTCTTCTGGGCGTTGATCATCGGATTCGGTGTCGTCCTCTACCGAGCCCTGTCCCGGCCGAGTGGTTCGCAGCCGTTCGTGAGCTCCCCGCCCACCGGCTCCTTCCCGCCGACCGCCCCCGCGCCCACCGCCGAGCAGCTGCTCGGTGAGCGGTTCGCCCGCGGCGAGATCGATGAGGACGAATACCACCGCAAGCTCAGCGTGCTGCGCGGCGGCACCGGCCCCCGGCTCAGCAAGAACTGAGGGAAACATGACGGGCGTGCCTTGAAGGAGGTCCGCGATGAACACCAATCAACGCAACTACGGCCTGTACGCCGTCGCCGCGGCCATAGCCGTGGTCGGCGCCCTGGCCCTCGGCCTGCCGGTGGGCACGCTCTTCGTCCTGGCGATCGCGCTCTCCTGCCCGCTGATGATGTTCTTCATGATGCGCGGCATCCATGGTGGTGGTGAGGCGCACGCCGGCCACGGCACATCCCACGAGCCCCGTACCCAGGACGATCTGCTCACCAAGCACGACCGGCCGCCCTACGACGCCGGCCGGACCTGACCGGCCCCCAACGGGTCGCGGACCGGGAGCATGCCTGCCCCCGGTCCCGCGGCCCTTCCCGCACACAAGTGCACACCGAGGAGGCCGTCATGGCTGACGCCGCCTACGGGTTGTGGCCACTGGTCATCCTGAACACCATGCTGCTCATCGCCTTCGCCGCGAGCTTCTTCCACCCCACAACCAGACGCGATCGGCGGGCGAGGGGCGCCCGCAGCGCCTTCCTCGTCGCCCTGTTCACAGAGATGTACGGCACCCCGCTGACGGCCGTCTACGCCGCCCGCACCCCGCGCTTCGTACCGCGCCGCCACACCACCTCGCGTACGCCTCGTTCTCTTCACAGCGCCACGCGGGAGGAGCACCCCCGGTGCCCCGTCCACATCTTCGGAGGCTGACGTGTACTCCGACTCCGCATCGTCCGCCGCACGTTCGCGGCGCCCCAGAGCGGCTGCACGCGCGGCCGCGGCCGGTCTGCTCACCGCGGGTCTGCTCAGCCTCTCCGGCTCGGCGGCGTTCGCGCACGGCGGCGAGGAGAGTGAGCGCGCCTTCGACCTCGTACGGCAGGGCATCGCCTATCTGGTGACCAAACCGAACGACTCCATGGACATCGAGGACAAGATCAACGACTCGCTGGAGGCCAAGGACACCTCACACGTCGACCTGGCCTATGTGCGCAAGGCACAGCGGGCGTTCAAGTCCGGCGACGTCACCGCCACCCGCATCCTGCTGGAGCGGTCCATCGGCGCCCGTCTGGCCACCACGCCCGCCGACCCACTGCCGATCACCAGCCCGCTGCCGATCACTGGCACCGAAACGGGCACGCTCGTCGTCGCCGACCCGCTGCCCGGCCGCGGGGCGCTGCACGCCGGGGACTGGGCTCTGCTGGCCGGCAGTGCGGCCGTAGGAGCCGCGGGCGTCGCCCTCGCCATCCGCATCCGCCCGCACCACGTTCATGGGCAGGCGACATCCGCGGGAGGCACGTCATGACCCGCATGCAGCCGGCGCCGACCGAGCCGCAACACCCCGAACGGGCCGGCCGGACACGACACTTCATGGACGCCGTCGACGAGCGCCTGGGTATCAAGGCCATCGAATACCCCGTGCCCTCCCACGCCAACACCGTCGGCTACAGCCTCGGCGGCCTGACCGCCGTCAGCCTGCTGATCCTTATCGCCACCGGCGTCGTGATGGCCCAGTTCTACAACCCCGACCCGGCCTTCGCGAACGCCTCCGTACGCCACCTCGTCAACGGCGTCTATCTCGGCAAGTACCTGCGCGGCCTGCACTACTGGGCCGCCGAGGCGATGTACGTTCTGGCGATCCTGCACCTGCTGCGGATCTACATCACCGGTTCTTACAAGCGGCCCCGCGAGGGCAACTACCTCATCGGCGTGGGCATGTTCGCCCTGATCATCGGTGCCATGTTCACCGGCACCGTGCTGAAGTGGGACCAGGAGGGCTACGAGGCCCTGAGTCACAACCTCGAGATCGGCAAGCTGTTGGGCGGCATGGGCTTCTGGTTCCACTCGGACTTCTCCGGCCAGGTCCCCCTGCTGATACGTCTGTACGTCGCCCATGTGTCGATGATCCCGATGCTGATCCTCGGCCTGCTGGTGCTGCATGCCCTGCTGGTCAAACGGCACAGGATCTCATCGCGTCCGGACAATCCCACGGAGACCGGTGAGCCGTTCGAGCCGTTCACCCATCACTTGCGCCGTATCGGCGCCCTCGGATTGATCCTGCTGTCCGTCCTGTCCGTGCTCGCGATCGTCTTTCCCCCGGGCATCGGCTCGACGCCGGTGGAGGGCATCGAGGTCACCAAGCCACCGTGGATGTACTGGTGGCTGTTCACTCTGGAGAACTGGATCGGCCTGTCCGGCATCGTCTGGGGGGCCGGCATCCTCTTCGCCCTGCTGATCGCCCTGCCGTTCATCGACCGAGGTCCGGAACGTCACTGGCGCCGCCGCCCGGTCGCGATGATCCTCGGGGCCGCCGTGATCGCCTTCCTGATCGTCCTGACGATCCTGGAGGCCGTCACGACCCCGGCCCAGCACCTGATGGGAGGCTGACACCATGTCGCGCGCCCAGGTCAGCCTGTGGACCCTGACCGCCGTCGCCGTCCTCGCCGCCGGCGGCACCGCCCAGGCCCTCGCCGCCCCGGCCTCCACGGCAGCCGACATCACGGTCGCCGCCGGCCTGCTCCTGCTCTTCGTCAGCGGAGCCCTGCTCTTCCGGGTGTTGAGGCACCTCCTGCGGTCATCGACGCCGCCGCATCCCTAGGAGCAGCCATGACCGCCGCCACCGTCCTCCAGGCCCCGCCGGTCCTGACGGCCACCGGGATCGAGAAGAGCTACCGGCGCGTGGCCCGGCCGCAGCGCCGCCGGATCACCGTCCCCGCTGCGCGCCCCCTGCCGCCAGGCGACCACTGACGTTCCACCGCGAAGGAGGACACATGACCACAACCGGCCGCAAGGAACTGCAGCATCCGCGCTTCGCCCGCCGGTATCTGAAGATGGCCGTCGAGTCCGATCGGCGAGGCGGTGCCGCCCATCGCGACCGGCTGCTCGCCGGACTGACCGGCCGTGTCCTGGAGGTCGGGGCCGGGCAGGGACGCAACTTCCCGCATTACCCGGGCACCGTGACCGAGGTGGTCGCCGTCGAACCCGACGACACCCTCCGCGCCGTCGCCGAGAAGGCCGCCACCTCAAGCGCTGTGCACGTCACAGTCGTGCCAGGTGATGCGAGTGAACTTGCGGCCGAGGACGGAGAGTTCGACGCGGTCGTCGCCTCGCTCGTGCTGTGCTCGGTCACCGACGTCTCCGGCGCGCTGACGGAGATCGCCCGAGTCCTGCGGCCCGGCGGCCAGTTGCGCTTCTACGAGCACGTACGCTCCCCGCACCGGTGGGCGGGCCTGCTGGAGGACGCGATCACCCCGCTGTGGCGCCTGGCCGGCGGTGGCTGTCACCCCAACCGGAACACCGAAGCCGCCATCCGGGCCGCCGGCTTCACTGTCACCGAGATCGACCGGTGCGCCTTCTCCTTCTCCCCGTGCGTACCGAACACGCTGCACATCATCGGGACCGCGGTACGCCCTTGACGGTCCCGTGCGGCGACCCGGATTCCTTCCCGACCCTGCAGATCCAGAGGCGTGGAACACGCCGCCACTCACTGCGTGATCCTATGTGATCGATCGATTACGGTTTGTGTGTGATTCGTGTGGTGGTCGGGAGCCGCGCCCTGCGCCGTCCTGCACCGTCCGTCCTGCTCATCGGGCTGATCGTGCTCGTGGCGTCCCACTTGGTGGGTGCCCTGCACGGGCCGGGCTTCATCGGCCCGCGCAAGCCCCTCACCGTAGGCGTCGCGGCATCGACGGCGGTCGCGGAACCGGTGACCCATCGGTCACGTCACGGCCACGGTCATGACGCCTTCGACGATTCCCTCGAGCATGTTGTCGACCGTGTCCGCGACCATGCAGACCTCCAAGCCCACGCTCCAGAGTCGGTCGGGTCGACGGCCGTTCAACGGCCCGCCACGAGTCCGTCCCCCGATCGCGCAGCCCCGGCAGACAGCGCTTCCGCACCCTCACACGGCCGATCCGCATGCGTCCAGCACTGCGTCTGGAGGCAGTAGGCACGACCCGCACGCCCTGATCAGGCCCGCACCCAGGGAGGGGCGGGCCCCGGTTCGGCGTGCCCCCGCGCCCCTGCACCACCAGCACCGCGCCCGCCCCGACCGGCGGACGCGAAGGAGCCGTACGCCCATGGATCTCCCCCTGCTCGCACCCCCCATCCCTGCCGGGGCCGTCGCCCCCGACCCCCTGATCGCCCGTCGGCCCGCCCACCTGGTCGGCAACACTCCGGTCCTGTGGATCGACGAGCCGTTCGCCCCACCAGGCCGCGGCTTCTACGCCAAACTGGAAGGCGCCAACCCCGGCGGCCTCAAGGACCGCCCAGGCCTGCACATGGTCCGCGAGGCACGGCGCCGCGGGGCCCTTACTCCCGGCGCACCGATCGTCGAGTCCTCCAGCGGCACCCTCGGTCTGGGCCTCGCGCTGGCCGGGCTGACATACGGCCATCCCGTCACCGTCGTCACCGACCCCGGCATCGAGCCCTCGATGCTCCGGCTGCTCACCGCACTCGGCGTGCGCGTCGACCAGGTCACCGCCCCGCACACCGACGGCGGCTGGCAGGAGGCCCGCCGCCGGCGGGTCGCCGAACTCCTCGCCGAAGGCCCGGGCGCCTACTGTCCCGACCAGTACCACAACCCCGACAACGTCGCGGCCTACCGCCCGCTGGCCGCCGAACTCCTCGCGCAACTCGGCCGTATCGACGTCCTGGTGGCAGCCGTGGGCACCGGCGGCCATTCGGCCGGCGTCGCGGCGGGACTGCGCGAGTCCTCCCCCGAACTGCGGCTCATCGGCGTGGACGCGACCGGCTCCACGATCTTCGGACAGCCCGCCCGGCCTCGTCTCATGCGGGGACTGGGGTCCAGCATCCACCCCTGCAACGTCGACTACGACGCCTTCACAGAGGTCCACTGGGTCGCCCCGGCCGAGGCGGTGTGGGCATGCCGCCGGCTCGCCCGGCGTCACTACGCCACCGGAGGCTGGAGCGTCGGCGCGGTGGCGCTGGTGGCCGGGTGGGCGGCGCGGACGTATCCCGTCGGCACGCGGATCGCTGCGATCTTTCCCGACGGCCCGCACCGCTATCTGGAGACCGTCTACAACGACGCCTGGTGCCGTGAACACCAACTCCTGGACGAAGACCCTCCCATGGAACCGGACGAGATCGCCGAGCCGGACGAGCGCGTGGTAGCCGGCTGGACCCGGTGCAACCGGGTGCGGGACCCGCTGGGGCGAAAGACGACGGCGCAGGCAGGTGTCCGGTGAAGCGGCTTCGAGCACAGGTGGCCTCCTTCGACCGGCCGGCCCGGCTGCTGATGGTGAACCAGTTCGCCATCAACTGCGGCTTCTACATGCTGATGCCGTACCTCGCCGACCATCTCGCCCACGGCCTCGGGCTGGCGGCCTGGGCGGTCGGCCTGGTCCTGGGCGTGCGCAACCTCTCCCAACAAGGCATGTTCCTCGTCGGCGGCACTCTCGC
Organism: Streptomyces sp. SLBN-31; assembly: GCF_006715395.1. Taxonomy (NCBI): domain Bacteria; kingdom Bacillati; phylum Actinomycetota; class Actinomycetes; order Kitasatosporales; family Streptomycetaceae; genus Streptomyces; species Streptomyces sp. SLBN-31. The sequence continues at coordinate 3,633,042 of NZ_VFNC01000001.1, forward strand.
CGACCGCTACGGCTGCAAGCCGATGATCCTCGCCGGGTGCGCCCTGCGCACGGTCGCCTTCGGGCTGCTCGCGGCGGCGGCCAGCCTGCCCGTCCTGATCCTCGCCTCGGCGCTGACGGGTCTGGCGGGCGCGCTCTTCAACCCGGCCGTACGGGCCTACCTGGCGGCGGAGGCCGGTGAGGAGCGTCGGGTGGAGGCGTTCGCCACCTTCAACGTCTTCTACCAGGCAGGCATCCTCATCGGCCCGCTCGCCGGACTCGCCCTGCTGGCCTTGGACTTCACCGTGGTCTGTACGGTAGCCGCGCTCATCTTCGGCACGCTGGCCGTCCTCCAGGCCCGCGCCCTGCCTGTCCGCCCACCGGCCGATCGAGGTGCCGAGCCTATCTGGCGGGCGGTGGCCGCCGACTGGCGCACCATCGCCACCAATCGGCCCTTCGTCCTCTTCGCCGCCGCGATGAGCGGCTCCTACGTCCTGGCCTTCCAGGTCTATCTGGCCCTTCCACTCCAGGCCCGCGAGCTCTTCGGCGACCGGACCGGGCTGGTGACCGGCGCGATCTTCTCCGTATCAGCCCTGGCCGCGCTCTCGGGCCAGCTCAAGCTGACCGCGTGGGCGAAGGAGAACCTGCCCGGACCACGCGCGATCGTGTACGGACTGACGGCGATGGGGGCAGCCTTCGTCCCACTGCTGCCCGGGTCGCACGGCGCGGTCGTCGGCGTGGGCGCCCTGACGCTCTGCGCGGCCCTGCTCGCCTGGGGAGGGGCGCTGCTCTACCCCTTCGAGATGGACACCGTCGTACGGCTCTCCGGGGATCGGCTGGTCGCCACGTACTACGGCGCCTACAACACCGCATCGGGCATCGCGATCTCCCTTGGGAACCTCGCCGTCGGCGCACTCTTCGACACCGGGGTGCACTGGCTGCCGTGGGCAGTGCTGGCCACCACGGGATTCCTGTGCGCAGGGATGGTGACACGGCTGAACCGAGCCGGGTATCTGACGCCGAGGCCGACCGTGGTGGCCGTGCAGGGGTGACGCTCAGCGGGGCCCAGCGATGCTCGCCGCCCAGACGCGAAGCCAGTCACCGTGTCGGCCGGCGGATGACACTCGCCGGGGCCGTGCTGCGCGCGGCGGACCACGGCAGCGGCGTCGGCTTGGCCCGGGCGGGTCAGACGGCCGGCTTCCTCGCGGTGAAGAGGGACGCTGCCTGACCCGACCGGGCGCCGGCCGGTCAGAGGTTGCCGTTGTGGACGGGGAAGCGGGCCGGTTCCGGGATGCCCGCCGACTTCACGTCCTCGACCGTCGTCTCCATGGCCCTCAGATGCGACTGCAGGGCTTCGGCCTCGGCATTGCCCGGCCGGGCCCGCAGTGCGAGATGGGCCACCGGGTGATGTCCGTGGTCGTGGCCGCCCATGGGCCCGCTCCAGGGCGGGTGGAAGCTCCAGGGCACCTGCCCTTGCAGGTTGTTGGCGGCCATCCAGTCGTCGATCCGGGCGTCCACCCACCCGTGGATCTTCCAGAAGAGCGGGTTCACGTGGGAGGAGTAGGTGTCGCCGAGCCAGTTGTAGGCGGAGTCGTCCCACTTGGGGTCGACGTTGAACTCGTCCCCGCCGGGCCGGTATTCGGGCATCTGTGCCGACCACCGCATGTGCAGGGCGTTGTGGATGAAGAACTCGACGAAGGCGCCGAGGCGGCCGAGCGTGACCCGGCGCAGTACCGCCGGGTCGGTGACCTGCGCCTCCAGCGCGTGTATCCGGTCGTACTCCGCCTGCGACTTCACGTCCAGGAGAAACTGGGTGCCGCCGGGGTCGCCCGGCAGCTCGTAGACGGGCGGGACGGGGAAGTCCGGGTCGTCCGGCGTCGGGATCGTCACCCACCCCTGCACGTGCGGGTGTTGAGGATCGCCCACCTCGGCCAGGATGCCGTTGACCTCGGCGATCATCTGCCGGTGCATGTACAGGAAGTCCTCGCCCGACTTGTTGTCGAGTTCCACCGGCCTGTCCCCGGTGGCCGGGTCTGTCGGCCCGCGGGACGGCCGGGGCGGTACCCAGCCGTGGTCGCTGAAGACCTTCTTCTCCGCCGTGGTCAGATCGGCCCACGAGTCTCGTGTGCTGTGCCACAGCATGTGGTGCAGGCGCATGGCGCGGTCGGCCATGGCGTCGATGACCGGCTTGGGAAAGGAGTTCATGTGCGCTCGACCTTCCTGACTTGCTGAAGTCGGCGAGTTTGCCTGCGCGGCGGCATAGCCGCCGGCACGGAGGGTGGCTGCGGCAGCGCGGCGGGGGAGGCGCGTAGGGCAGGGCGGTAAGTGGGATGTGCGTACGGCCGCACGGTGCGCCGCAGGCTCGACGGCGACGGTGCCCGAGGCCGGGCAGAGCACACACGTGCCCCAGCGCTCGAACGGCCTTGGAGAAACGGCGGTGTGAGCTTGTCTGATTCCTCTGATTCCACTGTGGGGCAAAGTGCCTGTTCACGCATCTGGGCAAGACGCCGTGTCAGGGGTCCGCCCGCCCGGCGCAAGCCGGCACCGCTCACGCCTACGCCACCTGCGGCATCCCGCAAAGATCCGGGCCGGGTTGTCAGTGCAGGACGCTGACGGCTCGGGCGATGACCAGCAAGGAAGTCAGGAGTGCCGCGATGCTCTGAACGCTCATCAGCAGCTTGGCGCGGGCGGACAAAGGCATGGTGTCGGTGGGGCTGAAAGCGGTGGAGTTGGTCACGGACACGTACAGGTAGTCCACGAGGTTCGGTACCCAGTCGGTGCTGATGCTGGCCCCGTCGGCGACCTCCTGCACCGCGTCGTCGTTCTCGTCCTGGGAGAAACGGAAGTCCGCCAGCGGCAACTCGCCCCGGGGAAGCTGGGTGCGTGCCACCGGGCCGCCTCGGTCCAGTTCCCAGTACGCCAGACCGAAAGCGATGATGTTGGTCAGCCACACTTGCAGCGCGGCCATGAGCAGTGCACGGCCGTCCTTCACGCCGGCGTAGAGCAACTCGTGGATGAGGATGCCCAGGGCGGTGAGGTTGCTGGCGGCGATGACGAGGACAAGTGTCAGGGACAGGAATCGGAAGGCGGCCGTCTGCCGGGTGAGCCGTCTGGGATTGATGGCAATGAGAGGGATCAGGAGCAGCACTTCCAGGGTGGGCACCACGTAGCGGGGCGCGAGCAGCAGCTGCTGGGGGAGCGCCACGTACAGCAGGATGGCCACCAGCGTGGCGGCCACGCCCGGCAGCCGTGCCTCGCCGCGACGCTCGTGGCGAGGATGTCTCATACGCGCCCGATCGCGGCTCTTGACCATGTGCTGCCTCTCTGCCCTCACCGCCTTCCCTGGGACCGTGTCAGAAGGAAGCGGGTGACTTTGTTTTCCCTGAGCGCCGTCTACCCTGACTTTCGTCAGGCATATCGAGCGGGGGGCGGAAGCCACCCTGACGAAGGCTTCCTCTGAAACGCGCCCCGGAGGCGTCCGGCCACGAGGTCGTGATCAACGTGGCCGGACGCACGGTGAGTTGCCGATACACGCAGGCCAACTTGCGCAAAATGATGGACTCCAGGGTCGACTCCGCCCGGATTGTGGGCGCCGCGATCGCGGGTGCTGCCCAACCGCCCGGGGTGTGGCTGCGCCCGCAGCCCCACGGGGTTGAGGTCACAGCAATCGGTCGACCAGCCCGTCGATGTAGTCCGGGGTGAGCGGGACCATGCCGAACAAGACGCGGATGTACATCGGGGCCAGGATGTGGTCCAGCACCTCGAACGCGTCGGGTGGGTGCTCGCCACGGTCGCGGGCGCGATCGAGCATGGACTGCATTTGCCGGGTGCGTTCGGCCCGGAGGTCGGCACCGGCCTCCAGCCCCTTCTGACCGCTGCTCGACAGGGCGACGGCCAGGTGCAGCACCGCCGGACCGTCGGGTCCGGTGATCTCGCGGGCCACTTGGGCCGCGTAAGTGCGCAGGTCGCCGGCGAGGCTTCCGGTGTCGGGCATAGGTGACTGCGCGTTGAGGCGGGTGAGTGCCACGTCGGTGAGCAGGGATTCCAGGCCGCCCCACCGGCGGTAGATGCTGCTGTCGGCTACGCCTGCGCGGGCTGCGACATCGCCGACGGTGAAGTGGCCGTAGCCGCGCTCACTGATCAGGTGGGTGACGGCCTGGTGCACTTGCGCGCCGACGCGGGCGCTGCGTCCGCCGGGCCGCCGGGCTGGCTGTCGCTCGTTCATTCCCTCACCTTAACGCAGTAACCACTTGCGTTTGTGAGGCGATGCTCCCTATAGTCGCCTAACGCAGTCCTCGGCTGCTTTAGGGTGTTCAGGTGTGTCGACACCTGCGTCGACCAGACCGGGCGCAACCAACGATTGAGGGGCATCCCATCGCTGCATCCCATGCGACCATAGGCAGTCGATCAAACCGGGGCGTGCTGCTCACCGTGACCTGCCTAGGCCAGTTCATGGTCCTGCTCGACAACACGATCGTCGGAGCGGCACTGCCCGACATGCAGCACCGGCTGCACACTCAACTGACCGGACTGCAATGGATCGTCGACGCCTACGTCCTGCTGGTCGCCATGCTGCTGCTGTCCGGCGGTGTCTTCGCCGACCGGTTCGGCCGCAAGCGGGTGTACCTGACGGGCGCGGCGGTGTTCACCGCCGCGTCGCTGCTGTGCAGCCTCGCGCCGTCGCTCGGTTGGCTGGTCGTCGGCCGGGTTCTGCAGGGCATCGGGGCCGCGGCGCTGAGCCCGGCCTCGCTCGCCCTGCTCGCCGCCGCCCATCCCGTGCCGCAAGAACGGGTCAAGGTGATCGGGCTGTGGGCCGGACTCAGCGGAATCGGCCTGGCCGCAGGCCCCGTTGCCGGCGGCGTTCTGACGCAGGCCTTCGGCTGGCCTGCCATCTTCCTGGTCAACCTGCCCGTCGGCGTGGTCCTGTTGGCGGTCGGCCTGCGCCGCCTCGGTGAGTCCCGCAACCCGAGCGCCTCCGCGATCGACATCCCGGGCACGGGCCTGTCCGTTCTGGCGGTGGGGGCACTGACCTTCGGATTGATCGAGGGAGGTGCCCGCGGCTGGACCTCACCGGTCATCCTGGGCAGCTTCGCCGCCGCGGTGGTCCTCCTCGCCGCCTTCGTCGCCGTCGAAGCCCGTCGTTCGGCGCCGATGCTGCCGCTGCGGCTCTTCGGGCAGCGCCTGTTCACCGTGTCCAACACCGCCATGGTCGTGGTGGGGTTCGCGCTCATGGGCTCGTCGTTCTTCTTCTCCCAGTTCTTCGTGTACGTCCAGGGCAGTTCGATCCTGCGCGCCGGTCTGCAGACCCTGCCGGTATCCCTCGCCATGGTGATCGTCAGCCCGTACGCGGGCCGACTCGCCGCCCGGTACGGCTTCCGAATCGTGGTCACCATCGGCCTGGCCCTGGCCGGCCTGGGACTCCTGGCCCTCGGGATGGTGCACGCCGACACCGGCTACGGGAACGTGTGGTGGCGGCTGGCACTCATCGGCACCGGCTTCGCACTGGCCATGTCCCCGCTGACGGGGGCCGCCATCCAGGCGGTCAGCCCGCAGGAGAGTGGACTCGCCTCTGGCGTCAGCAGCACTACCCGGCAGATCGGTGCGGTGCTCGGCGTGGCGGTACTCGGAGCCGTCGTCCGCACCCGGCAATCCGGCGGTGCCTCCTTCGAGGCCGGCCTCAACAGTGCCTTCCTCGCTGCCGGCGCCGTCGTTTTGGCCACGGCCGTGTTCACCGGCCTGTGGCTGGCGAGGTCCAAGGCCGCGGAAGGCTCCGCGGCGCGGCAACGTTCCACCGTTCCGGGTGCGGTCCCCGTCTCGAACGAGGCTTCCGTGAACCGCCGTTGACGATAACAACCTCCCCTGGCCGGGAGGAGCGGCTGAGCGCCAAGAGCGTCGTCGTCACCATGCCGCTGCCGAGGCCCCCTGGACGGAAGGGGCCAGGACGATCCGACCCTGGCCGGGCGACGCACCACCAGGTCCGTATGGTTCCGTCAAGCCCCTCGCCGGTCCTCTTCCTCGCCGGTGTCGGCCTGTGCCTGGGGGGACGCGGTCTTGGTGCGCCCGGTGATCGGGGCGAGGCGTTGGGCGGCCGTGCCGAGGAGTTCCAGGTCGGCCTTGGTGTGGGCGATCGCCGCGTCGATCAGGAGGGTGACCAGGGGGTCGTCCGCCCGGGTGCGGCGTAGCCGGGTCAGACCGGCGAGTTCGGCGACGTAGGTCTGCTGTTGCGCGGTGATGAGCGTGTCGAGGGCGTCGGGGCCGAGGGAGGAGGCGCCGAAGAGTTTGAGGAACAGTTCGTCGCGGAATCCGCCGGTGCGGACCCAGGCGCTGGTGGCCCAGTCGCGCAACTCGTCGTCTCCGGCGGGTGTGAGGGTGTAGCGGGTCTTGTCGGGACGGTCCGCCTGGCTCACGTGGGAGCGGACGACGTACCCGTCACGGACCAGGCGGTCCAGGATCTGGTAGAGGTGACCGATGTTCAGGCCGCCCCATTGAGGGCCCATGGCCTGCTCGAACCGGCCTTTGAGCTCATAGCCGTGATCCGGGCCGTCGGCCAGCAGCGCGAGCACCGCGTGGTGAAGCGGCATGGACCCTCCTGCAACGCCATTTACATGCCTGGTGGATTGTGACAATGTACCGCTGCATTGTGACAATGCAGGAGGGTGGCAGCACGGTGGATGTGACGTTACGAGGTGTGACGCGCCGATATGCGGAACTGGTCGCACTTGATGCCGTCGACCTGCGCATCGAGTCGGGGACCGCCGTGGCGCTGACCGGCCCCTCGGGGTCGGGGAAGTCCACGGTGCTGCATCTGCTGGGCGGGATGGACCGGCCCAGTGAGGGGACGGTCGAGGTCGACGGCGACGCGCTCACGCCACGGCGGCTGGACGCGCACCGCCGACGGGTCGGTTTCGTCTTCCAGCGCTTTCATCTGCTGCCGGCTCTGACCGTGCTGGACAACGTCCTGGCGCCGGTGCTGCCCCGCCGGGTGGACTTCGACCGGCACGAACGCGCGACGGAGGTGCTGGAGGCCGTCGGCCTCGCGCAGCGTGCGGACGCACTGCCGTCGGAGTTGTCCGGAGGTCAGCAGCAACGGGTCGCGATCGCACGGGCGTTGATCAACCGGCCCGGGCTGCTGCTGGCCGACGAGCCGACCGGGAACCTGGACAGTACGACCGGGCGGGACATAGTCGAGTTGCTGCTCTCACTGCGCGAGCGCTACGGCACGACCCTGCTGGTCGCCACGCACGACGTCGAGGTCGCCGCCAACTGCGACCGTATCGTGCGGCTTTACGACGGCCGGATCGTGGCCGACGACCGGGTGACGCCGGACGGCGACGTCCTCGGCCGTCTCGGAGGCCTGCGCCCGTGATCGGCATGATCCTTTCCCAGCTGCGGCGCCGACGCGGGCGGGCCCTCGCTCTGGCCCTGGGCATTCTCGTCGCGGCCACCGGCTTCACCCTGCTGACCTCCGCCGTCAC